>JAEZUC010000095.1 GCA_023443515.1 Bacillota bacterium
CCATAAACATGTATCATCCTGCCCGGTCCCATGTATCCGAAAGCTTTCCTGACATGGGGTACAGATACTCTTTCTCCTCCAAAAAGTACTTTCCTGATATTTTTAAAACATTCAATGTTAACATCAATCAGTGTATTAAATAAAGCTGTTGTCACAAAAAATACAGATATACTCTGTTCTCTTATAATATTAGACAGTTCTTCCATATCAAGAAGCAATTTTTTGCTTATCAGAACCAGTTTAGCCCCATTTAGCAATGCTCCGAAAATATCAAAAGTAGAGCCGTCAAAAGCATAGTTTGACAACTGCAGTAGTGTATCTTTATCCGTAATATCAATATAATTAGTATTCTTTACCACTCTACTAATATTGTAATGCATGGTAAGGGTGCCTTTAGGCAGACCTGTGGAGCCTGAAGTATACATAATATAAGCAGTATTATCTGAAGTATTTATACACTCAAGATTCTCCAGACTCTCATTTTCAAACTCCATATTTGCTCCGTTCATGAGCAATATTTCAATTGAAGTGTCCTTAAAATATTCTGAAAGAGAACTTCTTTCATAAAGTTCATTTTGAGTAACAAGCACTTTTGTACCTGAGTCATTAATAATTGACACAATTCTTTCACAAGGATACTCAGGGTCTATTGGAAGATAGGCTCCCCCCGCCTTTAAAACACCAAAAATGGCTGCTATCATATCAAAAGAACGTTCCAATAGTATACCGACTATGCTTTCTTCCCTGACCCCTTTATTCCTTAGAAAATGAGCAAATTTGTTTGCTTTTTCATTCAATTCTCTATATGTTATCTGTCTGTCCTCAAATATAAGAGCAGTATTTTCAGGCACTCTGCCTACCTGTTCTTCAAACAACTGACTTAAAGTCTTTTCACGAGGGTATAAAGTAGTTGTATCATTATAACTGTTTAGTAGCCAGCTACGTTGATCACCCGTTAAAATTTCTATATCTGATACCTTGCACCGGGGATTGTCAATTATATTTTTAATAATATTTTGAAAATACTCCCCCATTAGTTCGATGGTTTTAGAATAGAACTTATTTGAGTTATAGATAAACTTTATTTCAATATTATCAAATACAGAAACTGCAACCGCTATATCAAAGTTTGTCATTTCAAACATTGAAAAATTTTCGATTCTGATAGCGCTATTTTCATTACCCAGCTGTTTATCCAAGGGATAATTTTCAATTACCATAATTGAATCAAATAGTGCATCGCTGCTGTTCAATGAACTCCATTCTTTAATTTTAGAGAGTGATATATTTTCAAAGGTTCCTCGTTCCCGTATGGATTTTTCTGTTTGATTAAGAAAATCCAGTGTGTTTTCGCCGCCTCTTAATTTAATTCTAAGGGGCGGAGTATTTATAAAAAGTCCTGCTATGTTCTCAATATCTTTGATTTTAGCCGTTCTACCGGATACAGTTGTTCCAAAAATAACATCGTCTGTATTATTAAATCTCTGAAGCAGTATTCCCCATGCTGAATATAGAATTGTTGCCAAAGCAACTTTATGTTCTCTGGCAAAGTTTTTAATCCCTTCCGAATTGCACTTAGAAAGGCTCAGTGTAAAAGCTTCACCGTTGTCAGCATTCTCCTGATTTCTTTTATCCCATGGAAGCAGTGTTTTATTTTCAAAATCTTTCAGATACTCAGTCCAGTATTTTTTGTGCAAATCTGTTTCATGATTTTTCTGCCACTTAACAAATTCTCTATACCTGTTTTTGACAGGCCTCACTGGATTCTCACCCTGAAAAATAGCTTGATAGGCGTAAAAAAACTCCTTTAGCAGAATAGCATTGCTCCAACCGTCATAAAGAATATGGTGATTGGATATTATCATCTCAAAACAATCCTTTTCAAGCTTGCAAAAGGTTATTCTGAAAGGTTCTTCACTTATATCCAGACTTTCTTCTCGATCCTTTAATTTTATTTCTTCAAGCTTTTTAAGTTTGCTGTTCTCTTCTAGCAAAGCAAAATCAAAATATCTTACCGGGATTTCATAGTTTTTTAAAACAATCTGGACAGGTTTCTCAAGTTTATCCCACCTGAATAAAGTTCTTAAAACTTCGTTGTTTTCAGCTACAAAGTTCCAAGCCTTTTTAAGTATATCCAAATCAAACAGTCCCTTTAGCCTTAAGCTTAGTTGTTCAAAATATTGCTTACTATCGGGGTTACTCCGGTAATGAAAAAGAATCCCCTCCTGCATTGGAGCTAATGCCAAAATATCTTCAATGTTTTTCTTATCAAGCTTTTTATTGTTCATGTAAATACCCCCAGATCTATTTTGCAACCACCTGTACTACTCAAACAGTGAATCAAGCTCTTCCTGCTCCATATCAAGTGTGTCAAAATCCGATGGCGTAAAATAAACATCCTCACTGGCAACAGTGCAGCTTATTATATTTTTTAGATTACTCATGTATCTGTCTCTAAAGCCAGACATGGTTTCTTCTTTATATGCCTTATTGTTATAGAGCACTTCAAATTCAAACCTACCGTTAACCACCATACAGTTAATTTCAAGCTTGGCTGTCATTGCATTGGTCAGGCATGTTTCGCTTCCGGTTTTCAGATGCGAATACGTAAACATATGGTTATCGGACTCTTTATCAAAGCGTCCCAGATAATTAAATCTAAGTTCTGTCATTCTCTCATCTATTTTTGTGTTCGCCTCGGTTAAGTATTTTAATATCCCGTAGCCTACTCCATTCTGCGGAACTTCCCTTATGCTTTCTTTTATTTGTTTTATTTGCTCTCCCGTATCATCACCATCAATGCAAATTTTCAAAGGATACATGGCAGTAAACCATCCTAGGGTTCTTGCAACATTTATTCCTTCCAGGTTACGTCCGTTGTTCTCCATCTCGATTACTATTTCACACAAGCCGGCCCAATCTTTTACTGTCTTTGCAAGTGCTGTTACAAGAAGGTCTTCAGCAGAAGTGTTGTAAGTCTTATTCGCATCTGTCAAAAGTTTTGAGGTTTCCTCCTCATTAATATATCCTTTTACAGATGATCTTGAGGCTGTACTCCAATCTTCGGTTTCAGTATCCACAGGAAGTTCAAATCTGAAATCAGCATAACTATTCCAAAAGTCTTTCTCTTTCATTACATTTTCACTGTTTTTAATACTTACCAGCTTTTCATACCAATCTTTTAAGGACGCTGTCTTTTGCGGAAAACTAACATGACTGCCGTTTTCCATAGCCTCATATGCCGTAAATAAATCTTCCAGAATAATTCTCCAGGATACCCCGTCAACTGCCAAATGATGAATAGTTATAAACAGCTTGTCATTATCCCCGAAATGAATAATAGCAGCTTTTATAAGCAATCCTTCCTCTATGTCAAATCCTGCTTTTAGGCACATACATATTTCTTCTAATTTCTTTTCCTGCTCTTGTATTGTCAATCCCGCGATGTTAAAGCTTTCGATATTAAATTCTTGGTACAAATCACGATTATTAAAGTAAAGTTTATCTATATCTGGTGAATAGTTTACTCTCAGTCCGTCGTGATGTTCTATTATTTTTACAAAAGCCATTTCAAGTTTTTGAATATCTATGTCGTTTTTAAGTTCTAGTAAAATTGATTGATTAAAATAATTGGGGTTATTAAACCTTTTGTTAAAAAACCATTTAACTACAGGAGTAAACCCAAAGTTTCCATCAATAATCCCCTGTTCATAATCATTCACTTGGGAATTTTGTTCCACATTAAGAAGGATTTTGGATATTGTACGATATACCAAAATATCTTTAACCTCTATATTTAAACCTTCCCCGGCTAAAAGTGAAACCACCTGTATTGCCTTAATAGAATCTCCTCCTAGCTCGAAAAAGTCGTCGTTGATTCCAACCCTGGTTAACCCTAGTGCTTTTTCCCATACTTTAGCCATTGCTTGCTCTTCCTTAGAAGAAGGCTCCACATACTCTGTACCTGTTCTTACACTCAATTCCAGCTCCGGCAGAGCTTTTCTGTCCACTTTTCCGTTTTGGGAAAGTGGCATCTTCTCCAGCCTTACAAAATATGACGGAACCATATATTCAGGAAGATTCCTAGTGAGATATTCTCTTAATTCTCCCGG
>JAEZUC010000066.1 GCA_023443515.1 Bacillota bacterium
CCAACTTCTGTTATATGTTGCAGGTCAGTTTCCTTAACCCCTATTTGACTTAAACGTACAGGCATATTCATACTTTTCATAAGCTCTTCAACCGCTTCAGAGAATTTCTCGAGACTTTCAAAGCCAAGGTAATCAGTCAATGCCTTCATCTTTGCTTCAGCCTGCTGTCCGCTGATTTTTATGAATGCAGGAAGTGTTATTGAGCAAGCTGTTCCATGGTTTGCCCCAAATTCGGTGGTCAAAGGAAAGCTTAGTGCGTGAATACCAGTTGTTCTAGTCTGGCTAAAGGCAATTCCGGCAATCAGGCTGGCCTTAATCATTGCGGCTCTTGCTTCCTTATTTGCAGGTTCGCTGTATGCAATTTTGATATTATCAAGTATCAACTTCATGGCACCAATTGCGAGCATATCGCAAATAGGTTGTGATGCCTTGTTCCAGTATGCTTCAATAGCATGACAGAAAGCATCCATACCGGTAGAAGCCGTAACAGGAGCCGGCAAGGTATATGTCAACTCACAGTCAATTATTGAATAGTCAGGCCAGAATTCGTTATTTACCATTGGCATTTTTATGCCAGCCTTTTTATTTGTATATACACCCACATTTGTTACCTCACTGCCTGTTCCGGCAGTAGTCGGTATACATACCAGTGTTGCCTGTCTCTTTGATAATGTTCTGCTGCCACCGCTGTAATAGTCATATATGCTGCCCTCATTTGTAACCAGACAGGAAACTATTTTTGAAATATCAAGAGCGCTTCCGCCTCCTAAGCCAATAACGCAATCAGCATTTATAGCTCTTGCAACTTCTGCTGCCTTATCAACACTTTCACACGAAGGATTAGGTTCCACATCACTAAAGTAGGCAACATTCTTACCTGACATACTTTCTCCGATTTGTTTTGCAACACCGGACTGATAGAGGAAAGGATCTGAAATAATCAGAACATTCTTTCCGTCGATATACTTATCCACTTTTTTAGATATTCCGGCCTCAAAACATATTTTTGTAGGCATAAAGAATTCAAATTGGTTATCCATAACTTATTCCCCTCCTGAAATATAGTTTTCAATATTGTATATTTGATTAATCTTTTTAATTGAATTTTTAAATATTTTTAAAAACACATATAGTTTTCGACATCTTTCGTCTCTTTATGTATAAATTATATTGCATTTCAGTGTAATATGTCAATATATTTTTAAAGGATTTAATTAATTGGATTTAATTGAAGGAAATATTTAAACCGTATAAAAATCATTGATTTTTATACGGTTTAAATATTTATGAGTTGAGTTGTATTGTTTTTAATTAAACTATTTAACTACAGATTTAAGTTCTTTGTTAACTCTGTAAAAATTACCCCTATTGCAACAGCTCCGGCATCCGGATAGTTTACACTTCTTTCGCCTACATAGCTGGCTCTGCCTTTTGTAGCCACCATGGTTTTTGTCTTCTCTCCGCCTGCAACAGCAGCCTCAGCTGCCACCTTCATTGCAGAAAGCATTTCATCACCTTTATCGGCACTGGCTTTTAAGGATTCTGTAGCAGGAATCAATGCATCCAGCAGGGTTTTATCTCCCAACTTTGCTCCGCCTCTCTTTTGAATACCATCTACTGCACTTTGCATAAGTTCTGCTAATCCACGCAGATCAAGTTCAGTTTTGTCAGCTGCATACTTTGCCGCGCTTCTGAAGGCAGACCCCCATATTGGCCCTGACGCTCCACCGCAGTACTCGGTAATTATCATGCCACAGCCCTTAAGGAAAGCTCCTATATTATCCTGTGGAACTTCATTCCAATCCTGTTTCAACTGCTTGAACCCTTTTGCAACTGACATTCCGAAATCTCCGTCACCTGCAACAGAATCCAGTTCACAAAAATAAACCTCGTTTGCTATGATAATATCCGCCATATTCATAACAAGCTCTGTTATTTTTTTAGTAGTCAACATTTCTTGTACTTCCTCTCGTTTTTAGATTTTTAGTGCCGGAGTATCTGCTGAAGCATCCAGATAACTCTTAAGCTCATCGTCCAGTTTAAGCAAGGATATTGAAGCACCCGCCATATCTATTGCTGTCATATAATTACCCACAAAGGTTTTGTATATTTTTATGTTTTTATTTTCAAGAGCATTTGCAACTGAGTTGTTGAGCAAATATAATTCCTGTAATGGCGTACCCCCTAGGCCATTAACCAAAAGAGCAACTTCATCCCCGGAAACTATCGGAAGATCCTTTGTTACCAAATCCACCATTCTATCTGCCAATTCTTCAGCAGTAGCAATCTTTTCACGGGCAATTCCCGGTTCGCCATGTATTCCGACACCGAATTCTATCTCATCATCATTGAGACTGAAGGTCGGTGTTCCCTTTGCCGGAACAGTACATGAAGTCAACGCAAAGCCGATTGAACGAACGTTATCTATTACCTTTTGTGCTACTTCCTTAACCTGCTTGAGTTCCATACCCTGCTCAGCAGCGGCACCCGCCAGCTTATGAACAAAAATAGTTCCTGCAACGCCTCTTCTTCCAACGGTGTATAAGCTGTCCTTGACGGCAACATCGTCGTTTACATAAACCTTTTCAACAACTATATCATCGTCTTCTGCCATCTCAGCCGCCGCGTCAAAATTCATGCAATCTCCTGAGTAGTTCTTGATTATGAGAAGCGTACCCTTATCAGATTGTGTTTCTACTATAGCATTGTAAACCTGTATAGTGGATGGTGATGCAAATACATCTCCGCAAACTGCTACATCCAGCATACCTTTGCCTACAAAACCAGCATGAGCAGGCTCATGTCCGCTTCCACCACCACTGATAAGTGTAACTTTGCCTTTATTTATCTGTTTTCTTTTGATAATTTTATATTTTTTGCTGAAGGCAAGCTGTTCGGGGTGTGCTTTTACAATCCCCTCACACATCTCAATTACAATATCTTCAACCTTATTGATTATTTTTTTCATATGCATTACTCCTATTCTATTGACCGAGCTTGTCGGCAGTCATTATTGCAGCGTATACGTCCTTCGCAGTAACCGGGAAAGGCATGTTGTGTATTGTTTCACCTTCAGCAGTAGCAGCTTTTGCTACAGCCATAATTTTTTCCTCTGTTACCTGAACAATCCCAAGATCCTTTAGGCAGGTTGGAAGACCTACAGATTTACAATAGCCGATAAGATTGTCTATTTCGTCTTGAGGTGCATTCTCCAGTACCAGGTGAACAACTGTTCCAAATGATACTTTTTCACCGTGCATATAATGGTGAGTTTCCTCAAGGACAGTGAGTCCGTTATGAACTGCATGTGCCGCCGCAAGACCGCTGCTTTCAAAACCCAAACCGCTCAGCAGTATATTTGCTTCAACTATATTTTCAAGTGCAGGTGTAACAACTTTCATTTCACAAGCTGCCTTTGCTTTTAGTGATTCCTCCATCAGTGTTTCAAAGCAAAGCGTTGCTAAAGCATATGCAGCCTTAGTACTTTTGCCTCCGGGCATGTTATTTGCACCTGATCTTATACAGGATCTTGCCTCAAAATATGTGGAAAGCGCATCGCCCATACCGGCTACAAGGAATCTTACAGGAGCCCTTGAGATTATACCTGTATCAACAAGAACCAGATCAGGATTTTTTTGTAAGTGGAAATATTCTTCAAATTCACCTTTTTCGTTATATACTATTGCAAGCTTACTTGTTGGAGCATCTGTGGATGCAATGGTAGGAACAATTACTACTGGTTTCTTGGAAAGGAAGGAAGCAGCTTTAGCGGTATCTAGTGCCTTTCCTCCTCCTAAGCCGATAAATACCCCACAATTTTTATCCTCAGCAAGTTTTTGCAATCTTGCTATTTCTTTTTTTGTACACTCTTCCCCAAACTCCCCATACACTATATCAAAAGAGTCAGTTTCCAAAGCTTTATCTATATAATTCTGTACTCTTGACTGGTCTACCTTTGAGGCTACCAGTAATGCCCTGTTGGAAAATTCCTTAACGTAGTTTCCTAAATTATACAGTTCATCCTCACCCTGTATATATTTAGATGGTGATATCATTACTTTTTTCATAAAAATAAACCACTCCTTTAATTTTAATATAAAATGAAATTAATTAATAATCACATTTATTATTATAAATCAAGGAGTGTTTTATAACTTGAATATAAAAGCACAGTTTAGGGAAAAATCAATAGTAATATTACGCAATGATAGGAAAATTCAGCACTGCTTTTTTATGCATTTCTTATAAAAGAATATCATTTCTGAATTTTGAAGGAGTAACTCCCTCAAATTTTTTAAAAACTTTAATAAAATACCCGCTGTCCTCGAAGCCCAAATCCAATGCTATGTTTGTTATGGGGATATCAGTGGTTTCCAGGAGTTCTCTGGCTTTTTTTATTCTTGTTCTGTTAATGTAATTCGAGAAATTATCACCTATTGTCCGTCTAAACAGCTTACTGAAATAACTTGTACTGATATTGCACAAGCTGGCCATGTTGTTCAGGCTAATATTACGAGTGTAGTTTTTTTCAATATAATCAAGAGCTGGTTTAAGAATAATATTTTCGCGACTTTTTAGATCACACTTGTTTTTTTCAGTTGTACGTATATTTAATCTTTCAGGATTTACGGATGCTTTTTTATACTGATAGTTGTTATTACCTGTTTCTTTAGAAATAGCCCCATCGCTAAGGTTTATTTTCAGCAATGCCTCTCCTACTATATAATTACAGATGTTATATATCATGGTAGCGTTAGCGCGTACCTTTTGAAGCTTCATTACCGGCAGATTTTTATACAAATCTTCAAGCTCATTTTTATTAATGTATTCAAGAATATCCGTTTTCTGACTGGTAATTCTCTCAAGAGATTCCATTTCCGAGGCATCCTCAACACGAACCTGACCTCCCATAACAGCACCAAGGTACTGACCGTCAACTGCTATAGGTATGGCAAAATCAACTATCCCCATGTGACATAAATATATATAGGGCTGATTAAGACGCGCCGCCTCCAGTCCCCCTCTGGAATCACACTTTTCACATATATGGGACAGTTTAGGATGCGATCGTACAAACCGACATATGTTTGTACATTTGCTGTGATGGGTTATTGGTTTACCTTTGTAATCCACCGTAATAATAGCCATATCTGTTGCATCCGCAATTGAATCCTGAATATTCCTATAGTTATCGGCATTTATTATATAATCCAGATCCAATAAGTTCTTTTTCACAAAAAGACCTCCATTAGTGCAGATTTTGCTTCCTTTTATTTACATAATACTTAATAAGTCTATATATTAACTCTACTATAAATATTTGTACTTTTGCAAGTGTATTTTATGGGGAGGGTATTCATAATTAAAAAAAGCGAGTTATTGATAACTCGCTTTTTGTGTCCTAATATACTTTTATAACTTGGTAATCACTATTTCGCTTAATCATTGTAACCTTTTTGTTTTTATCAAGCTTTGTTGAATCATATGCGGTATCTATTGTAATCCACTTGTTAGTTTCCTTGATGTATACCTGATTCCATGCATGATAAGTTTTAACATCCGATTTGTACCCTGTAACCAGTTTCGCCGGAACACCCACACTTCTTAGCATTGCAGAGTAAATGACTGCGAAATCACAACAAATCCCTTTGGATTTTTTATATACAGTAGGTATATCCGTAATATAATCTGCACTTACTTTTGAAATCTTATTATAATCATATTTATAATTTTTAACTATATAATTATAAATTGCAATTGCTTTTTCATTATCAGTTTTAAGGTTCTTTGTTAAGCTTGCAGCTTTCTTTATCGCCTCCATGCCATTATTCCAATTAATCAATTGAATCGACTGGAGAAATACTTTATTATTGTCCTTTAAATCAAGTGTTACCGTATCGTCTTCTACTAACTGATAAGAGTTTCCATCTATGTTCTCCCAAACGGTAACATTATAATCCCCATCACCTAATGACAATGGGTAAACACCATGATTATTTAAATTATATGTGTATTTGACATCCTCTTTGGTAATTACAACCTTTGTTTTAGCACCAGAGTCAGGTGAATATTTAATACGAATAACGCCATTTTGAAGATTGCTTTTATCAATTATTGTTGATTCTCCATTAACAATAGTAGCCGGGAAAAATACTGACAAAATCAACACTAACGATAAAATTACAGATAGTTTTTTACACATAAAAAACTCCCCTTTCGGTAACTGGCTATCAACTCAATTGAGTAAGACCCTATAGCTTTGCGTCCTAATCTTTCGATTAGTTTGCCTTTGTCGGTGGAAAGTCACCATAATCATTTTACAGTCAAATTTTAACATATAGTGTTTATTTAGTAAATAGGTATAAATACCTAATAAGTTTTCTTAAGTAATCCCTTTACTACCAGTCTATGCGTTGCAATTCTAATAGGTGTACAGGTTATTAAAGTTATGGATGCCTGAGCAGTAGTTTTAAGTACCCACGTATCTTCAGGATTAATTACCATTTTTTCAGTAACTATGTATTCATATGTTTTAGTACCTCTCTTAATACTAATAGAATCTCCTTTTTCCAACTCATCCAATCTATTAAAGAACTGTCCGTATTTATAACTCCTATGCCCGATTACTGCAAAATTTCCATTTTCACCCGGATAAGCTGTTTCTGAAAAATGCCCCACAGTGTATCTCATTGCCTCATTGGATGAACCCTCTCCAATAGCTACTTTTAAATCTAATTTAGGGATACTCATAATTCCAATAATCTTTGGGAGTTTTTTTTCATTCTCTTTTATCTCATTTTCCCGGTCAGGATTAATGATAGTGTCCGGTAACTTTTTTTCGGTAGGTTTATTACTATTCGGAGAAACCTCCGGAATATTATCCGAAGGCTCCCCTTTTTGATTCTTTACATTTTCAAAATATTTCTCATACTGATTTATGAGTCTATGCTGGTGCCAATAAGTATCAACTTTAAAATATATTGCACATCCAATTATTAAGCAGCCCAGTACTATTAGAATCCAAGGTATTAATTTTTTTAACATTGCTATCTCCAATCATACCCAAGATTACTCTTTAGAAAACTTTCTCTTTCTGGAAATAATGAGCTGTGTTGTACCTGTAATAACTAGTACCGCTCCTAACAATAGCATCATATAGGTGTCCATCATTTCTCCTGCTTGTGGAAGTTTTCCCTTTTTATCGTTTTGGGGATTGTTTGACTTGTCATTATTATCATCTGTCTTATTATCATCAACCCACCCAAAAGGTACCTCCTCGTCCTGCAAATCTTCAATTCTCCTGTTTCTAAAATCAAGCTTTAAAGTTTCCTTTTTATCCAACTTAATATCAAGTTTTTTAGTATCCAAAGCATAACCTTGAGGAGCTTTTGTTTCTTGTACTTGATAGCTACCCGGCTTGAGGTCAGAGAATACCACCTGTCCATCGGCTCCTGAAACTACTTTTGAAACAATATTACCTTTTGAATCATACAGAGTGAATTCAGCACCTGATAACGGTTTATTATTAATATTTATTTTATTAATAATTATTTTTGAGGTTCCCGTTTCTTGTGGGATGTCAGTTCCGGGTAACCCCACGTCTTTCTTTTTATTTACAAAAGTAACCTTTTTGGTAATGTTGTTTTGAACGACTACGCTAATGGAAACTGTTGAAACAACATACCCTTGGGGAGCTTTACTTTCAACAATTTTATAACTCCCTACCGGGATATTGCTGAAAAAAGTTATACCGGATTTATCGGTTATTGATTTGGCGACAACTTTACCTGCATTATCAAACAAAGTAAACTCCGCACCCTCTAAAGGATTTCCGGCTTCATCGTTCTTTAGGACTTCTATTGTTCCATATTGCTTCTTTGTGTTATTTACAACAGTTAATTCTTTAGTATCTCCTGTTGTTACATTAACCGAGTAATCATTTTTGTTAAGTTCATAGCCTTCTGGAGCTGCAGTTTCACGAATTGTATATTGTCCTGCCACCAAATTATTGAACCTAAGTTTACCGTCATTCTGTGTTATTCCTGACTGAATTATTGTTCCGCTTGCGTTTAATAGTACAAATTGTGCCCCGGGTAATAATTTACCGTTTTCATCTTTTTTCGTTAGAACTAAATCTCCAAAAGATACTCCGGGAATAGGGTTATTCTTAATTACATTTTTAGAAAGTGTAACTGTCATGCCGGTTTTGTCTACATTTGTATCTACACTTGCTTGTATAGTATCACTTGAAGAATAGTATCCCGAAGGTGCTTTTGTCTCTTTTATATAATATTCACCTTTAGGAATATCACTGAATAGTACTTTCCCCAAGCTATCACTTAAAGCAGTTTTGATAGCAGTCCCATCGCCTTTGTTATATAACGTAAACTCTGCTCCACCCAGTGGTTGGCCTCCCGCACTTTGTTTCTGGAACTCTATCTTTGCGGTTGCCTTTTGGTTTTTGAAGGTTATAACATAAGGAATCTCCGAATTAATTTTAACTTTTTGCAATTGGGTATTTAACAAATACCCATCAGGGGCTTTAGTCTCACCTATATAAAAGGTTCTGAACTTAAGTGAAGTGAAATCAGCTTTGCCGTCTATATTTGTAGTTTTTGTTGTTATTAATTGTTTGTTTATATCATATAAAGAAAACTCAGCTCCACTAAGCTTTTTGGAACTATCATCGGCATCTTCTTTTATGATGGATATTTGCCCGCGCTTAGAGTACCCGACAGCACTTGAATCATTCAAATTCACTATAACAGTATTTGCAGTACTGCCTGCACTAAATGCTGAACCTTGGAAGGTTATACTGTTTTTTATAGTTGCGCTCTCTGTAAGTACATCTGTAGTAAATTCCAGCTGATAAACCCCTGTGACAGGACCATTTAATGTCAGTGTGAATATTTTGCTGTTGTAAGCTACAGAATAGGCGGTATTTGGCAATGGAGACAGAGGATTAACCTTTGTTAATGTTCCGTCTGCATTTAGTGCCATCTCATACAACTTTACAGTATCTACATCCAATTCCAGTTCATTTTGCAAATGATCTGTTAAAGTTATGCCAGCCCAACTTACCATCCCTGTATTTATAGGCACTACCCAATCAATACTGTCTGCCCCGGTTATGTACTGTGATGTCTTTTTAACAATTGGGTTTCTTATTACCTGTATTGCCGATGAGCTTACTGTCTTACCATAGTTACTAATACTGGCGGTATTAGTAAAATTCTGTGATGAAAATTGATTAGTTTTTAGATAACTTTCCTTCATCTCAGTTTCATAGGATATATTGTATGTTTCACAATCTGATATACCGTTAAATATGTATTGAAAAGTATCATTGCCAACAGTATCAGAATCTTCTTTATTTAAGTACGTCAAAGTACCCGCACTGGTAGTTACAATATTTCCACTATGATCCCGTACTTCAAAGCTTCCGTTTATGAACTTCATTCCAACAGGAACGACGTCATTAATTTCAGCCTTTGTAAGTGGTATTTTGTTTTTATTTACAGTTATATTCCACTTTACTCTGCGTGTTATGTAGTTATATTGCGTTTGTACGGTCTTTTTTATTATTTCGCTATCAAAAGCTTGAGTAGCCGGGCTTGATGTCTGAACTCCACCTCCAACGCTGGAGCTAAGGAGTTTTGCTGTATTTGGAAAATTAATTACGCCACCTGATATACTATTACTAAAAAATTTACTATAATCCGTTACTTTGGTTCGGAAAGTGATTATGTATGTACTGTTAATGGTTCTACTTCCAAAATCATATCTTAACCCGGATTCGGTGGTTGTTAGTGTACCATTAAAACTCTCCCCGGTTTTATCATTTATGTCAAAAGAGTTATTTACATATTCAACTCCCAAAGGAAAATCATCAGTTACAATAGGATTCACCATGTCAATTTTGTTTCGATTGACATATATAGTCCATGTAATAACATCAGTTTTATCTTTTTCAAAAGATATTTTGTTTCCGGCTGATTTAGCTATTACACTTAATCCTACGCCAACTCCAATTCCATCAGACGGGGCTCCATAATACGTATTTTCATCCCATGTAATATTTGCAGTATTATAATATACTTTACCGCCGTTCTGGTTTAAGTCAGCATTAATATCCGATACTAATGTATCAAAAGTTAATACCTGTGGCCCTGTTAATGTGCCGGTATGGCTATAAGTTAATGTATTAGCAACGTATGTATATAAATCAGGTAATCCTAAACTGCTATCTGTGGTAACAGGAACACCATTTATTTTAACCGTTTCTCCAACTAAATCTAAGCCTGTAGGAATAGTGTCAGTAATAACAGGATTAGTTATGGATAGATTGGTTGTAGTTGAACTATGCTTACTATCTTCGAATAAAGGATCATTGTTAAAATTAATAGTCCAATGTATCAGTTTATAATTACTTGAATCAACCTGCCCGCTCTTTTGAATCCAATTTAGTGCAACCTTTGCAGCAACTGTACCTTTGACATTTGTTCCCGTTTTTATTGTAGCAGTGTTAACAAAGTCAACATTTTCACGTCCACTGTCCTCTGAATAAAAAGCATTTAATAACGGTATTGTTTGATATGTAATTACTTTTTCTACCCCAATGCCTATGTCTCCCGGGAATACATAGGTTAGCTTATGTGCTGAAGTATCAAAAACTAAATCGGCAGAGGTTGGTACACCATCAACAGTAAATGAGTTACTAACATATTCCTGATTATTACTATATACATCCTCTACGGAAATATTTTTTCCTGTAGCATTTGTTGGCTTTACTTTGACAGTCCAGGTTATTATATTGCTTTGTGCATCATAAACACCTGACTTGTAGGTATCAATTACTAAATCCGGGTCTGGTGGTGGTGGAGGTTCCTGATGAAAGTTAATGGTTATGGCTTTACCTGCAAAAGTGAATGTTATAGGCGCTGGTGAAGGGTTATTTGTTATGTTACTATCAAAAGAACCATTTATCGCAAAAGAGCATCCCATATCACTGTTACTAGATGAATCATCAACATAACTGTTAAAGGTTACTACAATAGAAGATCCACTATATGTCACTACCCCCATTTCGGTGTTACTGGCATCCTTAATCGGTATACCACCGGAAGGCACACTAAAAACTATTCCTGTTGGCAAAGCAATTGTATGTGTTTGTCCGGCATGATAATGGTATTCAGTACTACCACCATCATCGTCAAGTAGTTTAAATGCATACTCAATTTGAATTTTGGCACTGGTTGGCACATTTTCATACACCCCACCGGTGGGTAGTATTTCAGTATCTCCATCCATAATCTTTAAGTTCGCTTTTGTAACATTAATCTGGTTTTGTGGTATTTCATCAGTAATCGCCGATACAATATTTATGGGTGCGATAATTTGAAACACCAGTGCTATTACTACTAATAGCCATAATTTTTTTTTGTTTTGCATTTAGCATCCCCTTTCGGTAAAAAAAGTTAAAATAAAACATTTTATAGTAACTATAGATAAATACTTCTGATAGTTACTTTCTCTATATATTGGTAATAAATTAATGTTTAACTACATTATTGCACAACTTGTATTTTATAGCAATTAGTCAAATGTCATACAAACTGACATATAATTCGTGTAATAAATTAGCAACATAGCATAATAGACAGGCGGGTATCGTGTTTTTTTTTTTTTAATAAAAGAAATCCAGATACAGGGTGAATTTGAGGATATAATATCTACAGTAAAGGTGTTGTGTATATTTTGATCTTAATGTAAAATATTAATAATATTTTGTCAAATTATGATACATACGGAGGTATTCATCATGGCAACAAATGGTACAGGAGTTTTTTCAATGGATATAGACAAAGTAAACAAAGTATTCACTGTTTTTGCTGAAGGTTTTTTTTCAATGGAACAAGGGATAGAGTTTAGTGAAGAGTTTACAAAGGCTGCAATGGAATGCAGTAAATATGGGGACTATATTTTGATTGTTGACGCACAAGGTGTTAAACCATCCACCCCACAAGTGGCAGAAGCACTTGGAAATGTATTGGCTCTATATGCTTCAGATAATTTCAAATTCAAAAAACGATTTATGCTTAAGAATACTTCAGCAATTTCACAATCACAGGCAGCCAGATTAACAAAGAATATTCCCGGATTTGACACTAAAGTGATTTTAGTTGATACAAAAGAAGATGCCTTAAAACAGATTTAGTATTCTTTCTTTGAAAGACGTAAAATGCCATCCTTCATAATGGCATTTTTTTATTTGCACAATTGTTATAACTCTGCTTGACAATAAATCCGCAAACATTATTCAAAACTAAAGTTTATCTCCCCATAATTTTGACAGTATCTTTTTAAGTATTCCTGATAACTGTATTTATGTTCGGTAGTACCTATGTGTTCCAATGCGTAAACAGCTGAAATACTCGCCATCCGTCCTATAGTCTCTAATGACAAATTCTCCAGGTAACCTTTTATAAGACCTGCTTTATATGCATCTCCAGCTCCCGTCGGATCTAAAACTTCTACAGGCCTGGCTGCTGATATATGTACTTTTCCATCCTTGGTTATCAGATTTGAGCCCTTTTCTCCTAAAGTTTCAACTATCAATTCTACATTATTTAAAATATCTTCCCGCGTCATATTTGTTTTTTCAAGCATCAATGAGTGCTCGTACTCATTTGAGACAAGTATTTTAGCTCCCATAACACCTTTTATCAAATCCTCTTTTGAAAATCTTGGTATTAACATACCCGGATCAAAAAGATAGGGCACATTCATTTTTTGGCATTCAATAGCCCATTTAACCATTGCCGTCGGATCAGACGGAGATATTACAACCAATTGAACATCCCTCATATCAATATTGTTCAGACTGATTTCCGGATCTTTTGACATTGCTCCCGGATAAAATCCGGATATTTGATTATTATTAGAATCAGTTACTACAAAGCAAAGTGCCGTATAGTAATCATTTTTAATGTTAATTTTACTAGTGTCAATATTGTTGTCATCCAACCATTTCCTGTACGCATCAAAATCTCTTCCTGCTGAGCCAATTATAACCGCATGCTCACCAATTAGACTCAAATTATATGCTATATTGGGAGCTGTCCCTCCTTTTGATTTTGTAATAGTATTCGATACAAAGCTGACACTTAGCTGATCAATTTTATCGATTAAAATTTGCTCAGAAAATAAGCCGGGGAATTGCAGAATGTTGTCATAAGCAATCGTTCCGCAGACTATAATCTTTCTCATAAATACCTCCATGAAATACACATAAACCTGCTATAATACTAGTTGGGAGATTTCTCAATGCTGACTGTGCCGGAATTTATCCTTTCATTAATGGCTCTTTCACCCAATTTAAAGTCTGTAAAAATACCTTTATAAATCTTGCATTTTTTATTGTTTTTTTCGCACATTGCCACACCAATACCTAGTTTATCGTATTCCTCACTGGTATCGTCAGATTTGTGTCCGTCCCTATTAATACAATAAACATATATGAAAATTTCCTTATCTTCATCATTTGTTATAATATCGGCAAAGCATGATGACCATGAATTAGCTACGACTTTATTATCCTTTATATCTATAAGCTTGCCACCCTCAAAAACATAACTTCCACCCGACGTACTTTTCAGGTTAAAAAAACCAAGGCGGTTTTTTAAATTTTTATCTTGATCTTCATATTCAATTGATATTTTCCAAGCTCCAAGCATATCTCTTCTTCTAGCATCCAGTACCATTGAGGATTTGAAAAGAAAGCCGAAAATCTTTTCTTTCCCCAAAAATAATATAACGATAGTCGTAATGAAAAGTGCTAATATCAGTAAAGTTTGAATTCCAATCGGAAGCTCGGGTAAATAACATTGAATAATCCTTTGCAAGAGAGTCAAAAATACTATATAGATTGAACCTATTACAATTATAGCTTTACTTACAGCTTTTTCACGGTCGCTATAAAACATAATCCGCCCCCTAGTCCTCAAATCTTCTACTGGAATCGTATAATTATCTGTTAATTATACCATACTGCCCATGTAAATATATACTTATTTTCCAGTATTATTATGTTTTGTAAGAATATAATTTTTGATAGCAGGTTACTGAAACCCAGCTGTAATTTCTATCCGTCAGACGTTTTAGATAGAGTTTGCCCCTGATGGGCGCACCAGCATAAAAAAGCTTCTTGTATATAACAAGAAGCTTTTTTATAAATTATCTTAGAAGTGAATTTATAATCAATGCTCCTAAGATGCCTGCTACCCATTTTACAATTTGCCATTTACATTTATGCAGCCTATAGGAATTAATCCGTATTACTCCATTATGCAATGCCAAAGCACTTACAAGTAACAGAAATATACCTACAATTAAATAATTCATGACAAATCCTCCTATCAAAAAATGATAATTAAAAGACAGTCATTTGTACTTTAAAACTCTTTTGTACTTTATTTTGTTTCTTTTGTAGGTACGTAAATTTATTAGTATTATCTCCCAAATAA
>JAEZUC010000103.1 GCA_023443515.1 Bacillota bacterium
CTGATTTATTGGAAAATAAAATAAAAGAAGGAGAAGTACCAGATAATGGAGAAATAAGAGAAAAAGAAACGACAGTTAATAAAAATCCAACAGAGAAAAACGCAGAAGCTTTAGGTGAAGCTGTTCAGAAAGCTAAGGGTGTAAGAAAGGTTGATTTTGGAAAATATTTGAAAGATTTAATTGGAGACTCTCCTAAAGACATGGTAGACCCGCATGCTCATCATATCTTGTTCAAGGAAGGCCATGGAAGTGCTCAGAAAGCTCTCGTAAAAGAAGGCCAAAAATTATTAAGACGGTATAATATAGACCCAATAATGGGGAAAGAGAATCTTATTTGGGCACCAAATAGAGTTAAGGATCAACATGGATTTGAGGCACTAAAAAATGTTGTTGAAAATCTTAAATCTATTGAAGATATGGGAGGTTCTTCTGAACGTATCAGAAAAAATCTTGTTAAAAAACTTAAGGAATTAGGTGACTTAGCTGCAAGGAGGAGATAGTAACAATGGAAAACAAACAACTGGTAAATGATATGCTTGATGCAATTGAGGATGGTGATGTAGAGAAGGTAATGGTTTTATTAAACTCTGCTGACAAATTAAATTTGATAACTCCATTTGGTACTTGGTTACATATTGCTGCATCAGAGGGACAACTAGATATTGTTAAAAAACTTATAGATTTAGGTGTGGATATAAATAAGCGAGGTGGCACGTATGACGGCGGAGCAATAAATAGTGCGGCTTCAGAGGGATATATAGAAATTGTTAAATATTTATTATCCAATGGTGCTGAACTTGATGTTAGTGAGCCAACAAGAAATCCTCTATTTGGTGCGATTATGAGTGGTAATATAAATATTGTAAAGGTATTAATTGATAATGGAATTGACACAAAGATAAAATACACTGGCGATAATATGACTAATATGGATGCCTATGCATTTGCAATTGAAAGAGGACAAACAGATATTGCTGAATTAATTAAGGCTAAGTTATAAAGTTGGCGCTATTACGGCAAAGAACAAAAATTTAAAGACGCTGTAAATAATTTTGTGTATGAAACATAGGAAATACTCTTTTATGGTTAAGAATCTAAGTATTAACCAGAGAGGAGTATTTTTTTATGAGCGTTTTATCAAAAGAGCTAGTTCAGGAAATAATTGAGGAGAACGATTTTAAAAATCCCGGAGTAATAATATCCTTCTTGAAGGAGGCGTTTAAAGATGTTCTTCAGGAGATGCTCGAAGCCGAAATGGATGTTTCTCTTGGGTATTCACGGAATGATTCGAGACAGAAAATCGCAGATAATAGCAGAAACGGCTACTCAACTAAAAAACTAAGGAGTGAATTCGGTCCTGTGCAGATTGATATTCCAAGGGACAGAAAAGGTGAATTTGAGCCAAAATAGTTCCCAAGTACAAAAGTGATGTATAAGGAATTGAGGATAAGGTGATTTCTCTTTATGCCAGAGGCATGTCTGCCAGAGATATTCACGATCAGGTTAAAAACCTTTATGGAATAGACATTTCTGCTGAAATGGTCAGTAAAATAACTGAAAGGATTGTTCCTGAATAAAGGAATGGCAAAGCAGTTGCGGGAGTAAGTGAAGTTGAAAACTTTAGTGGGTGTATTCAATCAAGCATTATACCTATAATAGATTGTTCAGGTGGAAATAAAATTTGTATAGGTGTTAAAGATAAAAGCTTTGGTAAAGTATATATGGTAGAACCATGAAAAAGAATTAGGGGCTTTGCAAATGCTTTTTCCAGATAAGGATTTTCCTTTAGTTGATAGCTTTGGGAGAATATTTCTATTATAGCTGACAACTTTATAGAATTTATTAAGAGTTTCGAAGTAATAAGCGTTACAACTCCAGAAGATAAACTCGACAAGATTGAAGTATGGTTAGATGATGATTTGTTTAACGACTGACTATTTTAAACTGATAAGTAAAGCCTCATAAAAAGCAAAACGCTTAAGATATAGGGTAGGTGTAGTAGCCTACCCTCATAACATTCACACGCAAGGGCGGTTATCTCAATAGAGGTAGCTGCCTTTCTTATTTTCGGGTAAAATATTAATTTCACTTGGAAGCGTTCCTTCAACCGAAATAGTAAATACTTTCACACGGGCGTCATCAGTTTCTGAGACTGCTTTTGAAAAACAAAAAACAAAAAACCCAGACACAAAAATTCCAGTAATACCAACTCTGACAAGAATACCTGCCAAAAAGTAAGGAAATAAATTTCAAAAGGGCAAGACACAGTTTGACTGAGGAGTTTCCAATGCAAAAGCAAATTCGGATGTACAGATATAAAACCATAAAGCAGAATCAACAGGCCTTCGTCAGGACGTGCAGAAAAGGGACTGGCCAAATTCTTTTAAGGTCTTTTTTTTTACGTCATATTTTAGTTGTTAAACTAAAATATTAATTTACTTATAAAGTGAGAAGTTATAAAAACAAAAAACAAGAAGGAGAACTCCCTTATGGAAGAACTCAAGACGATAATAGAACTCTTGAAAAAGATTAGGGCGAAAAACAATGTAGTTTTCAATTCCTGTCAGGATGAAAAATTAATGCAGGATATCGAATACGGAAATTTATACCAGGAATACTGGACAGCTGACTTCAGACTCAAAAATGTAATTGGGCTTCTTGAAGCAGTAGAGAAGGAATTATTCAGTTATAAGCGGGCAGACAAAAAATAATTTTAAATAACAGTTGTAAAAGACGAATCAAAATTTCCATATATAGTGAATGGATGAATCTTAAAAAAGCAAAACATATTCTTTGATGAAAGGCCAAACAATGATAAGTTCAGAAAACAATACAATAGGCATCCCTGAAAACCAGGGCGATATGGAAAGTACACAGGAATCAAATGCATATGTTTCAAGCCGGGAATATCTATCAGATGAATTAAGGCTTCTGGATTTAAAATTCAGACGTTATATCCGGGATGATAAAGAAGAGGGTAGTACAACATCATATGCAGGTGTGGTTCTGTCAAAAGAGGAAATATGTGACCTTCTGGAGGAAGAAAACACTTATGGTCAGGAAAACTTGATAGATGATCAGATAAGCGAACTAGAAGATCAAATTGCCAAAAGGCTTGAAGCAAGTACAACCTGTGGAAGGCACATTTCAATACCCTATATCTCAAAATTGCTCAATTTGAGCCTGTTTGAAGAAAGATGCCTTATAGCCTGCATAGCCCCTGAGATAGATCCAAAATATGAAAAGGTATACGGATATTTTGAAAATGATACCTCAATAAAAAATCCAAGCATTAACCTATTGATGAAAATATTTTTATCTACAGAGGATGAAAGAATTGAAGCAAGAAAATTCTTCAGTCTGCAAGCACCTTTGGTCAGGCTTTTGCTGGAAAGTGGGAATGATCTGTCAGATAATTGTATCCCGCTGATATCACGTCACCTAAAGCTAGATGATTGGATAGTCAACTATTTATTGGATATCAATATACTTGATTCACGGCTGATACATGTTGCTGAACTGATTCAGACAGGGAAAAGAGACAACATCAGAACTAATACTGAAAATGTCAGAATACTGCGTTTTATTGACTATTACAGGAATGGAAGGACAAAAAGAAATCAAATACTTTACTTCTATGGCCCTGACGGAGCCGGTAAAAAAGAGTATGTACTTTCAGCATGTGAGAATCTGGGCTTACCCCTTATCATGGCAAATATGGAAAAGATATTAAGCTCTGATTTACCATTCGATGAAATTTTAAGGTTAATAGGCAGGCAGCTTAGAATAAGCAATAGTATTCTCTGCCTTGAAAACTTTCAACTATTGGTTTCAGAAGAAAGAAGCCAGCAGATAAGAATCAACAGAATCCTGCAAATGCTCCATGAGTTTTCTGAAACAACATTTATTCTCGGGAGAACACAGTGGTATTTAACAAATACCGACAGCAGGTTTGCCTATGTTGCAGTGGAATATCCTTATCCTTCCGCAACAGAAAGAAAGAAATACTGGAAAGAGCTTAGTACAAAATATCAGTTGGACCAAGAGGTGAATCTGAATAACTTTTCAGAAGTTTTCCGCTTTACACCGGGTCAGGTTGAAAATGTTCTTAGATTGGGTGAAAACTATTCGGTATGGAATGGGGCCGAGGATGGAAGAATTGCAACACTTGATCTTACCAATGCTTGTTATACCCAATCAAACAGGAAGCTTGGCGAGCTGGCAAAAAAGATAGATGCACTTTATACAATGGATATGCTTGTTTTGCCAGATGATCAAATGTTGCAAATGAAAGAAATATGCAGACAGGTAAAATATCGTTCAACTGTTTATGAAAAATGGGGATTTGAAAAGCGCCTGGCACTGGGAAAAGGATTGAATATTATGTTTTCAGGTCCCCCGGGCAGTGGCAAAACAATGGCTGCAGAGGTAATTGCAAATGAAATAGGTCTTGAAATATACAAGATTGACGTCTCAAGAGTTGTAAGCAAATATATCGGAGAAACGGAAAAAAATCTTGGAGAAATATTCCACGAAGCCGAGACCTCAAATGTCATACTCTTCTTCGATGAAGCTGATGCTCTGTTTGGGAAACGTTCCGAAGTCAAAGATTCACATGACCGATATGCAAATGTTGAAATAGGCTATCTGCTTCAAAGAATGGAAGAATACAAAGGAATAGTTATTCTGGCAACAAACCTGAATCAGAACATTGATGAAGCTTTCTTGCGAAGATTACATTTCAATATATCCTTCCCGTTTCCTGATAAGGAGCAACGCAAGCTTATCTGGTTGAGTATATTTCCTTCCGGTGCTCCGATAGACAACGATCTGGATTACGATTTTCTGGCAGAGAAATTTGTTATGGCAGGTGGAAATATAAAAAATATAGCACTAAATGCAGCTTTCTATGCTGCCCACGAAGAATGTCCAATTGGAATAAAGCAAATAATGCTAGCAGCAAAAAGAGAATACAAAAAAATGGGTAAACCCTTTTTAAAATCAGATTTTGACCCATATTATCAACTGATTGAGGTGGTGAAGTAAATGGCTGCGGAAACCCGCACAGTAATCAGAGATGTCAGTGCAAGTCTAAAGGCTTTGATTAAAGCAAATGTTCCAGAATTAAATGATGATAGTTACATAACATTCGGTTCCCCAAGCGATGTAGATTCAGCAAACATGACTCTTTCATTATGCTTGTATTACCTTACCGAAAGCCATAGCATGAGGAACAGTGAGAGAGAGCGAATACCTGGGACAAACCAGTTATTTGACCCTCCGTCCTATCTTGACCTGTATTATTTGATGACTCCATATGCAAAGGACAGGGATACTGAACTTTTGATTTTGGGAAAACTGTTTCAACTGTTTCATGAGCATGCTGTGCTCAGTGGAGATGACCTGAAAGGAAACCTGGCCGCTTGCGGCAACGAACAAATAAGGATATCCTACAACAATTTATCACTGCAGGATATTAAACAGTTATGGGAAGTATTTCCTGGAAAACCGGCAAAGCTAAGCCTGTCTTATCTGGTATCTGCAGTAAGGATGCCGGCTGAAAAGATAATCACATTCCCATTAATTACAGAGGAACCAGTACCAAAATATTACAATTTAAAAACCCATACCGAATTATCTAAAAAGAATACATGATGATTCAACCAGAAATTATGCAAAATTTAACGAATATGATTTTCGCGTATTGAAAAATATAGCGAGGCATATAGGTACTTCAATAGAAGGACCATAAAAACAGTTATAACAAGGAGGACTTGAAATGCCAAATTATTTATCACCAGGAGTTTATGTAGAAGAAGTTTCCAGCGGAGTGAAGCCGATAGAAGGCGTTGGTACAGCGGTGGGTGCTTTTATCGGGATTGCTGAGAAAGGTGTCATTGGTAAAGCTATTCTGGTTACTAATTGGAGCCAGTATGTTAGTGAGTTTGGAGGATTCATCCCCAATGCATACCTTGCTTATGCGGTGTACAATTTCTTTGCGGAAGGAGGGACATCCTGCTATGTTGTAAGAGCCGCATCAGAAGATGCAATGAAGTCTTTTTACATTGTAAAGGATGAACAGGGAGCAGATTTATTTGAAATCAGTGCCCGTTCAGAAGGAAACTGGGGTAATAGAATTTCTTTTCAAATAAGCAGTTCAACAAATGGACAGATGAACGGCTTTAAACTCAATATCAAATACACAGAGAAGAGTTCATTCAATGATGAATATGTTGGAGAAGAGGTTGACGGGGAACTTGTTGAAACATTTGACAATTTACTTATAACCAACTTTGAAGAGAAAATCAATGAGGTATCATCATTTATCAGCGTGACACCATTGGTTGATCTTAAAAAAGTCGATAACATGGACAAAGTTCCTGTCTTTACAGAAGAGGATGAATTTATTGAATTGGCAAATGGCGTTGATGGAATATCATACGTAGAGTACATTGACAGTCAAAACCAAAAGTTGGGAATAAATGCATTTACACCTGTAGACGAAATAAATATACTTGCAGCTCCTGACGTTGCAAATATGGAGTCTAACAGAAGCATTATTCTTGCAATACTGAATTACTGCAAATCCAGAAAAGACTGCTTCTATGTTATTGACCCTCCACACGGCTTGACACCTCAGGAAGTAAAGGACTTCAAAGAGGGTGCGGGAGAGTATGCAGGTAACTCATTTAACTCATCCTACGGCGCATTGTATTATCCATGGGTATTTATCAATGACCCGCTTACAGGAAAGAAAAAACTTATCCCACCTTCAGGTTCAGTTGTAGGTACATATGCATATGTTGATTCAGCAAGAGGAGTACACAAAGCTCCTGCGGGAACCACCGACGGATATCTTGACACAGTTGTAGGTGTTGAAAAGATAGTAACTAAGGGTGAACAGGAACTTCTTAATCCTATTGGCATAAACGTAATCCGCTCTTTACCTGAGGGAATTTGTATCTGGGGTGCCAGAACTCTCTCATCTGATTCAGAATGGCGTTATATAAATATAAGACGTCTCATGATGTATATCGAAGAATCCGTTGACAAGGCAAGCCAATGGGTAGTGTTCGAACCAAATGAGCCAACTCTCTGGGGTAAGGTAAAGAGGAACATATCAGCTTTCCTGACAAGAGTGTGGAGAGACGGAGCACTCTATGGTTCCACCCAGGAAGAAGCCTTCTTTGTTAAAGTAGACGAGGAAAACAACCCTCCGGCATCAAGAGATGCAGGTCAATTGATAATAGAAGTCGGTGTAGCTCCTGTTAAACCGGCGGAATTTGTAGTAATTAAAGTCAGCCAAAAGACGCTGTCCAAATAACATCCAGAGAGGAGATTAACCAATGGCAACAGGAAAGAGAAATGATCCATACAGAAATTTTAGATTCAGAGTAGTAATTGACGGCATTCAGATAGCAGCATTTTCTGATGCAACAATTCCTGATATATCAACAGAAGCAGTAGAATACAGAGAGGGAACAGATGCACCTCATTCAAGAAAACTCTCAGGTCTTACAAAGTTTGGTAATGTAACCTTAAAGAGAGGTCTTACCGATACAATGGACCTGTACAACTGGCGTAAAGCAGTTGTACAAAAGGGTGCACTTAACAACAGAAGAAGTTTATCAATAATATTGGTAGATGAAGAAGGCAATGACAAAGCTCAGTGGGATATCATTGAGGCATGGCCTATTAAATATGATGTAAGTGCATTAAGTGCAAAGGGAAATGAAGTAAGTATTGAAAACATTGAACTTGCACATGAAGGTGTATCAAGAGTTAAGTAATCTTAATCATTAGTCGGATTATTATTGAATTGATAACATACTGCAAAAATTAATATTAGTATAAACGGTCAAATTTCAATAACTATCCCTTTATTGTGTATTTTGAGGAACAAAATGAGGGTGAAGGTCGCTTCAACCCTGTTAAACAGGGTTGAAGCCGGACCTTTACATCAAGGCAAATGTAATTAATCAAAAGAGAGGAATGTAGAATGGATATTTTACAAACAGAATTTAACTTTACACTGCCGAAGGGTTACGTTGACGAAACAGGAACGATACATAAGCAAGGAACAATGCGGCTGGCTACTGCTGCAGATGAAATAATGCCCCTTCGTGACGCACGCGTACAGCAAAATCCGGCTTATTTATCCGTAATCCTGCTTTCACGTGTAGTAACAAATCTAGGTACGCTTAAAATGATAACCCCCAGGGTTATAGAGGAGTTGTATACGTCTGACTTTTCCTATTTGCAGGAATTATACAACAGAATCAACCAGAATGGCTCCAATACTATAAAAACCAAATGTCCCAAATGTGATCATGCTTTTGAGGTTGAGGCTGAGATTCTGGGGGAATAACCGGCTACCCTCTCGACCGCCTCTACGAGGAGGTAGCCTTTTTGTCCTACTACCTGCACTGGGATTACAAAACAGTGCTGGGCTTGGAGCATTTTGAGAGAGAACGCTGGTGCGGTGAAGTAAGTGAAATAAACAAGAAGCTCAACGGAGATGAGGGCAAGAAAGATTTCTTTGAGGTTTAGGAGGATACCATGGCAAATATACTAAATTTGGTGGGAAGAAGAAACTGGGTTCCAGGATACAGAAAAGATCCATACCTTACATTTAACTTTGTGGTAGAAATCGATGGTATTGCAGTTGCAGGATTTACTGATGTTTCAGGGCTGAGCATTGAAACTCAGGTGGAGCGTAAAACCTTCGGAGGAGAAAACTACAAAGAGTACACATTCCTAACTCAGACCAAATACAGCGACATTACTTTGAAACACGGAATTACAAATGACGACTATTTATGGAACTGGTATCGGAGAGTGATTAATGGCAGGATAACCAGAAAAAACGGTTCAATATGCCTTTTGGATCACTCAGGTAATCCGAAATTATGGTGGGATTTCCTGGAGGCGTGCCCTATTAAATGGGAGGGCCCGGCATTTAGTGCCACAAGCAGTACTATAGCCGCAGAAACGCTGGTATTGACTCATAATGGTATAAATATGCATAAATAGAGATTACAGGATTGGGACGTAAGCATATGATTAAAACAAATAAGTTAAACAAATTTAATACGTCCTTTGCACAAAATATACTGAGCAAGTACGGTATCGGAAGGTGGAAAGGTCAATTTACCAGACTGATTTACAGAAACAGCTCCGATATGGTTTGGGAATCCGGGGAAGGAAAAGCCCTTAATTATACTGAAATAAAAAGGTACAACACTTTACTAAAAGTTTATAAATCTATAAACAATAGCTCATCAAAAATAATACTGCCTTGCATAACACAGACAGTCAGTTTAAGACCATCATATGATAAACACTGCAACATCATAAATATTACAACACCAACGGAAATTAAGCCATATTCTAAAACCCAAACGGAAAAACTTATTCAGAAAGTTACATTGAATAACATTAATCAGGAAAAAAAGTACTCTATACAGAGCCTTAAGGGAAAAACAGGGTTAGTATCAGACGGTTTTACAAACAAAACAGATAATGTCAATACTAATATAATAAACAAAACAACTAATAGCAAAGAAACTATTATCAAAGAAACTATTATCAAAGAAACTATTAAGATAGCAACTAACAGTAAAACAACTAATAGCACAGCAACTAATAGCAAAGAAACTATTATCAGAGCAACTAATAGTAAAACAACTAACAGCAAAACAAATAATAATCAACATATTTACCATATCACAGACATCCAAAACAAAGAAAACGTTATCCATAATAAAACCGATACAAAGCTACATGAAACTGAACGGATAATACAAGAAGCACGTGAGAATACAACATATCAAAATATTCTTGAGAAAGAAATAACATACAAGAAGGATTACGAGAAACGAGAAGTACTACGGGAAGTGGCTCAAAAGCCAATAGTATCCGGCAATAAACATGTCGGTAAGAATAAACTTAATACTTTGGTTTACAATATGCTTCCGACAACAAAATCTTTGACAGACAGGTTCTCTGAAACCATTGAAGGTAGCACTATTAGCCAAACCGCTATAATAAATAGGCTTATCACAAAAGGAAATTACCAACACCCTGAATCAAGGGAATTAAATTCAGAGTGGTTTAACCTAAAGAATGGTTTTCCTACACACAATATAATTCACAGTACACCAAAACAACAAATCAATCGTAATATCCTTCGTGAGCATGAAATACAAGAAACAAATTTAGATGAATATGAAAAAAATGTTCATTATTTACCGCAAATGAATCATAGAACTGACAACTTGGTCTTTTACAAGCCTCAATTAAAGGAAAAAGAACAAAACGAGCATGGAAAAAAAGACATTTTTCCAATAGATGTTATGCAGGCTGAAAAAAATGTTTACGCAAAAGCAACCTCTACGTCAAAACCGGATAAAAAGCTTCAAAACATTGGAAGCGAGGAAGTAAAAGTACTGGCAGACAAAGTATTTCAAATACTTGAGAAGAGATTGACAATACAAAAAGATAGGAGGGGTCTTAGGTAATGGCAGAAAAAGCACAAATAATCCCGCTGGATTTACCCGGTGCCGAACCCATATCAGTAATGTTTAACCCAAACGAATATACCGTATCCTTTGAAGGAAAATACACCGGAGAAAACGACAAAAAGCAGTTTCAGATAGCAGAGACACCGGAGTTTAAAATCTCATTGTTTTATGACACATATGAAAAGCGAAGAGACGTAAGGCGTGAAACAATGAAAATAACAGACCTGCTTGACCCAAAAGTAGCCGGAAAAAGTACAAAAAAGCCACCAACATGTTTATTTGTTTGGGGCGGTTACTCATATCGAGGGGTTATTAGCAAGATAGAACAAAAATATACAATGTTTCTTGAAAACGGAACTCCTGTAAGGTCACTGCTGGATATAACACTCATATCAGACGAACCTCAGAAGAAGGTTGAACTTGCTCAGGGCAAGGAGGCCTGCAGAAAGCTGTGGATAGTCAAAAGCGGAGACAGACTGGATATAATTGCAAATGAGGCACTCAAAGACCCTTTAAAGTGGCGCACAATTGCTGCTGCAAATGGAATAGTCAATCCAATAGGTTTCCCTAGCAAAAATGATTTCGGAAGGACTCTGGTTATACCGGATTAAGAGGTGAAACTATGGGTACATCAAAAGTTGCAAATTATAAAATCAAGCTAAATGGTTCTGATTTACCAACAGATTTATTCAATGCAATTGAAACCGTAACAATTGAGGACGAAATAAACCTACCTTCTATGTTTAGAATACAAATGAATATGGTGGACAGTGGTAACGGTAAATGGCGTGGCATTGATTTGAAAACCTTCAAACCCGGAGACAAGATATCTGTTTCTTTAGGACTAGATAAACCCGAAGATATGATTAGCGGAGAGATAACATCTTTAGAACTATTAGTAGCTGATCACAGCTTAGTTGAAATAAGAGGTTACGACTTGTTGCACAGGCTTCGCATGGGAACCAGAAACAAGGTGTTTACCAAGAAAAAGGATAGTGATATAGCCAGTGAAATTGCCCGTGAACATGGGCTTACTCCTCAGGTAGATGACACAAAAACCATTTATCCGTACGTTTTTCAGAATAATATCAGCAATTATGATTTCTTAATGAAAAGAGCTGCTTATTTGGATTATGAGCTTTATGCCCAGGATAAGAAATTGTACTTTGTAAAATCTAGGGCTCCCAAAGCTCCTGAACTTCCTGATTTTAATTATAAAAGGGATTATGAGGAACTGAATCTTGAACTAAGAGCCTTGACAAAAGGCAGCGAAGTAACCGTAAGGGGATGGAATGTTAAGGAAAAAAAAGAAATAGAGACCTTAGCTAAAAAGGGAGACGAAACCACGAAAATGGGAGGAAAAGAATCGGGCTACGATATTACTGTTAAAAGTATTGAAAAAGCACCGGTATCCTTCTGGGTTGAAAATCTCATTGATGTCAGTGAGGGTAAAGCAGCAGCGACAGCAGCCTATAACAGCCTGCTTAGAGAATTTATAACCGGCGAGGGAAGATGCTATGGTAATCCTCAGGTCAGGGCAGGGAAATCCGTGAAACTTTTGGGGGTAGATGAACGCTTCACAGGAGTCTACTATATTATTTCAACTATCCACAACATAGATAAACAGGGCTATATGACTAAATTTAAGGTAAAGAGGACCGGAATATGAGTGAAGGAATCAGCATTTCTAATTTTACTGAATATATCCAAAAAGATGAAAAGGTTTTAGGTGTGATGATTGGAGTCGTCATAAAGAATGACTCTGCAAATGATTCGGAAAAACCGGGGCCGGGACTTGTAAAGGTAAAGATTCCATTACTTGGAATGAAAGAGTCAAATTGGGCCAGAATTGCATCCTTTATGGCCGGAAAAGAAAGGGGCGCTTTTTTCCTTCCTGAAGTAGGTGACGAAGTTCTTGTTGCATTTGAGAACGGAGATGTCAACAAGCCCTTTATTATAGGGTCTTTATGGAATGGAAAAGATATTCCTCCTGAAAAAAACAGTGATGGCAAAAATAACACAAGAGTTATAAAGTCGCGAAGCGGACATATTTTTCAATTTTCTGATAAAAGCGGCGAAGAAAAAATAGTTTTGAAATCATCAAAAGGACATACTGTTCAAATTGATGATAAAAGTGGAGCTGAGAGTATACAAATTGTAGATAAATCAGGTAGTAATAAAGTCATTATCAGTACAAAAGACAATAAAATAACAGTAAATTCAGGTAAAGATATTGAATTATCGGCACCTAACGGAAAACTCTCAATAAATGCCAAAGATGTAGAAATAAAATCTTCGGCCGCCACGAAAATTGAAGCGTCAGCCGCAATGGACATAAAAGCATCCTCTAATATGACAATTAAAGGAGCCACTGTTAACATAAACTAATCAAAATTTTCATCTTTTATTTATTATACAAAAGGAGAGAAGGAGTATGGGACAACCAGCGGCAAAGCAAGGTGACCGTATAATAGCAACTGATACGCATATAGAATTGGTTCCGGTAGGATCAAGCACAGTACCTACACCTATACCAAATCCATTTACAGGCATTATAGACGGGAGTCTTAGCAGCAATGTGAACATTATGGGTAAGCCGGCTGCAACAGTAGATTCAACAGCTACAAATAAACCATCTCATTCCCCGAAATCGGGGCCTTTCCAGAAAGCACCGAAAAATAAGGGCAAAATCTCAGTGGGTAGTGCCACTGTTAAAATAAATGGGAAATTAGCAGCCAGAAACGGAGATACGGCTATTACCTGCAATGATCCTGCGGACCTTCCGGTGGGAAAGGTAGTGGCTACAGGTACTGTAATAATCGGAGGCTGAATTAAAAAAACTTTTTAAGCCTAGTGTATCGCATAGCCGGGCACAGTGGGGAAAAGGAGGGTATATGGAAGTAATAGATTTTTTAGGAAAAGGATTAAAATATCCTATTTCAACAAAAAAATCAAAGCTGCGTACTTCTGTCGGAGAAGAATCTATAAAAGAGTCAATAATGCTCATCCTGGGAACTTCCAGAGGAGAGAGGGTAATGAGGCCGGATTTTGGATGCAGATTGAATGACATGTTGTTTTCATCCAATGAACTTGGAACTGCTACATTAATCCAGACATATGTTGAAGAGGCTTTACTTAACTGGGAACCGAGAATAGAAGTACAGAATGTATCGGCTACTATGAATCAGATTGAGCCGGTTATAGAAATAAATATTGAATACATAATAAAGTCCAGTAATAGCAAAGCAAATCTTGTTTATCCATTCTATCTTGAAAGCGTGGGAAGATAATGACAGATATGATACCGAAAATTGATAACCGAAGCCAACAGGATTTGGTTAGCGAAATAAGACGATTGATACTTTATTATTGCCCTGAATTTGAAAGTATTGATGACATTGCAGCAGATAGAGAGCTAGATGCACTTGTAAATATATTTTCCAATATGATGGGACACGTCAATTATTCATTGAATCAGGCACTTGATAAAAATTTTATTGCATTTCTAAATTTAATAGGAGTTAGCCCAACATCTCCAATACCGTCAAAAGCACCCTTAGTTTTTAAGCTTAACGATGACTGGGAGAAGGATGGTTTTATTCCTTCGGGAGCAAAAATTTCAGCTCAGCCGGAGAACAAAGATGAAGTTGTTTTTGAAACTCAAAGCGATTTAACTGTAATTAGGCCTAGTCTTGTCAGGGCTGTCAGTATAGACCCACTAGATGACCGTTGGAGTAACTTGGATTATCTGGTTACCGAAGACAACAACGGTGATGAGGCAGAACTGTTCAGGGGAGAATCACCAATAATACACCGCTTATATATAGGTCATTCAAAGTTATTCAGTATAGAAGATGCAAAAGTAAACTTGAGATTACGACTCAATGGTGATAGCACAGACAAATACAGTCTTCAGTGGTACTATTTTGACGAAAAAGGAGATCCGCAGCCCCTGAAACTTGAAAATGGCAGTAGACAGACTCTTCTGCAAACGGGTGGCATTTCATTTTCCGGAATAAAGGGAATTTCTCAAAAAGAAATTTCAGGTTACAAGAAGGATTATTCCTTTAGCAGTTGGAAAAATCATTGGATTTATGCTGAGTTAAAGTCAGCTCTGAGCGATACAAATCTTTTGCCTTATGTTGAGGACATAAAGATAAGTATTGATACATTTGGCAATGGGCTTTCTCCTGAAATAGCAGTCTTTAATTATGCACCGGTAGATTTAACAAAAGATTTTTACCCATTCGGAGAGAGACCCATATTTAATGACACGTTTTATTTTGCGTGTAAAGAGGCTTTTTCTAAAAAAGCTGCAGACATAACTTTGAGTGTTAACCTCTCAGATGCAAAAAGTATTCCTGATACTAAAAATATATTACTGGCATGGGAATGCTGGAATGGATTTAAATGGACAGAATTTGCGAAAACAGGTCTTACAGATAAATCCGGTAGCAGTACATGTATAAAGGAAGGCTTGATTTATTCAGATACTACTTATGCCTTAACAAAAAGCGGAAGTATAACGTTTAAGGCTCCCGAAATACAAGCCCACAGTATAAACGGCGAGGAAAATTACTGGATACGTGTAAGAATAATCGGAGGCAACTATGGCGAAGATGGAAAAGTTGCCTATGTGCCAAAGCCTGTAATAGTAAATAATGAGGAAATTATAATTACTGAGGCCCAGTACATTGAACCTACATTTATTCCTCCATCAGTAAAGGAAATACTAATCGACTATACTTATTCATCTCCCGAAGTGTTCCCGGAGAATGTAATAACAGAGAATAACTTTGTAATGGGAGAAAAAACAAAGGAATGCTTGGCCGCAGGAAAAATCTTTAAACTGTTCTCTTCTTGTACTGATAGTGAGCCTGCTTTATATTTGGGCTTCGACAGAGATATAAGTAATTTGCCTGTCTCCTTGTTTTTCCCGCTTAAAGGTGACCAAAAAGGCAAAAAACCGGTTGTTGCATGGGAATATTCAAATGGAAGAAAATGGTTAACGCTAAGCGTCAATGATGCAGTAAGAGATTTTACAAGGAGAGAGATCCAACAGCTTGTCATTCCCGGAGATATTGAAAAGACACCACTTTTCGGGTCAGAAATGTTCTGGGTACGAGCGAGACTGGAGAGTGCAAAGGAAGTTGATGGAGGGTACACAGTTTACCCAAGATTAAATGCAATTTACTCAAATGCAGTGTGGGCGTCCAATTCAAATACAATACAAAATGAAATCCTAGGTTCAAGTAACGGAGAACCTAACCAGATATTCCAATTTACCCGTACTCCCGTATTAAACGGACAGGTGGTAAGAGTAACGGAAACAGTGGGACAGGGTGCACCTATAGTATGGGAAGAGGTTCAGACTTTTTCACTATCAGGCCCGGACAGCAGGCACTATATGCTTGATAACAACAGCGGTGTTATTACATTCGGAAATGGGAATAACGGTATGATTCCTCCTGCCGGAAAAGAGAATATACAATGCGATTACAAATACGGTGGAGGCTCTTCCGGAAATGTTGAAGCATACACAATAAAAAAACTGTGGGACAGTTACCCGGGTATTGATTCAGTCACAAATCCAGTAGCTGCTGATGGAGGCTTTGATCAGGAAGAAGTTGAAGAAACCAAAAAACGCGGGCCACACACATTGAAAAGTATGGATAGGGGGATTACCTGCGAGGATGTGGAATGGCTTGTTCGCGAAGCTGCACCCCAGATAGCAATAGTAAAATGCTTCCCTACAATGGACCAAAACCTTGATTTTTGCCCCGGAAAAGCAACAGTAATCGTAGTTCCTGATTATGACTCCCCAAAGCCTGTTCCAAGTCAAGAGCTTCTAAACGATATAGAAAAACATCTGGCTCAACGAATACCAACTGTTTTAAATAACGATGACAGTCCCCTTCTTGATATAATAGGGCCTGATTACATAAGAATCGGAATAGAGGCATCGGTTAAGTACACTAAACCTGAATCTGCAAAAATAATTGAGGGTCATATTATAGAGAATCTCAGAGAATTCTTAAATCCCTTAAAGGGTGGTCAGGAAAAAACAGGATGGTCTCTGGGAAAGAACTTATATATATCTGAGGTTTGTTCAGTGATAAAGAATACATCTGGAGTTGACTACATTACAGACATTTCAGTAAAAGCTTCTGTGCAATGTTACACACTTAATATTCAATTAATAAAAGATAGACCATTCAGACCCGCTATATCTTATCCGTCATACTGTGCCGTAAAAACCAAAGACAACCGAATAATATTTGCATTGGCACAAAAGCTCGAGGCTAATAAGGATGTACGAACTCTTCTTGTAAAAGGCTTCCGTGAAGGCGACAAAATAGAGCTAACCTGTGTAAATTGTCCTCAAAAGGAACTTATTGTGGAGACAGTAGAAGGTGATACGCTACAATGCAGGACTTTTGACGGAGAACCTCTGGAGGTTGATTATCCTGTAGGAAGTGATATTGAAGCTAAGGTTACACCGGATTTAACCATAAGATCCTTTATATTAAATGAAGTAAAAGCACAGAGTGAATCCTTTTACATAAAGATAGCTGTTCCTGAAGCCAGAGATATAGTCTTTTTAAGCAGAAACGATGAATATATCAATACAACACCTCTTAAAATAAGCGAAGTATTAGAAGGGGATGTATTTTTAGAGGAAGACGAGCTGGTATATAGTGGAGAACATTTTATAAATAAAAAATCAGAGATAAAATTTCCATACCTTCTTAACAGGGACACAAACATTATACATGATCCAATCAATCCTGCTGAAGAGTGCCTTGTAGGAGAACTTTTAAAAGAAGACAGAAGATACCTTGAGAAAATTAGTGACGAACCCAAAGGAGAAAAATGTGACTATTGCTTTCCTAAAGCGGATTAGATTTTAATTAAGGTCTTATCCAATGAAAAATATATGAAAGAAAGGAGGTACATAAAATGTCACTGCCAATACAAAAACTGGATGAAATTACATTTAAAGATCTTGTTGAAGAAGCAAAATCGTTAATACCGATGTATGCCCCTGAATGGACGAACCATAACCCCTCCGACCCGGGTATCACACTGGTGGAATTGTTTGCATGGCTTTGTGAAATGATTATTTACCGAATTGATCTGGTACCGGAAAAAAACAATCTGCGTTTTTTAAAACTACTGGGAACACAGCTTGAGAATGGGGAGGAATTAACTTCGGGAATCCGACGCGGTGTGCAGCAACTAACCCAATGCACAAGAGCAGTTACTACCGAGGACTTTGAGTTTCTTGCGTTAAAAGCACTTATGGAGAAGCCTGGAATAAAAGAAACTTACCCCGATTTAATTGCAAGAACAATTTGTTTGCCAAACCGAGATATAGAAAACTATAAAACGGAAAAAGCAGATCAGTTTGGTCATATATCTTTGATTCTAATCATGTCAACTAAAAATCAGAGCAATCTGACTAAAGAAATATATGACATCAAGCAGTACATAAAAAAATACTTGTTTGAGCGAAAAGTACTTACAAACCGGGTACATGTAGTTGACCCTGATTATAAGGAAATCAGGATTAACATGCAGGTTGTTGCAAAAGACAAAAAAATAGGTGATACAGTAAGAAATGTTATTGAAAAATACATTGACCCTATAACGGGCGGTGAAAATAAAAATGGTTGGCCGCTCGGAAGAAATCTATATGCATCCGACCTCTATTATATTGTTGAAGGAATCAAGGGGATTGACCATGTAAAACACATGGAACTGGATGCTCCTTTTCTGAAACCGTATCAATTAATACGTTTAAAAGAATTAAGCATTGAGGTGGAATAATGAATAATCACGAGAGCAGTAAATATACTCAGTACCTTCCCCGAATTTTTCAAAAGGGAAATAATGAAGACGGAGATTTTCTGGGTCGGTTATTAAAATCCTTTGAACAGATTCTTTCCGGAAAAACAGAGATGCAGGAAACACTGGGTATTGAGGAGATTTTAGATGATTTTGACAAGTACCTGGATCCGGATCAAACTCCTCCGCAGTTTCTTGAGTGGCTTGCCGGTTGGGTTGCTCTAGACTTGGAAGACGGAATTGAATTTTTTGGTGCAGAAGATACAGCAGGAAAAAATTTAGAAAGTGTTCAGATATTGCCTTTACAAGAAAAACGTAATTCCATCAACAGACAAATGATAGGGGCCATAGTGCAGTTGTACAAAAAACGCGGAACCAGCGACGGTCTTCTTGATTACCTGCAGCTTTACACAGGCGAGGAAACTACTATTTCAATAAATGAATTTCAAGACACTGCAAGAATTGGGGAATCCAGAGAAATAGGACACAATACAATGGTTGGCAACTCTTCTACTAGTTTCTTTTGTGTAAATGCGATGATTCCTGCGCACAGCAAAAGTATGCTGGGAAATAAGGTTGGTCTTATACGAAGAGTAATAGAGGATGAGAAGCCGTTTTATACAAATTACAGGCTTAACGTAGAAGTACCGGAAATGCGGGTCGGGGTTTATTCCAAGGTGGGAAAAGAGACTTTGCTGGGCGGTATGATTGATGAGTAGGACTTAAAGAAGAAATAACATTTTGAATATCCGGAGGAAGTGACAAAATGGGAAAAGAATTGAAAAGAATGCGCTATTTTGACGGACTCTTTTTGAATGCAGAAGACTATCAACTGGATCAGGATTATCAGAAAAGACTTCAGCAGCTACACAATCGATATCTGCATACTTGGGGAATAATTGCGGGATTAACGGTTGTTCCGTCAGAGAACTGTTCAGTAAAAGTACAGGAAGGAATAGCAATCAATGAGGTTGTAGAAAAAAATACCGGAGAGAGTACGAGTCAGTATATCTACATATATGACGGGCATCCGGACAGCATAATTGATTTGTCGCAGTATCGCGCAAATGATCAGAGTATTTACATTTATGTTAGTTATGAAGAAGTAGATCAGGACAAGGAAAACCTCGAAAAAGGAAAGGGCGAGGCAATACATATCTGGGAGAGGGGCCGTATAGGACACAGCCCTACAAAACCCACTGACGAAAAACAGTATATAATTCTTGCCAGAGTGGAAATTGGGTTGGTTAAAGACGGTACTGAAGGTGGTACTCAAAGTGAAAGTAAAAAGGTCATTAGTTTAATCTCATACTTTGATGATGAGGAAGAGAAAATTCCTCTTAGAAGATATGCCGGGCCTGCCGGAGAAGTACTGTCTCTTCAAAAAATCATATTTAAATTAAATGATGAAGTAGCCGGAATGCCATTTATTAGAGCCTTGGAAGAGGACAAGGAAAAGGGTATCGGTCTTGAGGTTAATTCAACGTTTGCGAATTTCACAGGCTCAGTCAACATTGCAGGAGATTTAGAAGTACATGGAAACCTTACCAACATGGGGGATGTTGAAAATGAACTTGAAGTATCAAACACATTCGTACAGGTAAACAGTAAATCAGAGAACGATAATTCGTGGACATTAAAGGATGGCGGGCTGGAAGTATTCAGGGATTACGTTGATGGGAAATCTATAGATGCACGAATAGTGTGGTCTGAGGAAAATAAATGCTGGAAAATGGGTTATGCAGGAGAGCTATGGGATATTGCCTACGGCCCTGTTTGGGAAAGACTTATAAAAAATGATATTGTGGACGAACTACATAGACATTCAAAAATCAGTTTTAAAGATGGAGTAGCCCTTGAGTCTGATGACAAAGGAAATCTCTCTGCATATGGAAATTTAAATATAAATGACAAGACAATATGGCTTAGGGACAATGGTAATGTAAGCCACGGTCTTGGCTGGTACGGTATAGGAAAACCATTTGCGGGACTGAACGTAGACGGGCCGGTTTTATTCGGTCAAAAAGGCGGGATACTGGGAACAACTGATGGCGGACCGAAACCTGTCATAACATGGAATAGTCTCGGCAATGTAGGAATAGGAGAAGCTAATCCAAAAGATGATACCATGGAAGTCAACGGAACCATGCGTATACTTAGCCATTCAAACCCTTTGCGGTTTACTTCTTCTTGGTCCGGTTTTCCAAATTCAATAACCAACGGTGCCGAAATCAGTAATGATACGGGCAACTACAAAGCATTAATGATTGTTGGAAACAGTTCTGCAGGACAAGGTAGAAAAGTAGCTATTTGGGACAGGCTTGAGGTAAATGGATTCTTATATGTAAATGGTAATATGCAGCTAAACCAGGCACTTACACCAAGTGCAGGAAGAGAAAAAAACAATGGTATTGTATTTCCAAGTGATCCGGGAGGAGGCTCAGGAGATAGTGCCTGGATCAGATACTACCCCAGAAACGGCGAAGCCTGTACCTTGGAGATAGGAACCTCAAACGATGGTGATGACAATATTTCGCTTATGGCATCGGGAAATGTAGGAATAGGAACCGCAAATCCAAGTGATAAGCTGGATGTAAGCGGTTACACAAGACTATTAAGTGGTTCAAATCCAATAAGGTTTACATCATCTTGGAGCGGATTCCCTGACTATGCAGAAAATCAGGCCGAAATATGTAATGATACAACAAATTATAAGTCTTTGATGATAGTCGGTAACAAGTCCGGAAAACAGGGCAGAAAAGTTTCAATATGGGATAGATTAGAGGTAAATGGAACACTGAACGTCAGCGGGGATGTTCAGACTCAGTGTGCAATAATTCCAAGTATAGGTTATGGCGAGGGTAACGGAATAATGTTTCCTAAGGACTATTATGGGGGTACTGGGGATAGTGCGTGGATAAGATATTTCTCTGATCAAAGCCGAGGCGGCGGAGAGAATATGACCCTTGAAATTGGTATAGCCGATAATGTCGGAACAGGAGGATATTACGGAGGCGGTGACCGTATAAGGCTTAAAGCAAGTGGTGGCGTTTATGTGGAGGGATATTTCTATTACAGCTCATCAAGGGATCTTAAGGAAAATATAACAACTCTTACAACAAAAAAGGCCAAACAGATATTGGACGGAATGAATCCTGTTACTTTCAATTTCAAGGGAGACAATGAAAAAACAACTTTGGGTTTCATAGCAGAGGAAATGCCGGGACCTGTTGCGGCTAACGATCAAAAAGCCATTAGTCCTATGGAAATAATTGCAGTGCTGACTAGTGTCGTAAAGGATCAAAGAGAGGCAATAACACAACTTCAGCAACAAATAGAAACATTAGTTAGTTAAACAAATATAGGAGGTTTAAAAAATGAATGAACAAATCGATGCAAGGATAAAAGAGCTCAAGGCAGAACTTGAGTCCGGACAGAAAGCAATGGGGACTCTGGAAGTACAGCGTACAAACATTATGTATACTCTTTTGAGAATTAACGGAGCCATACAGGTGCTTGAAGAACTTGTACAAAAAGAAACCTCTGATTCCTTATAAAACATTTAAAACATAGTGCCGAGGATGGCATCATTTTGAGTATCCGGAGGAAGAGGAAATGGGAAAAGAATTAAAAAGAATGAGATATTTTGACGGACTCTTTTTGAAGGCGGAAGACTATAAACATGATAAAGAGTACCTTAGGAGAATTCAGGGTTTCCATAACCGGTACCTGCATACTTGGGGTATAGTCTGCGGTCTTGAGGTGAAGCCTGTAATAGACAGCAGCATGGAAGTTGTTGTTACAGAAGGGGTTGCACTAGATTTAACCAGTGATGGAAATTGTGAGCCGGGGATAGAAGAGAGTACCAGCAGGCAAATAATAATATACGAGGGGCATCCTGATAATCCACTGGATCTTTCGGACTACCCGGCAGAAACAAATATATATATCTTCGTCAGCTATTGCGAAACCGAAGCTGATCGGGACAATGAAAAGGGTCAAGGACAGGAAATTCATTTGTGGGAACGGGGAAAAATCAGTCACTCGAAGATAAAGCCTGATAATAATAAAGAGAACATTATATTAGCACGAGTTGTTCCCAAAAAAGTAGAGAAAAAAATTAATAATAGTGACGGCAGTATAAGTACATATAATGAGGTTGTTGTAGACAGTACATGTATATTTGAAAACGATATTGACGGAACTCCTTTGAGAGTATCCGCCGGTCCATATGCTAAGGTTTTGGAGCTTAAAGAATTCATTTTTAAACTTGGTAAAGATTTAGATACCATGCCTAAAATTCATGCAATACCTGAAGAAGATAAAATAGATGTCAAACAACTAGATATACAATCAAAGTTTGTAAAATTTAACGGTAATGTGGATGTGGTTAATGATTTAACCTTTCAAGGAAAACTAATCCACAAAAAAAACGGCATTGTTATGGATGAATTTCTAACAGAAGAAAGCTTCCTTCAGGTAAACAGTAAAAATGATGACTGCCCTGATATCTGGAAACTTAGGGATGGCGGAATAGAAGTATTTCGCGGGGGGCTTGAAGTTGCACCTGATGCAAGGATAGTATGGTCCGAGGGCGACAAAGCGTGGAAGGCAGGACTCGGAAATGATCTTTATCCTGTTGCCTACGGAGCCATCTGGGAAAAACTTATAGATGAGAATGAAAAATGGTTTGTAGATGATATGCATGTACATAGCAAATTATTTTCCTCATCTAAAGGAACAACAACACTATCTGTTAATACAACCGGTGACATTTCAACATCAGTAAATTTGGTATTACCTCAAAAAGACATATTATTTACATCAGGCTCATTGTCATGTTACGGAAATGGTAAAACATTTGCAAATAATGATGTGGAAGGCCCTGTATTGAAAGGCAAATACGGAGGGATTCTCGGAACCTGCGAGAATGGCCAAAAGCCGGTTCTTTCATGGAAAGGTAACGGAAATGTAGGTATAGGCACTAGCCGTCCAACTGATACTCTTGAAGTTTGTGGCAGTACAAGGATACTTGGCGGATTAAATCCCATAAGGATTACTTCCCAATGGACTGCTTTTCCTGATATGACAACAAATCAGGCAGAAATATGTAATGATACAACAGTGCACAAGGCTCTGATGATTGTTGGAAACCAGTCTGCCGGACAGGGGAGAAAAGTAGCCATATGGGACAGGCTGGATGTTAACGGAATACTAAGCATAAATGGAAACATGCAAATATCGAAAGGGCTTACCTTGAGTTCAGGAGCGGGCAATAATGGAGTGATTTTTCCGAGTAACCCCGGAGGAGGCTCACAGGACAGTGCTTGGATAAAATACTATCCCCAATATGGTGAAGCATGTACGCTGGAAATAGGTACTTCAAATGACAGTAACGATAACATATGTATTATAACTCCCGGTAATACGGGTATAGGCACATATACCCCCATGGATAAACTGGATGTTGTTGGAAATACGCGATTCATGGGTACTTTGAATCCAATACGATTTACATCAAGGTGGAGCGGTTTCCCGGATATAAACTCAAGAAATGCTGAAATATCCAATGATACAAGTGACTATAAAACACTGATGATAGTCGGAAACAGATCCTGCGGACAGGGAAGAAAAGTTTCAATATGGGATCGTCTGGATGTCAACGGCCCTTTAAGAACCACCGGGAATATACAAGTAAAAGGAGCAATAATTCCTGGAGTTGGAAATTGTCCTGTAAAAGGAATAATGTTTGAAACACCTAAAGACAGTGATGATTCCGCCTGGATCAGATACTATTCAGATACGCTCCGCGGAGGCGGGGAGAACATGACGCTTGAGATAGGAATTGCAAATGACAGTAATATTGAAACATATACAAAGAGATATTTTGTTTCGAATTGCCCATGGAATATACCTAACCCGTGTGGCACTTGGGTAACAGAGACAACTACAATAAATGGAACCAAGGGAGACAGGATACGCTTGCGAGCAAGTGGCGGTACATATATTGAAGGAAATTTCTATTATACCTCCACGAAAGAGTACAAGGAAAACATAAAGAAGCTTTCAAAAGAAAAAGTCAGAAATACTATTGAACTGTTAAACCCGGTTGAATTCAATTTCAAAGGCGACACAAAAAGAAAGACAATGGGCTTTATAGCAGAGGATGTTCCTGATATCATTGCTGCCGGTGATAAAAAAGCCATCAGCCCTATGGAGATACTTACTGTACTTGTAGGAGAAGTAAAGGAACAAGAGAATTTAATCAAAAAACTCAAGAAAAAGGTTGCAGCTTTGCTGGCCTAATATATAACTAAACTAATTAATAAGGGGATTATAGATCCCCTTAAAAAGGAGGACTTATTAATGAAAGAAATGATTGAAGAAAGAATTAAGGAATTAAAAGGTGAATTTGAAAATGGCCAGAAGATGCTTGAAGAGTTGGATGTTAAACGTGCTGGACTTAACCAGACGCTTTTACGCATAAGTGGCGCGATACAGGCATTAGAGGAATTAATGCCGGAGGAAAATGTTCCTGAGCAATAACCCTTAAAAAATGAACAGAAAATCTGAGAAATTGGAGGAACAATAAAATGTCAAACGAGTCAAACGAAATCAAGCGTATGAAATATTTCGATGGACTATTGCTAAAAGAAGAAGACCTTAAACTTGATCAGGACTACCATAAGAATTTTCACCGTATGCACAACAGGTTTTTTCACAACTGGGGAATTGTAGAGGGCCTCAAGGTTGAAGCAATAGGAAATTATCCTCAGGTAAAGGTGACAAAAGGACTTGCACTTAACAGTACATTGGATGAAGAAACCAAAGAAAAAGTCAGTCAGGAGATATGGATAAGTGACAATCATCCGGATAACCCGTTAAACTTATCCGAATATGATGTAAATGAAGATATATACATAATGGTATCATATTACGAAGAACCATCGGATATAGAAATAACTAAGGGCGGGGATAAAAATATCCATGTCTGGGAGCGCTCAAAAATAAAACACAGCAGAATTAAACCTGATCCCAAAACCAAGGATGAAATAACAGACATTATTGTTGCACGTGTTAGATTGAAGGAGGCTGGGCCTGGACAAAAAACCATTGATGGCATTTATTTTACAGCCGAAGATGGAGTTGTATATGCCGTTACACAGGGAACATCACAGGAGTTTCAAAAGATTTCAATAGGTGAAAAGGAAAAAACAAATCTTCCATACATAAACGGTCTTTCAGATCAAACCCTTGGTCACAGTGACGGACTGGAAGTTCATTCACCGTATACGAAATTTTCAGGTTCCGTAATAACAGGTGATTTAAAAACAAATGGCAATACAGATTTAAATGGAACATTGTCAGTAAATATAAACAATACCCCTGCGCTAAAAGTAGATTCAAAAGGTAATGTAGCCATATCCAAGACTGCTGCAGTTACAGGTGTCCTTTCAGCAACGGGTGGGCTTAACGTAAGTGGTGACAACACAACCCTTGACACTACACATGTAGTTATGACTGGAAATATGCTTACTGTAAACAAGTACACCCCAAAGGACAATGAAACCGAACCAAGAAAACAGAGCAGTGGTGTTGAAGTGTATAGGAGTGGGTATCTTCCATATGCAAAGTTAATATGGGATGAAAACGAAAAAGTGTGGAAAGCCGGAACCGACAAAAGTGACGATATTCCGGGAAGTGGTATATACCAGCTGGCATACGGTCCGGATTGGAATGCAATGCATAATGGCTCAAATGTGGACAACCTTCATAAGCACAGTCATATACATGATGCAAATGGAAACATTTCATTAACTGCTGAGGACGGAAACGTCAATATAACCAATGATTTGATTGTATCAGGAACAGTAGTCACCCAAAGTGGTATTGAAGTTCCGGGAAAAGAGCTTACTGCAAAACTTATATGGAATAAAAACGACCGTCGCTGGCAGATCGGTGTAGAAAACGATATGTACAATGTACCATACGGAAGTGCTTGGGAGGAGCTTACAACCGGTACAAATGCAGATTCGCTGCATACACACAGTGAAATATATAACAGTGATGGGGATTTGGCCATAAATGTAGGCCCTACTGGGGATGTAAAAGTTAACTCTAATCTGACAGTAGGTAACAATCTTACAGTAGAAGGTTCTTTGACAGTACTGAACCCGATTACGGAATACAAACAAATCAATAAGGTAGTGACTGAAAATGCAGTAATCGTAAATAAGCCTGATAACGGGGAAGACCCCGCCAAAGAGGGTGGCTTGGAAGTATATCGTGGAGATGGTTATGAAAATGCAAGGTTAATATGGGATGAAGGCAGTTGCAAATGGAAAATGGGAACAGGCAGTAATATGTCCGAAATACCATCAGGTATAGAGTGGGAGTACCTTACACACGGACAGGTTGTTGACAATATGCATAGCCATGGAAATCTATCAATGGAGGATGGAACAGTAATTGTATCTGTTGATAAAAATGGTAATGTAGATGTTGAAAAAGATGTCAGCGTATCAGGAAATCTTGTTGTAGATAAAAATGAATATATACATGGAGATGTAGATATAAGAGGTTCTGTAAATATAGTAGGTGATTTGACTGTAACCAATACTCCAACAATAATCAGGCAAAATATTCTTGAAATAGAAAACAACACTATCATGGCCAACAAATACACTGGGACTCCTCAGTCTATAAACAACGAGGGCGGTTTAGAAGTATATCGTGGCAGTGACAATAACCAAGCAAGACTTGTCTGGAATGAAAATGCAAAAATATGGAGAGTAGGCATAAAAGATTCCATGTACGATCTGGCTTATGGTGATAAATGGGAAGGGTTAATTAAAAATAAGACCGCCGATAACCTTCATTGGCATTCATCAATATGTGATAACAAGGGCAATACCGCAATAAGTACTGAAACGGATGGCATAATTACTATTAATAAAACAACTGAGGTTAAAGGGGGCCTTGATGTAACCGGAGAAGTAAATTTATTGGGAAATCTTAAAGTAGTTGGAACAACAACTTCGGTAAACAAAGTTGATATGGAAGTTGAGGACAATGTAATACTTCTCAATAAATTTGAAGGTGAAACCCCTCCTTTAAATGAAAGTGGCCTGGAAATTTACAGGGGGGATTCAATAGACAATGCCCGACTGGTATGGAATGAAAAAGAAGCTATGTGGCAAATAGGCGTTGGTAAAAACCTTAGTGAAATAGCTTGCGGGCCTGAATGGCAGAAGCTTACAAACAAAAGTAATGCGGATAGACTCCATACTCACAGTCAACTTTACAATACTAAAGGCAATATACTTTCATTAAGCACAACAGCATCCGGAAATATTGATGTAAAGCATGACCTTACTGTAAGCCAAGATCTTACCGTAGCAGGAAATCTCAGCGTAAAAGGTGATGTAACAGCAATAAAAAGTAAAAATATAGAACTAGAAGGTAACAAACTCACAATGAATAAGAGTGAGTCGGGAGAGGTTAAAAAGGGGACAAGTACTCTTTCGGTTTATAGAGGTGCAGATGAAAAAAGTGCAGTATTGAGATGGGATGAATCAACACAAGTATGGAAAATAGGAATGTCTGAATGGAGCTGGGCTCAGGAAAACAGTAACCAGAAAATGGACGCAGTAGAGAATTCCACATGTCTTGTGGTAAACAATGACGGAAGCATACAGACTCCTATTGCAAAAATAGAAAAAGAATTAAGTACCGGAAGAGCATTAATCGGAGATATCCTTTCACTGCAGAAGGATGGTATTCATATAAACAGAGGAAACGAGTCCACAACATATCTGAAATTTGATACAAATTTATGGAAACTAGGTTTTGGAGATGTTAACTGTATCAGTGCCACAAGCAGTGGTATGGTAGGAATAGGAAAACTGAACCCTCAAGAAATGCTTGACGTATTAGGAAATGCAATCATAAACGGAAGTATGGACATCACCGGCAACTCGGAAATTAAAGGCTATTTAACTGCCGGAAGCACTGATATAAAAGGCCGCTTGAAAGTAGACGGAAGTATTATAATGAACGGAGGAATAGAAGTTGAAAGAGGAGTTGCCACAGACGGAACGCCAAAGCCTAATGCCAAGATAGTCTGGGATGAGGATAAATGTGTATGGACATTTGGATTTGGCGACAAATTATTCGAACTGAATCTTAATAATACTTTTCTTCCTTCTAAGCTATTTACCAACGATGGTACAGGAGTTGCAGTAGTTACAGACAATCTCGGTAATGTCAGAATAGGTGATGTAAAGGTTCCGCGAGCAAAACTTGACGTAAACGGAGATACATTTGTCAGTGGAAAAATAACATTGTCAAACACTATAGGGACAACATTAAAAATTGCTACGGAAGGCTTTGAATTATCCAGAAATACCGAAAAGCCGGCTAAGTTTTACTGGAATGAAAAGAGCAAAGTCTGGCAGGCTGGAATAGATGGTGCCATGCAAGATATCTGCGTGGGGAATCACACACATAATAATGTATGTACTGCTGCAGGGGCAGAAATAGTTTATGTTGATAACAGCGGAAACGTTGGGGTTGGGAAGAGCATCCCCGAAGCAAAACTTGATGTTGCAGGAAATTTGAGGGTAACTTCTATTGATGCCACAGGTAGCATTACAGCAGTAGGTAATGTAAAATGTGATAACGCGGATATAACCAGAACATTAAGAGCTGACAATGCCAGTATAACCAAGGACTTAACAATAGGCGGGAATCTGGTTGTAAACGGTGACACAGTTACAGTTAATACAAAAACACTTGAAGTAGAAGACAATATAATAACCTTAAACAAATACAATATTCAGACTCAACCGGTTCCAACTAAAGCCGGAATAGAGGTGTTCCGCGGCGGTACCGCCAACGCTGCACAGATTATATGGGATGAACTGGGAGGCGTGTGGCAGGCTGGTACTACAGAAAATATGAAAACCATATCCTTTACCGACCATACGCACCCGGAATATGATAATAGCGGTCTATCAAATATTACCGCAGTCTTGAAGGTAAACAATGGAAATATAGGTATAGGAACTTCAAACCCCACCGATAAACTTTCCGTATATGGGAATTTTGGAGTAACAGGGAATGCTGGAGTTTCAGGAACTATGACAGCTGCTAATGTGGTGGTAAACACAAAGCTGACAACTCCTGCATTGGATGTTAGTGGAACTGTAACTTCAACAAATGAAACAGTTAAAGTGAAACTAACTTCATCATATGTAGATGTAAGTACAAAGCTTACATCCAAGGATATGGATGTAACAGGAGCGCTATCAGTAGGTACACTAACAGCTGGAGATACAACAATAAATGGAACTGTAACTTCAACAAATGAAACAGTTAAAGTGAAACTAACTTCATCGTATGTAGATGTAAGTACAAAACTTACATCTAAGGATGCTAATGTAACAGGAGCGCTGACAGTAGGTACACTAACAGCTGGTGATACAACAATAAATGGGACTGTAACTTCAACAAATGAAACAGTTAAAGTAAAACTAACTTCGTCATATGTAGATGTAAGTACAAAACTTACCTCTAAGGATGCAGATGTCTCAGGAGCATTGACAGTAGGTACCCTCACAGTAGGAGATACAACAGTAAATGGTAACCTAACAGCAAGCAATATAAAAGTAAATGGTACGCTGAATGTCAGTCAGGGAATTGAAGTAACAAGAAGTAGCTCAACTAAGGCAAAGATTTTCTGGGATGAAACTACTGCTTCATGGAAAGCAGATACAGGTACAAATATTGACCAAATAGCCCTTAGTAAGCATACACATAATACCCTTTATTCAAAAACTAATCCGATTGTAAATGTAAGTGATGATGGTGACGTAGGGATAGGCAAAACTCCTGAAGCAGGAGTGAGGTTGTCTGTCGATGGTGATATTAAGGCCAAGACCATAACAGGTGATATCGTGGCTACTACCCTGACTCAAACATCATCCAGAACAGTCAAAGAAAATATTTCAGCACTGCCACTAAAAACAGCAATAGATTTATTGAAAAAACTTAATCCTGTTACTTTTGATTACAAAAATGACAGCTTGAAAAAACACAACATAGGCTTTATTGCTGAGGATGTTCCTGAGATATTTGCCAGTGATGATTGCAAATCAATATCAGTAATGGATATTGTTGCAGTATTAACATCAGTAGTAAAAAAACAACATTCTGAAACAATAGCAATAAAGAAGCAACTGACTGCTTTACAAAAGCAGGTATCAGGATTGATGGAAGCTTAAAACAACAAATTAAAAAGGTTACCGTAGAGGTAACCTTTTTTAATTTTAATATATTTATAGACATAAATTGGATAAGTGTTATATTATGAACATGTTGGAGATATTAAAGAATATATACAATAATTCGAGGTATTTATGGAAACTAGAAAGGTTGCTGATATAGCAATATCAGCGGGAGAAATCCTACTAAGCAATGGTGCAGAAGCGTATAGGGTGGAAGAAACAATAGCAAAAATATGTAATTCATATGGATTCACCGGTGAATGTATTTCAAACCTGACAGGAATATTTATATCTATAACAGGCCCAGAAGGTGAAATGGTTACATCTATAAAAAGAGTCCGTCAAAGGCGTGTTGATTTATACAGGGTTGAACTTGTAAACTCCTTTTCCAGAAGGCTTATTGATAACCCGGTATCCTATGAAGAGGCAAAAAGAATTCTAAGTGAAATAACTAATGCTCCCAGCTTTAGCCTGGGAATAAGGCTTATGGCCGCTAGCATGACTTCATTTGTATATACATTATTTTTTAAAGGAACTGTTCAGGATGCGACAATAGCCCTGATAATAAGCTTAGGAATATATTTTATACTTCAAAAAATAGAAGAAGTCGGGTTTTTTCAGTTTCTCCAATTCTTTTTATCAGGTTTTTTAATAGGAGCATTAAGTAACACAGTACAGTATTTGCTCCCTTTTATTCATAAGGAGAATGTAATAACAGGAGCCATAATCGTGTTGTTACCGGGAGTATCACTTACAAATGGTATAAAGGATATACTATACGGTGATTATGTATCAGGACTTGCTCAATTTGGTGAGGCTATGCTGGTAATTATTGCAATGAGTGCCGGAATAGTAACTTCACTATCACTATTTATGAAATGGATGTGAGTAAATGCTTCAGCAAACCGTTTTAGCCTTTTTTGGAAGCTTATTTCCGGTAATATTATTTAATATTGATAGAAGGAAAATATTTTGGGCGGGTTTATGCGGTGCTATCGGATGGGTAATATACGGCCTTGTAGCAATGAATACTGACAGTCCGATATTATCAACGTTCTTTGGTGCGCTGGCAATTGGAATTTACAGTGAATCCATGGCCAGAATACTTAAAACGCCTACCTTTGAATTTTTGATACCCGGGATATTTCCTTTGGTACCAGGAATGATGGCGTATAAAACATTGCAATATATAGTTGAAAACAACATGTCTAAAGCTTTCAGTAATGGAACACAGACGTTAGCTGTAGGCGGTGCTATTGGATTTGGTATAATGCTTTCAACAACTATATTTAAATTTATATCTAGAATAAGAAAAAACAGAAATTCTTCTTAAATCAAACAATTTTAACTACTGTACCAATTGAAACCAGACTACTTAATTCAATAACCTGATCATTATACATTCTTATACAGCCGTTTGAAACATCTTTACCAATGGAAGCAGGATTGTTAGTGCCATGAATTCCATAATCACCGTTTGGAATGCTAAGCCCTAGCCATCTTGTTCCAAATGGACCTCCGGGATTAATTGCACGATTAATTATTCTAAAAGTACCTGCAGGGGTTGGCGTAGATGGTTTACCAACTGCAACTGTATAGCTTTTATATACAATATTATCTTTAAAAAGAGTCAACCTGTGTAACCTCCTGTTAATAACAATAGTGTAAGCAGGTCTATACATTTGATAATACGAATTATTATAATACATTGAGACTCCTCCAAAGTATTTATAATATTTATTTATTCATTTAATGATTAAATGTTACATAATTTTTTAGGTATTATCAGAAAAATTAGAATAGACATATTCATAACTTGAATAAGCTTTTATGTTATTTTGCGCAACTGATTAGAATAAATGAACAAAAAGTCCAGAGTATATTTATATTACGACAAAAAAGTTCTACAAGTATTATTGACAGACAGAAATTGATATGATACACTAATAAAGTCGCTCGGACAAATGGGCGATTATTTAAATGGACTTTGAAAAGTAAACAGTGATAAACATGTAAAGGAACTCGAAAAAATTCCGAAATCGTAAAACGATTTCAAAATTGAGTAACTTGCGAACTTTACAATCTGGTTTTTGGAAACAAGAACTAGAAAAAAGTCAGCAATTTTAATGAGCTAACAAGCTTATCAAATAAGTTAATTGCGTAGCAGATTTTTCTGCTAAACATATAAATTTTAATTTGAGAGTTTGATCCTGGCTCAGGACGAACGCTGGCGGCGTGCCTAACACATGCAA
>JAEZUC010000129.1 GCA_023443515.1 Bacillota bacterium
TATGCTGGTGGAGTGCTGGATCATGTATACTTGAGGAACTTAGAGGTTCATGAAGTCAATGGGAAAACTAACAATAAAAATAGTTTTGGAATAGTAATGTGGATATCCGGTGGAACTTCCAGATATAATGATGTAATAGTTGAAGGCTGTTATGTCTATAACTCATCGCGTAGCGGGTTACGTGTTATGGGATCTGCTAATCTTTCAGGCTATCCTTATAATGAGGAAGAAGTTGCAAAGGCAAACACCAATGTTATAGTAAGAAATAACTATATTCAGCGTGTAGGTGGGGACGGAATAGTTATAAATGTTGCTAATAAACCGCTAATTGAGAATAATGTATGTGACCAGGTTTCTCTGGATTCAAAATTGGACCCATATCAATATAATGCAGCAATGTGGTCATATAGAACCCAGGATGCGATATTCCAGTACAATGAAGCCTTCCTGACTGAAAAGAATGAAGACGGAGAAGGATTTGACTGTGACTGGTCAATAGGAACAGTTATGCAATACAACTATTCTCATGATAATGGCGGAGGCTTTATGCTGGTGTGTCTTGAGGAAGTGTTTGATGCTGTAATCAGATATAACATTAGCCAGAATGACAGACGTAACCTATTTGTAGCCTCAAATACAGTAAATAATGTTGCAAAGGTGTATAACAATACATTCTATATTGGGCCAAATATGAATACCGACATAGTTCTTGACAAACAGGATGGAGGTAACCTGATTATGGAAAACAATATTTTCTATAATGCCGGGTCATACAAGGCACCTGTTTGGGGTGGAAGAACAGCTGGTTCAAAAATGGTCTATAATAACAATGCGTACTTTGGCTTTACTAATGCTCCTGAAGATGCAAATGGTATTTATAAAGACCCAATGATGATAGATCCGGGAAAAGGTGGAACTGCTTCAATAGTAGTAGATGAGAAGCATGACTTTACTATTGACTCTAAAATCAATACATTATACGGATATAAACTAAAAGCGGGATCACCACTGATAGGTAAGGGTAAGATTATTGAAAATAACGGAGGGAAAGACTATTTTGGGAATATGCTGATAGATGGCAAGCCTGATATAGGGGCGTTTGAATACTATAATGGTTCTACAATGTCGTTGTCAAGAAGCAGTGTATCTCTAGATACAGCAGGTGATAAAGCCTATGTAAAGATTCTTGCTGACACAGAGGCAGTAGCTGGTCAGGTAAAAGTGGAGTCATTGGATACTGGTGTTGCCACAGTTAAAAACCAAGCTGGTAACCTTGTTATTGAAGCGGTTGCTAAAGGAAGTACAGTAGTAACAGTTGAAAATCCTAATGATAATTCCAATAAACTAGAGGTTGCCGTTAATGTAGAAGGAAAGACACCTAGTGCAATTATTAATGATAATAGTCCAAGTATTGAATATGTAGGTAAATTTGGATATAACGATAAATATGCAAATGGGTTAGACGAAGCTGGTATGCCTGAATATAACGGAGATATCCATTATACAAACGTTCCTGGAAGCTATGTGGAGGTAACGTTTGTAGGAACAGGAATTGATGTACTCTCCAAAGTAGATAGAAATGCTTCAGATGCTCTATTGGTATCAGTTGATGGTCAGAATAAGGGAACAATTAACACTGAGGCTCCTAGTCTTAAGTATCCAGTAAGCGCAAACCAAGTTTGTGTCTATGCAATTGATGGATTAGATTATGGAACTCATACACTTAAGCTTCAGCAGAATGGTGTAGGCTACATGAATATAGATGCTTTCAGAGTATATAGAGATTCCGAACAGCAACTGGACAAGTCAGCTCTTGAAGATATAATAGCACGAGCAAAGGCGATAAATGGAAGTGAATACACAACTGAAAGTTATGCCAAGCTGCAAACAGCAATAGCAGTAGCAGAAGCGGCTTTGGAAACTGTGTCAACTCAAGAACAGGTAAGTCAGGAAGTAAGCAAGCTACAGAGTGCAATTGATGGATTGGTTAAAGTATCAAAGCCGGTAGACCCAACACCGACGACGCCAACAACACCAACAACACCAACAACACCGACCCCAACGACATCAGTAAAAATAGAAAATGGCGTTATTACTATTACTGCAAATGGAGAGAAGACATATAATGTAAACTCTTCTGATATTAAGAAGGCAATGGGTACTGCAAAGGATGATACATTTGTATTAATTGTTAAGAATGGTGATAAGTCAAATATCTCAGTTCGTGTACCTGCAAAGGATATTGCTGAGATAGGCAAAAATGCAGAAATACTGGTAGTTGATACTGGCTTAGCAAAATTTAATATTGAGACCGATGCTTTAATGGGAAGTATAAAAGATACTTCTCAGATAGTTGAAATTTCGGCTTCTATTAGCAATGCCGGAAACCCGGTCTATGATTTATCTGTAAGTGTTGATGGTAAAAAGAATAGCAAGCTAAAAGGAATAAATACAAGCATTCTACACGAACTAAAAGGCGACCAGAAAGCTCATTTAGTGGTTGCAACCTACGTAAATAATGAAGGTAAGACCATTGTTATTAAAGACAGCAAATATGACCCGAAGACTAAACGCTTGGAGTTTGGTTTAAAGCAGCCCGGAAAATACATGATATCAAATCAGAAGGTTAAATTGAGTGATATTAATAATGCACTTTGGGCAAAAACCAGCATCGAGACATTAGCAGCAAGAGGCATAATATCAGGATACGAAGATGGCACTTTCAAACCAAACCAAAATATAACCAGAGCACAGTTCATAACTATGCTACTGAACTCATTTGATATGGTTGAAACAAACATTGATAGTACGTTTACGGATGCCAAAAAGGGAAGCTGGTACTTCAATGCATTATCAACTGCCCAGAAGCTAGGAATAGTAGCAGGTAAGGCTGATGGAAGCTTCGGAGTCAATGATGAAATTAGCAGACAGGATATGATTTTAATTGCATATCGTGTTGCAAAACTTAACAACATTGATTTTAGCGAAAAAGTAGTAGGTGACAATTTTGTGGATAGAAATGAGATATCAGGTTATGCGCTTGAGGCTATCCAGAAGATGCAACAAAGCGGCATAGTATCAGGTATGGCAGATGGTAGATTTGTACCTAAGGGCAAGTCTACAAGAGCGCAGGCAACAGTTATTATATTTGGGATTCTTAACAGTGTAAACTAACAGCTATACTCAAAATAAGAGGAGCTCATATAAGGGTTAATACTATTTATGAGCTCCTTTTACTTCTATGATGTTGCACATCATAATTACAAATAAAAAGTATCTAAAATTTATAAAGTATATCTAATGTTTTTAAACTTTTACACTAAATTGTAACAATATATAATGGTATTAAAGGGATAGCAACTGATTAAGTAAAGTAATTTATGTGGATTTGCTGAATATTGCAAAAAAAAGTTTACATAAATATCGGTATGGTTTATTATATCTTTATTTTCCATTTAGAAAAGTTTTTTACATATTTGTGATACTACCACTTAGAGTGGCTATTCTACTATTTGGTATATATTCATAAAAGGAGGTGAATAGTTTGAACTCTAAAATAAAAAAAGGTTTTATTAAAAAAAGAGATTTATACTTGTTGCTTATGGTATTACCGGGAACATTGTGGTTTTTAATTTTCAAAATAATTCCTATGTTTGGCGTTTTGATTGCATTTAAAGACTTTAGGGTTAATCCCAATGGATTTTTCAGTAGCTTTTTTAATAGCGAGTGGATTGGTTTGGAAAACTTTAAATTCTTATTCATGACCAGCGACGCGTTTATTATTACTAGAAATACCCTCTGCTATAACACTGTATGGATACTCCTAACACTGGTACTATCAGTAATCTTTGCAATAGGGTTGAATGAAATAAAATCCAAACTAATATCTAAAGTATATCAGACCAGTATGTTATTTCCATTTTTCTTATCATGGGTAGTTGCCAATTACTTTGTATTTGCATTTTTAAGTGTAGACAAGGGTGTCATCAATAATATGCTTGCTGTATTCGGCTTTGAAGAAGTTATGTGGTACATGGATGCAAAATATTGGCCATACATACTTACAATAATGAACTTATGGAAAGGGCTTGGATATCAGACAGTATTCTATTTAGCAGCAATTTGCGGAATTGATAATTCGTATTATGAAGCAGCAATGATTGATGGTGCGTCTAAATGGGCGCAGATTAAAAATATAACCATACCAATGCTTTCTCCGCTTATGATAATTTTGACGCTTTTAGCAATAGGAAGAATTTTTTATGCTGATTTTGGTTTGTTCTATGTAGTACCAAGAGAATCTGGAGCATTATTTGATGCAACTAATGTAATCGATACATACGTTTACAGAGCATTTAGACAATTAGGCGATATTGGAATGAGTTCTGCTGCAGGATTTTATCAGTCTATTGTTGGTTTTATTTTAGTATTTGCTTCAAATATGGTGGTAAAAAGAATAGATCCAGAAAAGTCTCTGTTCTAGATGAAAATTTTTGTATAAGGTGGCCTGCTATGGACAAACAGATAACATATAAGGGAAGTAAAAAGCCAAAAAAATCGGCTTCAAAGAAAAAAAAGATAGGTGCAATTTCAACGGGACCAAATATTTTATTAAATATACTATTCGTATTGTACTCGTGCTTTTGTATCTTGCCTTTCATTTTAGTAGCTATAGTTTCCGTTACTGATGAAAAGTCTCTTGTTGATAATGGATATAGTTTTATACCGGATAACTTATCATTTAAGGCCTATAAATATTTATTTACAACCGGTGAGCAAATGTTCCGCTCCTTTGGAATTAGCTTAACTGTAACAGTTGTTGGAACCTGTTTAGGGGTATTAATAATGTCTATGTATGCCTATGGCATATTTAGAAAAGATTTTAGATTTAGAAAGCATTTCTCATTTTTGGCGTTTATTACAATGTTGTTTAGTGGAGGAATAGTACCGACCTATCTGGTTTGTACTCAAATGTTACACCTTAAAGATAGTATTCTTGCTTTAATTTTACCTTTGTGTGTAGGACCTTTTTATATAATGATTTTAAGGACATTCTTTCAGACAAGTGTACCTGAGTCATTAATTGAATCAGCAACATTAGATGGTGCTGGGGAGTTTCGAATATTATTGCAGGTTGTGGCTCCCATATCTTTACCGGGAATAGCAACAATAGCATTATTTACTACTTTAGATTATTGGAATGATTGGTATAATGCAATGCTTTATATTAATACTGAAAGTCTATATCCGCTCCAATATCTTCTTATGTCAATACAGGATAATATGGACTTTATCATGAGAAATAGAACTCAAATAACTGGAAGTCAGGTAGAAATATTTGCAAGCATGCCAAAGGAAAGTGTAAGAATGGCTATGGTAGTAGTAGGAACAATACCAATTGCATTGTCATACCCGTTTTTTCAGAGATATTTTATACAAGGCTTGCAAATGGGGTCTGTAAAAGGTTGATTTCAAAAGCAATATTGGGATAGCAGTAAACCTTGAATTTAATTATCCATAAGGATGATTTAAATAAAAGAATAATTAAATATTTAATGCATTATTAAAAGGAGGAATTTTATGTCAAAATTTTTTAATGCCAAAAGAGTTACTGCTTTGTCTATGAGTATCTTGATGGCAACTACGTTAATGCTTTCAGGTTGTGGAAAGGATAGTGCATCAGGGGATACTTCAATTTCATCTCAAACTAGCGGTAGTGAAGCGACTAATACGCAAAAAGAAGAGTTAAAGCCATACGAAATTGTATGGAATACTATTGGAACACCTATGAAAGATACTGAGATGGTATTCCAAGAGGTAAGTAAGTACACAAAGGAAAAGTTTAATGCAACAGTAAAGATGAACATATTTGACTGGTCGAAGTATGAGGAAAAAATGCAGGTAATAGTTCAGTCAGGAGAACAGTATGACATTGCATTTACTTGTTCCTGGGCACTGCCTTATGAGCAAATGGTTGCTAAAAATGCCTTTTTGCCAGTAGATGACCTTTTAGAAAAGCATGGTAAGGGAATTAAAGAAATCCTTTCGCCTTTATTTCTTGAAGGAAATAAAGTAAAAGGGAAGCTGTATGCAGTACCAAATAATAAAGAATTATCTCCTCAGAATGTATTTACCTTTAATAAAAAATTAGTTGAAAAGTATAATATGGATGTTTCCAAGGTTAAGACTTTACAAGACTTAGAACCATTGATGGAAACCATAAAGAAAAATGAGAAGGATATAGTTGATATATTTGGAGCTGATGCGGGTGTATATCATCAGGTAGATTATGTATTGGGTGCCAGTCCGGCATTTGTTATTCCATATGACTCTACTGACGGTAAAATCGTAAATATGTATGATATACCTAAAGTTAAGGAAGATACAAAAACCTTAAACAAATTCTATAAGGCCGGATATCTAAGAAAAGATATTGCAACCTTTGAGGGGATGGACAGAACAAAATCTGATAAATGGTTTGTATATGAAGGAACATGGCTTCCCGGTTCAGATGAGTCTACCTGGAATAAACAAGGAATCACGCCTGTAGTATCAGTACCACAATTTGAAAAGACTTATATTACAAACAACCATATCTCAGGATCAATGCTTGGTATTTCTGTAACGTCACAGGATCCTGAAAGAGTCATGATGTTCTTAAATTTACTTAATACAGACAAATATCTGAGAAACTTAGTTGACTCCGGTATTGAGAATGTTCATTACAAGATGGAAAATGGCAAACAAGTTGATTTGCAACAAGGTATAGATAATTATAACATGAGTAGTTTTTCACTTGGAAATGTATTCCTCCTAAATCTTACACCAGAAGAACCTGATGATAAATGGGAACAGTATAAAAAGTTGAATGATAGTGCATTAAAATCACCAATACTTGGGTTTAAAGCAAATATTGATGGTATAAAGAAAGAAATTGCAGCATTTGAAAATATCCAGAAAGAATTTGTTAATTTAATGGCAAATGGTGTAATTGAAATTGATGAAATACTCCCTAAGTATATGGACAAGATGAACGCAGCTGGATATGAAAAAGTTAAAGCTGAGTTACAGAAACAATTGGATGATTGGAAAGCAACCCAAAAATAAAAAAGTACATACGAATATGCTTGAAATTTTTATTTCAGGCATATTCGTATAAAAATTATTAATAGGGGGGAAAGTCGTGAAAAAATGTACAAAAATCGGACTAATTAAACTTTTAGCATGTCTAATGGTTTTTAGCAATGTACTATCTTGTTTTGCTGCGACTGATGCAGATACAAGCAAAAGTAATAGTAAATTGAACTTGGAAAAGAATTATAGCTACATATCAGGATATCCTGATGGTACTTTCAGACCTAATAATTTGCTGACTAGACAGGAAGCCGCAATTATTATCTATAAAATATTGGACGAAGATTTCAAGAAGTCAATTGAAGCCGAAGACAGTTTTTTTACAGATCTAAAAGGGAATTCTTATAAGTCTATCATATCTACTCTTTATAGTGGTGGAATAATTAATGGGTATGCTGATGGAACATTTAGACCCCAAAATAAGATAACAAGGGCTGAATTTGTAAGTATATTATCAAAACTTTCAACTATTAGTAGCGGGAAAACTTCTTTTAAGGATATATCCGGACACTGGGCAGAGAAAAGTATTAATAATGCAGTTGCTAAAAAATGGATAAGCGGGTATCCTGACGGAACATTTAAACCAGATAAAATAATTACCAGAATGGAAGCAGTCAGCGTTATTAATAAGGTAATTGAGCGTGGTAATAGTACTGAAATGGAGCTACCTTCTGATTTCAAAGGGTGGAAAGATGTACCAGAATCCCACTGGGGATTTTCAAAACTGGTTGTGGCTACAGGCAGTGTAAAGGAAACAGATCCAACCCCAACAGAACCAACAACACCAACAACACCAACAACACCGACAACACCAACAACACCGACAACACCAACGACGCCGACAACACCGACAGAACCGACAACACCAACCACACCGCCAGACCCAAAACCTGATACTCATGATTATGAGCTAAGCAACCCGGCAAACGGAAATATAACAATTGATGGAGCAATCGGCGAGAAAGACTGGAATTTATCCTACGATCTGGGCTACAAATCAGGAGCAACAGA
>JAEZUC010000171.1 GCA_023443515.1 Bacillota bacterium
AAAAAAATGTAAAAATACTAAGGTCAGAACATAGAGAACAGTGGTTTTCTACGTACAAGCCATTCGGTTGGGAAATAATAGATATCCGCTACGGAGGACTGATTGCAAGAATAGATACTGCTATAAAAAGACTAACAGATTATCTTGATGGAAAAATAAATAAAATTGAAGAACTTGAAGAAGAAAGATTACACTTTGACGGTACTGATAAAAATCTATTGACCGGAAGCAAGATGAATTGCAACTATCACAGAATAGCCAGTGCAAACGCTTACGTGTAATAGATAGAGTTAATTACAGTTTGATATATAGAGATGGGGGAAGAAAATGAAAACAGTAACAGCAGCACTTATCGGTGCAGGTGAAAGAGGGGCAAATTCATATGCCAGCTACGCTTTGAAATTTCCTAATGAAATCAAGTTTGTTGCAGTTGCAGAACCTGATGCACAGAGAAGAGAAAAATTTAAACGTGAACATGGCATACAAGATAATATGTGTTTTGAAAGCTGGGATGATTTATTGAGCAGACCTCAACTGGCTGATTCAATTTTAATTTGTACCCAGGACAAAATGCATTTCGAACCCGCGTTAATGTCTTTGGAAAAAGGTTACCATATACTTTTGGAAAAACCCATGTCACCTGATCCGGCAGAATGTGTAGCAATCGGAGACCATGCAGCTAAATATAAAAGAATATTCAACATATGCCATGTATTAAGATATACTGAGTTTTTTTCTACATTAAAAAGTCTTCTTAATGAAGGACATATTGGTAATCTGGTATCAATTCAGCACAATGAGAATGTTGCTTATTATCACCATGCACATAGTTATGTCAGAGGTAACTGGAGAAACTCCGATACCTCAAGTCCTATGATACTTGCAAAATGCTGCCATGACATGGACATACTTCTTTGGCTTGCTGACTCAGAATGTAAAAGTATTTCTTCTTTCGGTTCATTAATGCATTTTAGAGAGGAAAATGCTCCTGCAGGAGCTCCTGACAGATGCCTTGATGGCTGCCCTGTTGACGTTGAATGTCCGTATTATGCTCCTAAACAATATCTTACGGACGATGTCAGTTGGCCTACATCTGTTATCAGTAATGACAGTAGCCTTGAAGCAAGAACAAATGCATTGAAAACAGGGCCTTACGGAAGATGCGTATACAAGTGTGATAACAATGTTGTAGATCACCAGGTAGTAAACATGGAGTTTGAAAACGGTGTAACTGTGGCCTTTACCATGAGTGCATTTACTTATGAATGTAGCAGAACAATAAAACTGATGGGTACCAAAGGTGAAATCAGAGGAACTATGGAAAGAGATGAAATTGAGATTATTGATTTCAACACCGGTAAGAGAAATGTAATTCATCTCAAAAAGTCAGTCTATGGCCACTCAGGCGGAGATTTTGGTATTATGAGAAACTTTGTAAGAATGGTACGTGAAAATGAAATAGATAAAGGTTTAACCTCTGCAACTGAATCTGTTCGTAGTCATTTGATGGCGTTTGCAGCAGAAAAGAGCAGAGTAGAAGGAAAGATAATCAATCTGCAGGAATATGAAAGAAGTTTAACTGATAGAGGGTGAAACCATGATAAAGATTATGTATATACCCGTTGATGAAAGACCATGTACGTATATGTATGCTCAAAGGCTAGTTGAGGATAATGATAAAGTTGAAATGCTTGTTCCCCCAAAAAATATGCTTGGCGATAAAAAAGTACCTGCCAATGTGGATATGTTGTGGGATTGGATAAATAAAAATATTTCTGATTGTGACTATATGGTTGTATCTATTGATATGCTTATATATGGTGGCATAGTCCCATCAAGACTTCATTATATGACTATTGAACAGTGTGAAACGCTTATTATGAAGTTAACTGCTTTAAAGAAAAATAATCAAAACCTGACCATATATGCTTTTAATCTCATTATGAGGGTCCCTTCCTACAGCAGCAGTGAAGAGGAACCGGACTACTATGGTCAATATGGTGAGAAAATATTCAGGTATGGGTGGCTATTTGATAAGCTACAACAGGGAAAGTCTTCAGTTGGAGATGCAGAGCAGTTGGAGTTAATTAAAAAGGAGATACCTGAAGATGTATTTCAGGATTATACAGGAAGACGTAAGATTAACAGCTATGTAAACTCTAGAATTGTAGACCTTTCAAAGGATGGAATCATAGACTTTCTGGCACTTCCTTTGGATGATTGCTCAGAGTATGGTTTTTCTGCAAACGAGCAACTTAACATTTTAAAATATGTAGATCAGTTCACTTTACATGATAGAATATACCTTTATCCGGGAGCAGATGAAGTGGGTTGTTCACTAACGGCACGAGTGCTAAATGCTATAAATTGCAAAACACCCAGAATGTTTATACGGTATTCCTCAACTATTGGGCCGAATATTATTCCTATTTGCGAAGACAGACCTCTTGGAGAAAGCATAAAATCACAGATAATGGTGGCCGGGGGTATTCCTGTAGATAGCTCAGCTGACGCAGACATAGTACTTATGGTGAACTCACCGACACAAAGTGCTGAAAACATGGGGGATGCAAGAATACCAAAGGATCCGACTTGTTACTCTATGAGAAATCTGAGGGAGTTTTCAGCGGCCATACAGTATTACATCGAGCAAAATAAAAGAGTTGCCGTTGCTGATGTGGCATTTTGTAATGGCAGTGATGATGAACTTATGCGTATACTTAGCAAAAAAGGAGTTTTATTAAAGCTCTGTTCATATGCTGGCTGGAATACCTCGGGGAATACTTTGGGAACAGTGATTTCATACGCCATAGCTAAACTAGACCATGAGAACTTCTCAGATAGGTTTCTAGTTGAGAGACTTGTGGAAGATTGGGGATATCAGGCAATAGTAAGACAGAGTATATGGAAACAACTAGAAACTGGACATCTCAGCACCGATGAAGTACTAAATAGGGCTGAACAGCTTGCAGAGAAAGAGCTAAATAAGTTTGTACGCGACTTTATTCCGGAATACAAGGACAAGTATATTGTAAAAGATGTATATTTTCCATGGAAACGCTTGTTTGAAGTGGGATTTTCACTGGATAATAAAAGTTAAGAGTTTGAAAAACACACAACCGCCCAATATTTGGGCGGTTTTTTTGAAGATATTTATCGTTGCGTTAAAATGCGTATAATGTTTTAATGTTATGTAAATGGATATATATGTTGATAAAATAGTTTGAGAGGTGATTATTATGCTTAATAATAAATCAAGAAGAATTATTTTGGATTTGGCAATCTCTTTAGACGGATTTATTGAGGGTAAAAACGGGGAGACTGACTGGTGTATCATGGATGAAGAGATGGATTTCACTAAATTTTTAAGTAGCATTGATACAATCCTGTATGGCAGGAAGTCTTATGAATTATGGGGGAAATACAGCCCGGACAATGAAGCTACTGATATGGAAAGAGAAATTTGGGAAGCAGTTCATAGTAAGAAGAAGTATGTATTTTCAAAAAAACTAACCAAGATAGATAATAGTGTGCTGATAAATGATAATATAGCAGAAGAAATAATTAAATTAAAGAGCAAACCGGGAAAGGATATTTGGTTGTATGGAGGCGCTAGTCTTATAACAACATTTATTAACTTAAATCTTGTTGATGAGTATAGACTTTCAGTGCATCCCGTTATTTTAGGCGCAGGCAAACCGTTGTTTGTTGACATAAAACAAAAACAGGAGCTTAAACTGGTTGACACCAGGAGATTTTCTTCAGGTGTTGTCCAACTTTGCTATCAACCTACTAAATAAAAGAATAATAGAGTTAGTATTTTAGAGAAAGAGAGGAAAATGCACATGTGGCAATGTCCTAAGTGCAACAAAGAATTTAATAACACAAATCAAGACCATTTCTGCGGTGAACCTCCCAAAACCATTGATACTTATATTGATGCCCAACCGGAGGAGGTTCGGCAGTTGTTATATCAAGTGCGAGATACCCTCCGTGCCACACTCCCGGATGCTGAAGAACGTATCTCGTGGAGTATGCCAACTTACTGGCATAAGCAAAATATTATTCACTTTGCGGCATTTAAAAAGCACATCGGACTGTACCCCGGTGATAAGGCTGTTACGCATTTCAGCGAAAGGCTCACGGAATACAAGACAAGTAAAGGTGCTATACAGTTTTTGTTCAGCAAGCCATTACCACTTCAGTTAATAGCTGAAATAGCCAAATGGAGTTACGACAACGTAAAACATGACTAAAGTATTACTGTGGGATATAATTTACCTAAATTGGAAACTTATAAGTAAAAAATATATCTATTGTAATATTGAATAAAAAGAGATACAATTATAATTATAACCAGGTAATAATTATAATTATCTTCTTTCAGGAGGGCATATGGACAAAAAGGGAATCTCCATAACTAATGAAAAGGACAAAAGAATCGTAAAGGGGCTTGGGTATTATGAAATCAGTCCCGTGGAAAACATTAAGGAACTACTTAGAAAAAGCATAAGTACATTTGGGGATACAACTGCATTTATTTATAAATCAGGAGCAGACACTATCACCAAGTCATATAACAACTTTGGCGCAGAAGTAGCTGCCGTGGGTACGGCACTGCATAAGCTTGGCTTAAAGGGAAAAAGAATAGCAGTGATTGGTGAAAATCGTTATGAATGGGCAGTAAGCTTTTTTTCAATTGCGTGTGGTACAGGAATAGCAGTTCCCCTTGATAAACACCTTCCTGAAGTAGAAATTGAAAAGCTCATTATCAGAGGAGAAGTAGACGCAATATTTTATAGTAGTCATTTTGACACTCAGATGCGTAGCCTGGCAGAACGTATAAAAAGCATCAAATACTTTATATGTATGGATGATATAGGTGAAGGTTATCCTTCTGCCTTTACAACTATAGACCGGCTTATTGCACAGGGCGAAAGCCTTTTAAAAAATGGAGACAGCAGCTTTGCAGATGCACCCGTAGATTCAGAAAAGCTGTCTGTTTTGCTTTTTACATCGGGTACAACCAGTATGTCAAAGGGAGTAATGCTAAACCAGCGCAATATTTGTTCAAACGTAAGTTCCGTTTCTTCTGCAATAAAAGTCCTGCCCAATGACGTGCATCTCTCAGTACTACCGTTACATCACACTTTTGAATTATCAATAGGAATGCTTTTTATGATAAAAAATGGAGTGTGTATTGCTTATAGCGAAGGTATAAAGCATATTGCAAAAAATTTAAAGGAATTTAATGTAACTATTCTTGTAGTAGTTCCTGCCATACTGGAAGCAATGTATAAAAAAATGAATGACGGCATAAGGAAATCAGGCAAGGCAAAGCAGGTCGCAATACTTGCCAAGGTTTCAAAAGGGCTTAACAGCATTAAGATAGATATAAGAAGGAAGCTTTTTAAAAAAATTCTTGAACAAATGGGACCGGGATTGAGACTGGCTGTGTCAGGTGCCGCACCTATAGACAAGGAAATAATAGAGGGCTTTGACATGCTGGGATTAAAGGTTATACAAGGCTATGGCCTGACTGAAACATCACCTGTAGTTGCAGCCAACAATGACTTTTATAATAGGGCCGGAACCGTAGGGCAGCCTTTGTATGGTATAGAGGTAGCTATTCATAATCCTGATGAAAACGGCATGGGTGAAATTGTCACAAGAGGCAGAAATGTAATGATGGGCTACTACGATGACGAAGCCGGAACTAGAGAAGCTATTGATGAAGAAGGCTGGTTTCATACAGGAGACTTGGGACAGATTGACGATGAAGGATTTATAACAATTACAGGCAGAGCCAAGTCAATGATTGTCCTGACCAACGGTAAAAAAGCTTTCCCGGAAGAGTATGAAATACTTCTGAATAATATTGAAGGTATAAAAGAATCCTTTGTATGGGGAAATGAAGCCCCTGACGGAGATATACAGGTATGTGCAAAGCTGGTGCTTAATGAAGCTGTTTTAAAAGACAAATATGGAAGGCTCCCTTCTGAAACTGAATTAGCGGACATTATGCAACAGGAAATTAAAAGGCTGAACAAGGATATACCACAATATAAGATTATAAGATACTTTATTATGAGCTACGAAGAACTGATTAAAACAACTACTCTGAAAATCAAAAGGCCTGTTGAGCACAAAAAAGTAATGGAGGTGTTGGAGCAGGCCGGGCTAAATATGAGAAAGGCCAACGGAAAGCTGTTTTAAAAGGGGCATTAAAGAGCAAAAGCCTTAGCATATAAGGTTTTTGCTTTTTTTTTACGGGTGTAGTATAATCACGTGAGGATAATTATGGGTATCTAAACTAAATGTACTTTTCGTTAAAGCACTCAGGGGGATATATGCAAAGTTTACTGGCAAAAAACAAGGAATTTTATTTGAAGCTTCTTACACTGGCACTACCGATAACTATTCAGAGCTTGATTTCTGCGTCTCTTGGCGTCGTCGATTCTGTAATGGTTGGATCTTTGGGAAATCAGGCATTGGCAGCCGTTGGTGTTGCCAATCAGTATGCAATGATAGTATTTTTACTTTATAGCGCAATCCATGGAGGATGCAGCATTTATGTTGCCCAGTTCTGGGGTAAAAATGACCACACTAATATAGGCAGAGTGGTAAATCTCGATATTGCAATAGCAGCAGGAGCAGCTCTTTTAATGGCTACAATAGGGATACTGTTGCCTAAACAGGTTATTTCTATTTTTAATACCGACCCTGTCGTTATTAGTCAGGGCGCTGATTTTTTGAGAATACTCAGCGTAAGTTTTGTATTTGCATCAATAAGTTTTGGTTTTAGTGTTGCGCTCAGAAGCATTGGGAAATCCACCATGCCCATGATAATAAGTGCATCGGCACTGGGTATAAATACGCTTCTTAATTATATACTGATATACGGGAATTTTGGTATGCCCGCAATGGGAGTAAGAGGGGCTGCAACAGCCACCTTAATTGCAAGAATTGTCGAATTGAGCATATTTTTAATTGTTGTATCAAAATACTTTCCACTGCTCAGAATCAGAATCAGTGAGCTTAGAAAGGTTACAAAAGACTTGTTGAGCAGAATAACCAAGACCATGATACCGGTAATTCTTAATGAAATGTGCTGGGGTCTGGGTATTGCGGTATATTCAATTGCGTATGGCAGAATAAGTACTGAGGCATTTGATGCAGTGCAGATTACAAACAATGTAGTAAACCTGTTCATGGTTGCTGCTTTTGGCATGGCCAGCGCTGCGGCAGTTATGACGGGACATGCAATAGGTGCAGGAGAGGAAAAGAAGGGCAGGCAATATGCTTGGAGCTTTGTCCGACTATGCATAATCGGTGGATTCATTCTGGGTGGCCTTTTATATCTGTTCTCTCCGCTGATTGTAAGCCTGTTTAAGGTAAGCAGTGATGTTATTGAAACAGCCATAATACTTATGGCTATGAATTCAATTATACTGCCTATAAGATTTACAAACGGAGTTATAATTGTAGGAATACTGCGTGGCGGGGGAGACGCTACCTTTGCATTTATAGCTGAAAGTATTACCATGTGGCTTATCGGTGTTCCCCTTTCTTTTATAGGGGCATTGGTTCTCCGACTTGATGTCCAGTGGGTTGTTCTCATGGTAATGGCTGAAGAAATTGTGAAAATGATTTGCGGGATTACCAGATTAAGGTCCAATAAGTGGATAAAAAATGTTGTCAGAGAAATTTAATTTTGTTCAGTTAAAATATTGGGCATTATAATAATAAAATTGTGAATTACGGAGGGTTTTATGATTATTAAGAATGCTGCACACGAAATTACGGCTGTAAAGCCTAACCAATATCCGGTTACGGGCTATCCTGAAATTGCTTTTGCAGGAAGGTCAAATGTAGGTAAATCTTCAATAATTAACACATTAGTTAACCGAAAAAGTATTGCAAGAGTGGGTTCAACGCCGGGTAAGACCCGACAGATAAATTTCTTTAATGTTAATGAGAATTTTTACCTTGTGGATTTGCCGGGTTACGGTTTTGCCAGTGTATCAAAAGAAATGAAGGCCTCATGGTCGAATATTATCGAAACATATCTGTATTCAAGGAAGGAAAATTACCTTAGAATGGTTGTATTACTTGTGGATATAAGACATTCTCCAAGTAAAGACGATATTATGATGTATCAATGGTTGAAGGGCTTCGGACTAAATACACTTATAGTTGCCAACAAGGCTGACAAAATAACAAGAGGGCAGATAAACCTTCGTGTAAACGATATACGGAAGGTGTTGCAACTGGATGCAGCTGAAAAAGTTATACCATTTTCAACGGCAAACCGTTTAGGTCTTGAAAAGGTATGGGCGGAGTTTGATAATATATTAAATGTAACTGGTGAAGAACAGAAGGTTTAAGGCAGGTATTTTGATATGGAAAAGTTCAATTATACAGATGAAAATGAAAAGCTTAGAAGAAAATTAAGAATGATGAAAATAATTGCAACGTCGCTTTTAGTTTTTATGACGCTTGTATTTATTATTTTTAAAAGATTAGAGGGGCGAGGACTTCTGTATTCTTCTATAGCGGCTTTTGCAGAAGCCTCCATGGTAGGTGCCCTTGCGGACTGGTTTGCTGTGGTGGCCCTTTTCAAGCACCCTTTGGGACTTAGGATCATTCCTCATACAGCTATTATTGGAAACAACAAATCGCGAATTGCCAAAGCTTTATCAAACTTTGTTGTCTCAAATTTTTTTACACCTGAAATTATTAAGGCCAAGCTAGACAAGGTAAGTATTTCAAAAACAGTTGCAGGCTATGTTGAAAAAAACAGAGAAATAATTGTAAAAGCCATAGTTGTGAGACTTCCCGCGCTTGCTGATTCCTTTATAAATGATGAAAAAATCGGTAATTTTATAAAAGCACAGCTTCATTCCAAGGCTGAGGATATAAGTCTGTACCCTCTGTTGGGAAAGAGTTTAACTCCACTTGTTGAATCAGGTTATCACAAACCCATTGTAAAGGGACTTCTTAACGCTACATATAAGTTTATCAATGATAATAAGGACAAGACAATACTTGTGTTGGGGGGAATAAATAAAACTCTTGCGCTGCCTTTTATCGGAGATTTGGTTTACCGAAAGATACTTGAATTCTTAATCAGACAGACTGAAGAGATTGATACAAACGACGAAGCTGAGATAAACAAGCTTTTGATGTCTGTTATTCCTAAGCTTATTGATGATATGAAGAATTCTCAGGAGCTTATTGAAAAAGGGGAGACACTTAAGAGCCAGATATTGAATTCCGAGGTTTATAATAAAGCCGTAAATATGCTGTCAGAGGTAATAGTTGACTACAAAAATTCATATTTTGAAAATGAAGCTAAATTAATAGAAAAAGTCGGCTTGTTGCTGGACATGATTATCAATGGAATCAATAATAATGATACAATGCGTGAAACAATTGATAATTCCGTAATCGGCGGTATTGAAAGTATAGTTTCCCAATATGGTGACAGAGTGGGTTCGCTGATATACGATACTATGGAGAGCTGGGAAACAAAAGACATGGTGGATAAATTGGAGGTTCAGGTTGGAGCTGATTTGCAGTATATCAGGATTAACGGAACGGTTATAGGTGGCCTTGCAGGCTTGGCTATCCATCTTCTGTCCCTGCTGTTTTAATATTTTTGTTAGAGAGGTTATATTATGGATAGGTTCAAAATTACCCGGCTTGTTGCAATACTCGGTATCGTAGCAAATATTTTTCTTCTTTCCATAAAACTTGCGGCAGGTTTCTTAAGTCGGAGTCAGGCTATGATTGCTGACGGATTTAACAGCGCCGGGGACGTTTTTGCTTCGGTTATGACGCTTGTGGGAAACAGTATTGCCAGCAAGCCTGAGGATAGCGACCATCCCTATGGACATGGCAAGGCGGAATACATCTTTTCCATGATCATAAGCATTTCTCTTATGTTTGTTTCCTTTACAATTTTTAAAAGCTCACTGTCCTCAATATTAAACAGGGAGTCCTTTACTGTATCATGGTTTCTGATAGCTGCGGCGGTAATTACAATAGTAGTTAAGCTTTCATTATTTATTTATACCAGCCGTGTGGGAAAAAAGATGGATAACCTTCTTGTTATTGCAAATTCCGAAGACCACAGAAATGATGTTTTTGTTACCTCCGGTACTATTCTTGGAATTATAATGGGATATTTGGGTTTTGCATGGGTAGATGGTGCTGTGGGTATACTTATTTCTCTTTGGATTTTTTATACCGGAATCAAAATATTTATTTCGGCATTTAAGGTTTTAATGGATACTAACATGGACCCTGCCTTTAAGGAAAATGCACTTAATATGATTCAAAGCATCAGAGGAGTTGACCACATCGATTCAATAAATGCAAAGCCCGTTGGGGAAGGCTTTATATTAATTATAAAAGTGTCTGTAGACGGAGAAATGTCTGTAAACGAGAGCCACAAGATTGCCGGAACAATCAAGGCTAAAGTTAAGGATATTAAAGGAATAAAGGATGCTGTGGTTCATATTAATCCATGCTGAAAACAGCCAAGGGGAGGTAACCTATCCACCTTGGCTGTTTATGTAAATACCCTGTTTCTTCTTAATCACTTATTACTATGTCGGAGTCGGAAATATTTACAGTTTCCATGCTAAGAACATCTTTAAAAAAGCTTAAAGGAACGAAGGTCTTTCCATCTACAATTTCAGGGGCTGTTCCCAGCTTAATGGGGGCAGTTTTCATAAAAATATAGTTATCCTTGCCTATTGTCAAAGAAATACCTTTACCTATCATTACAGTTTTCGTTTTTCCTTCCCACTTTACATCAAATCCCAAATTCTCAGCAATTGCACGTACAGGAACCATAACTGTACCTTTTTGATTAGTGTATGCTGAAGGGGCTTCAATTGTCTTGTTGTTAACAACTATATTCTTTGAAGCAACATTTTCAAACAATACAACTATTTTATCCGGACTGGTCTGGGCAGGGATGCTTTTGGTTGATATTCCATAAAGGACTACAAGATTTCTGTTTGTAAGTTCACCTTCAAAAGCTTTTCCATCCTGTGATATTATTTCTGTTTCCTTAGAAATATTCAATTTTAACATATTATCGGAACTGACTAAATCTTTATCGAACTTGTCGATTTTTATACACGGAACTTTACTACCGGCAACACTAACAACTACTGTGTTATATTGCGGAGGGTAAATCATAATCATTGGTGCATTCGCATCATAAAATCCGGTTATAACAGATCCGGTGTCGATCTTTTCGTTGTTAACAACGTATGTACCATTTGATATTATAAGGTTTGCTTCTTGTCCGTCTTGATTTTCTACTAGAACATACTTTGAACCCTTCACACCTTCAAAATCAGTTATTTTCTTAACTGTACCCGTAAAAGAGTTAAAGGAAGATTGGCTTTCTGCAACGTTAATTTGTTCAGAAATATTGACTGCTTTTAGATTTTCTGTGTAGTTTGCTAAAGATGGAACAGATGAAAGTGATAAAATTGTGACTGCTAATAATCCTGCTGCTATTCTTTTGGTTTTCATATTAAAGCCTCCTTCGAATTAGTATTACATATTTATTAGACGTCAAAATATGATAAAAGTTCCCATTAAAAAGATTTTTAGTTCTTTGTTTTAAGTCATCCCCGCCGGGTATATATATAAACGTCGTTAAGATTTCAAATAAAATAAAAAAATAATATAAAAGTATATTGGGAGGATTTTTAGTATGAAGAAATTTGTTTGTTCAGTTTGCGGATATGTACATGTTGGTGATGAGGCGCCGGATGCTTGTCCTCAGTGTAAAGCACCAAAGGCAAAATTTATTGAACAGTCAGAAACATCAGAACAGTGGGCTGATGAGCATAGAATTGGTGTGGCACAGGGTGTTGATGCCGAGATACTTGAAGGCCTGAGAGCAAACTTTATGGGAGAATGTACAGAGGTTGGTATGTACCTTGCTATGGCAAGACAGGCTGAGCGTGAAGGTTACCCGGAAATCGGTGCTTTTTACAAGCTTGCTGCATGGGAAGAAGCTGAACACGCTGCTAAGTTTGCAGAATTGCTTGGTGAAGTAGTTCATGCTGATACTAAGAAAAACCTTGAGTTAAGAGCCGAAGCCGAAGCCGGCGCATGCAAGGGTAAGAAAGATCTTGCAACACGTGCAAAACAGCTCAACCTGGATGCAATTCACGATACAGTTCACGAAATGTGCAAGGATGAAGCAAGACACGGAGCAGGATTTAAAGGCTTGCTGAACAGATATTTTAAATAAAAATTAATACAATATAATATGAAAAAATACAATTCTTAATGTCGGCAAATCGTTGGATGTCTGACTTTGAGGATTGTATTTTTTTGTATTTTTATTTGTTTTAGAGTGTATTTAGTTTTTGTATAAATAAAATTAATACTAAGTTTTGAAGTTCATTGCATCTGTATTTTTTATTTCTTAAAATTAGATAAAATAAGCAAAAAAATTAGCATGAGTGACTTTAACAAAATAATATTTATTTAGTATACGCTTTATGATATTATTATCATAAATATCAGTTACTATATTTTTACATATCCTAGAGAGGTCGATAAGAAATGAGTAAAACTGAAATCTTAGTTGATTACATAAATCATCATAGAATTAAAAATATAAAAGACTATTTTACAGTTTGTTATGCTAGATGGGATAATGCAGTTAATAGCTTCAGAAGTGGAGATTATTTTACAGCGATATATTTATCAGGGTATTGTATTGAATGCATTTTAAAATATGTGATTTTAAAGGAACTATATTCAAAAGAAGCATCAAAACCAAATGGATTAGATATAACTAAGATACCAAAGATTTATAAGGAAAATGAGTTTAAACATAACTTAGCAGGCTTAATTAAAATTGGAAATGAGAAGAAAATATTTGACGTTCCAAAAGAATCTGATTTTAAAGAATTAATTAAGTGGAAAAGTGAATGGAGATATGCAAAGAGCCATAATATTGATAGTGAAGATATAGCAAAAGAGTTCTTAGATTCAGTTGTGGAATTTAGTATACAATTGAAGGATAATTCTAAAATAAAAGTTAACCAGTTCAAAAAAATATCTAGTACGAAAGTGATAGGTGAGTAAAATGGGTTGTCTTGTATCAATTATGGAAATCAAGCAAGAGTTAGAGCTATTAAATATAGAAAGATATTATTTGGAAATAGATATGAATGGTGCACTAAGTATTATACTGCCTACAGAATATGAAGATTATATTGAGAAGATTGAAGGTATAATATGTGGTACAGACAAAAATAGAGTAGAATTTAATTCGGAGGATATGTACTACCCTTTAAAAAGGATAGAAGTTGATGAAGATGAGGATGAGGAAACTTCGATATGGTTCAAAAATAAAAAAGTGATTAAATCTACTTACACACAGAAACTAAATACTTGGGCTAAAGGTTCAAAAAAACCCAATAAGAATAAAAAAAGAGCTAAGAGGGTTGCCTTTTACTCATATAAGGGTGGAGTTGGCAGAACTACTGCTTTAGCTATCGTCGCAAGATTATTAGCTAAAGAGGGCTTTAAAGTTGCAGTTATTGATCTTGACTTAGAAGCACCAGGGTTAAACAGCTTACTTTTGACTTCATTTAAGACATCACAATTTGGAGTAGTTGATTATCTTTACCATGCTCCTTGGATTAGAGATAGCATTGACGAGAGAAGATTTGTTTCTCAGTATATTGTAAGAGAAGAAGTTAAAAGGAGAAATGAAGAGCCTGGACAATTAATTATAATGTCAGCAGGGGGTACTAGAGTAGAGCATGAAAATAACTATGTGAAGATAAGCCTTCTTTTTGATAAATTAAATATTAAGAATACCAAAGTTGTTCTCGACCCTCACTACTTACAGAAACTATCGTATATTGACTTTGATATATATGCTCGCCAATCTAACAGTGTATTCGAACAGTTGTTAGAGGATGTTGAAGCTTATACACAGGCTGATATTATTCTATTAGACGCTAGAACCGGTTTTTCTGATGTAAGTGGTTCTTTACTGAATGAAATTAGTGATGTAATATCTATTCACATTCAAGATAATTTACAAAATCGAGAAGGAGTTAAGTTTATTTGTGATCACATAGATGCACAAAAATTAAAAGATAAAACCATTTGGTCCCATACAAAGGTTCGTAAGGATTATTCACGAGAAATGGATGATCTCAAAAGATTTATAGATTCATGTATAAAAAGTAAAGGTGATAAACTTAATGATGAGTGTGAGATTAATTTCCATGAATTAAACTACAATAGTGATTTAGAGGACGTTGACGCAAATCAATTGCAAGAGTATATAGACCATGATAGTGTTCCAAGAGGTTATAAAGAACTATTTAGGCAGATTCAGATTATAACTGGGTTGGATGATAAAAGGTCAGTACTAATGAATAATGATGAAAGATCAAAAATACTGAGAGATTTAAAAGAGCTTATGCTTGATAATAATCCTCCAACATATATATCCCAAAGATTTTTGAATGAAGATTTAAAGCTATTTGTAGGTTTCCCGGGAAGCGGAAAAAGAACGTTTAAAAAGTATATCGATGACAAAGGTGATTATAATGTAAAAGTTATTAGTTTTGAAGAATATACTAAAATGGAAATTAACACGCATAGTATTTTAGCAAATGTAACCTTCTTGGATTGGAATTATCAAGAAGCAACACAAGCAATTTGTAAATGGCTTCTTAATTCAAATGAATTTTTTAATTGGATAACAAATAACAAAATTATAGAAAAAGTCGCTATAAAGGATTTAATTGAGATGCGTAGTATGGATAATGCAAAATATGAGTTATCTGAGCAAATAGCGGAAGAAATACTTAATTTCGTTTTTGATAAATCAAGGCCTTTTAGAGGATGGAAATCAATTTTTAATAGTCTACAATATAGAAGAGGCTATGTTTTACCGAAGGATGTTATATCAGGAGTAAAGTTATATATTGAATACTTCATTAAGAAATTTATGAATAACAATAAAAGACATACAGGTAATGCTATATTCCCAGTAATTCCAAGTCTGGTAATGCTAAAAAGGATATGGGTAGAGATTGGTATAGATAAGAAACAATGGATTAAGAATTATGACGAAAAATTATTAAATTTAATATCTGCACTAAATAAAAGTTCAAAACGCACTATTGAGGATGTTAAAGAAATCTACTTAAAAGGCAATGGAGGCAGTGATTCGGATTTTAAGAAATTAATTGATAAAGCTTTGGCTTTAGATATAATTGCTAATAGACCTTCACTTTTCGAATCTAACTCTTTAATATTATCACCTATTTATAGATTGATTAAGACAGAAGAGGTCTTATAGTATCGTTTGTGGTAAGAAATTAAGCAAGACACGGAGCAGGATTTAAAGGTTTGCTGAACAGATATTTTAAATAAAAATTAATACAATATGATATAAAAAAATACAATTCTTAATGCCGGTAGATCGTTGCATGCCAAGGCTTTTGGCCTACAGTACACGATACTGACTTTGAGGATTGTATTTTTTTGTACTTTTGTTAGTTTTAGCGTGTATTTATTTTTTTGGTGTCCTTCTGGACATTGCTATCCAGGTTTGTTTATCTCATTATTAATTATCAAAAAGTTGTTGACTTAAACAATTCAATGGTATACATTACTATTAATGTAAATAAGTTACATAATAATTAAATTTGGAGGGGCCACATGACAAAGAAAAAACTTATATGTGTAGTAATGTCATTTGTAACAATTTTAGGTTTTTGCTTAACGGCATATGCTGCAACAAGCACTGGATTTATGATTTTTTCAAGCAATACGGCATTTGTGCAAAGTTCAACTTATACAAATTTCGCCGTAAACTCAACAGACGCACTATATGGTCGTTACAACTCAACGAGAACTTTTGCAATACCGGGACTAGCTTCTACAGATTACATTAATAGTAGTAATACTACAAAACAGCATATAAAATATGTACCACAGGGTTTATGTATTTATGATTCAGATTATATGCTGATTACGGCCTACGATTTCACAAACACTGCAGATGATACAAGTGTTAACACTGACACTGAAACCGGGAACTCTGTTATTTATGTAATGAAAGATAACGGAACCACATGGGTATATCAGAAGACATTGGTCATAAGTGGTTCAAAAGCTCATGTGGGCGGAATTGCTTATGATAGTGCACATGGTTACATATATGTAAGTAAAGGAAGTGCCGTTGGTGTCATCAAAAAAGCGGATATGGACAAGGCAATCAGTAGTTCGGGCAATCCCGTTAGCATCTCATACAGCTCTACATCAACAGTTAATAATGATGCATCGTATATGGCTTATAATAGTTCTGATGGAAAAATGTATGTAGGAAACTTTGATAATGGAATTATGTATAGTTATACAATTAACAGCACTACAGGAGCATTAACAGCAAGTAAAAGCTATTCATTTCCGACAGGGGTAACCCAGGTTCAAGGTATAGGAATTAGGAATAACAAAATATACATCAGCTGTTCGTACGGTAGAAATAATGCTTCAAAACTGTTCATTTATAATTTTACATCCAGTTCCTTCGGATCACAAGTCAGTGAATTAAGATTACCACCAATGTCAGAGGGGATCGCGATAGGAAGCTCATATTCTTATGTATTATTCGAGTCAGCTGCCTGGCCTTATTATACCGGTGCAACTCAATTGGGGGGAACGAAGTG
>JAEZUC010000016.1 GCA_023443515.1 Bacillota bacterium
CTATGGCTTCACCCGTTCATAATGGCACGGGTTACATTAGAGAACAATAGACCGGTTATTGATATGTATTTATTTGAGAAGCATTTATTAAAAAAGACAATAAAGAAAAAAGCGGGTAAAGGCCACAGTATTGATTATCTGAGGGCTATTGATCCTGAAGATATACAGATAAGTACCCATTACGGTTTTTATAATCCATTTAATACAGGTATTACTTGCGGAGCTGTAAACATGGTTTCGCAATTAATAAATATAAGTACTTTTGAAAACGAACCGGACTTTCTTGCAGATAAGGATTATATATATTTAAATGCATCTGCAAAAATATATATGGGTCCGGCTATAATGGAACTATTAAAAATACGACGACTTTACAGGAGGGACTTACAATGGATACAAACATGAATCAGAATGTAACTGCTTTATTTTCAAACCTTGAAGATTTTACTCAGAATGAAGGTTTAATAGGAAAGCCGGTCACACATGGAGACAAAACCTTTATTCCTGTAGTCTCAGTTACTCTTGGCTATGGAACAGGTAATACCGCAAGCAAAAACCATGGCACCAGTACAAAAGAACAAGCAGGCGGTACTACCTCAGGTATGGCCAATAATATGGCAGGAGGAGCTTTAGGACTGGGAGCAAAGCTTTGTACAGATGCAGTTATAATCGTAGACAAGGACAATGTATCAATGCTTCAGGTTGGCCCCACTGCTACAAGCCAGCTTATGGACAAAATGCCACAAATAATCTCAGGACTGGGTTCTATGGGAAAACAGCAGCAACAGAGTCAACAACAACAGGGACAGCAATCCCAAAGCAATCAAAGTCAGCAATAATCAAAGACCATAATTTTACTGAATATGTACAGAATAAACGTGTAACACTATTATAGCAAGTAGTATCTTTTAACATGAAAGGACAATATACCATGGATAAAGTAGAAAACAGACAAGGTTTTGGCCTGGGACATCTCGTATTGCGTATAGTAATCGGGGCTGTCATTTTGGCAATCACAGCATTCTTAACACCAGGTTTTTCGATTTCATCATGGTTTTCATTATTGCTTGCAGCAGTAGTACTGGCAGTTCTGGACTGGGCAGTAAACAAGATAACAGGTGTGAATGCAACTCCTTTCGGCCGTGGAATTTCCGGCTTCATAATTGCAGCCATTATCATCTACGTTATCAAGTTTATTGTACCGGGATATAATATTTCACTCCTTGCTGCTGTTATTGCTGCACTGGTATATGGTGTAGTCGATGCAATTATTCCGGGACGTGGTATGTAGTTACCATAGAGGAATACCTGCAAAAAGGACGTTTAGGAGCGGCTTTTCTAAAAGGCCGCTCCTAATAAAAAAAAATCCCTATCACAAGGGAAAGATAAGATTATTATTGAATCAGTATGCCGTTATTTAGATTATTCCATATTATATAGTGTTTATACCTTTATTTTCCATACATTTCCTATACCTTAACTCTTTCAGAAATCTTAAAAAGGTCTGAAGATGCATCATTTAAAAGCATAGAGATTTCATCCAGGTCATTAAGAGTTTTTGCTTGTATCTGAATAATGGAATTAAAATCCGGGTAATCTGTGGAATTGTCAGAGACCCCGGAGGCAATCTTGTCAACAGCGTCAACAAACTCTCTGGCAGTCTGATAATGAGTATATGCTTTGTCAGCAGAGGCCTTTACGGTATCTGTAACATTGCTTATAGACTGAATTATCTCTCCTATACCTTTTTTAACTTCATTTATTCGTGCTGCCCCATCTTCAACTCCAAGTAAACCTGAATTCATTTTCTCAACAGCAGTGTTGATGCTTGCCTGTATTTCCTTGATCTGCTCCTTTATTTCAGTTGCAGAGTTATTACTTAGATTTGAAAGCTTTCTTATTTCGTCTGCAACAACCGCAAAGCCTTTGCCCTGCTGACCTGCTCTGTTAGCTTCAATAGCTGCATTCAGTGCCAGCAGGTTTGTCTGCGATGCAATTTGAGTAATAGTATTAGTAATCTCTCCAATTCTTCCTGAAGAGGATTCCAGATTTCCAATGGATGTTGCAATGGACTGAACAGTTTCATTAACAGAGTTTATAAACATTTCTGCTTCTTCAACAGCCTTTTCTTTTAGCTTGGCTGTTTCCACCGCCCTGACACTATCTCCAACTGCCTTTTGCGTCTGTTCGGTTACGATTTTTACGCCGGATATTATGCTTTCCGTGTCCAGAACAAACCCTTCTCTGTCAGTAGCCTTTGTAGCAGAAATTTTATCCATAGTTATCCTGTTTTGTTCAACAAGAGATTTAACCCTATGCTTTAAAGAACTTATTTCACTGCCGGTATCCTTAAACTGTTCAACCATCCTTTGTTGTCCGTCAATCACATTGTTGACCTGCTTACCCAGTTTACCTAAATCATTGGAAGTAGCAATTTCGGCCCTGACAGTCAAGTCTCCCCTTTCAACCTTTGAAAGAATATTGGACAGATAATGGATAGGCTTAACTATTCTGTTAGATAAAAGCAATGCAATCAACATACCTATAATAATGGAAAACAGCGTAATAATAATAAGTATCCAGAATATGGCACGTTTAATTTTCTCAGAAGACTTTATATCGTCAGAAAAATAGTTGTTAAAAGATACTCTGAGCTTGTCAGAATTATCAAGAAAGGATTTATTCAGTTCAGACATACTTTTATATCCCTCAGCAATCAAACCCTTTTCAATAACTGCAGCTCTTTTGTATACCTCTTGGGCTGTACCGTCTATGGAATTATTCAAAGAATTAAGCTTTTCAATTTTTTCTGATGGAATACCGTTTTTCAAAAGGTCATCCAATTTAACGTCAATATCCGTTTTATTCTTTTTAAACTCCGCGGATAAATTTTCGCCCCCCGATGCAGAATACGACAGAATTGCATTATTTCTGTTTATTAATACAGCTATGTCCAAAATCTGATTATATATATGTAAGTCACTGGCAACTTTTTTCATACTCCAGACCCTGTCAAAGCCTTGAGTTGATTTTGCATTATCGAGAACATTCTGACTGGCAGCAGCTACTGCAGAAATTCTTTGCTGGAGTTCTTCATTTTTTACACTATATTCAACATCCCCCGTGGGAGTATTATCTATGTCTGCCAAAAGCTTTTTTATCTCTGTGAATTGGTTATCAATATATACGGAATCTGAGTCAACCAGTCCGATTATTCTGTTCAACTCAGTAATATCATCCATAAGCCTTGCCGATCTATCCTTAATAGGCCCTGCCATAGTCTTTTGAAGTTCATTTACAATGCTTTGCATTTCATTAGAATTATCCTGAACACCTTTTAGAAAACCTTGGATATCTTTATTTTCAAAAGTTTTAATATCAGGACTGATTTTATCATTATATAAATCTACATATTCCTTATTAATACTATCCAGTTGCTCAACAACTTTTTTGTCCTCGGAGCTTATTTCAGCCCCCTTCAATTTCTTTAATACTGCATCCATCTTGTTTCCTATGTCTGCAAAAGCCTGGCTGTCATCATTAAAGGAATTTACAATGTCGGTTAAAACCTGCTGTCTTTGGGCAGACAGCCTGTTGAGTTCCTGTGCTGCATCCTGATTTGATTTATTAGCTTCTATATTGTTAACAGAATTAATTACCTTTCTATATCCAAAAAAAGAAATAGCAGATGAAATTAACGAGATTGCAATAACAATGCAAAATGCTCCGATTATTGTACTTTTAATATTTTTCATATATGACAGCCTCCTACCTTTCAATGCAAATAGCCGAATATAAAATAGTTCTACATTTTAGCTATAAAACCCTTTAAATCAACTACCTTTTTCGCCATTTTTTTCTTGCAACGGAATGGAGTTATAGTCTTTATCCTATATAAGTAATACCAACAGGTAATTTTTATAACAAAATTGGAAATAATTTTACTACATAAATTTGTAGAATGGTGGTTCCAAATGCGAAAATTCTTTAAACCAACACGGTGCTTGGTAATTATATTAATACTACTATTATCACTAGTTTGCCTGCTCAATGCAAAATCCGCCAGGCTGGAAAAAACCAACCACGTTTTAGGAGAACAAGTACAGAATATGTCCAGAATCTTAACAGATCAAAATGAAGCACTTGAAGTAAACGGTGAATTGATAAAAATCCTTCAATCTGATCAGACAGCATTTAAAAGCAGACTTGAGGATTTTGCAAAAACCTATACCCAAATAGCGGTCAGCTATGTAAGAAAATCAAGCAGAGGTACATCTGCCAAAAGTGCAAATGATACAATAAGAGATATAATTAAGCTCAATACTCTTGTCAAAAATCTAAACACAGCTTTTACAAATAATAGTGAACTTACGAAATTCCTTGAAAAGTCAAATACGGAGTTGGAGGAATTTGTTGACGCACTGCCTACTTTCATTCCGGTAAACGGTAAAATCACCTCCCCTTTCGGGATGAGAAACCATCCAATTACACATATCAGAACTGTTCATAAAGGTGTAGACATTGATGCGGATACCGGAGACCCGATACTTGCAGCAGGTTCGGGCAAAGTGATATATGCAGGGTATAACAACGGCTACGGAAACCATGTTATAGTAGACCACGGTAACGGTTTTAAAACAATATACGGACATTCATCCAAACTACTTGTCAAAACAGGCCAAAGTGTAAAAAAGGGCCAAAGGATAGCATTGGTTGGCAGTACAGGCAGAAGTACCGGGCCTCACCTGCATTTTGAAATAAGAATAGCGGAAACTGCAGTAGATCCTATCAAATATGTTGAATTTAAACCCTTAATACAATAACGCTGGTAATGTAAGTCGGGAAATATTGTGAATATTACTTTAAAATTTACCATTATGCCTATTAAAGGAATTTTTCAATTAAACAGGGGATATCTATATATATGGTATTATCAAGCCGTTTGGGTCGTTTCGAACCTCAATTCCAGCCTCTTTCTTAACATTTAATTAATATGTACTAAAAAACGTTTTGTGATATAATATTGTGAGCAAAACGTATTAATCTAAGGAGGATATTATGAAAGCTAATGAAAAGGCTGCATCAGGGGCGGATAAGCAAAAAAAGAAGAAGAAAAAGACTCCTTCATCTCCGGCTTCTAAATTTACCCTTGCAGTTATTAAAACAGTGTTTGTTATCCTCATATCTTTAGGGTGTGTTATTGGTGGTGTGTTAGGCGGGGCCGTTCTCGGATACATAAAGACTGCAGCGCCGATTACACCGGATCAGCTTGAAATGACGAAAGTAACTTTCATATATGACAAGGATGGCAAGGAGATCGCACAGGTCAAGGGTGGTGAAAACCGTATACTTGCCGAACATTCTGAAATACCCGATAATATGAGACATGCATTTATTGCAATAGAAGATTCCAGATTTATAGGACATGATGGTGTTGACAAGAAACGTTTTATTGGTGCTGCACTAAGTTATATTGTTAAGTTCGGTGATGCCGACTACGGCGGAAGTACCATTACTCAGCAGCTGGTGAAAAATATAACCGGAAACACCGATTCTACGGTTAAAAGAAAAGTCCAGGAAGCCTGGCAGGCAATGGATCTGGAAAAAAAGATGTCAAAGGATCAGATTCTTGACAATTATATGAACAGAATCAACACCGGGCTTGGTTGCTGGGGTGTACAGGCAGCGGCAAAAAAATTCTTCAACAAGGAAGTAAAAGATCTTTCTCTTGCAGAATGTGCCAGCATCGCAGGTGTTACAAAATCACCGGGAACATATGATCCCACATTAAGTGAAAAAACAAAGGCGGCAAACAAGGAGCGTCAGAAAATTATTCTTGCTGAAATGCTCAGGCAAGAATATATAACTAAAAACGAGTATGATGAAGCAGTGGCGGAGCCTTTAAAAATCTACAAAGGAACAAGTGAAGGCGACAAAAAGGATAATAACGTACAGAGTTACTTTGAGGACTATGTACTGACCCAGGTAAAAAATGACTTGATGAAGAAATACAATTTATCAAGCAATAACGCTACTATAAAGCTGTATAACGGCGGTTTGAAGATTTATACAACCCAGGACAGCAATATTCAGAAAATAATGAACGAGGAATTTACAAACCCCAAAAACTTTACTGCCAATGAGAAAATCAGCAATCCCGATATGCAGGCACAGGCAGCGATGCTTATTATAGATCCTGCTACAGGTCAAATCCGTGGTATGTACGGTGCATACGGCGAAAAAAAAGCCAATTTTACTCTGAACAGAGCTACGGACATGAAGAGACAGCCGGGTTCAAGCTTTAAACCAATAGCCGTTTACGGACCTGCACTAGATCTTGGTGTAATAACACCGGCCACTGTAATAGATGATGTACCTGTTTATCTTGATAAAGAACATCCTAATACACCGTATCCAAAAAATGCCGAAACAGGTGTGTACGAAGGTCTTCTCACAATCAGAAGAGCTGTACAGAAATCACAGAACGTTGTTGCTGCACAGGTATGGATGAATTTATTGGGAGCACAGAACTCTATAAACTATTTGAAAAAGGTTAATATAGACAGACCAAAGGAAGGATATGTATCAACTGCTCTCGGTGGATTGAATGAGGGAGTAAATCCTCTGCTTATGGCAGCGGCATATGTCCCCTTTGACAACAAGGGAGTTTATCTGGAGCCCATATCCTACACAAAGGTAACTGATGACAAAGGCAATGTAATACTTGACAAAAAAGCTGACCAGAAAAGAAGTATTGCATACAAAGAAACCACCGCATTCCTTATGACAAGCATGATGAGGGACGTTGTAACAAACGGTACTGCTGCTGTAAACGGAGGCTTGGGAAGAGGCGGTTTGGGAACAGTAAAAAATTCAGCCGGCAAGGTTATTCCTACAGCAGGTAAAACCGGTACTACCAATGATACCTATGATAAATGGTTCGTAGGCTACTCACCTTACTATGTGGGTGCTACCTGGTACGGATACAATTTCAATAAGACTCTGAAAGGTAAAGAAGTTTACCAAGCACTGAACCTTTGGAACAAGGTCATGAACAGGGCCCATGCAAAACTTGAACCGAAAGACTTCCCGCAGCCCCAAGGACTGGTCAAAAAGACTATATGTATCTACTCAGGAAAGCTTGTAGGTTCTCATTGTAGCGGTGATCCCCGTGGAAATGCCGTAAAGACAGAGTACTTTGCAAAAGGCACCGAGCCAACTGATACATGTGATGTTCACATCCTTGCAAAAGTAGATACAAGTTCAAAGGATATATACGGTCGTCCGTTATTGGCAAATCCATTCTGTCCGCCAAACTTGGTAAAGGAAAGTGTATTTATAAAGAGACCTGTACCGTACTTGCCGAAAAGCCCTCTCAAAGGCTCTATGTCAGCAACTATCAAAGACTGGATTTATCAATTGTCGGAGGAAGAATACTGTACCAGACATGGTGGAGGAGCTTCAAATACACCTCCTCCGAACAATTCATCAGCACCCCCGTCGAATTCTGGTAGCGGTGGTTCCGGTAACACTCTGCCCGGAGGTAATAGTTCTCCCGGTAAACCAACTAACAGCACCGGAGGAACGCCGTCTGACAGCACAGATGATACTCAGAATATTGATGATATAATTCCATAAACATAAAAACGGCTTTTGCACACTAGATGCAAAAGCCGTTTTTTACAGTCAAGTAAATTTTATTTTGTTCCAATAAACAGTGTACCAACCTGTTCCCCGCTTAATATGTCAAGAATTGCTTCAGGGTGACTTCCGTTTGTCAGTACCACATCCACCCCTGCACCTGTTGCTATCTTTGCGGCACTAAGCTTTGTTACCATTCCGCCTGTGCCTCGTTTGGTTCCTGCACCTTCAGCACAGTCCTCAATTTCAGGGGTAATTTTATCAATAATGGATAACATTTTAGAGTCAGGATTCTTCCTAGGATCAGAATCATAAAAACCATCTATATCCGATAAAATTATGAGTAAATCAGCCTCTATCAGCTTTGCTACAATAGCAGACAGTGTATCGTTTTCACTAAAGGTATCCTTTTGTCCGACTTTGAGCTCAACTGTAGAAACAGAGTCATTCTCATTTACTATAGGAACGATACCCTTTTCTAAAAGAGTTTCAAATGTATTAACAACATTTTTTCTGCATTTGTCATCACCCATAATGTCTCTTGTCAAGAGAATCTGAGCAACAATATGTCCGTATTCTGAAAAGAACTTACTGTACATATGCATAAGTTCACACTGCCCTACTGCTGCAACCGCCTGCTTTTCCCTTATGGTTTTAGGTCTTTCCGGCAATTTTAGCTTATCAACACCTACACCGATAGCTCCTGATGTTACCAGTACTACCTCTTTACCCTGATTTGATAAATCTGAAATAATTCTTGCCAGCTTATCAATGCAAGTAAAATTAATTTTCCCGGTCTCATATGTCAAAGTAGAAGTACCTACTTTAATGACAATCCTTTGTGCATCCTGAAGTTTCTGTCTTTTGAAACACATTTTTATCAATACCCCTTATACCAAAATCGAAACACCTTCTAGATTATATAATAAATCCTTGAGATTTTCCACTATACTTCTTGCTGGTATGATGCACTTTTTTCTTTAAATAAATAAAAGCTTACAAAGTGTTCTATTTTACTATACACGTACTTGTTTTCAAAAACCAAAAACAAGGCTATCCCCAGAACCGTAGAAGCAACGGCATCCAGAATACTATGCTGCTTAGTGAACCATGTTGACATATATATGGTAATACATATTGCTACTGATGAAAACTTCATAAGCAACCCCTTACCATACCTTAATGTAAACAAGGTTATCAAAATAGTATCCAGCATATGGATACTCGGGAAACAATTGTACGGTCTGTCATTCCCGTAAATAATCAGTACTGCTTTTTTAAGCAGGTTGTCAGGTGTAACCTCGGGACGCGGAACCGTTGTGGGGTAGATATAGTATATTGCAAAGCAAACAAACATTCCAATCAATATACTGAACAAAAGCTTGTAGTAGGTATTCTCGTCATAGTATGCCATAAGCAGGAGAACCCCAAAGGTATACAAATACCAGAATACGTAAGGTATAATAAACCATTCGTTAAATGGTATGAGATTATCCAGAAATATAGTCACATCGTGTGCGTTCTTGGTAGTAACATTGAGTAAAAAATAAATTCCCTGCGCCATTGGTATTAAAACCATCAGCAGTATTCTACGAAAATATACCTGCAAGTTGTCTTTATTTAATAAATTATCAGTCATGAATTTTTCTCCATCGGAATATAATATTTAACATATAATTATACTCAGATTTTGAAAAATAGTTTACAATATTGAAGAGAGAATTTAGGAAAACTCGTATTCCCTTGACCATGTTTGTTCTGCACCCGGCTCAATATCAATACTAACAAATGCTTCCGGGCTTGCAACATGTTTTGTTCCCCACAAGGCAAATTTCAAGAGTGTAAAATGGTCAGTTTCCCTAACACCTGCTCCCGACTGGCTGTCAAAAAGCTCCCATGTATAGCTTCCACTGCATTTAAAATCCTTTAATTGGCAATAAAATTCTTCACTGAAGTTGTCAGGCCATGATATAACTCTGTCTCTACTGATAATCTCGCCACTGGCATTTTCCATATTTATATCACAAGGAAGTTTCAAAGAATAACTGCTTCCGATACTGTTTTCATCTATTCCTATAAAATTGTGACAGTACTCAGTAGTGCTTATTTTTTTGTCCCCGGTGTTCTCCAGCGAGTAAGTTATCTTTAACCTGTTTTGGCACAAACTTATACTTTTTTTATATTTGTATCCATAACCATTGTGCATAGCCATTACCGCAGAAAAATCAGCGGAAGTCTCATCGTTATTTACATTAAAAACAAGGGGCTTGACCTCATATTTTCTGAAAAAGTCATAAGGCTCAGTATCAGGCCTCCTCAAAAGACCTACGCCAATCTTGGGGAAGTATTCTCCCACTGACGTCTCGTCAAAGCCTACAGGCTCACGTATTCCGAATTCACCGCAGAGTCCGCAGCCCCCCGACCCCTTTCCCGTTTCCAAAGATTCCTTTACGCAAAAAGTATGTTTTGAGTCCAAAGTAACCTGAGTAATAAACCCGCACCAGTCAAATCTGGAACCATTATATTCTTCTCCGGGGTATGGTATCTCAACAGAAAGCCTCTCATTACTTAAAACAATATGATTACACATAAGTATCCTCCTTTAAATTGGTTTTCGCCAACATAATTACCTTATATTACTATAAAGTGCCAGTCAATAGTTTTCATAGTAAAAGGGCTGATGTTTTGGAAAAGAACCCAAAGCAGTCAGCCCTTAATAATAAATCGAAGTTATATAAACTAAATTACTCTTCATCCTCCTCAACCATGTTCTTTTTGGCCTCTTCGATAACCTTGTTAGCAACAATAGACGGTGCTTCCTCATACCTTTCAAACCATAGCTTGAAGTAGCCACGTCCATGAGTCATGGATCTCAAATCAGTGGCATACTTGAACATTTCAGACTGAGGAACCTCGGCTTCAACCTGCTGTTGTCCGTCCTCCAGCGGATTCATGCCAAGAATTCTTCCACGTCTTTTATTCAGGTCACCAATTATATCTCCCATGTAGTTTTCGGGTACAAAAACCTCTACATGTACAATGGGCTCCAGCAATACAGGTGAAGCCAGTGGCATTCCTTTTTTGTATGCAAGTCTTGCTGCTATTTTAAAGGCCATCTCCGAAGAGTCCACGTCGTGGTATGAACCGTCAACAAGCGTTGCTTTAAGGTTTACAACGGGATACCCTGCCAGAACACCGTGTACGATAGCTTCCCGCAATCCCTTTTCTACTGCAGGATGATAGGATTTTGGTACAGAGCCTCCGAAAATCTTTTCCTTGAATGTAAGATCCTCTGTATCACCATGCTCAAATTCAATCCATACATGACCATACTGACCATGTCCACCTGACTGTTTTTTGTGTTTTCCTTCAACCTTTACCTTTTTCTTGATTGTTTCCCTGTAGGGTATTTTGGGGTTAACAAGATTAACTGATACCCCGAACTTAGCTTTAAGTTTGCTGACAATAACATCCAGATGTTGTTCTCCTACACCTGATATAAGAGTTTGGTGTGTTTCTGTATTAATTGATACTTTGAATGTAGGATCTTCGTCTTGCAATTTATGTAAACCTGAACTGATTTTTTCCTCGTCTCCTTTGGCTTTCGGTTCTACAGCCATTGAAATAGCCGGGTCGGGAAAAACTATTTTATCCAGAATGACTTTGTTTGTCTGGTCGCAAAGAGTGTCGTTGGTATTTGTTCCTGCCAACTTAGCAACTCCGCCAATATCACCTGCTATAAGCTTATCTGTGGGAAGCTGTTTTTTACCTCTCATAACAAAAATCTGGCCGATTTTTTCTAACCTTTCAGTTGTAGAATTAAAAACTGAGGAATCTGCCTTCATAGTTCCTGAATAAACTCTGAACATGGAGATTTTACCCACAAAGGGGTCAGCTATAGTTTTAAATACCAGTGCAGCAAGAGGTGCCGCCGGATCAGGCTTTATTTCAACAAATTCATCCTTTCCTGCTTTTTCTGCCTTGACTTTCATAGCTTCAGGCGATGGCATAAAAGAAACAATGGCATTCATCAGCTCCAAGACTCCCAGGTTTCGGTACGCAGATCCGCAAAATACAGGTGTTATTGTCCCGTCGGCTATACCCGCCTTTATACCCTTTTGCAGTTCCTGAGCTGTAAACTCATCCCCACTGAAAAACTTTTCCATAAGCTCTTCATCAGTTTCAGCTATTAGTTCATTTAGTGAGTTTTTTACTTGAGAAATTCTATCCGCTAAATCCGAAGGAATATCTGCATCTGTCAATTTATCCTTCTGAAATTTTTTCGCAGTCATATTGATTATGTCTACATAACCAACGTATTTGTCATCTTCATAGATTGGAATTTGGAAAGGTATAACGCTGTTTCCGAAAGTATCCAGCATTTTTTCATAAGTAGCATTGAAATTAGCGTTCTCTTCGTCCATTTTATTAACAAAGAATATTCTGGCTGCACCGGTTTCCTTTGCGTAAGCCCATGATTTTTCCGTTCCCACAGACACACCGCTTTTTGCAGAAACGACTATTACCGCACTTTCCGCAACCCGGATGCCTTGCATTACTTCTCCTACAAAGTCGAAATAACCGGGAGTATCAATTACATTAATTTTATGGTCCAACCATTCGCAAGGTGCCATAGAAGTGCTAATAGATATTTTTCTTTTGATTTCTTCGGGATCATAGTCAGACGTTGTAGTCCCGTCAGTAACTTTTCCCAATCTGTCCAACACACCAGTATTGAACATCATAGCCTCTGCCAGTGTAGTTTTTCCACCTCCACCATGTGCTAAGAGGCATATGTTCCGTAATTTTTCCACGGAATAGTCCTTCATAATCATTCCCCCTTATTTTTACAATTATTTCACACCTGTATAATAAATCGAGTTCCCCATCGGAAAAACGTTATCCGGGTCATACACACCGCCATAAAGGCCTGTTGTCATTTGTATAAAACCTCAATACAAAAAGTAAAGTGAAACAGAATAAAAGGGCTTATATAAAATATATTTATTATTAACTATTCTATATCAGTACAAAATTACCTTTTTTATAATATAAATTTTTTTAAATCTTGTAGCTTATAGCTGTTTATAAATTTTTAATGTTGCTATATAATATAGGTTAATATAGCAATCAAGATAAAATGATTGGTTATATTAAAAGGGCTTAGGGTCCTTTGTAAAATGGTAGAACGGTGATTTTAGATTTTAAAAAACGTAAAACGGTAGAAAGGTGTTGAATTTTAATGATTATTGTAATGAATCCAAAATCAAATCAAATGCAAATTGATGATGTCATCAACGTCCTGAAGAATTCAGGATTGGGAGTACATGTTTCACAGGGTACGGAAAGAACTATTATCGGTATAATCGGTGATAAAACGGTTCTTCGTGATATTCCACTTGAAATTATGCCGGGGGTTGAAAAACTTGTTCCCATTGTTGAATCCTTTAAGCTGGCAGGAAAAACATTTCAGCCTGAACCCAGTGTTGTGGATGTAAATGGCGTGAAAATAGGCGGTAAGGAATTGGTGCTGATGGCCGGCCCATGTGCCGTAGAAAGCCGAGAACAGATAATCGAAGCTGCTCAGGCAGTCAAAAAGTCGGGTGCACAGTTCTTAAGGGGAGGAGCTTTTAAGCCAAGAACCTCCCCATATGCTTTTCAAGGCCTTGAAGAAGAAGGGCTGAAGCTGCTAAAAGAAGCAAAGGATGCAACAGGCTTGCAGATAATAACAGAAGTTACCTGTGACAAGGCTGTAGAGGTGTCAATACCATATGTGGATATGTTTCAGGTAGGGGCACGTAATGTACAGAACTTCCAACTTTTAAAAGAAATAGGAAAATCCATGAAGCCGGTGCTTCTGAAAAGAGGTTCGGCAACTACTATTGACGAGTGGCTTAATGCTGCAGAATATATAATGAGTGAAGGTAACTACAATGTAGTACTTTGCGAAAGAGGTATCAGAACCTTTGAAACAGCTACCAGAAATACTTTGGATTTAAGTGCCGTTCCGGTAGTTAAAAATATGAGCCATCTGCCCGTCATCGTTGACCCCAGCCACGCTGCAGGAAAGTCCAAGTATGTACTTCCACTTTCCAGAGCCGCCATAGCAGCAGGTGCTGACGGCCTTATAGTCGAAGTACACCCGAACCCGATGTGCGCACTCTCTGATGCAGCCCAGCAGCTGAAGCCGTCCGAATTTGACTTACTTTGCAAAGACATAAGCAAGCTTGCACCAATCCTGGAGAGAGAGTTTAACTATGGATGTTAAAAGTATATCAATAATAGGCCTCGGACTTATGGGTGGCTCATTAGCCAAGGCATTCAGGCACGAGTTTACGGATTTAAAAATATATGCCGTTGATAATTGTACCCAATCTCTCAGACTTGCTGAAAGTGAAGGGATTCTAAACAAGGGCTTTACAAATTGCTGTGAAGAAATATGGAATTCCGATATTATATTTATCTGTACCCCGGTCAGTAAAACCATTGAATATGTAAACGAATTATCCTCTAAAATAAAAAAAGGCAGCATTTTGACAGATGTAGCCAGTACCAAAGGAGAATTGTTTAATTACATTGACAGCCTTGAAAATCCTCCGCTTTTTGTAGGAGGACACCCTATGGCCGGGACGGAAAAATCAGGCTATGCAAATTCGTTGGCACATATGTTTGAAAATGCATACTATGTGTTAACACCCACAAAGGGCTCCAGTGAAGATGCCATAAAAACATTGGAGGAGTTGCTCAAGAAAATAGGAGCCTTACCTATAGTGGTTTCCTCAATTGAACACGATACAGTTACAGGATGCATAAGCCACGTGCCCCATATAATAGCTTCTGCATTGGTAACTCTGGCCAGAAACCATGAAAACAGTCAAGGTCTGGTCAAACTTCTTGCAGCAGGAGGTTTCAAGGATATTACCAGAATTGCATCTTCAAACCCATCCATGTGGGAAGATGTTGTTATTAGTAACGGGCCTGTTGTCGTAAAGCTTCTGGAAGACTATAAGCTTATCGTTGACAGTATGATAGATAATATTAAATCAGGTGAGAATAAAGAAATATACACCTTTTTTGATACTGCTAAAACTTTCAGGGATGGTTTTTCCAATACTGCTACAGGACTGCTTCCAAAGAACTTCCAGCTAATTGTTGATGTTACCGACGAACCCGGAATTATTGGAAAAATAGCAACTCTTCTGGGCAATAGCGGAATAAACATAAAAAATATAAATGTATCCAACAGCCGTGAGTATGAGCAGGGTTGCCTTAAAATCACCCTGTCTGATCAGGCAAATACGGATAAAGCTTATGAAATACTGGAAGCTTCTTCGTACATGGTTTTTAGAAAAGATTAGCCTTTTTAGAACACGCAAAAGCCGGCATATATAAAATGCCGGCTTTCTTATTATTCTCTTTCAAACTTGTCATTCAGTTTATATCCAAGTACCATAAGGCTGTCGCTTAGATGTACGTTTTCCACTATTACATCATAAGGAATTTTCAAGTCCATAGGTGAGAAGTTCCACAGTCCTTTTACTCCCAATCTGGCTACTCTGTCAGCAACAGTGGCTGTCTCTCTGTAAGGCACGCAAAGCATTGCGATGTCAACCGGATTATGTAATATGAAATCTTCCAATAAATCCAAATTCATAACCTCAAAGTTTTTGAGCTTTTTACCTATTACTTCGGGATTTACATCAAAAATTCCAATTACTTTGAATCCTCTTTTAATAAAATTTTCATAATTGGATAATGCCTGTCCCATATTTCCGGCACCGATTATTATACAGTAAAACGTCTTGTTAATACCTAATATATTACCTATCTCGTTATATAAAGACTCAACATTATATCCATATCCCTGCTGTCCGAAACCGCCAAAGCAATTTAAGTCTTGTCTTATCTGGGAAGCAGTTATTCCCATACGGCTACTTAGCTCTTTAGAAGACACCCTCTTAATACCAAGTTCAAGTAAGTAATTCAGGTATCTATGATAACGGGGAAGTCTTTTTATTACAGCCATGGAAATTTTCTTTGAAGCCATTAGAATCTTCACCTCATAATTATTAGTGTTCGTATTATATCATCTTTGTTATTTTATTGTCAATATCAAGGAGCTCTTTGAATATACTACATTTTCCCTTAGTTATTTTAACATGTTATTCAAGTTTTATACTTTTTATATACTAATTGATTACAGAAAATAGGTTAGTGTCATACTGTTAATTGTGATAAAATAGTACATGTGTCATTTACAAAAGATTTTTAAAGGAGAAATTTTAATGAAGGTTTTGCACTTAATCGGCGGAGGGGATGTTGGAGGCGCTAAAGTACATGTCCTGTCACTAGTAAAGGAACTGACTGCCCATATAGATGTTACTCTTCTTAGTCTCAGACCGGGAGCCTTTGCAGATGAAGCCCGTGCAATGGGAATAAACGTAAAAGTTATAAAGTCCTCTAATATAATTAAAGATATAAGCAATGCAATACAGTTTGTAAAAAAGAATAACTTTGATATAATTCATTCGCATGGAGCCAAGGCAAATATTTTTGCCTACGCTATTAAAAAAGCCAACCGTATACCGGTAATAACAACAATGCACAGCGACTATAAACTTGATTATCTCCAAAGTCTGCCTAAAAGGCTTTCTATAGGATTATTCAATTCATGGGTACTTCACAGTCTGGATTACTATATTGTTGTTACCTCTGCATTCAGAAAAATGCTTATAGAAAGAGGTTTTGACACAAATTCAATATATACAATTCTTAACGGAATAGATTTTGATAAAAAACACAAAAACTATTCAAGGGAAGAATTTGCATTAAAATACAAACTTCAATTAAAGGAAAACGACATACTTGTGGGACTAGCAGCAAGATTAACACCTGTCAAGGGCATAAGCACCCTTTTAGAAGCCGCCAAGCTTGTTGTCGAGAAAAATCCCAACGTAAAATTCCTTATAGGCGGAGACGGAGAAGACCATAAATCCCTCAGTACACGCTGCCATCAGTTGGGGTTAGATAACAATGTATTTTTCCTGGGCTGGCTTAATGACCCTTATGAACTATTTAGCGTTATTGACATCAGCGTTCTGACTTCTATTAGTGAAGGCTTTCCCTATTCCATCTTAGAGGGTGCCTTTTTTTCCAAGGCCACTGTCAGCAGCAGGGTCGGGGGAATTCCGGACCTTATAGATTCCTCGGTAAATGGTTACCTATTTGAGCCACTAGATTACAATACTCTTGCCGAATATCTTTTAGAGCTTTCCCTTAATCACGAAAAGCGGAGAGAGTTCGGTAAAAGGATTTATGAAAAAGCCTACAAAAACTTCTCGCTGGAGGCTATGTGCAAAACCCAGCTTGGAATATATGAGAATATACAAAGGGATGTTTCAAACAAAGCTAAAGGTAAAAAATATGATGTAATAGTATCGGGATACTATGGTTTTGGTAACATCGGAGACGATGCAATGCTAAGATCAATTGTAGATAGCCTCAAAGAACATAAACCCGGCATATCCATACTTGCACTCTCCAGAAATCCTGTAGAGACCGCCCGAAACTATGGTGTCAGCGCCATAAACAGAAAAAATATGTTCAAGGTCTATTCATCTATGAAGAAGGCCAAACTTTTTGTATACGGCGGAGGTAATATAATTCAGGATAGTACGAGTTCCCGCTCCCTTATGTTTTACCTCGGAACGGCATGGCTGGCGAAAAAGCTGAAGCTAAAAGTAATGTTCTATGCCAACGGAATCGGTCCCATAAATAAGTCGGGCAACGCCGAACATTCCCGTAAAATATTAAATATGGCTGATGTAATCACCGTAAGAGAGAGGTTTTCATACAACGAACTTAAAAGAATGGGTATTACAGCTCCCAAAATTGCATTAACAGCCGATGCTGCCTTTGCTGTCAATATCAGTCCGGACGAACTAAATGACAGCCGTAATTTTCCGGGATTGTCCCTTGATAAAAAATATGCGGGTTTCTCGGTACGAAGATGTCCCGGGTTTGAAGAACAGCAGCATGTTAAATATGAGCAGGCTATTGCAGAAGCCGCAGATTATGTTTTCAACAAATATGGCCTTGAACCCGTATTCATACCAATGGAATACAATGTTGACATATTTACAATTAAAAACATAATTTCAAAAATGAAAACTAAGAACTATATTATAAGCAATAACCACAATGTTCTGGAAACATTCTCTGTTATACATAAAATGGATATCATGGTATCCATGAGGCTTCATGCTTTAATTTTTGCAGCTTATCTAAAAGTCCCTTTTATCGGAATCAGTTATCAGCCAAAGGTTGATGGTTTTTTGGAGTATATTGAGCAACCTTCTGCGGGAAGCGTAAAGGAAATAAGCCTTGAACGCCTTCGCTCAAAAATAGATAATGTCATTAAGAATCGTGAACCGATTAAGGCAGTTTTGGAAGACTCCGTGGAGAACCTGATAAGCAAAGCTCGTGAGAACTCAAACTATGCAATAGAATTAATCTCTGAATAAAAAGATATCGTATAAAATTATATCAATGATTGCTCCAAAGATATTTGCAAGAGTTTGTAGCGGCTCAACTTTGGATATTTTACCGTCGCTCACATTCATCGTCCATGATTCATTGTGTCGCTAAAACCTACATCGTGATAGGTTTTCCGGTAAAATATCCGTATTCGCCGACAAACAACTGCAAATATCTTTAACTAAGCTTCCATTGATATAATTTATACTCTAAGTACTGGTTAAGAAAGATAAAAATTAATTCTCCACAAACCCGTTTTTTATGCTTCCAGCTGCTCCGTAACCTCCGACCAAACCTCATACAGTTCCTCAAGCTTACGCTGTGCCTGTTGCTGTTCCTCGCTTAATTCTATAAGCTTCTGATGGTCGGTAGCAGACCTGACCATTTCTT
>JAEZUC010000022.1 GCA_023443515.1 Bacillota bacterium
TGTTAATGACAGTAGTCTTTACGATACAGTTATTAACTGGGCAATGCCCGAGACAAAGCGGAATATGGAGCAATGGGGTTGTCCATTACCCAAAGAATTTTATTCTGATTATATTGAAAATTTCAGCAGACTTTATGGCAAGCTACCGAAGCATATCATTCATCGTGATGCCAATCCTTCAAATATTATGTTTAATAATGGTGAAGTAAGCGGTTTTATTGATTTTACTATCAGCGAACGGAACGTAAGAATTTTTGACCCTTGCTATTGTGCTACGGGTATTTTATCAGAAGCGGGTGAAATCGGCGGTGGCTTTGAAAAATGGGGCGAAATACTAAAAGGAATATTTCTCGGGTATGACGGCATTTGTAAATTAACTGATATTGAGAAACAGTCAATTCCATATGTGATATATTCTATCCAGATGATATTCATTGCGTGGCTGATTGAAAATGAGGCATATAAAAATTGTGCTATGCAGAACAGAAAAATGCTTGAATGGATTTGGGAAAACAGAGAACAAATCTTACTCCTCTTTTGATAACGATTGTTTCAGCCTTTCTGGCGTTGATTTTAAGACATAAAAACAAAGACACTGTGGCCAGTTATGCTTTAGTTGCATCAGCCGTGATGCAGGTAATTCCTTCAATGTCGGGTAGTTATGCATTTATGGTAGTTATGCTACCAATCAGTATTACTGCATTATATTTCAACAAATGGCTCTTCATTATGGTTGGAAGTATTATTAATGTAGCTTTAATTATAACCCAATTAGTTATGCCGGATTCCAGCATAGCGACTAACATGTTTGCTGCTGTTATCCTAATTCTGATAACAATTATACTATTCTTTTTAACAAAAGAGGGTGGAAAACTTATATAGAACGCAATTGAAAATGAAGCCCAAACAAAGAAATTATTAGATGAGTTGCAAAATACCATGAATGTAGTTAAAAACAGCACATTAGGTTTAAATAGTGATATCTCCCAAGCTACTGAAAATCTTGAAATAGTACAGGAGATCAGCAGTTCTATAACAATTACTACAGAGGAATTTACTACAGGTATTGTGGGGCAAAGTTCTAGTGTTAGCTGAAGAGGTAAGAAAATTGGCAGAACAAAGTGCATATACTGTCAGACAGATATACCAAATTATCAATCAAATAAAGGAAAAGACCAAAAATGTTATTGACGAAGTTAGCAGAGGGCAGATAGCGTCACAAGACGGAGAGAAGGTTGTCGAGGTTGTTAATCAAAATTTTGAAATGATTCAAGTATCTTTTAAGGATATTGACAGGTACATATCTGATGAAATCAATAAAATCGGGAACATTGCTGATTTGTTCTCCAGTATTAATGTTGAAGTAGAAAGCATTGCCGGTATTTCAGAGGAGCAGGCTGCTTCAACAGAAGAGTTATTATCTACTTTAGAAGAACAAAATCTAAATATTAAAAATATGTACGGAAAATTATACCGTATGCAAAATGCAAATGTTAACAATGTGGAGAATTCTCCCTTCCTTAGAAGACATAGCGCAAATTCAAAAAACGCACACCAATCGGAAAAATCCCTGTTTATAAAAGAAATTTTATTGTCAGAAGACAGTTTTTGCTTAAGCTGTCAAGCTACAAAACTAATGCAAAGGTTATTAGAAAACATATATATTTTCCCTAAAAAGATTATATCCATAATAAGATAATTTTGCCCCAAATTTGCTCGTTATTTTAACATAAACACTTTTTCAATAACATCTAAATTTTCATTTATAGTTCTTTTTCCATCTACAACCAGTGTTGAATATCCTAATTTCATTGCATCATTTAGAGCTGAGTCCGTAAACAGGTAATCTATAAATATCTTGTTCCTCCAGGTTTTGAATCTCCGGCTCCCTTAGCCAGATTTCATCTAATGACATCTCTGCAATTTTAGATAAAAAAGGCTTTCCCAGCTTTGCACCTTTATTAATATAAACCTCTAATAAGTCGTCTACTTTGAAATATTGAAAATTATATTTCTTGGCTATCATTTCCGCGACTGTACTTTTTCCACAGCATGGGGAACCTCCGATATAATATGTTTGTCTCATATATTTCTCCTACTTTAATGCCAATTTCATTTTATTTTACCATTAATACAAATAAAAGGAAAACATTAGATTTTCTTGACACACTTTAATACTGTGTATATACTGTATATGTAACAACAATAACAGTAATAACATTTAAAACAGCAGGAGGAAAAATTGAAAATCATAATTTCCAATACATCTGGAGTGCCCATATACGAACAGATAAAAGAGCAGATAAAGAGTTCAATTTTGTCTGGTGAAGTTGAAGAAAATCAATTGCTACCGTCATTAAGACAGCTTGCAAGGGAACTGAAAATCAGCGTACTTACGACCACCAGAGCATACACTGAGCTGGAACAGGAAGGCTATGTAACCAACGTACAGGGCAAAGGCTGTTATGTGCTGGGGAGAGGCTCTGAGCTGATTAGGGAACAGCTTTTAAGGGATATAGAGGAAAATCTGTCTGCTGCCATAAAGTCTGCCAGAAGGGCAGAGGTATCAGAAGAGGATCTTATTAAAATGATGAAAATTCTTATGGAGGATGAGGGATATGAATAATGATATAGAAATAAGAAATCTATGTAAAAACTTTGATAGTTTTAAACTAAGCGATATCAGCTTTTCTTTACCCCGGGGAAATATTATGGGTCTGGTAGGGCCTAACGGTGCAGGGAAAACCACTACTATCAAGCTTATGCTTAACATGATACAAAAGACATCGGGGGATATAAAGATTCTGGGTTTGGATAGTGTTAGTGAACAGAACAGGATTAAGGAAAGTATAGGTGCAGTATTTGATACCAACTATTTTGTTCAGGATTGGACTGTAAAAGAGGTTGAACGCTATGTAGGTATGTTCTACAGTACTTGGGATTCAGCTAAGTACAAATCCCTTATAAGCAAATTCGGACTAATCCCTGATAAAAAGGTAAAGGATCTCTCAAGAGGAATGCAGATGAAGCTGATGATATCATGTGCATTATCCCACGACGCAAGGCTTTTGATCCTCGACGAACCAACAAGTGGACTGGATCCGGTGGCAAGAGACGAACTTCTAGATATAATGACAGAATTCATAGAAGACGGCAAAAGAAGCATATTGTTTTCCACACACATAACATCCGATCTTGATAAGATTGCGGATTATATTACATTTATAAATCAGGGGTGCCTGTTTTACACGGGAACCAAGGATGAATTTATTGACGGTTTTAGAATGGTAAAGGGCGGTAAAACCGATATTACCACGGAACAGGAAAGCAAAATGATAGGAATAAGGAAATATTCTACAGGCTTTGAGGGACTAATTAATACCGCGGACATGAAGTTATTTGGAAATTTGATATGCGAACCTGTTTCCATTGACGATATAATTGTTTTCACAAACAGAGGGGGTAAAGTCAATGACTAGTGTTTTAAAAATTATTAAATTGGATTATGCATTAATAAAGCCATATATAAAAATTATACTGATTGCACTGCTGTCACCGATAGTTATAATGTTCACAATGAAGGATGTAATTTCAGGTACTTTATTCTGCATGTGCATAATGGCAATGACCTCAGGGTATACCTTCTCAGTTGCAGAGAAGAATGATCTTAGCAGACTCTACGGTCTTCTTCCCATAAGCCGAAACGATATTGTAACCGGAAAGTACCTATTTATATTTATAGAAGGAATAATTTTAAATTTAATCGGAATATCTGCAAACGCTATAGTATTAACTATATTAAAGGTAAATTTTACACCCGGCGATATTTTAGTCGGGTTTAGCGTGGGGCATGTTGTATACTGTTTCTTTACTGCAGTACAGTTGCCGTTCCTTTTTAAATACGGAGGTATAAAGGGAAGATTCTTTACATTTATACCTTTCCTTGGGATTTTTTCAATAAGTGAAATAGCGAAAAGAATGAGTCCCGATAAGCTGGCAGAACTGTCCTCCATTGCAATAATAAATAATCCGTATGGAATGCTTGTAAGCAGTATTTTGTTCAGTATAATAATATACTGTATATCAGTAGGTATATCACAAAAAATATTTTGCAGGTTAGAATAAAATAAATGCCGGGCTGCATGTTTTTATTAGAATGAATGATTATGTTACTGCTGCCCGGTCAAAAGGATGTATAGCAAAAGTCAGAAGCACGGGGAGCTACCCAAAAGGACGAGCCCGACTGATACACTTCTACTATGCTATATATAATCATAACTTAAAAATATGGCTATTTTGTTGAAAATTTGTGAAGAAATTATGTCGGGAAAAAAGCTTGAAACCATTTGTGTTTACGTGTACAATATTACATGTATTCTGTGGAGAAGTACCCAAGTGGTTGAAGGGTCCGCACTCGAAATGCGGTAGGCGGTTAATAGCCGTGCAAGAGTTCAAATCTCTTCTTCTCCGCCAAAAAAGCACGCATTGTCTTTGTATCATATGCGTGCTTTTTTAATCCTCAAAAACATTGGGATGTACTAACCTCGCAGTATTAATTTTTAATATAATGAAAATCTATAAGCTAATACATACCTGTATTTGAAACCTTAAATCATTAAACTTGCAAACTATCTAAACGAAATATTATATTTCGCATATTTTTTATAAAAAAACTGAAATTTTTCAATTATTTTCCTTCATTTTTATTGACATATTTATCCTAATGGTATATTATTTTGTTGCGAACAATGGCGTTCACGAAACAGTATTCTTACTGTTTCGTGAACGTTTTTTGTTTTTAAAACTTAATAAAAATATTTTACAAAGGGGTAGAATAATGAAAAAAGGTTTATTAGTTCTTTTAACAGGTATTATTTTAACTCTGTTTTTGCCTTTTAGTGCTTTTGCAAGCACCAACGAAGTAGTTGATGGCGTAAGACAGGTTCAGCAGTACAACTTTTCAATTAATATTTTGGCTATGCTGTTGGTAGGCTTTGGATTTTTAATGGTTTTTGTTAAAAAATACGGCTACAGTGCAACAACCGGGACATATCTGGTAGTTGGTGCCGGAATTCCACTTTATCTGTTGCTCAGGTATACAGGAGTCCTTTCTTTAGAATCAGTTAATCCTCAAACAATTAAAGGTTTATTATTGGCTGAATTTGCAGTTGCAGCGGCACTTATTTCAATGGGTGCAGTACTTGGAAGACTTCGGCTCTATCAATATGCCCTCATTTCTGTGTTTCTTGTTCCCATTTATATGATTAATGAATGGCTTGTGCTTGACGGAGGTCTGGGGATAACAAAGGGCTTTGTGGATGCAGCAGGGTCTATTGTTATTCACGCTTTTGGTGCATATTTTGGATTGGGTCTTGCGATAGCACTGACAAAACAAAAACATATGGATCATCCTATTGAAAGCGATGCCGCCTCAGACAGGTTTTCCATGCTGGGATCAATGGTGCTTTGGATATTCTGGCCCAGCTTCTGCAGTGCAATAGTTCCTGCAGAACAGTTTGAGCAAACAGTCGTTAATACTGTTCTTGCACTATGTGGAGCAACAGTGATTACATATTTATTCAGTGCATTATTCAGAAAAGGGAAGCCGGCTATTGCTGACATAGCAAACGCCAGCCTCGCGGGAGGGGTAGCAATAGGAGCAACCTGTAATCTGGTAAGTGCACCGGTTGCCTTCTTGATAGGACTCTTAGCAGGAGCATTGTGTGTGTTGGGATACACGGTAATTCAACCCAAATTGCAAAAGCTTCTGAAGATGGTAGATACATGCGGAGTTCACAATCTGCACGGGATGCCTGGTTTGCTGGGTGGAATAATTGCAATATTTGTTGTGCCTGAGGCTGCAAAAGCACAGGTAGCCGGCATCATATTTACTATTGTACTGGCATTTGTCGGGGGTCTCATATCCGGTAAAATAATACGTTTGACAGGTACCAAGGAAGCAGTATATGAGGATATGGATGAATTCGAGGAAGCTGCATAAGTAATAAAAACAAAAAATATGCTATACAGTTATTAGCTGTATGGCATATTTTTTTGTGAAGTTTGCGTTTGTACGCATATGAGATTAAGACCTTCTTATCTGGACTATTTTGGGTGGTAAGCCAAATTGAAAAATATAGCAAACCTGACTAAATAATTTCTAAAATACACAATAGTTAATGCATTCACAAAGGTATATTAAAGTAGAATGAATAGTTTAAAATGAATTTGCGTCAACCAAGTGAAATTAAAATCGGGATTATACAAAACTGAGGTATAAATTTCTAATATTCTGACTTGGGTCTGTTCTTGCTCAGCTTTCCTTGATGTCATAACCGGGGATGTCTCAGCTGAGCAATGCGACGTCAATACACTCTGCATTATTATGGGGTTCTAATGATCACCTTATCCTTCTTTAATACTCTACTACAAAAGCTTTACCTAACTTGATACAAAAATAACATTATAATAGATTACGTATAAAATATGAATAGTTCTTACCACCCAAAATAATCCAGATAAAGAAAATCATATATCATAGCAAATCTATAGACTTACAAAGTGGAATTACAGATACAACCCATAATTGTAAGTCTTGGTTACAGTTTCTACCGATAAACCATTTATTACAGCTTGGTAAGTGGTAACCAACCTGTAGGAATATCCGTGATCTACAGCGCATGTTCTGCTTAAAGCACCATAGTATGTATAAGAGATTTCTGTAAATGTCTCCAGAGTGACCCAACTGCTATTTTGATACTTCTGAAGTTTTGCTTCTATAATTACTTCAGGTACATTTGTAGTCGCTCTAACGGATGAAGAACAAGTTGCAATACCATCGGAGATACTTAAATTTTCCGAGGTTGAACTGATATACAGACTTAAAGGTTGAGGTACTATTACCGGGTTATCTGTTGCATATGGTGAATAGGCTGATACAGGTAAAATCATACTAAATACACAGAATATACAGAGAAACACAATAAAATATTTATGAAAAATATTTTTCATAAAATACTCCCCCCTCTCTCATCTATATATATAACGAATACATGAATGAGTTTGTGACACATAAATACTAATTTTTTTAAAAATTATTTAATTTTTACATTTTCCACAATTTTCAATGCGACATTATAATCTATATTTCCTGTTAAGTTCCAAATTTGGTGTCTTTTGTTATCAAAAACTGCGATATTAATGCCGGTACTTTTTTCTGAAATTATAGTTTCAAGGCCTTGTATTTTTGTTTTGGTTACTTTTGCGTTTTCTGTATCCATTGAAAAATTTATTCCCTTTTTGTAATATTCCAGCGTAAAAGCAAAACTATGCCCCGAACTATCCACATAGGCCTCCGTTTTTATATTTGCAGCTATTTGTGTATCTTGCAGAGTATAACTGTCAGGAATAAAAGTTAATGTAAAGTCATTGACAGTTACTTGAGTATCATTGCTATCTGACCTTATAATGAAGTCTGTCATTTCATTATAAATATTAACAATAAAGGTAACCATCGGTTCACGAATTGCAGGCACACTCATTGCACATGTTACTATAGTAATAGTGATAACTAAAGGAATCAGTATCCGTCTTTTAAAAATATTAAAATGTAAAAATTCATCCTGTGACCTGAGGAATAGTTTTTTTCGTTTTACATAGTTTCGTGAGAACTTATGCGAAGGAGACATATGTCTATCCAATTCAGATGATAAATTTTTCTGAGTATCTTTTGCAACAGAAATTAAAACGTCCTGCAACGTCGTTGTTGAACTCATTTATTTTCCTCCTCGATTAATTTTCTGATGGCCTTTTTAGCCCGACTAAGACGTTGTCGTACAGCGTCGCCTGAAATACACAGGACATCCGCTATTTCACTATTTGACAATTCATACAAATGTTTTAGCATAACAATGTCCAGATACTCCTTATTCAGATTATTAATTTTCATCTTCAGTTCATTAAAACTTTCGTAAGCAATAACCTGATCTAGTGGTAATTCGACTGTATCAGCCTCCTCGGGCACCTCAGTTTTTTCATTTGTAAACTGTTTGTCCCTCTTGCGGTAAATATCTATAGCAGTGCTTTTGATAATAATAACGATTAAAGCCTTTGTTTTGTGACATTTAATATCTGAAATATCAGGAATATAATTTATAATCTTTAAAAGTGCATCATGTACGGCATCCTCCGCAAGATAACGATCCCTAAGAATACTGAACGCAATATTGTACATTGAACTTTCATAGTGTTTATAAAGAGCAGTAAATTTATTTCTGTCGTCTTCTGTTTCCAAAGCTAATAGAAAGAATCCCAGCAAAATAATCCCCCCCGGTATAGTTGTTAAAATGTGAATAAGCATACTAAATTTACAATATTTTATTAATTTTTACAATGATTAAAATTATTGTACTTTTATTGACATGTTACATATAATGGTGTAATATGTAACGAGCTTAAAAAATGGGTGAAAATTACATAAAGGCAAAACAAAGAGGTCAATTTATGAAAAGGAGTTTATTATTATTTTTTGCTGCCATTATCATTTCAGCACTGTGTGCTTGCGAATCAGTAGCTAATTCTAAAGACATTTCAGTAGTATCATCATCTGCAACAACTACACATGACAGTTCAATAGACGATAACATACCAAGTATAGATTCAGATATAAAAAAATCACATAAAACAAGCGTAGAAAACCAAGATTGGATAATAGTAGATAAAAGCGTAACCGTACAAGGTTTGGAGTACATTGTAAATGCATATAAAAAAAGCGAGAAGTCAGAACTATTCGAAGCAGACGAGGGAAGGGCTTTTTTGCTGATTGATATTACCGTAAAAAATATTTCAAAGAAAACAGCGACTATAAGTTCAAAAACAATGTTCGACCTAACAGACAGGTTTGGAACATCCTATAATAATACGTCGTTGGGAGCTTTATCATGTCTTGATGATGAAGATATGGAGCAACTGGACAGGAAAATAGCGGCAGCTTCTGAGTTCAGGGGAGGCCTTGCATTTGAAATACCAAAAGTTACAAAAGGCTTGAGGTTAATCGTTCAAGGGCCCACAGGAGATGGGCGTTCGCCGGTAATACTTTACTAAATTTTATGCATATTACCCCTAAAGCTATTTTAAATAGATGCTGGTATATAATTATAATATGATATATTATTGATTCTAAAAGGCATCTATATAGCAACCGAGGAGGGGGTTTTGTGCGTAAAACCAGATACAGGAACAGACGCAGAAAGTTTTTAACAATATTTATAGTAATTTTTCTTGCTGCCTTAACGGCTGCAACAGGATATGCAACTCTGCTTTACAGCCGTAATAACCATGGAACACATGGCAGTGGCGGTAAAGACACGGGGGTAGATACCTCATACCAAAACAATACTACACCCGTCAATACAACAGAGGAATCTGTTCAAGAAAGTGATAACTTTAAGGAACAGCTACTGGGTATGAGCCTGGATGAAAAAATAGGCCAGTTGGTAATAGTTGGTCTAGATGGATATACGACAGATGAACATGCAAGGCAAATGATAGAAGAATATAATGTGGGAGGTTTTATCCTCTTCAAAAGTAATATAAAAAGTTCCCACCAGATGCTTGAATTGTTGAATTCATTAAAAAGTATAAACCAAGCAAACAAGGTACCTTTATTTCTTTCAGTAGATGAAGAGGGAGGAAGAGTTTCCAGACTCCCCGGCGAGTTTCTTAAAATTCCTTCAAATAAAATAATCGGTAAACTCAATAACAGTTCCGTGTCATATAAAGTGGGTAGTATAATCGGGGAAGAGCTTAAAGCCTTTGGTATGAACATGAACTTTGCGCCCGTCCTTGATATTAACAGTAACCCAAAGAATCCCGTTATTGGAGACAGATCCTTCGGGACAGGACCGGATTTGGTTAGTAAACTTGGAGTGCAGACCATGCAGGGTTTGCAGTCACAGAATATTATTCCCGTTATAAAGCATTTTCCCGGACACGGTGATACGTCAACGGATTCACATGTGGGGCTTCCAAGGGTTAATAATGATTTAAAAAGACTTCGAAGCTTTGAGCTGAGACCTTTTGCGGACGCAATAGAAAATGGAGCAGAGGCTGTAATGGTAGCCCACATACTTTTGCCTAAAATAGACCCTGAAAACCCTGCCTCTTTCTCCAAAACCATCATTTCAGATATACTGAGAAGAGATATGGAATTTGACGGGGTTGTTATTACCGATGACTTTACAATGGGAGCAATAGTAAAGAACTATAATATCGGTCAGGCGGCAGTAAAGTCTATACTTGCGGGAAGCGACATAGTGCTTGTGTGCCATGATTATGAAAAGCAGAAGGCAGTAATTTCTGCTCTGAAAAATGCTACTCAATCGGGACTGCTACCTATGAAACGAATTGACCAAAGTGTTTCAAGGATACTGCGACTAAAGCAGGAACACGGGATTAATGATGACCCTGCAAAAGCAATAGATCCTAAGTTCATAAACGACAAAATCAGAGCTTTACTAAAATAGAATATTTTGTTATTTATTGTTGACAAAAGTACTTTAAATGAATATCCCCGTCTGATATAATAACTATGCTTATTTAACATATTAAAGGAGGAAAGCTGATGGGGGCTGAAACAACCAAAATGTTTATTGCCATGTGCTCTTACATGGTATTGGTTATTGGTATTGGGATTTATTTTGCAAAGCGTGCTAATGAGAGCAGTGAGAATTATTTTATAGGTGGCAGGTCACTGGGACCGTGGGTGGCTGCCATGAGTGCGGAAGCTTCGGATATGAGTGGATGGCTTTTGATGGGGCTACCGGGGGTAGCATACTGGTTTGGTCTAAGCGATGCCATATGGACGGCAATAGGTCTGGCAGCAGGAACATATATAAACTGGCTGATTGTAGCAAAAAGACTCCGCAGATATTCTACCGTAGCAGGGGATTCGATTACAATTCCGGATTATTTCAGCAACAGATTTAAGGAAAAAAGAAAGGTACTTATGACTATAGCAGCATTGTTCATACTGGTATTTTTTACTGTGTATGCAGCAAGCTGCTTTGTTACTGTGGGTAAGCTTTTCAGTACCTTATTTGGAATAAAATATCAGTACATGATGATCGCCGGAGCTGCATTCGTTATTATATATACCTTCTTGGGGGGATTTCTTGCGGAAAGTGTATCGGATTTCATGCAGGGAGTTGTTATGATATTTGCCCTGTGCACTATTCTGGTAGTGGGAGTATATACCGCAGGAGGTATCTCAGGAGTTATTGACAATGTCAAACAAATACCCGGCTTTCTGGATTTCTTCGGGATTGCGCAGCCTGAAACAGTCAATGGTGTTCAGCAATTGGGAAGCGATGGAAGTCCTTTGTTTGGAAGTGCAGGAAAATATGGTTTCCTTACGATAATCTCAACTTTGTCATGGGGTTTGGGTTATTTTGGTGTACCTCAAGTATTGCTTAGATTTATGGCTATCAGAAAAGTTGATGAACTTGGAAAATCAAGAAGGATTGCCACCGTATGGTGTGTAATATCATTGTTTGCAGCAGTTGTAATAGGTATTATAGGTAGAAGCCTGTATCCTGCCGAATTGCTGACAAAGAGTGCATCTGAGAGTATATTCATAGTATTGTCCTCCAATTTGCTCCCTGCTTTGATGGCAGGTATAGTTATGGCGGGGATTCTTGCAGCAACCATAAGTTCTTCAGATTCTTACCTGCTTATTGCAGCTTCGGCTTTCTCGAAAAACATTTACCAGGGAATCATGAAAAAGGAAGCCAAAGACAAGGAGGTTATGCTGGTTTCACGTATTACACTTATATTGGTTGCACTTATTGGGGTAATCATTGCATTGGACGAAAGCAGTATTATATTTAAGGTTGTTGCATTTGCATGGGCAGGATTTGGTGCAACCTTTGGGCCTATCATGCTGTTTTCACTGTTCTGGAAGAGAACCTCAAGAGCAGGTGCTATTGCGGGTATGCTTACGGGTGGAGGAATGGTATTTGTATGGTCAATGCTTATAAAGCCATTAGGCGGGATTTTCGGTATCTATGAACTGTTCCCGGCATTCGTTCTGTCCTGTATTGCCATCGTGCTGGTTTCAATTATTTCCGGAGCACCATCAAAAGAAATTCAGGATGATTTTGAACTAGCAAAGACATTGGAATGCTAAAAACCCATTAAATTAACTATATTTATACTTACATAAAAAAGATTGCCTTTATTCAAATAGGCAGTCTTTTTTTATTTGGCTTACTAATTCGCATATAATTGTATTCTATGATATTCTGTTAAGTATAAATTAATTAATAGCCGGAGGAACTGTACATTGGACGGAACAAGAGATGAGAATACAAACTGGTGCCAATCCGTAGGAGGAATCGTACTAAAAGGAAATGAAGTACTTCTGGTTCGACATACTTATGGAGCGGGAAAGGGAAAACTGATAATTCCCGGCGGATATGTTAAAATCAACGAAACACCACAGGAAGCGTTATGCAGAGAGATATTAGAGGAAACTACCGTTGTGGCAAAAACAACCAGGCTGGTAGGAGTTCGCTTTAACTTAAAAGACTGGTATGCAGTGTTCCTGATGGATTATGTTGAAGGAACGCCAAATTCTGATAATAGAGAAAACAGTGAGGCTTTGTTTATGGATATAAACGAGGCGGTAAAGTCACCTGATGTACCTGATTTGACGAGAGTAATCCTGAAAGGGGTTATAGAAAACAAAGATAATGCATTTGAAAATAAACCTTTTGTTTCTCGTGAAAAACATGGGGAATACTCATTTTATGGGATTTAATAAGTTTTTATATATGATGGGAACAACGATTAACACGTTGTTCTTTTTTTTCACAATATTTTCGCTTAAATCTATACAAACCACAGGACTGAATTGTATAATTAAGAAAGTAAAGTAAAATATGTATTATTTTATATTAATAGTAATCCAATTCAACGTACTACTCTTAAACACATTTCGTTTATCGATATAATTCCAGCCGTAAGCTTAAATTTTACAATTAAAATTTGTTAATGGAGGTATTATCATGAGGAAAAAATTCCTTAAAACAACCAGTTTCATGCTAATCACGTCACTGCTGTTGTCACTATTTGTTTATGCTCCGACAACTGCAAAAGCAGCGACCTCGCCACGTGTGGGAGGCTCATTTTACAATTATGGCGAAGCCATGCAGAAGTCAATTCTTTTTTACAAGGCCAATCGTCTTGGTGATTTACCGGACAACTATGTTCTGCCCTATAGGGGAGATGCAGCCATGACTGACGGAAAAGATGTAGGTCTTGACCTTACCGGAGGATGGGCAGATGCAGGAGACGGAATAAAATTTACACATCCTATGTCATATGCAGCAGGACAATTGGGATGGGCTGTTTACGAATATCGTGATGCCTTTGAAAAATCAGGGCAGCTGGATGATATCCTTGATGAGATAAAGTGGGCTACAGACTTCTTTATCAAGGCCCATCCCAGTCCGAATTTATTGTACTACATGTGTGGCTACGAAGATTCAGACCATTCTGTATGGATACCCCACGAATTGCTGGATTATAAAACTGACAGAAAGTCATTCAAGGTTGACCCTACAACACCGGGTTCAGACGTAGCAGGCCAAACTGCGGCAGCATTGGCTATCGCATCAATTATATTTGAGCCCACAGACCCCGCATATGCAGAAACTTGTCTGACACACGCAAAGCAGTTGTTTGAATTTGCTGATACCTATAGAGGTAAGAATCCTCTAAAAACACTGTATCCCTCAGGAAGTTATGTGGATGACCTGGCATGGGGGGCAATATGGCTGTACATTAAAACACAGGATTCAACTTATTTAGACAAGGCAAAAGCAGTACTTCCCGCAGGAATTTTAGGAGGACAACATACACACTGCTGGGATGACGTAAGCTACGGTGCAGCTCTCAAAATAGCTCAAGCAAGCCATGATGAGAGTTATGTTGCAATGGTTGAAAAGAATCTTGATTACTGGATGCCGGGAACAGGAATGAAATATACTCCCGGAGGTCTGGCATGGCTGTCACAATGGGGCTCACTGCGTTATGCAACAACAGCGGCATTTTTAGCATTTGTGTGGTCTGATGACAAAACAGTAGGAACAGCCTCCAAAAAACAGACTTATCATGATTTTGCAGAGAGGCAGATAAACTATGCACTTGGAGATAACCCACGTGGAGGTAGTTACGAAGTAGGATTCGGAGAAAATGCACCTGAACATCCTCATCACAGAACTGCTCATGGTTCATGGACAAGTATGCTTAACGTCCCGACCTTCCATAGACATATTCTCTACGGAGCATTGGTAGGAGGCCCTTCTTCAGACGACAGCTGGAAGGATGATATCAAAGACTATACACTGAATGAAGTTGCAACAGACTATAATGCAGGCTTTGTGGGTTGTCTCGCTAAAATGTACGGTATGTACGGAGGAGACCCACTGGAAAACTGGCCAAAGCCTGAGGATTTCAGATCACCTCAGGATAACCTGACAGAATATTTTACAAGGGGTTGGATTATATACGAGGGCTACGGCAAACTGAAAGTTATGTTCCAGATTAATAATCGTTCAGCTTGGCCTGCAACCATGAAGGATAAAATGTCTACCCGCTACTTTATGGATTTATCCGAAATATTTGAAGCCGGAGGTACGGTGGATGATGTACAATTAACCCTTGAGGATAGCCAAGGGGCAAAGCTTATCGGACTAAAGCAATACAAGGATAATATATATTACTTTACCCTGGATTTTACAGGTACACAGATAATGCCCGCAGAGTGGGAAATGTGTGAAAAAGATGCAACCGTGCAAATTGAATACAAAAATGGAGTAGGGTCCAATGAAAATGACTGGTCATACCAGAACATGAGTGGCCCGCCGGATTTTGATGCAGTTTCCTTTGAAGGAATGTCCAAATACATACCCGTATACGACGACGGTAAGCTTCTTTGGGGAGAAGAACCCGCAGGAGGGACACCTGAGATAAAGTACGGAGACATAAACGATGACGGAAACATTGATGCAATAGATTTTGCCATATTGAAAAAAATACTTATGGGCAACACATCAGGCAACGTCAATTTGGCTGCCGCTGACTTTAACAAGGATGGTGACATAAATGCCATTGATTATGCGGCATTAAAGAGCTATTTACAACGCGGCTATTAATAATGAATAAAGAACAGGTACTGCCTTAGTAGCAGTATCTGTTTTTTGTGTGCCCAGTAAGGGCAAACCCTAACAGCTGAGAGTACTGTGCCCAGACAAAAGGAAATGCGTAACTAAACGATAAGTTTTTCTCGTGAGAGAAGTATCCGAAAGAAGCTAAAACCAATAGGCTGACTTAAAGAAATCACATATAAGGAGTAAGGCTCGGAGAGATAGGTTTGCATAACAAAGCGAGGCCTAATAACTATTGATCTTTTTATAAATGCGTAAAAGAAAATACAAGAATTAGAAATTAGTGATTTTAGTATTATTTATGGGTAAGTACATAAAATATAGTGTTTATAAATAAGAAAGGGGATATCTATATGTTTGAATTTATTGGTTCTTTTAGACTTGCTGGTGCTATTAATTGCGATTATGTAAAAATCATGGCTAATAGCTTCGATGAAGCAAATGATAAACTTGAAGAATATTTGGAAAATAAAAATTATAAATGGGTAGAGACAGATGTAATACAAATTTTGGATACAATTGATTAAATTTAAAAAATTTGTTAAATTATTTGGCAAAAAACAGGATTTTCCTATTTTACGTAGAATTGGTATTACAATTGTAAGAAACTGGAGGAATGATCTATGAAAAAAATAGGAATAACTGTATATGCATTTAATGTACAAAACAACGTGAATCAAAGAATGGAATTACACAATATTGCTAACAGAGTAGGGTTTATTGAAATTCTCCAAGATTTCATGTATAGACATAATTTTGACTATACTAGAGAAGATCTTATGGAAAAAGTATTTAAAACTAATGATTATACTGTTGAAACGATAAATGATGATGACGGGAATGAAAAATTTACTATTCTTTCTGGAATGATAAAAACTGGCGACTACGGTATAGTATCTGAAATTGTTAATAGTGGTACAGGACAAACAGTTTATACAAAAAGTGTAGCAGATGCTGATGTAATGCCGTTCTTTTTTTCTGTTGCAGTTCCTGCTGGACAAACGGATAGAGGAATTATTATCTTTCAAACGTTGGGGATTTATGGAATGAAGACTGTGTTTCATAAAAAATTAGAGGATTTCATCAAAGAAATAGACCCAGCATTAAAATTAATTATTGGTAATGTGATGCCAAGAGCCTATATTGAACATTATCTTGACTATGGAGTTTTACAAAAAATTAGATTATTAAAGTATGACATACCAAATGACGTGTCAGAAAGAATTGGAATAAATAACGGGGTTCAAACTTCTTATCAAGAATTAATAATACATAAACCTGTCGGATTTCTTGAAAGAAAAAGGCAGCTAGTAAACGAATGCCTTAGAGGTCAACGATTCTGTAATTCTATAATTGAGATTGATAATTTTGAATATGATAACTTGAAATTAGAAATTCAATTAGGAAAAGGAACCAAAACCTTTAACTTGGCCAATATTGATAATCTAGTTGTTACAGAGGATATTACTGAAAGAGTTACCATATTGGGAGGGAATCCCACTGACAATAGTATTAAACCAATTTTGACTGAGACATCAGAACAGTATTTGGGCGAAATGGGTTTAGCGTAAAGAAGGAATTAAATTATGATTAAGCCAATTTACATTTTAATTGCTTTTGTTGGGGTATTACTATTTTCTAGGTATGTCTTAAAACTAGGATATATAAAATGCTTTGACATTATAAAGCAACACATTAATACTTTTAAAACTGAAAGAGGGAAATGGTTAGTATTACCCATTTTTATTTATTGTGTATTTCCTTTAATTATTTCAGGTGCTCTAGTTACGATTAGAAAAATAGATAAAGATGCCATAAATGTTATAACTGTCATAATTTCAATTTTAACATCAATGCTATTTACACTTTTAACAATAACAATTTCTATGAAGGGGAGCATAAAAGATAACAAAACTAAGTCATCAGCAGAAATAAAATTATTTAATACGTTACTCTTAGAAACGTATTATGCAATTATGTTTGAGATATTTGTTTGCATAATTGTTTTATTTATGTGCTTTATAAATTTGTTTTCAGCATTGTCCAGTTGTGTTGAGAGCTTTATTATGTACTACTTGATTTTTACAATGGTCATTAATTTAATGATTGTTCTAAAGAGAATATTTAAAATATCAGAACAAAGTCTATCTTAGTTCTGATATGTATATTAATAGAGGGCTGTAAGGCTCGAGAGGTCGGTAGGTGAATTAATTACCTACCTCCTACTTAATTTTAATAAACCCTTTAATCAAATCAAAAGCCCTCTTTGCGGAATCCTCATTATATTCAGTTGAATAGCAATCGATGAAACCATGATTTCCTTCCAACAAATGTACTGTTACACCGGGCTTTTTAAAACTGCTGACAAAATCCTTTACATTGAAGGATTTCTCATGGGATGGGAAAAGAAGCAAGGCAGAGCAGGATGGACAAATATAGTTATAATCTCTTATTTTTGAGCCATAACAGCATATAATGCCGGAAAAAAGTTCTGATTCACTGGAAAGCCATGCAGTAGTAGCACCAACACTAAAGCCAAGCAAAAAAATACGCTTGTAGCTGCTTTCAAGTTGCTTTGCTATGTTAATAACAATGTCAGTTCCTTTGTCAAAACCTATGTTATCATAGAAATACCTATAGGCAGCCTCTTGCTCGCTGTAATCAAAGGGGTAATCCAGACCACACAAATCAGGACACACAACGTCATAGCCGTACAAAGCAAGTCTATTGGCAGTATCCACTATAAAGGGGTTGACTCCGTAAATTTCATGTATAAGAATTATTAAATCTTCCGAATTATTAACTATACTTAACATAATTCCTCGTCCAGTTTTTTTTTACTAATACAATACTACTACAAAATTTGTTGACACTCAAAAGAACAAAAAGTAAACTTAAAATAAAATACAAAATTTGGGAGAGGTTTACATGGGAACAAGTTCAGAAAAGGCCCAGCAGTTGTTTAAAGAAGGGTATAACTGTTCGCAAGCCGTTTTTGGAGCTTTTTGCGATGACATTGGTATGGAAATGAAAAGTGCTTTAAGAATAGCGTCTTCCTTCGGGGGTGGAATGGGAAGGCTGAGGGAAGTCTGCGGTGCTGTAAGCGGTATGTTTATGGTTGCAGGTATAATTTACGGATATGATGATCCCAAGGATACTGAAGCAAAAAAAGAACATTACAAGCTAATACAGGAACTTGCCCGAAGGTTTGCAAACATTAACGGAACAATAGTATGCGGAGAATTGCTGGGACTGGGCAAGGGGCCTGACAAGCCTGTTCCGGAGGAAAGAACAGAGAGCTATTATAAAAAACGTCCATGTGCCGAATATGTAAAGTGTGCTGCGGAGATAATGGAACAATACATAGATGCGAAAAAAGCAGAGGCTGACTCAGAGTAGCGCATCTGCTTTTAACTTTACTATTTAAATGTATTATCTACTCTTAAAGCTCTTGCAGAGTTGAGAATTGCTATTACGGATACACCAACGTCTGCAAATACAGCCTCCCAAAGGTTTGATAAGCCGAAGGCACCCATTGCCAAAACAATCGCCTTAATCCCCAGAGCAAAAACTATATTCTGATTAACTATACGAAGGGTTTTTTTCGAGATAGCAATGGCAGTAGCTATTTTGGAAGGTTCATCATTCATAATAACCACGTCAGCCGCTTCAATAGCAGCATCAGAGCCAAGACCTCCCATGGCGATTCCGATATCTGCCCTTGAAAGGACAGGAGCATCATTTATACCATCCCCCGCAAAGACCAGATTTCCTTTTGGAGATTTTTCCGCAAGTAGCTTTTCGACCTTTTCAACCTTGTCTATGGGAAGAAGTTCAGTGTACACCTCATCAAGCCCCAAAGTTTCGGCAACTGCTTCGCCAACATCCTTTGCGTCCCCTGTAAGCATTACGGTTTTATGTATACCACATGCTTTAAGCTTTGAGATGGCAGAGGTCGAGTCTTCTTTTATTTCATCTGATATAACTATATATCCGGCGTAAACATCGTTTACCGTTACATGCACTACTGTTCCGACTGTTTTATTATTCGAATAAATTACTCCGACTTTTTCCATTAACTTAGAATTACCCGCATAAACTGTTTTCCCGTCAACAACTGCTTTAACACCATGACCGGGTATTTCCTCAACACCTGTAATTCTGGAATTATCAATTTCAGATTCAAAAGCATTTTTCAAAGACTGAGAAATGGGGTGGTTTGAATAGCTTTCAGCATGAGCAGTAAGCTCCAACAATTCTGTATCTGAAATTCCTACGGGATTAATCTCAGTAACCTTAAATGTTCCTTTTGTAAGTGTTCCTGTTTTATCAAATACAACCAGTTCGGTAGCTGCAAGAGCTTCCAGATAGTTTCCGCCCTTTATAAGAATTCCCAGTTTTGAGGCTCCTCCAATACCTCCGAAGAAGCCCAAAGGAATAGAAATTACCAGAGCACAGGGACAGGAAACAACCAGAAAAGTCAATGCCCTGTATATCCAATCACTAAAGGTTGCTCCCGGAACAAGCAACGGCGGCACAACTGCAAGAATGACTGCCACTATAACAACCACGGGAGTGTAATACCTTGCGAATCTGGTAATAAAATTTTCACGTTTTGCTTTTTTGTTACTTGCATTTTCCACCAAGTCAAGAATTTTGGAAACCGTAGACTCACCAAACTCTTTAGCAACTTGGATTGTAAGAAGACCGTTAAGATTTATACAACCGCTAAGAACGTCACTGCCGACGTTAATTTCCCTTGGAACAGATTCGCCTGTTAATGCCGAGGTATCAACCAAGGAATGGCCTTCTATGACTCTGCCGTCAAGAGGTATCTTTTCACCGGCTTTAACAATAATAATTTCATTTATTGCAACTTCCTCAGGGTCTACCGTAATAAGCTCTCCGTTACGCTTAACATTTGCATAATCAGGGCGTATATCCATCAGCGCCGATATGGATTTCCTTGAGCGGTTAACGGCATAATCCTGAAACATTTCTCCAACCTGGTAAAAAAGCATAACTGAAACAGCTTCTGGGTACTCTCCCACAAAAAATGCCCCGATGGTCGCAATACTCATTAAAAAGTTTTCATCAAATACCTGACCGTGTGAAATGTTCCGGATAGCTCTTAAGAGAACATCTCCGCCGATTATAAAATAGGCTGCAAGAAAAAATGCAAGATTCACATAGGATGGAAATGATGCTGCCACCGCAATTATCAGAACCAATGTTCCGGCACCTATACGGATAATTTCCTTTTTAGCTTTATTCATAAAAATCTCCTTGTATACACATTAATCCTTGTATTATATTTTTACGGTACAGTCAGGCTCAATTTTCTTTATGATTTTCTGAACTCTTGCCATAATATCATCAAAACTCTCGTCAACTGCATCTATAGTAAGCTTCTGCATCATAAAGTTAACAGTAGCACTGTTGACACCCTCCAACTTACTGATTTCTCTTTCCATTTTGGAAGCACAGTTTGCACAGCCCAGATCGTTTAGTCTGTAAATTTTTTTCATACCTAATTACCCCCTGATAAATTATTCTTCTATATGTTCAAAACCTTGATCGATTATTGCTCTTACATGGGAGTCGGACAATGAATAAAAAATAGTTTTTCCATCACGTCTTGATTTAACCAACTTTGCTTGTTTTAGTACACGTAGCTGGTGAGAAATAGCCGACTGACTCATGTTTAGCAGCTGTGCGATGTCGCAGACACACATTTCTGCCTGAAATAGTACATACAAAATTTTAATTCTTGTGGTATCACCAAAAATTTTGAAAAGCTCTGCAAGATCGTATAGCTGTGTCTCTTCCGGCATATGTGACAGTACCTGATCTATTACACCCTTATGCAGACATATATACTCACACTGTTCAATATCTTTTTCTGTATTCATAAAACCTTCCTTTCTTAATGCAAGTTAAAGCATTACTTACATACGTTCATATGAATGATTGTTCACATATAATAATATACCTGGATATTTAAAAAGTCAACCAGAAATTTTCAAAAATAAACCAATTATTTTACATAAAAGTTCTTAGTAATCCGTGAGGACAAGCCCCAAATGAAATTTGGTTGCATATTATGCAATAAAAAGTTAATTTGGAGTGATTTTCTTGGCTAAATTTCATATCGGAGATATTGTTATCAGAAGGTCATATGGAGGAGACATACTTTTCAGGGTAGTAAACATAAAAACAAACTTTAGCGGATTAGAATCGTACGTACTAAGAGGTTTGTCGTACAGAATTGAAGCCGATTCACAGGGAGATGACCTTGTCAAGCAGGATGCAAGAATGGCGTATACTCGGGCAATAAATGAACTTGACCGGGTAAAAAAAAGCATTGATTGCTGCAGACCAGTATTCAAATCATTTCTATCGAGAATAAAGCATAGGCCGGGTAGAATACTGCATATAGATTCAGCAGAAGACTTTATGAACCAATGTTTAGACTTTTATAAGAAAAGTAAAATCAGCTGCTCCGGCAAATGGGTAAGTGAAAACAGGCAGCCCTCGGTAGTAAAGCAATATCTGGAGGCATACAAACCGGATATACTGGTGCTGACGGGACATGATGGTTTAAAAAAGGGTGCCAGTAACTTTCAATCAATGGATAGCTATGCCAATTCATCATACTTCATTGAGTCAGTGAAAATTGCCAGAGCATATGAGCCCAATCCTGATAAGTTGTGTATCTTTGCAGGAGCATGTCAGTCATACTTTGAGGCAATTATGCAGGCGGGAGCCAATTTTGCAAGCTCACCAAAAAGAATTCTGATAAATGCACTTGACCCGGCAATTGTTGCACAGAAGGTATCCGTTACAGACAGTTCTGTTATTCTTTCACCTAATTCAGTAATAGAACTAACAATAACAGGAAGTGCCGGTATAGGAGGAAAAGATACAAGAGGGCAGATGAGATAAATTGTCAAAAAGATTGTTAACCAGTATATATGGAAAAAGAGTTTGCGTATTTGATAACGGAAGCTCTTTTTCTATTATGCAAAAAAAAATGCCCGGCATAAGCCGGAGCATTTTTAGGGGGTTAAAATGTATTTTGTGGGGTCAGTAATAGTTATTACCTTATTTACATTTTCTTATACATTTCTTTTAAAAATAAAAAGATTATATATATTATAAAAAGTGTTCATGGTATAATACTAAAAATAATACTAATTTTACATGTAAATACATTTTAAAAATGTGAGGGATAGTGTGTGAAAAAAAGAATATTAGCAATACTGCTTATTTTTGCATTTGTTTCTGTTTCATTTATGGGAGTTGAAGCAAAAGGTGCGCGTTCTTTCGGCAGAAGTAGCAGCAAGTCATTTTCAAAATCTTTCAGCAGCAATAAAAGTTCTTCGTCAAGAAGCTCCAGCATTTTTAGCTCGTCAAAATCAAAAAAAAGTAGCTCGACCAAAAGCAGCTCGACCAAAAGCAGCAGTTCCAGAAGTATACCGGGCTCAAAATCATATACCGGTTCATCAAGTAAGAATGCCAACACCTCGGGATTTACTGCAAAGGCTGCCTCAAAAAAGAAATCCTACATGCAGGATACATACAAGAGTCAGGTTTCGGGCAAAAACTATAACACTTATAAGCAAAAACTCAATAGCCAGCAGCAGAAGGTATATAATGACTCCATGAAAAAGAACTATGGCTCAAGTTCAAGAAAAATGAACTTTGAGGATGCCATGAGAACCCGGACATCCAGAATAAATGTTTTCAACAACAGGCCCATATTTGTCAATGTAAACAGATCTATGTTCGGAAGTCCTTTTTCTTACGGATATGCATATGTAGGCCCGTGGGATTTGTGGTTTCTGATGAGGGCATCAGATATGTTCTGGTATCATCATTGGAGCGAAATATCACCTTACAGGAACTATTTTGATCAGAACCAGTACCGACAATTGGAAAACAGGGTAGAACAGTTGGAGAAAGATGGAGTGCAGAGAGATCCGAATTACATGGAAGAAGGCGTAGACCCGGATTTACAGCTGTCACAGCAATATCAGGAGCAGAATCCTGATAAAGTATACTATACAGACAAGCATCCTACCAATTCATCAAGAAATACCGGAGCAGTTGTGGTAGTTATCATTGTAACGTCTGTAGCATTGATAATAGTAATAAGAAAGCTGTCAAAGCCAAAACCTAAAAACTCTCGCAGTAGCAGGATATATTAAGCTTTTAAACTTTAAATGGAATAGGACGTGATGTCGATGTTCGGTTTCAGAAAGAAAGATGGTCAGGATATACTGAATCCTCTTAATATCAACAAGAACTCAATGGTAGAATTCAAACTCAAGGAGCTTGAGGAACAGGGATTTTTTACTTTTGGTAAGATTATACAAATGGATGTAGGCAAGAGGCCCTTTACAAGATACCTTGTTTATTCCAGAACAGAAGAAACAGAGTATATATTTGAGGTTTATAAGGGTGAAGAGGAAGGCCAATTTGAAACATACCTCTATTTTCTGGATGATACAGTTCCGTTCTCGGAAGAATTTTTGGAGGTTGTAGGGCAGAAGTGTATAACAACTCCTGACGGCACCGAGTACGATAGGTGTACAATGCCGGAATATGATTACAGGATAGATGGTGTACAGGGTTCCATAAAGGTTTATGATCTGAACCTGGAAAAAATAGAATACGAATCCGAAGTTGAGGTATGGGACTACCAGCGTGATGCAGAAGGGATTACCGAGTATCTCAACATAGAAATGCTCAAAACAAACGGGATGTTCAGAATTTTTATAGGACAGAGATTTGAAGGGTCACTATACAAGGTTTACCAAGGAATAGAAGAAAAATAGCTTTTAGGGGGATAATGAGATGTTTGAATACTTTAGTTTTTTCTTGAAAGACTTGTCATTTAGTTTTGTTATATTAACGGTAGGTTTTATATTTGGATGGGTTATTTATAATAATCTGGTTCTGAGAGATGTTTCACTAAAAGATGCACTTTTTAACAAGGATAATTTTGCAACATGGATAGAGTTCATAGGGGCGTTTGTATTTCCTGTACTTTATCTGTCGTCACATGCCATAAAGGGAGCAGCCAGCGATAATATATTTATTGATTTGGCTGTTTGTACCGGATATACTGTTTTTTACGTAGTAATATTAACGCTATTAAGACTTCTGTCCAAATCTATAGTAGGTCTGATAAATGCTGAGGATGGACACGGCAAGGTTTGCCTCAATAAAGAAATATGCGAGCAGAAAAACATTGGTGCAGCACTGTTTTCAGTTACTCTTTCAGTTATCTTTGTTTCTGTAATAAAGTACTTGGATTTTATAGATATAATTGAAGGGGCTGGAGCATCCATACTGCTAAAGATTCTGATGTTTATAGTATTTGTTTTAGTTGCAATGGTTTGCTACAGTATGGTTTTAAGAACAAAGACCACACTGTTTAAGGAAATATTCATCGACAATAATGCAGCAGCCGGTATCGGACTTTTGGGGTTTGTTTTTGCAGTACAGACAATTATCACAGGAATCATTGATGCATATACAACCGATTTTGATTTAGTTACGGTGGCCCTGGTAATAGCTGTTTGTCTTGTGATATACGGTATATTATCTGTATTGTTTAAAAAGATTTTTACAGCCATTGTAAAAGTGGATGTATGGAATGAAATATACGAACAGAATAATGTGGGAGCGGCAATGGGACAGGCGGCACTCTATGTTGGAATTGCAATGATAATAGTAAATTTTATAGTGTAAAGTTGTCATATTAGCAGGGGGACAAAGCTAGTAGAATACATTCACACATTGTTAATATTTGTTATACAATTTTAATAATCAGTCTTATAAATTAGTGATATAATACTAAGTGTAAAGCCATTAAAAGCTTTTTCATTTTGTTCCTCCTTTAAACATATTGATTTTATTTTTTGTTACATAGGGCACCTATTTATCAGGAATTATTATAAATTATATACTGGGGTGCTTTTTTTCTGTCCTGAAATTAAATAAATAAGCTTGAAAGTTACTTACAATAAATACATAAACTGTAAGAATAATATGTTGGTTTGTCAAACATGCGTTACACAATTAGTAAAAAAATAATGGAGCGTCTCATTAGGCGATTTCCAGCCTAATGGACGCATAGGAAATCTGTTATATTTCCAATTATGTATGTAAAGCTGCC
>JAEZUC010000075.1 GCA_023443515.1 Bacillota bacterium
GCGGAGAAGGAAAAGGCAAAGGAGCAGCCAAAGTAACAGGATATGTAACAGATATAATATCTCAATTGCCTGAAACAGTAGAAGCACTTACCGGAATGAACGTACTGGATTTCCTTAAAAAGAATACGGTTCAGACTCAGGATGAAAATCAAGCAGAAGATGTAGAGTAAAGTCAACAACATAGAAAAATAACCCTTGGTATTAACCAGGGGTTATTTTTTGTGAATCATATGTTATATTTTGGGAAAAAATAGACTATTTTATAAGAAAAATATATATTTACTACTAAAATTCATAATTAAACTAAAAAAAATACTAAATTTAGCATAAAAATGAAAAAAATGTATTTAAATTTAGTATTTTGGAATGTATAATAAACTTAAAGGTTAATTTATATGTTACTTAAAAATTTATTATTGAGGAGTAAATATATGTTAAGAAACTTAAAGATAGTATATAAAATAGTTCTGTTATCTGTTGTTTTACTTTCTTTTATAGTAGTTGTGGGTGTTACAGGTTACCGTTATATTGATAGTGGACACAAAGACATGGATAGTATGTATCGGGACAGGCTATTGCCCGTTGAATGGCTAAACGATAGTATAAGTAAAATAGATGAAAATGAAACATATATTCTTTATTTAATACTTAATAATAATAAACAGTTACAAAGTCAATATGAAAAAGATATTGAAAACAATTCAAAAAAAGTAGATGAAAATTGGGAAAACTATAAAAAAACAAAATTGGATAAATTTGAATCAGATAATATACCGGTATTTGAGGAAAACAGAAAAGCTTTCAGGGAAATAAGGGATAAAATAATACTGGCAGTAAATTCAGGGAATGGTGAAGAAGCCCTTGAATTACTTAATAAAAATATTAGTTATTTGCGTGCCGAGCAAAAAACACTTGAGGATTTGTCAGAATACTGTAGAAATGTTGCCAACAAAATAAATTTGGCTAATAATGAAAATTCTGTAGTTGCAATAAGAATTTTGACTTATGCAATTGCCATTTCTTTAGTAGTTGGCCTTTTACTTAGCTTTCTGATTGCATACGGGATAATTAAACCTATAGGTAAGCTTAAAAAAGAACTCAGTATATTAGCTCAAACGGGCGGAGACCTGACTAGAGAAATTGATATTAAAAGTAAAGACGAAGTCGGACAACTTGCAAATTCTGTAAATCAATTTTTGTTTAATATTAGAACAATTGTAAATGGAATAATTAAAGAAACAACAATTGTTGAAAATTCCATAGCCGTAGTTGATAAAAAAATGGGGGATTTAAATGCTTTTGTTGAAAATGTGTCATCCACTACCGAAGAGATTTCTGCCGGTATGGAGGAGACAGCGGCTGCAACTGAACAGGTAAATGCTTCATCTCTGGAAATTGAATCTGCAATAGAAGCGATGAATGAAAAGGCTCAAAAAGGCTCAGCTGAAGCTGAAGAAATAGGCAACCGTGCCATTAGGTTAAGAGACAATTCAATACTATCTGTAAAAACAGCAAATGAAATTTATGAAGAATCAACACATAAATTAAAAGAAGCATTGGAAAATTCAAAAGCAGTAGAACATATTAATGTTCTGACCGGAACAATATTACAAATATCCGACCAGACAAATCTTCTTGCACTGAATGCGGCAATAGAAGCTGCAAGAGCAGGCGAGGCAGGAAAGGGGTTTTCTGTTGTAGCCGACGAAATCCGAAAGTTGGCTGAGGAATCAAAGGCAGCAGTAAACGATATACAGAGGGTTACAAGCGAAGTTGTTTCTGCAGTTTCAGACCTTGCAGATGGTTCCAGAACAGTTCTGGATTTTCTTGACCGTACTGTAAAACCCGATTATGCAGAAATGGTAAAAACAGGTGAATCCTACAATGAAGATTCAGCATTTGTTTATGAACTTGTTTCTGATTTTAGTGCAACATCACAGGAACTCACGGCGTCAGTGGAAGGAATAATCCGGGCTATTAATGATGTAACCAAAACAGTAAATGAGGGTGCTGCGGGAACGCAAAGCATAGCTGAGCAGAACATGGAAATAGTTGAAATGGTAAATAAGGTTAAGAATGAAATGGAAACCAGTAGCAGAAGTACTCAGAAACTAAAGGAAATAGTAGGTAAATTTACAGTATAGATTTCTATGGACTAAAGCCATAAATATAAGTTATACTAGTTCTGCGAATAATATATTTTTTATCAGGGGTACAAAATGAGTATATTAAATGTAGAGAATGTAAGTCACGGCTTTGGTGCCAGAAAAATATTGGAGGATGCCTCTTTCAGACTTTTAAAGGGAGAGCATGTAGGCCTTGTGGGTGCCAATGGTGAAGGAAAGTCCACTTTTTTAAATATTATAACCGGTAAGCTTATGCCCGATGAGGGTAAGGTGGAATGGTGCAACAGAATTACAACGGGATATCTTGACCAACATACGGTTCTTACTCCGGGAAAGACTATCAGAGAAGCACTTCGAGAAGCTTTTCAGTATATGTTTGATTTGGAAAAGGAAATGCTGGAGATATATGAAAAAATGGGAGATGCTTCAGAGAGTGAAATTAACTCAATGATGGAAGATGTAGGGGATATACAGAACGTTTTGGAGCATAACGGCTTTTATATATTGGATTCAAAGATAGAAGAAGTAGCAAACGGTCTGGGGCTTGGAGATATAGGTCTTGAAACAGATGTAGCAAACCTGAGCGGAGGACAGAGGGCAAAGGTTCTCCTCACAAAACTACTTTTGCAAAGCCCTATGATATTAATATTGGACGAGCCTACCAACTTTTTGGACGAGAATCATATCAACTGGCTTAAAAATTATCTGAAAAATTATGAAAATGCATTCATTCTTGTTTCTCACGACATTCCATTTTTGAACGATGTTGTAAATGTAATTTACCATGTTGAGAATGCTGTTCTTACAAGGTATGCGGGAAATTATGATGAGTTCCAGAGAATGTATCAGCTGGCAAAACAGCAGACCCAGCAGGCATATGAGAAGCAGCAGAAGGAAATTGAGAAGCTTGAGGATTTCATAGCCAGAAATAAGGCTCGCGTGGCAACAACAAACATGGCAAAGAGCAGACAGAAAAAGCTGGACAAGATGGATATTATCGAGAAGGTTAAGGAAAAGGCTAAACCCATTTTCAAATTCAGAGAGGCAAGGGCTCCGGGAAGGTATATTTTTCAGACTGAAAATCTTGTAATCGGCTATGAATCAGCTTTGTCAAGTCCTTTGAACATCTCCTTAGAGAGAGGGCAAAAAGTAGCTGTAAAGGGAGTAAACGGGCTTGGTAAATCTACTTTGATGAAAACCCTTTTAGGTGTACAAAAGCCATTTTCAGGAAGTGTAAAGCTTGATGATTACCTGTATCCGGGCTACTTTGAACAGGAATCTGAACGCTATAACAGCAATACGGCTTTAGAAGAGGTGTGGAACGATTATCCCGGTATGAGCAATGCCGAGGTACGAGGAGCTTTGGCTAAATGCGGTTTGACTACAGAGCATATAACAAGCCAGATGATGGTACTCAGCGGAGGCGAAAATGCCAAGGTAAGACTGTGTAAGCTTATGTTGAAGGATGTTAACTGGCTTATACTGGATGAGCCTACAAACCATCTGGATGTTGATGCAAAAGACGAGTTAAAAAAGGCATTGAGAGAGTTTAAGGGTACAGTACTTTTGGTATGCCACGAACCTGAATTTTATGAAGATTGGGTTACCGAAGTCTGGAATGTGGAAAACTGGACAACAAAAATAGTTTAACAGAGTTAATAAGCAAAATAAAAAGTACTTATCTTATTTTAGATTAGTACTTTTATTTTGCATTTTTTATCTTGATTTCAATAGTTTTATATGAAGTAAGTAACAGGAAAAGAACTGGACAAAATCACTGTCATTCTTTTTCAACAATATTTGACAATTTAAGCAACTAGTATTAGAATTAGATAATTAATTAAAAGGTTTTATTAATTTACAAATGGAGGAATAATATTTATGCTCAAAAATGTAAAAATTACTTACAAAATTCTAGTTCTATCTGTCGTTCTAATTGCATTTATATTTTTGGTCGGTACTGTAGGATATTATTATGTTAATAACATACATGACACTATGATGGATATGTACCAAGAGGACTTTTTGCCGTCAAATTGGTTATCAGAGGCAATTATTCAAACAAATGAAAATGAAGCCTTATTGTTAAATGCAATTATATACAATGATAATGAATCAGAGCTAAACAAGTATTTGCAAAATTTGGAACACGGAACAAAAGAAATAGATGCAAACGTAGAAAAATATAAAAATACTAAATTGGATAAATTCCAAAAAGATACCCTTGTTGAAGTCGAAAGTAATAAGAGTGCATACAGGGAGGCAAGAAATAAAATTATTGAGTCATTAAGAAGGGGTAAACAGGAAGAAGCTTTAAAGCTTCTGAGTGAAAGTACAGAGTTTTTACGAAATGAGCAAAAGGCCCTTTACACTTATCAGAATATAATTCCACAGAAGCTATGCAAAAGAACAAACAAAATGACACACATTATAATTCCTCAATACGTACCATGATAGTGTTTGAAGTACTGTCTCTATTATTTGGAATAGCTCTCTCTATTGTAATAGGTAGAGGAATAATTAGTCCAATTACCAAACTAAAAAAAGAGCTCAAATTACTAGCGCAAGCAGGCGGAGACCTTACACAGGAAATAGATATTAAGGGTAAGGATGAAGTGGGACAGCTTGCCGATTCAGTTAATGAATTTTTAGCTAATCTGAGAAATATTGTAAGGGGGATAATTAAAGAATCAACGGTTGTTGAAAACTCCATTGCATTAGTGGGACAGAAGATGGAGGATTTAAACTCATTTGTTGAAAATGTTTCCTCTACCACCGAAGAGATTTCTGCAGGTATGGAGGAAACAGCTGCCGCAACTGAACAGGTAAATGCATCATCACAGGAAATTGAATCTGCAATAGAAGCCATGAATGAGAAGGCTCAGAAGGGTTCAACTGAAGCTGAAGCAATAGGCAACCGTGCCATTAGATTAAGAGACAGTTCAATACTATCCGTAAAAACAGCAAATAACATTTATCAAGAAACAACACATAAATTAAAAACCGCATTGGAAAATTCAAAAGCTGTAGAACATATTAATGTCTTGACAGGAACAATATTACAAATATCTGACCAGACCAATCTTCTAGCACTGAATGCGGCAATAGAAGCAGCAAGGGCAGGCGAAGCAGGAAGGGGATTTGCTGTTGTAGCAGACGAAATCCGAAAGTTGGCTGAGGAATCAAAGATAGCAGTAAACGAGATACAGAAGGTTACAAACGAAGTTGTTTCTGCAGTTTCAGACCTTGCCGAGGGTTCCAGAACAGTTCTGGATTTTCTGGACGATACTGTCAAACCTGATTATGCAGAAATGGTGCAAACTGGTGAATCCTATAATAACGATGCAGTATTTGTTTATGAACTTGTAACTGATTTTAGTGCAACCTCACAAGAACTCACAGCTTCAGTAGAAGGAATAATCCGTGCTATTAATGATGTAACCAAAACCGTAAATGAGGGTGCAGCGGGAACACAAAGCATAGCCGAACAGAATATTGAGATAGTTGAGATGGTAAGTAAGGTTAAGGACGAAATGGAAACCAGTAGAAGAAGTACTCAGAAGCTAAAGGAAATTGTCGGTAAATTTACAGTATAGATTTCTAACTTGACTTTTAAATATTGATTTGATATTATAAATACAGTTAAACGTTTCGCGAATGAAGGTGATCATATCTCTGCTACAATGAAGGATGTTGCCAGGAAATCCGGGCTATCAATAGCGACAATTTCAAAGTATATTAACGGCGGTAATGTCCTGGAGGAAAATCGTGTTGTTATTGACAAAGCAATAAAAGAGTTGGGTTTTGAAGTTAACGAGATTGCAAGAGGGTTAAAAACTAATAAAACAATGACAATTGGACTATTAAT
>JAEZUC010000106.1 GCA_023443515.1 Bacillota bacterium
GGAAAAAATTAAACACGTCGATTAAAGAATAAGCTAATCTTAATCGACGTGTACTTTACTCATTGGTTTTCAAAAATCTTAAAAGCCATTTTTCAGCTTCTTCTTTACTTTCATACAACCTAAAATGGTTACCTTTGTTGGTTTCCAGGGCCATTTCTTTAAATCTGCCCTTTTGAATTGTCTCTTGAGGAACAATAGCAGTAGCTTTTATGCCATAGTTTACAAATTTCTGAATAATATTACCGGCTACTTTTGTTTTAAGTTTAAAGAAATTTTCTGACAAGGTTTCATAGTGTATCATAAGTGCATTTGTCTCATGTTCCCAGCATAAAGCTATCAGGTCAAGTGCATCATTTTCTGTCCCTAAAGGCTCAGTAGTAGAAACCACTTCAATATATTTTCTGCTTTCTAATTCTCTAATTTGATAATTCATTTTCTCTCTTTCCTCCGCTACTTCATTTTCAAACAACTTCTGACGGGTTTCATGAACCCAACTTAGTTCATTTTTATAGGTCGAAATAATATTATCTGAAATCATTTCCCATATTAAGCTTTCTCTAGTGCTTCTATTAGGGGAATGAAGTGAACGCCTGTACTTCTCTTTCTGCATAATTAATTGCAGCTTGATTTCATTTTCATATTTTGAGAGTAACTCAGCTAATTTTTCATTACTTAGCATATCTGACCATGCGAACTGTACTAAAAATGTCTTCTTTATCTCAGGAGCCTCCGGCGAGGACAAAAGCCAATTTTTCAATTCTTTAAGTCCTTCATCCGTAATAGTATATATTTTTTTTGATGGAGAGTTTTCCTGATGAATCACTTTATTTGTAACAAAACCTTCGTCTTCCAGATTGGTTAGAGCTTTATAAATTTGATTATTGTTACCCGACCAATACATGAAGGAGGAATCCTCAAAAATCTTTTTTAGTTCATATCCTGTTGAGGGCTTCCAACTCAGTATTCCTAAAATTGCTAATTGTATTGACATAATTATACCTCATTTATAAATAACATAGGTTAATAGTAACATATGTTATTTATAGCTGTCAATTATTCATTTTGTTCTTACGAGGAATTATGAAAACTGCACTAGGAAGTGTTTAAGTGTTTAATAAAAATGGTAATAATATTATATTGGTAAGATTAAGAGATTATATACAAAGTTTTAAACCTGTTAAGGAGGTTTTATTATGAAAAATGAAAAAAGAGAGTTGTTACCGGAACAGAGTGAGAAATTGCTAAAAGAATTGAAAGCCCGTTTTGAGAAAAATATAAACCGCCATAAAGATATTGAATGGGCTAAGGTACAAGCAAAACTGGAAGCTAATGCTGAAAAGCTATACTCCCTAAATGAGATGGAAATAACCGGCGGTGAACCGGACGTTGTGGGTTATGATAAAAATACGGATGAATTTATCTTTTATGATTGTTCAGCAGAAAGTCCAAAAGGACGCAGAAGTGTTTGCTACGACCGTGAAGCATTGGAGTCAAGAAAAGAACATAGACCCGAAAATAATGCTATGGATATGGCTGCCGCAATGGGGACTGAGCTTTTAACGGAAGAACAGTACCGGGAGTTACAAAAGCTGGGAAAATTTGATCTGAAAACCTCAAGCTGGGTGAAAACACCTGCTTCTATCAGAAAACTAGGAGGTGCTATTTTTTGTGATCTCCGTTATAATACAGTCTTTGTGTACCACAATGGAGCTGACTCCTACTATTCTTCAAGAGGTTTCCGCAGTTCATTGAGAGTTTGAAATTATACCAAAAAATATAAAAAAGTGTAATTAATTGCATTTATTGACACCAATTACATATAATGATAGCATAAAGAAAAGGTAATAAATTATCAGGAGGAATGTATGATATGAGTTATCTGCTATCGGAGAATCAGCTAAAAATAAATATTCAAAAGGATTTAACTACATATTTAAACTATTCCCTTCCGCTTTGTGCAATTCTCACTGACGACAGCCTGTATCCTTGGTTTTATCAGCACTTTGTACAGCTTTATACTTTGACTGGCGAGGATGGTAACCTTTGGGTTGACTACTTAGAACATCGCGATTTTTTTAAAGATATAGCTGAGAATAAAATGTATGATTATAAAAGCTTACTTGAAGAAAAGGATATTGTGAAATTCATTATTAACAAAATAAATGAGGGATGTTATGTAATAATTTATGTAGATGAATACTACTTGCACAAAAAAGCAAGTTACATGTCAAAGCACTTTTTACACCAATTAATGGTTTATGGGTATAGCAATCAAACCGAGACTTTTATGACAGTTGCTTTTAATGAAGAAAACGATTTTACAAGTGATGAATATACCTACGAAACACTGAATCAATCATATGAATTAGGAAAAAAGTATTATCAATCCTCACCGGTATGGGTCTTAAATGAAACTGTTGAAATCATTAAACTTAAACAAAATATAAATACATATAAATTTAAACTAGAGTTATTTCTTGAGGACTTAAAGCTTTATTTATCGGGTAATGGAGATTATTCCATGATACGTCCAAATAATCTTGAGGCAAATGGAAGGCAGGCATCGTTTAATTTTAAAGTATATGATGAATTGAGTTTCAATATAAACAACCTAATCCAAGGAAAGAAAACTATGGATTTTAGATATATGCACTTACTTTTTGAGCATAAATCAATAATGTATAAGCGGCTTCTATATATAGCTTCACATTTTAAAGCCAGTGATACATTAATGATGCTTATTAAAGAATATTCGAAAGTGGAAGAAAATGCACTTTTTGCAAGAAATCTATATATAAAGTATGATGCCTTGATAGAATTGAAGAGCGTTAACAAGTCAAATATTAATAAACTATTACTTAATATAATAGATACAATTTCTCTGATTAAGGAAAAAGAACTTAATATACTGACCAATATTTATGACGAGCTGAAGAATTTAAACATATAATTTGCTTCATAGGCATTCTTCAGCTGTCATAATATTGTATATACGTTTATGGCTAGAAGCACTACAGTTTGTGGTTCTCCAGCACATATCTGGAAAAGTTAAGTGATGCCTGTGCTTCTTTGTCCAGCTTTTCCTCATCTGCACCGTTGCTAATATCACGCCAAATCTTAATATTAGATCCGACAGTTCCCCCCATTCTGACAAAAGGTTCCATAACAACGCTACCTTCATAACCTATATCAGCAAGAGCCTCTCCGATTTCTATCCATGGAATTCTTCCTCTTCCGGGAACTTTACGATTGCATTCCCCGGTGTGCAAATGTCCCAAGTAAGAGCCGGCAGTCCTGATTGCACCTCCGATACTATCTTCTTCGATATTCATATGGAAGGTGTCAAGCATCACCTTTACACTGCCATGACCAACCTGTTTTACAAAATCTACACCCTCCTGTGCGGTGTTAATTAAATAATTTTCAAATCTATTTAGTACCTCAAGGCAGAAATCCACTCCACAAGCCTCAGCTACCTGAGCAACTTCACGCACACTTTCAACGCTGCGTTCCCAATCACCTTTTTTATCAATTACCTTTGTGTAATCTACAGGCCAATAAGAATATATAGCCCCACCTATCAAATGCACATCCAACTTGTATAGGCGTTTTAGCAAATCTGTATAAAAGGCTTTAGCATTTTTGCGGATATCAGGATCAGGAGAAGACAGATTTTGGGTTGCGCTGGGCCCATGACCTACTGTAAGGGTAATCCCATTGCCACGGGCACATGCTTTTAGTTCATTAATCTGATTATCACTGTAAAAAGGCAGTGGTGAAGCTGCTATTTCCAGAATATCAAAACCGAGTTTTGCAACTTTCTCAATATAATATTTGTAATCAGCTTCCCATTCTTGCTCCCAATATGCGTAATATATACCATGTTTCATGTTAGACCTCCTTAAAAGGCAGAAATGCTGATTTTATTCAGCAGGTTCAAGAATTACGTTGGCATTGCGAAGTATGTTGCGGACTTCCGTCACATCCACCTGGGAGGGAAGGATATTCTGCTTAACTGCCAGTGCAGCACCTACACCGGCTGCCTCTCCTATAGCCATACAGGTTGGCATAACCCTTGCAGAGCTCATAACTACTGCATCCAGTGAAGCGCATCTTCCGCTGAGCATGAGGTTGTCAATATCCTTACTTACTGTACACCCGTAAGGAATACCGTAGGGCTTTATGCGCTTTACAATAGTACCTGCACCGTTACCCTCATGGATGTCAATGATGTAGGAGCCTAGTGCTACTGTATCTACCGGCACGTCGCCCACCATGATTTTGTCCTCCGTTAATTCGCAGATACCTGCAAAGCGACGTGTTTCACGGATGCCCATGGAAGGATATATCTGAGTTATATAGCAATTTTCAAACCCCGGAACATATTTTTTGAGGGTTTCTACCAGCTTTGGAATCTGCAAATGACCCTCAATTTCTGAACGAGTCAAATCCAGTACATCACTGCCGTTAATGCCCAAGTGTCTGGTAGAATTAATGTGTACCTCTCCGGGAATCAGACTTTTAATGTAAATAAGGGTATCTCTGTCAACAGGTAATTCACCTTTTTCTTTAAGTTCAAGGAAGAGTTTACGTAAACCAACCATTACATGGTGTGGATTTGAACGGAAAAATTCAGCGTTGTACTTATCAAAGTCGCACTCAATAGTATCACATAGACGCATCTGTTCAGGGTCACTTGCGATGAATTCTATTGTTTTGTCAGTATCAACATTACCTAAAGTAAACATTAGAGTAGGTGGCTGCAATGCACCAGTGTCCTTTTGACCCATGTTGTAGGTGGCACCAGCCATATAGCCCATGTCACCATCTCCGCTGGCATCAATAAAGACAGTGGCCTCAACCTCGATATGATAACCCTTTCCAAATAGTGTAACAGTTTTAATTTTACCATTTTCCACATTGGTATCAATAATTTCAGTATGCAAAAGTATTTCTACGCCTGCATTTAGACACATTTCAAAAGCAACGACTTTAAAAATCTCATGGTCATAAAGAGTTACGGAATTGTGCATAGGGCAGGGATAATGATCTGTACAGGAATTACGTTTTTTCAGTTCGTCAACAAGTTCTTGTGCAATACCAGCAGTTACAGGTTTACCGTCCTTGTCCAGATATCCTAATAACGGTAAACCTATTGTCAAATTACCGCCAAGATATCCGTTTTTCTCTACCAGAAGTACTTTTGCACCATTTCTGCTTGCTGCAATTGCTGCAGGGATGCCACCCGGGCCACCGCCAATGACGACTACATCATACTTTCTCTTGAGGGTTTTCATAGTTTTGGTCTCCTTCAATTTTTATAGTTTATATTTAAAAATAATTGAGATTAAAGACAATTACTCCTTGATAACTGCACCTTGCTCAATCAAAGTATTGCGAAGATTAACAATGTCCACATTCTCTGGACAAACACCGCTTTTTAGTGCTATAGCAGCTGCGGTACCTGCCGCCTGACCCATTGCTATACAGGCAGGCATTACTCTATAGCTTGCTGCGGCCTCTGAGGAACCACATATACTGCGCCCTGCAACAAGCATATTGTCACAGTTTTCAGGTATCAGACATCGGTATGGTATGGTGTAGTATTTATTAACACAGGTAAAGGTAACACCACCACCAGTTGAATTGTGTATATCAATTGCATATCCAAAGGTACATATTGCATCATCGAAATGTTTACGTGAGAGTATATCTTCTGCTGTCAGCTCGTATTTTCCTACAATGTGTCTTGTTTCACGAACCCCTAGTGCAGTAGCTACCTGGATGAGTTGAATATTCTCACAGCCCGGAAGATATTTTTTCATAAATGCAACAACTTCCTGCACTTGACGTCTGCCTTCAATAAGTGCCTTAGTTATATCTGAGGTCTTGGTAGCGTCAATATGGGCAATACGAGTGGTATTTATCTTCCACCTTCCGGGTATATTCTGCTCATAGTTGCCTAATTCGTTACGGTCAAGTGTCCAGTCACCATTACGTTTAGCTTCTTCTACATACTTAGCAAAACAATTGGCAATGTGGTTATCCAAATTGGATTTATTGGCTTCAAGTTCCCCTAAATATTTATCACGGTCAATGTTACCAACTTCAAAGAAAAGGGTGGTAGGCTGCATAATACCTGTTTCCTTATTGCCAAGCCACGTAGGGACGCCTGCAAAATATGCCACATCAGCATCACCGGTACAGTCAATGTATAGCTTTGCACGAATTGCTACAGTACCTTCCTTCATATTGACAATTACATAATCTATTTTTTTGTCCTTAGTAATGCAGTCAGAAACCTGTACATTGAAGAGTATTTGAGCACCTGATTCTTCAAGCATTTCCTCCATTACAACTGAAAGTATCTCTGACTGATACGGAGTAACATGTCTATGGCTTGCCATATAATATGAAGAATAAGAGGTCATTCCTTCCACTTTAGAAGGATGAATGGCACCACCACGGGCTTCAGTCCGAAGACATAGTTCATCAAAAATACCCTTTACTAATTGTTCCTCAGCATCGTTATCATAGCAGGTCATAAATGGCCCCACCAGACCTGCTGTAGCCATTCCGCCAAGAATGCTTAACCGCTCAATAAGAAGTGTTTTCGCCCCATTACGTGCTGATGCTACTGCCGCTCCAAAGCCTGCTGTACCACCACCAATAACAAGGACATCTGTTTCTATTACGGTTTTAATGGTTTTTGTATATTGAATTTCACACATGGTATCCTCCTGAGATTCTTATTGTTTATGTTAATAAATTAAAGTCCAATGTATACTTTTGCGAAATTATTGTAATAAAAAACTACCGTGTAAGCATGGAGGATTAGCATTTAAAAGGTTATTTTCTTTAAATATAACATTTAATACTTTCAAGTCAACAGCACAGGAAAATGAGTAAAGGATAGTGATAGTTTTTAAATAAATAGAACATAACTTCTATATTTTATCTCTGTATTAATATGCAAAATTAGCCATTTTATTACATGGTATTTGTTTATTCTGCATAAAAATATTGTTGGTCGCTTATCATTTGTGGTATACTATGACACATAGGTTACCTTTGTATTTTTTTATATAAAATAAGTTTCAAATCATCGCATGTTTATAAGTTAAGCATGGTTTCTATTGTTGATATCCAATTTTAAGGGCATGGGATTTATAATAATTCGGGTATTAGATTCAGATGGGAGAAAATTATGTATAAAGTGATTATTGTTGATGATGAAGATTTGGTACGCCAAGGTTTAAAAAAGCACTTTGATTGGAGTGAACATAATATCGAGATAGTTGCCGATCTTTCTGATGGTCAGAAGGCATTTCAGTTTGTGAAGGACAATCATGTTGATTTGGTGCTTACTGATGTCCTTATGCCTTATATGGATGGAATAACATTGGCAAAGAATTTGAGAGAGCTTTATCCGCAGATAAAAATCATATTTATTAGTGGTCATGATGATGTAAGTTACCTGAAAAATGCACTTAAAGTCGAGGCTGTGGACTATATTCTTAAGTCCATTGATTTGGACGAGCTTAAAGATACGGTTAGCCGAGTGGTAAATACTATGAATACTGAGAAGCAGAGTAAAAAAACCATGGCTGATATGGAAAATCTTTTGAATCAGAGTTTTCCACTTTTACAAGAACGTTTTTTTATAACAATGATTCGTGATGCTTTCGAAAATTCAGATATAATGAAAGAACGTATAGAATTTTTGAATATTCCACTCAAGGATGAAATGTATTATTGCGTACTGGTAGTGCAAATACAGCGTCTTTACAGCAAGTTTCATGCATTATCCGAACGTGAGCGTCAACTTCTTTCCCTTCAGATACAAAACGAATGTAAAGAAGTCGGTAAACAATATAGTGATACCATCTGCTTTGAGAACAAACAAGGCGAATACGTTATGATATTGTCCTTGCTAGAAGATGAATATGAAGAAACACTCCTTGAAGTTTCTGAAAATCTTGACAAGCGTCTCAAGGGTGATATGAATCTACAGGTATCCATAGGTATAAGTGACAGATTTAAAGGTCTTGAAAATATAAAAACATCTTATGAGAATGCAACTAACGCCATAAGTAAACGGTATTTACTTGATGACGAACTGACTATTTCTGTCGATAAATATGAAATGGACGAAAGTCTCAAAGAATATAAAGAGAGAGCTGAAAAAAGTCTTCAGGAGTGTTTAAGCTGTGGTAATACGGAGCAGGTATCAGAGGTTCTTAGTGAGCTTTTTAATATAGTTAGAGAAAAATTTCACCATGATGAAGAGCAGAATTTAATGATTTTTTTGCTGCTGCTCCCAACACGAATAGTAACGGATATAAAAATAAACAAAAAAAGTGATTATTCCAACCAACGAATGATTTTAGAGAAATTTTTGTGCTGTGGGGATTTTGAAGAACAATGTCTTCTGATTCAAAAGCTATATTTTGAGGTGGCAACCCTCATGGGTAGCATGAGTAAAACCTATTCCCATACAATTATAAATCAGGTTAGAAAGACTATTGAGGAACGCTTTAAGGAACAGATATCAATAAGTACATTGGCAAAGGATGTTTACTTAACACCCACATATTTGTGTGTATTGTTTAAGCAAGTTACAGGAACAACAATAAATGATTATTTAACTCTGACCAGGCTTGAGAAAGCAAAGAAGCTTTTATCAGACCCGTACATTAAACTGTATGATGTGTGTTATGAGGTGGGCTATTTATCACCAAGTTATTTTTCCCGTCTATTTAAGAAATATGCAGGAATCTCGCCCAGCGAATATAGGAATGTTGCAATAGCATCTTCCGAGCAATAGAATTTGCATAAGAAGTCAGTGTATAGAAAGGAAATAGCTATGAATCGAATTAAGTTGCGAGAGAAGATTTCCAAACGCATCATATACAGTGATAATATGCGCTTATCAAAAAGAGCAATAGCTCTTTTTGCTTTTAGTGTGATTATACCGCTTACAATTATCGTATATTTGTATTCCATTCATTCTGCAAATATCATTGAGAATGAGCTTTCAAACAATATGCAATTAGCGGTGAGTCAAATAAAAAACAATTTAGATTACCGGTTTGAACAGATTTCTGAGAGTGCACTTTCGATTCTAAGTACAGCATATCCTTACATTAGAAGTGGCAGTACCAGTGTTGAAACTCAGTTAAAAGAATATCAGGAACTGAAATCTCTGGTTTCAGCTTATGAAGGAAAACATATGATAAGTAAAGTACGGTTATACGTTCCTTCAGGTAAAATTTATGCAAATCAGCAGGAAACATTTTATTCTCTGCCGGAGCTTTCAGAGCAATCCGATGAAACACACAAAAGGGGTGTTGTATGGCTCAAAACCTATGGTTCGCGTATTTATGAGGGGAGAGGATTATCAAATATTATATCCTGCCGAATGACAATTTCCAGCAAAACCAATTATGATGAAATTGCAAGTATACTTCAACTGGATATAGAAGAGACCAAGCTCAGCAGAATATTTTCAGCTGGTATAAGCATAGATGAGGAAATTTACCTGGTAGATTCAGACGGAGTTATAATATCCCACCCCAATTCGGAGCTGATTGGCAAAAATGGCCTTTCAACTACTGAGCTTAGTACTGTATTGCAGAATAAAACGGGGCATTTGAGCGGAAGTATGAGTCAAGATGCAGATCTTGCGGCATTTTCAAAATTGAGTGCAGTGGACTGGTACCTTGTAATGAGGCTACCTGAAACTGCGGTTTACGGCTCTGATGTTTTTTCATTTGATGTTATGCGTGCACTGCTGATTATTGCTGTTGTAGCGGTTTTTGTAATCTCACTGATTCTGATATATTCCAGCATTATTGAAAATACCATAAAACGAATAAATAACACTATCATGGTACTTAACAATGAGGGTATTGATCAAGTCCATAGTGCTTTTTCACAGAATAATAATAAATCACTTGCATTATTAGAGAATAATGCTAACCAATTGGTTGTTACTATCAAAAGGTTAATGGAAGAATCATATGAAGCGAAGTTGAAGGCACGTGATTATCAATTAAAAGCTTTACAGGCACAAATAAATCCCCATTTTCTGTACAATACTTTAGATGCCATAAAGTGGATGATATTAGAGGATCAAAAGAAAGACAGTATATGGATGATTAACGCATTTTCAAAATATTTTCGCCTAAGCTTGAGTAAAGGCAGGGATGTTGTTACTCTTCATGATGAATTGGAACTGATTCAGGCATATATAGGTATTATGCAAAAAAGGTTCAGTAATATTACCGCCATAGATATTAATATAGAAGATAATCTCAAGAAGTGTCTTATTCCTAAACTATCTCTGCAGCCATTAGTTGAAAATGCCCTTAACCATGGAATTCTGCACAAACAAGCCGGTGACGGTCGACTTGTAATTACCGCAAAAGAGGAAAGCGGTAAATTAGAAATAACTATTAAGGATAATGGTCAAGGAATGAGCCTGGAGCAACTGGAAAGGCTCTTACACCAAGAAAATAGCAGTACAAAGGGTTATGGACTTGGGAATGTTGACGAGAGACTTAAACTATTCGGAGGGGATGATTGTGGACTCACGGTAAGCTCAGAGTTGAATGTAGGTACAACTGTTACCCTGTCTTTACCCATGAGATACCTGGAGCAGGAGTGAATATAGATCAAATAAACTCTATGGCATTGAATAAAGAAAAGAACATAGGGACTGGTAGAAAACTATATCTGTAATATATTCTACTTGTCCCTATGTTCTATATTTTGACCTTTTTAGTGCTATTTCAATAAATTCTGTCACAAAATGTGCATATTTTTATGCAAATATAACAGTTTTGGATAAGAAATCAGAAGATTGAGTCATTCAACTTAGAATATTTGTATGCTAATATAATAGCATAGATTGAATACAAACTTGCACTGAAAGCTTTCAAGTCTATATTCTACACATTTTAAAATGTTCTATTATGTAAAGTTTCTACTGACAGGCAATAATCGGAGGAATAATACTATGAAAATCATTGCTTCAAAATCAAAAGCAAAAAATGAAATACAAAAGCATTCTAAATTCGGAGCATATTTGAAAGAGCATTATCTCATGTATATAATGCTGCTCCCGGGACTATTCTTTCTGATAGTCTATAAGTTCTTGCCACTGTATGGTATTACAATTGCATTTAAAGATTATAGTATTTTTGCAGGTAATAATCCGTTAGATGCAATCGCAAAAAGCGAATGGGTAGGATTGCAGCACTTTGAGAGATTGTTCGCAAGTTCAGCGTTTATCAAAGTCCTTATAAATACTTTGATTATTAACCTTTACAAGATTGTATTCCTATTCCCGATTCCTATAATGTGTGCGATTTTACTTAACGAAATTCGCAATAAAGTTTACCGTAAACTGGCACAAACCGCAATATATGTTCCATATTTCTTTTCATGGGTTGTCACGTTTGGTATTTTCTATTCCTTACTGGGAACTTATGGAATTGTAAACACCGGGTTATCTGCCTTCGGATTTGAAAGGATCAGTTTCTTCTCGGATACAAACGTATTCCGTGGACTGTTAGTCTTTACTGAGGGATGGAAAGAAGTCGGTTGGAATACAGTCATTTATTTGGCGGCTATCACGGGTATTGACATTTCACTCTATGAAGCGGCTCGAGTGGATGGTGCTTCCAAGCTACGCCAAATCTGGCATATAACATTGCCGGGAATGGCGTCTACCATAGTATTGATGTTAATTCTAAAGGTAGGGTATATCCTGGATACCGGTTTTGAACAGATTCTCGTATTCTACAATGCAACAGTATACGATGTGGCGGATGTAATCCAAACTTATGTTTACCGTATGGGTTTGGGTCAATCAGATTTTGCCTTAGGAACTGCACTTGGTTTATTTAATTCGGTTGTAGCATTTATCTTAATTGTTGGTGCAAATTCTGTTTGCAAGAGGTTACTTCATAGGAGCATTTGGTAATTAACATAAAGTATATTCTTGTTAGAGGTGAAAACTATGTTTATAAAGAAAAAGAAAACGGGCACTCCGCTGGAAGCAAGTGAGAAGGTTATGATAGTGATTTCCTACATTATCATGAGTATACTTGCATTGTGTGCGATACTTCCTATTATGCATGTACTATCGAAGTCATTCAGTAGTGCCTCTGCTGTTACATCGGGTTCTGTATTGTTTTGGCCGATTGACATACAGTTTGAAACAATGAAATATGTTCTTAAAGAGACTACATTTTTACATTCACTTAAAAATACGATAATTGTAACGGTTGTTGGTACAATTATCAGTATGGTAGTAACAATTACAACTGCGTACCCGCTATCTAAGCCCTCATTCAAAGGACGTAAAGTATTTATTATGTTATACATTATCAGCATGGTGTTCTTCGGTGGAATAATTCCTGCATATATGGTGGTTCGTACCATGGGCATTATTGATACATTTGCTGCGCTGATACTTCCGTTTTTTATAGTCCATTTCAATATGTTCATTGTTAAAAATTATTTTGAAGGCTTGCCTGAAAGTATTGAAGAATCAGCGAAAATTGACGGCGCCAGTGATGTAAGAATATTAGTATCAATTGTATGTCCAATGTCTACACCTGTATTGGCGACGGTAGCTATGTTATATGCTGTTAATTATTGGAATAACTACTTCCACGCAGTTATGTATACCAATAGTACTGAAATGCAAACCTTGCAGTTATTTACCTATAATACTATAAGTAATACACAGACAATTGTTGAGCGTCTTGTAGCAGGTAATTACGCAAATGTTTCAATAGATGGGATTATTTCAGCAGTAGTTGTTCTTTCACTAATACCAATTGTTGCATTATACCCATTGGTTCAGAGATATATGGTTCAAGGTATTACTATTGGCTCAGTCAAAGGTTAACCAAATTTTATTTTATTCCACATTGTAGTTTATCGGGAGAACCGATAAAAATAAAAAGGAGGAAGGGAATTTATGAAGAAGATTTTTGTATTGTTTCTTGCGGTTTTGATGATTGTGTCTAGCTTGGCAGCTTGTGGACAGAGCAGTAATTCCACTCCAAGTAACACTTCAACAGCAGGTACAGCAACCGGGGCGAAAACTCTGGATGGTGAAAAACCGGAACTTAAGTATCTAGGTTATAATGTCAGTTTTGATCCTAACACTGATAGCATGGCAAAAGTCTATGAAGAGAAAACTGGTTACAAAGTAAATTACAACGTGCTTCCTGCTGAAAATGCAAACGAGAAGCTCCTTATGGAAGTTGCGTCCGGCGCTGATTATGACGTCCTTCAGGTAAGTGTTTCGCAGTTCCAAACCTTACTCTCACAAGGCGCATTGAAGCCTCTTACAGATTTACTTAATCAGTATGGTCAGGACGTCCTCAAAGGTGTATCAGAAGATTCTTGGAAGGCTACTTCAGGATCCGATGGTAAAATCTATGGTATTCCTTATAAATATCCATACCCAACCGAAGTAACAACGTTCCTGGTAGCAAGAATGGACTTGATGAAAGCAGCCGGTATTAATGAACTTCCTACTACGATAGACGAATTCTATAACACCCTTGTTGCCCTTAAAAAGTTCTATGGAGATAAATATATTCCCTTCACCGGTCCTTTCCGTGCTGCTTCAGAAGCATCGGTTAACTGGGATATACCACAGGTTATAACTTCTGCCTTTGGTATCTATAACGACTGGATGGTGGATGAAAACGGTAAAGTATTCTATATGACTGAGCATGAGAACTTCCCTAAAATGATGGAATTTATGCAGAAGCTTTCAAAAGAGGGACTTATAGATCGTGATTGGGCGGTTAACAACTCAACCACGGTAAATGAGAAATTATCTGCAGGAAAAGCAGTAATTGCAGCTTCGACGCGTGTTGGTGTTGCTGTTACTACTCCAATCATGACAGGAAAAGACGGTCTAGGCCTCAAGAATGAAGATCTTGGCTATATAGGTGCTCTGGCAGGTTCTGACGGCACTTGCAAATATATGAAGACTGAGGCAATTAATCAGGTAACCTGTATACTGAAAAGCTCCAAGAAGGCTGAGCATGCTATTAACTGGATGAACATTAAACAACAAAATCAGCTCTACTTGAATATAGGTGTTGAAGGTACACACTTTACCTATGATACTGATGGTTCCATCAAACCCATTAACCCTATCTTTGCAGAAGAACGCGGTAATTCCTACTGGTACCTTAACAGTACTAACGAGGAAGAGTTTGCAAAACAGTGGCCTTCCCGTGTTAGAAAGAGTGATGCTATGTGGGCTGCCTTCGATGCAGTTACTAACAAAGCAAACAAAGAAACACCAAATATTTTTGTAGATAATACATTCGCATTCATGCCTTCATTGGAGAATTACTCCAAATTTAATCAGTCATTATTTAAGGCTACCAGCGACTTCATACTACAGCTGATTGGTGGAACAAAGAAAATTGGTGACCTCAAAACCTTCCAGTCAGACTGGACAAACAGTGGTGGAGAGAAGATAAGAACAGAAATGCAAAATTGGTATAATGAGTTCTATGGTAAAAAGTAAATATGTAGCTAGTGTATTATTTGTAGCAGTCCCAATGGGGGGCTGCTACAAAACTAAATAACGAAATATATGATAAGGAGAAAGAACATGAGCAAAATTAATTATACGAAAGAACTTCCTGTTTATCGTGATATAGATGTTCTTGTTGTTGGTGCAGGCCCTGCTGGTATCGGTGCAGCTATATGTGCAGCAAGAAACGGTGCAAAGACGTTAGTAATCGAGGATTCCGGCTGTGTGGGAGGACAGGCTACCAACGGTCTGGTTGGCCCTTTTATGACTGTATATGATGCAAAGAGTGAAAAACAGATTATTAAAGGTATCTTTGAAGAAATAGTAGACCGCATGGTTGAAATGGGCGGGGCCATTCAGCCTAGTGAAGTGAGATCAAGATCATCTCGTGCAGGATTCTATAAAATTGGTCATGACCATGTAGGCCCCTTTGATCATGAAGCTTTAAAAATGGTCGCTTCAGACATGATTCAAGAAGCCGGTGCAGAGCTTCTCTTGCACACCCGGTTTATAGATGTACTAAAAGAAGCTGATAAGATTGTTGGAGTGGTGATTGCAAACAAATCTGGAATATCGGTCATACGTGCAAAAATTATAATCGACTGTTCAGGTGATGCAGATGTTGCAGCATGGTCAGGTGTGAAATTTGAGCTAGGTAACATAAATGATGGCAACATGCAGCCGGCAACAATGTTTTTCAGAGTTTGCAATGTTGATTCAGAAAGATTGAAGGCGCATATTAAGGAGCATGAGGAGGAAATCCGTCCGTTCTATGGCCCGTTCAGCTGGTTAATCAGGGAAAAACAGGAGGAATGGGGAGATGTCCCTCGTGCAGAGGTGTGTATGTTTGAAAGTCCTGAACCAGGTGAATATCGTTTAAACGTAACCCGAATTTTAGATATTGATGGAACCAATGCCGAGGACTTGACCAAAGCTGAATTAATAGGTATGAAGCAGGTTCATAAAGTATTCGATTTTATGAAGAAGTATGCCGTTGGATTTGAGAATGCAAAGTTTATGGGAACAGCTTCCAGAATAGGAATTCGTGAAACTCGTCATATTGAAGGTTTGTATAAGCTGACATCCGACGATGTTATAAATTGCCGTGTGCCTGAAAACTCCATCGCTGTTCTGGCAACAAATATGGATACTCACAATAAGAGCGACCCGGGTGGAACTTATTATACCTTAGAAAAAGGCCCTTATTTCGGTGTACCATACACTTGCTTAGTACCAAAGGGTGTAAGTAATCTCCTTGTAGCAGGACGTTCTCTCTCAGCCGATGCAATAGCCGGCTCAGCTACACGTATGATACCTTGCTGTATTGTATTCGGTCAGGCGGCAGGAACTGCAGCGGCATTAGCTATAAAGGAAGGTAACCTCCCGGCTGATGTTGATGTAAACGAACTCCGTGCAACATTGAAGGAGCAAGGTGCATTTTTAGGTGACTAAACATAGGAGGATACAGGCATGAGTTTTGAATCAGTATCATATCAAAAATCTTTAGAGATAGTAGCATATTATGATGTTGTTGTTATCGGCTCCGGCCCTGCAGGTATTTGCGCAGCTGTTTCAGCTGCTCGAATGGGGGCAAAAACCGCATTAATTGAGCGTTATGGTACTCTTGGCGGCAATTTGACAAATGGCGCGGTTGCGCCGATTCTCGGAAGTGTATCAAAAGGAACATTGCGAGATGAGCTTATTGTACGTCTGGGTGTTCCGTACAGCGACGAAACGGGTGAGACTCAACAAACTCACGACTTTGAAAAAGCAAAGCGCGTTCTTATAGATTTTGCACATGAAGCAGGTGTTAAGATATATTTGCAAACCCCTGTTGTGGATACAATAACAGATGGTAAAAAGCTTACAGGTATTGTGATTTCTCAAAAGACAGGTATGAAGGTAATCAGGGCAAAATCCTTCATTGATGCTTCCGGTGACGGTGATGTTGCTTATTTTGCCGGTGCAGAATATGAAATGGGACGAGAAGCGGATTCCCTGTTACAACCTGTTACGTTGATGTTCCGTTTGCAGGGTGTTGAGGACGATGCACTAACTTGTATAGGGGAACTTGACCATGTTACTTACAAAGGTGAAAGATTCCTGGATTATACAACCAGGCTTTGCAATGAAGGCCATTTACCCCCTAATGCAGCATCAGTACGTTCATTTCGCACAGCAGTTCCCGGTGAACGTGTTATCAATACAACACAGTCAAACGGTATTTCTGCGCTGTTAAGCGAGGATTTGGAAAGAGCAGAAATTGATTTGCGTGCCCAGATTGATGCTGTAACTGATTTTTTGAGAAAATATGTTGACGGTTATCAGAATTGTTTTGTAAAGAGTACTGCAAATACACTGGGAGTTCGTGAAACCCGTCGTTTTATCGGACAATACATGCTTCAGGATTCAGACCTTCGTACAGGAAGAAGATTTGAAGATGTAGTTGTTCACAAGGCAAGTTTTATAGTAGATATTCATAATCCGGCAGGTAGTGCACAGGCAGAAGGAGTTCCGGAGGAAGTAATCCCTTATGATATTCCGCTGCGCAGTTTGATTCCAAAGAGATTGGACGGTTTAGTTCTTGCAGGAAGATGTATTTCGGGCACACACCGTGCACATGCTTCGTATCGAGTTATGTCAATCTGCATGGCCATAGGTGAGGCGGCTGGAATAACAGCTACACTAGCGGCGCAAAAGGATATATTGCCTCGGGAAGTTGATTTCCAAGAGGTGCAGAAGGTTTTGAGTAAGCGAGGAGTCGAGCTTTTTGATTAAACTGTCTCTTTTAGCTTCAATTTTGGACATATAATTATTAAGCACTGTGAGGAGGATTTATGTTTACTATTGAAAAAGAAAAAGAAATACAAGTTATAGATAGCTACGATGTAATTGTATGTGGAGGCGGGCCCTCCGGTACTATTGCAGCAATCGCTGCAGCCAGAAACGGTGCAAAGACATTATTGATTGAGCGTTACGGTTTTGTAGGAGGTATGGCCTCAAGTGCCCTTGTAACCCCTATTAGCATATTCAAGAAAAAGAAAAAGCTAATTATCGATGGAATCCCTTTCGAGCTAATGAAGAGGATAAGTGATTTAAATGGGGCTGACGTTACACAAGATAGCGGAAATGTTCCCGTAGACGATGAAGTATTTAAACTGGCAGCTCAGCAATTACTCCTTGAGAGCGGTGTTACGCTGTTGTATCATACTTATTTTTCAGATTGTGTTATGACTGATGGGAAGGTTAGCCATATAATTGTACAAAACAAAGCGGGGAGGGTTGCATATGCATGTGAGGTCGCCATTGACTGTACAGGTGATGCAGACCTGGTTCGGGCAGCAGGATTTGAAACCACCAAGGAAACCAAACTCCAGCCTGCGTCTCTGTGGTTTCAACTTGGAGGTGTAGATACTGATGCACTCAAAGATTTATTCGTGGATGCCGTAGATGAAAAAATGCCTATCAGTGCTGAAATAAGAGGAAGATTGAGTGAACTTAACCAAAAAGGTGAGATGCCGATATTTGGAGGGCCTTGGATAAGCAGGCATTTTCGAGATGGTATAGTTACTATCAATCTGCTACGTGAAAGCACAGATGCAAGCTCTCCTGAACAATTTACCAAGACTGAATGCAGTTTGCGTGAAAATTTGTTTAAAGTGATAAATATTATGCGCGAGAACTTTCCCGCCTTCAAAGATTGCTGGCTTTTAAAATCGGGAACACAGGCCGGAGTACGTGAAACCTACCGTATTGTCGGAATGTACAAGATGACAGCAGACGATGTACTCAATCCAAAGCAATTTAAGGACACAATTGCAAAGGGAACTCACGTAATAGATATTCATAAGCCGGATAGCATTGAACAGGACTGCATTAGTTTAAAACAAGAGTACAATATACCTTATGGTGTACTTGTCCCTGTAAACAGCGAGAACCTGATTACTGCAGGACGCTGCGTATGTGCTGACGACTCAGCTTTTGGCTCAATCCGAGTTATGGCAACTTGTATGGCAATGGGGCAGGCGGCAGGTACGGCAGCATCTATTAGTTTACAGAATAACTGTTCAGTATCCGAAATGGATACTGAGCTGCTGGTTAAAAAGTTGAAAGAACAAGGTGCAATTATATAGTTAACATAAAACAGGAAGGAGAAGCGCTATGAGCAATTTGCCAAAGACAATGAAAGCTTTAGTAGCATACGGAAAAGGGGACTACCGCTTTGAAACAAATTATCCTACACCGGTATGTGGGCCGGATGATATTATCATCAAAACAGAAGGCTGCGGTGTTTGTGCAAGTGACCTGAAATGCCAACATGGAGCAGCTATGTATTGGGGTGATGATAACCAACCGGCATGGGTAGAACCGCCATTTATCCCGGGACATGAGTTTTTAGGGCATATCGTTGAGGTAGGCGAAAATGTAAAGGGATTTAATATTGGAGAAAGAATCATAGCAGATCAGATTGTTCCATGCGGAGAGTGCAAATTCTGCAAGACGGGTAGGTATTGGATGTGCCAGCCCCATGCAATTTTTGGATTTCAAAAAGGCAACAACGGCGGTATGGCTGAATATGTAAGGTTCCCTAAAACCAGCGTGATTTCAAAAGTACCTGAAGAAATACCTCTTAGTTCTGCTCTGTTGATTGAGCCTTACGGATGTTCAAAACATGCAGTAGACAGAGCGCAAATCCGAAATGATGATGTTGTAGTTATTTCCGGTGCAGGAACTCTTGGCCTTGGTATGGTAACATATGCAAGAATGCAAAATCCTCAAAAACTAATAGTACTTGATATGGTTGATTTGCGTCTTGAAAAAGCAAAAGAATTCGGTGCAGATATAGTTTGGAACCCATCAAAGGTTAATGTGGTGGAAGAAATTATGAAGCTGACCGAAGGCTACGGCTGTGATATTTATATTGAAGCCACAGGACACCCGTCTAGCGTTATCCAAGGGCTTAACATGATAAGAAAATTAGGACGCTTTGTAGAATTCAGTGTATTTGGAGAACCAACTCTGGTAGACTGGTCAATTATTGGTGACAGAAAGGAGCTTGATTTACTTGGCTCCCACTTAAGCCCGTATTGCTACCCATTTGTAATTGAAAATATTAAAAATGGTAATTTAAAAACAAATGGGCTTGTTTCAAAAACCTTTACAATTGAAGAATGGGAAACAGCTTTTGAATATGCATCTGGAAAATATGGAGATTTAAAAGTTGCAATAACCTTTAAATAATAAAGGAGGGTTACATCATGAAAGCTTTTTTTATAGAAAAACCCAATTTGGGTATAGTACGAGATGCTGAAATACCTGTTCCTGCTGATGATGAGATATTGATTGAGGTTAAGGCCGCAGGTGTTTGTGGTACTGACGTTCACATATATAAGGGTGAATATTTTGGAAGCTATCCAAGAATTCCGGGACATGAATTCTCTGGAATAGTAGCAGGCGTTGGAAAAAAAGTTACCAAGTTCAAGGTTGGACAGCGTGTTGCAGCAGATCCGAACATTTTCTGCGAATCATGTGATGCATGTAAGGAAAATCGTCAGAACTTCTGCTCAGATATGGAGGTTGTGGGTGTTACAAGGCATGGTGCCTTTGCCCAGTATCTGACTGTATCGGAGCGTTGTGTTTTTGATGTTTCGGGACTAACCTTTACTGAGGCTTCAATGGTAGAACCGTTGTCGTGTGTGGTATATGGACAGGAAAAGGCAGGTATACCGTTAGGAGCCTCTGTACTGATATTTGGCGCAGGACCAATAGGGCTTATGCACTCTCAGCTTGCTGCCATAAACGGTGCTGCAAGTGTCACCGTTGTTGATCTCTTTGAGGATAAGCTTGCTTTAGCAAAAAAACTCGGAGCAGACTACACCTACACATCAAAAGAATTTGAAAAGCTCGGATTGGTTAATTCCTTTGAAGTCGTTATTGATTGTACGGGTGTACCAAAAGTTATAGAGGGCGAAATAAAATATGTAAAGGACACGGGTACAATACTCTTTTTTGGTGTATGCCCTGATAATAGTGCAATTACAATAAATCCTTATGAAGTGTTTAGGCGAGAACTAAAGCTTTGTGGAAGCTTTGCACTCAAAAAAACTTTTGGAAAAGCAGTTGCCTTTGCAAAAAGCGGTAAGATTAATTTGATAGACCTTGTAGACAAGAAGCTATTACTGGATGATGCACCAAAACTTTTTGAGGACATAGTATCCGGTAATTCAGGCCTTAAAACTATTTTTTACCCAAATGGAATTGAAATTTAATCTATGGAGGATATTATATGTTACGTGCAATAATGACGAAACCTGGTATAATTATGTTTGAGGACGTTCAGGTTCCATTGGTAGAAGATAATAAAGTATTAGTTAAAATGGCAAGAATAGGTGTGTGTGGCTCAGACATGCATGTTTATCACGGAAAACACCCGTATACCTCATATCCGGTTGTTCAAGGGCATGAAGTAACAGCGGTTGTAGAAAAGTGTGGTGCCGGAGTTGTAGATTTTGCTCCGGGGGATAAAATAACTGTTCAGCCGCAAGTATTTTGTGGTGAGTGTGCAATGTGCAGAGAAGGAGACTATCATATTTGTGAGAATCTTAAGGTAATGGGATTTCAAACAGAGGGTATGGCAGCGGAATACTTCCTGGTAGACCAATCAAAGCTTGTACACATACCCGATGAACTGGATCTGGATTCCGGTGCATTAATAGAGCCTGTTGCTGTAGGAGTTCATGCTGTAAGAAGATTAGGAAATGTAAAAGGCAAAAAAGTATTGGTATTTGGTGCAGGTCCTATTGGAAATCTAACAGCTCAGGCTGCAAAAGCAATGGGTGCAGAAAGCGTTATGATAACTGATTTAAGTGATTTTAGAATTAAAAAAGCTGTAGAGTGCGGCATAGATTTCTGTGTTAATACAGCAAAGGAAGATTTAAAGGAAGCGGTACTAAAGAATTTTGGTAAAGATGGCGCCGATGCAATATTTGAATGTATAGGTATTCAACCTACAATGGATCAGGCAGTATCCATAGCCAGAAAAGGTACTACTATAATGGTGGTGGGAGTATTTGGCGATATACCAAGGGTGGATCTTGGGCTTGTACAAGACAGAGAACTTACTTTGCGTGGTACTCTTATGTATAAAAGAGAAGATTTTGATGATGCTATTAGGTTAATGACTGATAAGAAAATTGTAGTAACACCGCTTATATCACGCCATTTTGCATTTAAAGATTATCTTAAGGCATATGAATTTATTGAAGAATCTAAAGATTTAGTTATGAAGATTTTAATCGATATATTCTAAATAATTATTGAAAGTTGGGTGAGTTATGATTGATGTTGTAGCTCTTGGGGAGCTTCTTATAGATTTTACACAGATTCGTTCCAACGATGATTCAGTCAGACGCTTTGAACAGAATCCGGGAGGGGCTCCGGCCAATGTATTAGCAGTATTATCCAAGTTTGGAGTAAAGTGTGCTTTTATTGGCAAGGTAGGAAATGATGTGTTTGGAGAGTTTTTAAGGAAACAACTTTTAGATCTCTCTATAGATTGCAGAAATCTTGTTTCAGATTCAAAGCATAATACAACTTTAGCCTTTGTTACCCTGGATGATAAGGGGGACAGAAGCTTTAGTTTTTATAGAAATCATGGTGCCGATACGTGTCTTTCAGAAGAGGAAATAGATTTGGAACTTATAAAGGGTTGCAAGATATTCCACTTCGGAACACTATCAATGACTCATGAACCATCACTTTCCGCAACAATAAAAGCTGTTGAATATGCAAAGTCATGTGGAAAAATAATATCCTTTGATCCAAATTACAGAGAACTCTTATGGGATAACAAGGAAAATGCAATATCAGCAATGAAATCCGGGCTGAAGTATTCTGATATTGCCAAGCTTTCTCTTGAAGAAGCACAAATGGTTACAGGAAAAACCTTGCCTGAAGATTGTTTGAAAGAACTCCTGAAATATGATATTGACTTTGTAGCAATAACAATGGGCCCCGAGGGCTGTGTTTACGCTACGGATAAGTACATGGGTGCTTTCCCGGAGTATCCTGCTAAAGTCGTGGATACAACAGGAGCAGGAGATACTTTTTGGGGAACCCTTATATTAGGATTTTTAAGTAACGGTGCAAATTTTCATGGGGTTTCAGAAGAAAAGCTTTCTGAAATTGTTCTAATGGCAAATATAGCTGCTGCAATGAGTACTGAGAAAAAAGGTGCAATACCTTCAATCCCTGAGTTTGAAAGAGTCAGAACAGCTTTTGAAGCCATTAATGGCTAGTAATTAATAAAAACTTCACAAAAAACGCCCATTAAGATAAAAATGTATCTTGATGGGCGTTTTTTTAATAAGCATCTAATAAAAATAAACAAATATATTAAAAAAATACAATATTATACAACTGTTTTTTCTTCATAATATATAATTACAAAATTAATATACCAATATCAAAAACATTTATATTGAACGGCAAACATTTTACATTTTATAATGAATACATATATGCTAACATTTTTTTCTTTTTACTTCTATTCTTTGCAACTGTCATAAGATTAGTCAATGTCTATATATCTTGATCACTATTTCAGAATTATTAAAATAACTTAAAATGAGGAGGACAAGTATGCAAAAAAACAAGGTACAAAAAAGGTTTATATCATTAATTCTTTCTTTTGTAATTGTGTTATGCAGTATTTTCACTTTTACAGTATCACCAATGGGAGTTTCTGCTGCAACGCAGGCAGCCTATTATGTATCTCCTGAGGGAAGTGACAGCAACCCCGGGACAATTGATGCACCCTTTCAGACAATCACAAAGGCCAGGGATGTAGTACGTACTATAAACCAAAATATGACGGGTGACATTTATGTTTATTTAAGAGGTGGAGACTATCGTTTAACAAGTACTATTAATTTTGGGCCGGAGGATTCAGGAACAAACGGATTCAGGATATTTTACCAGGCATATCAGGGTGAAAAACCTGTTTTAAACGGTTCAACAAAGGTTACAGGGTGGACGCAATACAATGGCAATATATATAAGGCTTCCTTGAACCGCAGTACTAAATTGAGGTACCTTTTTGTAAATGATAAGAGAGCTCAGATGACCAAAAAAACCGTTAAAGCCCAAGGCGGATATGGAACTTATACTGTTACAAAAGGACAGGCCAGCTGGGCATGGACAAGTGGCAGCAATAGTGACGGAGTAAAGTATAATGCGTCCGATGTACCTGAAATAACAAGTAATAAGGATGACCTTGAAATAGTGAACGGTTCCACTTGGAATGAAAATATTGTTTGTACAAGGGATGTTATTACTTCCGGCTCTTCCAGAGTACTTCTTTTACAACAGCCCTATGGAGCAATAGCTCAGCTACCCGGCTGGGGTGCAGCTTTCACCACTACCAGTACCCATACAATTTACAATGCATTTGAGTTTTTAAATACTCCGGGGCAATTCTATTTTAACAAGACTACAAAAACTCTTTATTATTATGCTCGCCAAGGTGAGAACATGACAACGGCAGATGTTGAGGCCCCTGTTTTAGAGAAGCTCATAGACATCTCAGGGAAGTCAAATACAAACAGAGTCAAAAATATAACCTTCCAGGGCATTACCTTTGCAAATACGGACTGGAACCTTATTAAAGTCGGAGATTCATACGGCAGAACAACTTGCCAGAGTGCAGACGGATTTATAGCATATTATAACGGTAATTGGCATGACACCAAATACACTCTTCTGGATACATATCCGGGTATGATAAACGTAAGCAGCAGTGATTCAATCAACTTTACGGGAAATGTTATAAAGCACAGTGCTGCCGACGGAATTACCATGGTAAACGATGTTATAAATTCAAATCTCATAGGTAACTACATTTACGACATCACATCAAGTGGTATCACGGTAGGCCATCCACAACATGTATATTTAGGAGACGGTGGGGAACACCAGAAGTATGCACCGGGTGTAGAAGGTATTTGTACCAATGTTGTAATAAACAACAATATGCTTTGGGATTGCAGTACTGCTCCCGGATTCGGGGGATGCGCAGGTGTAACGGCATTCTTTGTAAACAAGCTCAAAGTTACGAATAACACAGTTCACACCACAGGCTATAATGGTATCACACTGGGGTGGGGCTGGTGTAATTTCCTCGACTCAAATACCTGTAAGGACAACGTAATAAATAATAACCGTATATACAATGCATTAAACAGGCTCCATGACAGCGGAGCAATATATACAATAGGGCAAATGCCTTATACGACTATAAACGAAAATTATGTCAAGGGCATTCCCGATAATTCAACGGGGCCTACTTACGGTTTACATAATGATGAGGGAAGCGCTTATATAACTGAGAATGATAATGTACTTGATATTAGTCCGGGGGTAACATACACAATCAACTGTGAGGATTTCGGACAAAAACACGATTTAACAATATTGAGAACCTATGCGACGGTTAATAAAATGGGTAAAAACCCACCAAGCAGTACAATAGATACACCTGTTGCAGTCCCCGACAATGTATGGCCTTTGGCTCAGTACAATATAGCTTTGAACGCCGGAGTTCAGGAAGCATACAGGAGCATACTTCCAAGTAATCTGTTCCCTGTTCAGGACTATGTATTCCCTGCAAGCTGTGCCACAAAATGTGGAGCTGATTTAAACATTAGAAGCAGCGGTAACGCAGCGAATACAGTATGGTTTGCTCCCGCCGGGACAACAAAATTTGTTGTTGGGCCAACTATGACCAAAGCGTCAGGAACTGCTACGTCAATTGTAACACCTGAAACAGCAGGTAACTATAAATTGTTTGTAGTAGATGCTTCAGGAGCTAAAATAGGCGAGTCGGATGCACTGCTGAGAGTGAGCGGTTCAGCTTCTCAGATTGAAGCTGAGAGTTTTTCATCACAATCGGGAATTCAAACTGAAAACTGTAGCGAAGGCGGACTGGACGTTGGATATATTGAGAATGGAGATTATACAGTTTATAACAATTTTGATTTCAAAAACGGTGTTACGGGTTTCAAGGCCAGAGTAGCCAGCGGTGCCAGCGGAGGAAATATTGAAATCAGGCTGGACAGTATTACAGGGCCTTTAGTAGGAACGTGTCCGGTAACGAATACAGGAGGCTGGCAGACCTGGGCTGACGCTGAATGCAATATAAGCGGTGCCAGCGGAATACACAATTTATATCTTAAATACACCGGGGGTAGCGGATACATATTCAACGTTAACTGGTTTCAGTTTACAGGCGGGAGCACACCTCCCGTACTTACAGGAGATGTCAATGGAGATGGAAGTGTTGATGCGACAGACTATGCCATGATGAAAAAGTACCTTCTGGACTTAATTAATGATTTTCCAGTAGAAAATGACCTTGAAGCGGGTGATATGAATAAGGATGGCGTTATCGATGCAATTGATTTGGCCCTGCTAAAGAAAAACCTGCTAAGCGGTATTTAGAAAATATCAAAGTGTAAATTCTAATAGGCTGTTGCTAAATTTTGCAAAAGCCTATTTTTTTATCCAGTGCGTCCAGCGAAGCTGGAGCACACTTGCCAGTGTAAGTCTGGCACGGGTAATTACCAAGAAGCCCGTTAGCTAATCCCGGTGCGTATCAGTAATGGTATGTGCTAAGCGGGAGGATAAAG
>JAEZUC010000127.1 GCA_023443515.1 Bacillota bacterium
ATTAAGATTTGACATAATGTTTCCTCCTGATATGCTCAGGACAAATATCAATATAATTATATCAAATCTTCTGTAATACTAACTTCCGCTGCACCGCTAAAAACGGAAGTTACAAATTCATTCAACATTTATTGTAACTATGTATTGACTTATTATAGTATATATTCTAAAATATGGGTAATATATACAGTATTATACATAAAATATATAATTTGATATTTTATTAATTTTAAATATAACCAAAAATTAACTTAAATTTTGCTGAGGTGATAATTTGTCTCATTATGAAATAAGTATGTACAATAAATTGAGTTATTTTATTAATACTGAAAAAACTGCATTTCCTCTAGATTTAGCAATAATTTTTATTACAACAGAGGGAATTCAGCACCAAGTCGGAGGAGTCGCTAAATATATTAGAAACTATATATTTTTTTTGGATAAAATGCGTGACTTTTTTAGGGAGAAAAGTGTAAATTTAACACTATATGCAGCTGAGCCCGCATTAAGCAATTATTTACCATCGTATTGTGAGTCGGAATTTGAAACTGTTAAAAAGACTTTAGAAAGATCCGGTGGTCAGTTCTATAAACTGATTAATAATACAAATGGCACGGCTTGGATTAACCCTTTAGACAATTGGAAGGCATTAAGTGCCTCTGCAGCAACCGTAGCACTAAATGTTGCCGAGAAACATCAAGCTACACTTGTGTTTTATGGTTCCACCTGCCTTGCGATGGCTCAAGTATACATACATAAGCAGTTAAAAGTTTTTAATGCAGATATTAGAACTGTTTATTTAACCCACGATTCTGCATTTTCCACTTTCTATAAAGAAAAAAATGAAGATATTTTATCAATGGACTATTTATGTAGCCAATGGACAAAATTCACTCCAAATGCAAAGATCGGATTTGTATCAGAATACATGAAAAATTTATTCTCTGAAAATTATATGGTAAAAGAAGAAGCATTTATTCCATCTAGAAGTGGAGTCATACTAGAGGAAGATAGATATAGTCCTCTAACTCAAGAACATATTATAAGTCTTTTAGAGAAGTATAAAATACCACTTGATAAAAAAATAATTTTCTCATGGGGAAGGGCTGACGGGTATAAAAGATTAGACTTGATTTTTGCAGCAACAGAGTATTTAAATGAGGAGTTTTTTGCAGTTGCTGTAACAAATAGTAAATTTTCTGAACTAAGCAATTACATTAGTAAGGGTTCTTTTAAAGGTATATTAATTGAAAACTATAAGTCATTTGAATTAATTAACGCCTTACTAAGCTGGAATAACACAGTAGCTATATGCTTGTTGTCGGAAAATGAACCGGGAGCCATGGCACCTATGGAAGCAATGCTATTATGCAAAAGAGGAGGAGGGGTAGTAATTACAAACAGTGGAGGTTTCTATAAAGAAATTATCATTGATAAAAAAAATGGATTTCTGGTAAAAAACAAAGCGAAGGAACTTTCGGAAAAAATATTGGAATTACAAGAAATCACGGAAGAGAGAAAAAGAGAAGTACAACAAAATTCATATGAAACTATTTTAAATGGATATAATCAGAAAAAAAATTATATAGATACTTTAATTACAGCAGTACCACAGCTACATAGGTTTCGAACAGAATTAATTCAAAAAGCGACAGAGGTAGGATAACGTGAAAAAAATATTATTTATTCAACCACCGTTTGAAAGACTGATGGGATATTCCAGATACTATACAAACCAAGGACTATTATCCTTGGCAGCAGTTGTTGATGAGGCAGGCCATCAGGCTATTGTGTACGATGCGGATTATGATCCAAATGGTAAATCCTATAATGCACTTGAACTATTAGAAAATTATAATAGATATACTATAGAGATGAAAGAATTTAATTCTATAATTTGGGACGAGGTAAGGGACGTAATCAAGAAATACAACCCTGATTTTCTTGGAGTTTGTGTACTAAGTCCTACACTTGAATCAGGTCTAAAAATTATAAAGATAGCGCGAGAAATAAATAAAGATATAAAGATAATTGTTGGTGGAGCACATGCATCTTTAAGGCCAGAGGATTTAGTGGACTGTGCTGACTATATTATTCAATATGAAGGGGAATCTGTAATTGTTGATGTTTTGGAAGGAAAAATAAAGGATAAAATCATAAAGGGTCCAAGAATAACAAATCTGGACGAATTACCATTCCCTGCTATTTCGGACCTACATAATCTTCACTTGTTTGAGAAAAGGGATCTATCATTGGTAATGAGCACAAGAGGGTGCCCTTTTGGTTGTAAATTTTGTGATTCTCCTCAATTATGGCACAGAAGGACTACAAGAAAGAGTGTAGATTATTTTATAGAAGAAATTAAAAATATTAAAGAAAAATACAAGGTAACGGATTTTTATATTTCAGATGATTCATTTTCGGTAAATCCTAGTTGGCTAAATGAGTTCTGCAAGCAAATAAAAAAGCTGAATGTAACTTGGAGATGCTTAGACAGGATTGACAGCATTACAGAGGAAAAAATATTATTGCTCAGAGATGCTGGTTGCAGAAACCTAAAGCTAGGAATTGAATCAGGCTCTCAACAGATACTAAGAAAAATTAATAAAAATATAACAATAGAGGATATTTTATCAGCGGATAGGATTCTTAGAAAGACGAATATGGACTGGTCAGCATTTTTTATGTTGGGTTTTCCGGGAGAAACTAAGGAAGACATGTTGAAAACACAGAACCTTATAAAGATAATTTCAGCAAAGAGTGTGACTCTTAGTATATTTACTCCTTATCCGGGAAACGAATTGCTAACGGAGCATAATACAGATTACAAATTATATAGTCATCACAGCCCGAATAACAATTTTACAGGAACAATGTCTAATAGTGACTTTAATAAAATATTAGTTGATACCTTAGATATATGTGAAAATAATTATTTTGAGCATAATATCAGAAAAAGGGAGGGCGGGATAGCATGAAGTCTAAAATGTTATTTATTTATCCTGACCTTGGTGGAAATTCTATTAGTTTTTCGCCGGCAATTCAAATTTTGTCAGCCTATTTAAAGGCAAATGGTCATTCTGTAGATTTAATACATATACATCAAAAATATGGAGTACCATATGATTTTGATCAAATTTTTGAAAGGGTAAAAGAAAGTAATCCTGATATTATAGGGATTACTGCAACATCATTTCAATATGAGGTAAGCAATGAGATTTGTAGAGAGCTAAAAATCAGAGGGTTAAAAACTCTTATTATATTAGGTGGAATTGGAGCAACTATTTCGCCCGAATTATTGAAGGAGTCACATTTTGATGGATTTGCCATTGGTGAGGGTGAGCTTCCTCTGGTAGAGCTAATAAATAAAATCAACAACAATGAGGATATATTATATACAAATGGATTTTATTTTAAAGATGGAGAGAGAATCGTTGAGAATCCGGTAGGAGAGATTGTTTATAACTTAGATGACCTACCGATACCAGATTATGAAATTATGGATACCTCTAAAATTTTGGAACTTAGGAATAAATGGTTTAGTATAGCTTTTTCCAGAGGATGCCCATACTCATGTAACTTCTGCATCAATCAAACCTTGAAACAATTATATCCTTCTACTAAGCAAAGAAATTATATGCGGAGAAACTCTCCTCATACTGCTATAAATCAGCTTGTTTTTTTAGCAAGTAGATATAAAGGCGAAATAAAAGTCTTTAATTTGGATGATGATTTGCTTATTTTGGATAAAAAATGGTTTATAGAATTTGCGTTACTATATGAGGAAAAAATTCATAAAGTATTCAACATAAAATATGCGATTAACGGAAGAGCTAATTTATTAGATAGAGATATTATCAAAATCTTAAAGGAAACTGGCTGTTGTCTGGTGCGTGTTGGTTTTGAAACAGGAAATGAGAAGTTGCGTAATTTAGTATTAAATAAAGAAATTTCGGATCAACAGCTTGCAAATGTTTTTGGTTGTTTTCATGAGTACAATTTAAGATCTTTGGCTTTTGCAATGATTGGAGTTCCCCATGAAACAGAAATAACAATAAAGGAAAGTATAAAGGCCTTAGCAACATTAAAACCAACCTTGATTCGCATGGCCATATATGAATCCTTTGAAGGTACACCGCTTTATAACTATTGTAAAGAAAATAATTTGATAAGAAAAAAAAATAATGTGAATGTTTTTGAAGATTCAACTATTATATTTGAAAATTTGGATAGTGGACAGATTCGTAAGTATAGTCTGTTATTTCCCTGGTATTTGAATATAGAAATACTGGAGAAGGAATATGCAGAACCTTACAAAGCTAAGATTGAAGCTTATACAAAAAGAATAGAAAATGAACACGACAATCCTAATATTAGAAATGATATTTTAGCGGAAGATGCGGTATTAAGCAGGCTTCTTTTAAAAAAGAAAATAGAGCACTTTAAGTATTATGAAAACAACAACTTTTATTATCATTATTACACGCCATATGAGGAAGGGTATTGATAGAGTGGTTGAGAAGGGATACTTGTATTATTGAGTAATCCATAAAATATATTGAAGGAGAAATAATTCGTGAATGTTTTTTGTTTCCCTTATGCAGGGGGAAGTAGTTCTGCTTTTTCTAAATGGAAATCAGGAAGGAAAGATATAAAATATATACCGGTGGAATTGACAGGAAGAGGAAATAGGCATCAAGAAGCATTTTATAAGGATATGAGTAGTGCAGTTATTGATTTGTATGAAGCTATCAAAGACCGGTTAAATGAAGATGAATACGCATTTTATGGACATAGTATGGGAAGTCTGATCATTTATGAGTTGACGCATTACATAGTAGATAAGGGACATTCCCCTCCGGCACATTTGTTTCTATCTGGGAAAGAAGCACCAAATAGGAAGAGTAATTCAAATAATGTTACGGATTTACCGGATATTTCTTTTAAGTTAAAAATGCTTCAATTAGGTGGAATACCAAACGAAGTGTTTAACAATAAGTTGCTTTCAGATATATTTTTACCTATTTTAAAATCTGACTTAAAAATTATTGAGAATTATATATATAAAGAGCATAAAAACATGTTGACCTCTGACTTTACTGTATTTTTTGGAGAGTATGATCTAATTGTAAATGGTGAAGATGTACAGGATTGGAAGTTACACACAACTGGAAATTGCAATTATATAAGTTTTGAAGAGGGACATTTTTTTATAAATGAAAAGCGAAATGAAATTATATCAATTATTAACAGCACCCTATTAAAGGATTAGAATTTATATAAATACAAATGCATAAAAGCTAAGTATAGGGTTAGGGTTATGAGAATTTGATAGAAAGGCTTAATATGAATATATTATCACCAGTAAACACCTTTGAGTCGGCAATTTCTGTAATTGATTCTGGCGCAGACGAGATTTATCTGGGAGCAGATGAAATGCTTTATAATAGCTTTTCATTTACAGGGCGTGGAAAAAGGCATAATAATATAAGGCGGGTGAATAGTAATTTCGGAGAGCTGAAGGAAATAGTAGCTTTTGCACATAAGAATGGAGTAAAAGTAAACTTTCTTGGTAATATACCATTTTTTAATGATGGTGATTATCAGGGTAAAAAGCTTGAAGCATATTATTTGAATTATATCGAAGCAGGTATCTGTTTAGGTATAGATTCTCTGGTAGTTGGAGATATAGGACTCTTAAAAGCAATTAGAGATAGAAACTATCCTGTAAAAATCCATGCCTCCGTTTATTTCAATACAATGAATACTTATCAAATGTACTTTTTAAGAGATTTGGGAGTGAGCAGGGTTACTTTAAATTATCAGGTTACAAAAAAAGAAATAGAAAAGTTTTGCAAAGAGAATGTTCTTGATATTGAAGTGATTGGATATATGGGTTGCTCTTTCTATAATGGCATGTGTAATTTTCTGCACGAATATGGAGAACCAAGCGATGACAGTTGTAACACAGGAGTTATATGTAAAGGTATTTACCGTGTATCAGGTCAGTCAGAAGAAAAGTTGAATCGTATATTTGATGTAGAAACAATATGTTGCTTGTGTACCTTAAAAGAATTGAAAGCATTAGGAGTAAAGGCTATCAAGATAGCTGGCAGAGAGCAGGATAGTAAAGTAATTTCACTTGTTACCAGACTATATAAAGATACCTTATGTAATAAAAAAGAAGATACTCCTGTCGTACCAGCTTGGTGGAAAAGACAATACTGCAAAGCAAAAAGATGTAAATTTAAGGAATGTAAAAATGATGAGTATTTAATTGGTGTTTAGTATGATATATGAAGAACAAAAAATCTATAAGGATACCAAAAAATTACATGAGCAAAAGGTTTCGGGTATTGTATTTGGCAGTGAAACATGTGTCTATAAGGCACTGAATGAAGAAGTAATCAGCACGAATGTTATAAATATGACAAATATTCGATATGTAACTCCTATGATACCGGAAGGCTACATTGAAAAAATGTATCGGTATATTAAGAAATTAGTAGCTTATGGAGAATTAAAGGTTACCTTTAACGATTATGGACTATTATATCGTTGTAGGGATTTAATTCAATTAAAAGTTATAATACCTGTTTTAGGAAGAGTTTTAACAAGATCCATTATTGATTGCCCATCCTATTCTTTTATTTTACAAAATGAAAGTGAAAATTTGAAAAAGGCAATAGTAGGAACCACTTGGAATCATGAAAGTAAATTATTACTATTAAAAGCTTATGGGATTAATGAAATAGAAGTAAATATGATTTACGATGAAAGCTTTTGTTATCTAAAACAAAACGGGATACTTTTAACTGCACACTCAGAAAATATTCTACTTTCAGTAGGAAAATCGTGTTTTGCCTCAAGATATATGAACAAGCCAATACCTTATTCTTGTGAAGAAAAACTGTGTGATAAGAAAATAGAAGTTGAATTAATAAAAAAGTGGAAAAAAGGATTCTATATAGATAACAAGGATTTACGGGATAAACTGTATATATATGGTAATTCTGTTTTTAAAAAGGTCCAAGAGGATAGTCTGAAAAATGTTGAGGATTTTTTTGACATTGTAATCATTTAGTGAGCATTTAAAAGCAATATTATTTGTTTACAAAGGAGATGCACAATGCGTGAACACTGCTGTGTTGGTGTAGGAGCCGTAGTAAGCAAGCTGGAAAATCTGAAAAAGGATTATAAAATAGATATTTTTCATGCGTCATTGGAGCATAGAGAAGAAAGAATTATAAAAATGACAGAGCAGGCTCTTGTAGCTTCTCTAAAAGATGCGGGGATTGAAATTTCCAGAGTTAGTGGGCAAAGGCGAGTCGGCTTAGTTATAGGGACAAGTCTTGGAAATATGGAGAACCTTGAAAAATATATAAGAGAGCATTTGAGCAAGGATGAGAGTGAGTGCTACAAGCCCAATGACCTGATAATGGGTTCAGTTATAAATCATATCAGAAAAAAATTGAACTTTAAAGGACAGTCCTATTTATTATCAAATACTTGTGTAAGTGGCTTGAATGCAATTGAAATGGGTGTTGGATTAATAGAGAACAATTCAGTGGATGTGTGTTTGGTTGGAAGCGTAGATATCGTAAGTGAATATATCAGTAGAGGACTTAGTGGCTTAAAAATAATTAGTAAAACAAATAAAATGATGCCTTTTGCTTTAAAAAGAAATGGAATGACCTTGACAGAGGGCGCAGGATTTCTTGTTTTATCAGCTAAAAAATACAAAAAAAACTATCCGTTTGTTTATGGAAAAGTGAAAGGTTGTGTTATAGAAAATGATATATCGGAACGTCCACTGTATACAGATGGAGGCGTAGTTATAAAGGAAATAATAAATGAAGTTATGAGACGTTCAAGTTTAGATTTTAAAGAAATTGATTGTATCTTTAGTAGTGCAAACGGAACTAAAATGAATGACAGGATACAGGCATCTGCTATATCTGAATGTTGTAGGTATTACAGGTATAACGTTCCAGTCTCCTCCATGAAAACAGTATTTGGCCATACATTAGGTGCCGCAGGAGTTATAGAATGTATAAGTATCTTTCAATGTATGAAAAATGGATGTATACCTGCACTTAATAATTATGAAATAGATGAAACTTTGGATAAAATCAATCTAATAGAAAGTAGAGAAAAAAAAATTCATTTAAGAAATAGTATACTTCTAGCTTATGGAATACATAGAGTAAATGGAGCTTTGCTCATTGGAAGGGAGTAATAAAATGGACAGAGTTCCTATTATAACGGGTATGGCAGGGGTTATAAATAATTCAAATATAAAGTGCGGAGATATTCTATGTAATGAAAAAATAGAGCTTATACACTCTAACAATATGGAAAGTTTAGGGCATTCGCTTTCTTATAGAAAGCCAGAAGGATGTAAGTTGCTAGACTATGCACTTGAAAAAGCGTTGAAGAATTCAGCGATAGAATTGAGTAAGTTACAAAATAATAGAAAGATAGGAATTATAATCGGCACGACAAATGGATTAACTTATGACCAGAGTGTTTTTCTTAAAGAATTATACGAAAAACAAATAGTAAGCCCATTTTTATTTAGTCAGACGGCTCATAACTATTTATCTGATACAATTGTTGCAAAGTATAAAATAAGCGGATTCAGTACCTGTTTGTTTAATGGATGGACTTCCGGACTGGACGCGTTATTAATGGGGTTTAACATGATCCGTAACGGAAGGTTAGATACAGTTATTATAGGTTGTGTTGATACTCTGAGTCCGTTAGTTTTGGATATGTACAATCAAATTCTCGGCGATAAGGAAAGCTTATGCTATAAAAATGGTGATTTCATTCTAACAGAAAGCAGTGGAGTAATTATTATAGAAGAAAAAAATAAAAAATTAAGTGAAAAAAATTATCTTGGAAAGGTAATAGAAGGCGGACAGACTGCGTTTTATTCAAATACAGAGTTTACGGAAGAATTGGGATGTATTTTAAAAAGTATCAACCACTTCGATAATTATTTCGCAAATATTAATCATACAAACCTTGATAGATTAGAATTTGAACTTATAAAAAAGTACCAGATAGAGTCACTAAAGGCTGTAAAGACCCAAATAGGTGAATGTGGAGCTGTTTCGGGAATTATACAACTTATATTAGCATTAGGCTGTGATAAACCTGTAAGCTTAATTGTAAATGTTTGCTATGCCGGGAAGTTAACTTGGGTTTTAGTTGAAAGAAAAAGGTAATTAATTTTCAAAGGAGAGTCAGTGAAGGATGAATAAAATTGAGGATGAAATAAAAAACGTTATTATTGAAAGAGTAGGACTTGATTTATCAATAGAAGATATTAACGATAATGATTATCTTTTGACAGGCGGACTTAATTTAGAATCTATTATGATACTTGAGATTATAGTATGTCTTGAGGAAGTTTATGGGGTTTCCTTTGATGAAGAAGAAATGACCCCGGAGCAGTTTTGTTCCGTTAAAAGTATAGCAGATTCAATAAGGGAAAAACTTGATGCCAAATAGTTAAATAATTGGAGTGATTAAAATATGCAAAGAATAATAGAAGGTTTTGAAATACAAAGCACTAATTATTGTGGTTACGCAACAATTTCATTAATTCTTTCCAAACTAGGATATAGTTTTGTCCGTGATGTATTAGGAATGGAATGGGGTTTCAAGTTTAGTAAACGATGTCCTAGAATACTCGGTGCAGATTATGAAAAAATTTCAGGTGAATATTTTATATCTACTGAAGTTCATAATGTAAATGAAATAATATTGGATTATTATAATATTGATATCAGCTGGGAACCTGAATTTAGTTCATTTGAAGAATTAATAGAAGGAGCGAAACAGTATATTTTAAAAGACATGCCACTTGTTTTTCTGGCAGACGGGAAGTACTTACCTTATTTTGATGAATACCTTGTCAGACATCCGGAAAGCGGGCATTGTATTGTACTATATGGCTTTGATGAGGATAATATTTACTTTGTAGATTTTAGTAGAGCTTTTGTACAGGGTTTATATCATAAACTGGATTATACATCCTTTAAACAGTGTATTATGCCAGAAGATAATGTATTTCAATTTAAATACGAATTTATAAAATTTACCCCCAAAGGAGTACCTACTCTAGATGAAGAGGCGCGTCTGAAGCACTTTCTTAATTCCGCGAAACATATGCTTAACTCCGATGTAAAGTATAAAGATGGTTGGAAGATATATACCGGAGTAGAGGGAATAAAAAGCCTTGCTGAGGAAGTAGCACTTTTCTGTGATTGGGGTTCGGATGAGACTATAAAAAAATATCTTGAACAGATATTTTATATGGTCGTCCTGGCAAGACAACAGAGAAAAGGTAATATAAGTTTTATTGATAAGTATAAAAGTTATTTTAACAGTATAGACCAAACGATAGAAGAAAAATTGAAAACGATATATAAAAGTTGGAATAAACTTGAAATAACCTTAAGTAATATCCGTAAATTGAAATTAGAAGAAGTATCTAAACGATGCAGTCAAATTATTTATGACATATACATTCAAGAATCAGAACTGCTTGGACTCTTGGCAAAATATGCTAGCACAGTATAAATACAAAAGTTCGGCGGTTATCATCTAAGATTTCAAGGTGTTTCTCGTAAACACTGATGGATACAATTTTTATCAAGAAGGAGGTGGTTTCGTTATAAAATTGAGGCTTATAACCTGAAATTAACTTAAAAAACCTTACAAAAATTATTATACAAGGAGAAATAAATATGCTGGAAAATGTAAATTTTGATGATTACAGTACAGTACATGAATTATTTGAGGCTAGAGTGAAGCAAACCCCAGATGAAATTGCCATCATATTTGATAATGTAGGTATAACTTATGCCAGCTTGAATGAAAAGTCAAATAAATTAGCCAGATATATTATCAGTAGGGGGATAGGACCTGAGAAAGTAGTTGGAGTAATGATGGAGCGTTCCATTGACTTTGTAGTTGCAGTATTGGCGATATTAAAGGCAGGAGGCGCATATCTGGCTATTAATCCGGAATATCCTGAAAAAAGAAAATTAACAATGATGAAGGATAGTAATGTGGAATTACTGTTAACAAAGGAAGATTACGTAAAAAATTCTTCCTATACTGCTTTACAAGATTTGAGTTTTAATAATAGTAATCTTGTGTGTACAAAACCAAGAGGGCAGATAAAAGATTTTAATAGCATCCCAATTCCGAACAGGAGTTTAATTGATTACGAAAAATATAGCAATCATATTAATTTAGCATCAGTAACCAACTCTATCACTTTACAGGGAACAAGGGGTTGTCCATACCAATGTGCTTACTGTCACAAAATATGGCCCAAAAACCATGTGGTTAGAACAGCGGAAAATATATTTGAAGAAGTTCTAACAAATTATAAAATTGGGTTCCGTAGATTCTCTTTTATTGATGATATATTTAATTTTGATGTGGAAAACAGCAAAAGATTTTTAAATATGATTATAGACAGTGGAATGGATATCCAAATATTTTTCCCAAATGGTGTTAGGGGCGATATTTTAACAAAGGATTACATTGATTTATTAATTAAAGCAGGGACGCGAAGTATTGGGTTTGCATTGGAAACTGGTTCGCCAAGGCTTCAAAAATTAATAAGAAAGAACCTGGATATAGAAAAATTACGTGAAAATATGAATTATATAGTGACTAAGTATCCCCATGTAGTCATTGATTTGTTTACGATGCACGGATTTCCGACAGAAACAAAAGAAGAGGCAATGATGACTCTTGAATTTATAAAAAGCATTAAATGGATAGATTTCCCTTATGTGTTTGTATTAAAAGTATACCCTGATACAGATATGGAGAAAATTGCATTAGATAATGGAGTGGCAAAAGAAGATATTGAACGGTCAATGGATTTAATGTATCACGAACTTCCTTATACATTACCGTTTAACAAAAGCTTTTCCCAAAAATATCAGGCTGATTTCCTGAATGAATATTTCTTATCTCAGGAAAGACTAAAGACTGTACTGCCAAGGGAGATGAATTTGTATTCTGAGTCTGAACTAATTCAGAGATATAACAGCTATCTACCAGTACATATTGAATCTTTCGATGACATATTAAAGCTTGCTAATTTGACAAGGGAAGATTTTAAAGATTATGAATTCAGACCAGAGAATTATGGCAAAGTTGATAATTATATGGAAATATCTTCGAAATATTTTCCGCAGCAAAAACCGGCAGAAGATGCTCTTAGAATATTATTCTTGGACCTTTCACAATATTTTACCAGTGATTCCAATGATATTATTTTACAGGTGGAAGCACCTCTTGGACATATGTACCTACTTACCTACTTAAACGAACAATTTGGGGAGAAGGTGTTTGGAAAACTGGCAAAAGCAAGTATTGATTTCGACAGTTATGATGAGTTAAAAGCATTAATTGAAGATTTCAAGCCTGATATTATCGGAATTCGTACGCTGACCTACTGGAAGAATGATTTTCATAAAACAGTTTCCTATATAAGACACTGGGGAATTGAGGTACCAATTTTTACAGGAGGACCTTATGGAACCAGCAGTTTTAAAAGTATTTTGAATGACAAGAATGTAAATTTGGTTGTATTAGGTGAAGGTGAACATACGGTAGCAGAACTGATAAAAGAAATGCTAAACAATAATAAAAAGCTACCAGAGGAATCAGTTCTTGAAAACATAGCGGGCATCGCCTTTGTAAAAAGGCAGAAGAGTAAAATGTTCTCCAGAGAGATAGTGATGATGGATAAGATGCAAACTATCTTAGAACAATTTAACGGAACAAATCTAACAACAAATACTGGAAGAGACAGTTTGATGTATATTATCTATACCTCAGGAACGACAGGAATCCCAAAGGGTATAATGATGGAGCATAAAAATATATTAAATTTATTAAAGCATGAGTTTTTAAATTTAGATTTAGGTTTTGAGGGAAGAGTACTGCAGTTTGCTGATATCTGCTTTGATATTTCCTATCAGGAGATTTTCTCTACCCTTATACAAGGTGGTAGACTTTATATAGTAACAGATGCAGAGAAAACAAATATTTTCAAACTATTTGAATTTATAGAAGAAAACCAGATTGAATCTGTTTTCCTGCCTACAGCATATATAAATATGATAACTGGCAACAAAAAATATATTAGTAAATTTCCGTCATGTGTTAAAAATCTATCAGTAGCCGGTGAACAACTTGTAATTAATAAACAACTGGAAGAGTTTTTAGTAAAAAGCCATCTTTCCTTACATAATCACTATGGAGTGTCAGAGACACATGTAGTTACCATGTATACAGTTGACAATAAGGCTATTGACTATATGCCTGTAATTGGAAAACCAATCTTAAATACTAATATTTATATTATGGATTCTGATATGAACCCAGTAGAAGATGGAGAAATAGGTGAACTATGCGTTTCCGGAGATTGTGTTGGAAGAGGTTATATAAATCGACCAAAAGAAACTGCAGAGTATTTTCTGAAGGACCCTATTAATAGTGAAATAAGAATGTATAAAACAGGCGACTTAGGTAGATACGGAAAAAATGGAAATATTGAATTCTTAGGACGTAAAGACCGACAAATTAAAATAAGGGGTTTCAGAATTGAACTGGAAGAAATTGAAAATGTATTAAGAAGTTTTGATTCTGTTGAAGATGCACTCATAGTAGATATAGATGATGAACAGTTCGGTAAACGCCTAGTAGCATATGTAAAATCAAATGAAAACATTAATCCTGATTACATTAAGATGGATTTGGAAAGATACCTTCCGGAGTATATGATACCAGAAGCAGTTATAGTACTCGAAGAATTTCCGTTAAAACTAAATGGAAAGATTGATAAAGAAGGTTTACCGTCATTGGAAGATTTATTCAATGATTATGGGAATATTATATTACCCAGAAATGAACTGGAACAGAAGATTTTGGATGTATGGAAAGAAATTATTGGGATAGAGCATCTTGGAGTTAATAGTAATTTCTTTGAATGTGGTGGAGATTCTATTTCTTGCACCCAATTACTCAGTTTGATTTATATCGAATTTGGAGTGGAAATACAGTTGGAATACTTTTTTGAAAATCCTACGATTTCTGCCATGGCAGAAATGATAGAAAAGGAAGATGCCGGTGTAATGGCAATGCAATAAAACCTTATACTATATACCATTTTAAATAAAAGGATATTAGTATATTAATTAGGAAGAGTTAGGAAAAATGATAAAAATAAGTGTAGTAATATGTACTTTTAATAAAAAAGATTATCTTATTGCAACTTTGAATAGCTTTTTAAATTGTAAGTATAAGTTTGATGAATTTGAAATAGTTATTTCGGATGACGGTTCAGAAATTGATTTAAAAAGTGTTTTAAATACCAAGGACTATCCCTTTAAAATAGTGATAGTAAGACAAACTCACGTGGGAAGAGCAAAGTCCAGAAATGTGGCTATTGAAGCAGCTAAAGGAAACATTATTGTTTTTAATGATGATGACACCTTAGTTACTCCGGATTTTCTAAATCAACATTACGATTATCATAAAGCAAATGAAAAAGTAGTAATAATAGGTCAGAGAAAGCAAGTTTACATGAGAACTGTAGATGTGCCAAAGATAAAAGAAAGTGATATTGCTACACTTATATCCTATTTGTCAAAACATGCAAAATTAGATATCTATTCTTTTTGTACAAACTTAGTATTCGAAAAAATAGGAATTAGTAGCCACTGGATAGGTGGTGTTACAGGAAATATGTCAGTAAAAAAAGAGCATTTAATAAATTGTGGTAAGTTTGATACTAACTTTAAAGGTTGGGGCTTCGAAGACATTGAATTATCCTATCGACTTGCATTAAACGGTCTAAAATTCTTATATACATCTAATGCCGTTAATTATCATTTGGAACATGCAAGAGACAGGAAACAGATGATAAAGGAAATGTATCTGAATATAGAATATTTTTATACAAAGTATGCACAAAGTGAAGAAATTCGATTGTTTTGGGACTTTTTCCGGGGGAAAATCGGCTTGAAGGAGCTTGATGCAAAAACATATAAAGAACTAGGCTTTATGAAAGAAGATGTTTATTTTAGACTGTTTAAAAAATCGAATTTGTATTCCTTGATTTAATAAATCACATGTTAAAGGACAATTTTATGATAAAAAGAAATATTTTGTCACGTAATAATTTTAACTATACTATTAGAGGTAATAGGCTGGTTGTTACCTTAAAAGAAAAAACATATCTTTCTTTAAATCTTCAACCGGTAATAGACGGTAAACCCATACAGTTTAGCGAACTCATGGAAAAGGAAACCTTTTTTATTTTGTACTCGGGTGAACACAATTACAAGGCAATCATTGATGTGAAAGACAATAATATTTCATATTGGATTGAAGATGGTACGAACAGCTCAAATCATATCCTTTATTTTAGTAAATCATTTGGAAACCTAGTACATATGAGGACATTTTCTTCTGATTACGATGTATATATTAATTCCAATGACAGTGCCTATGCGGAAGTAAAAAGCAAAGTTATACCACATTATGAGCAAGAGCACTCTAAATTAAAAACTTGGTTTTTAACCCCTCCGCAGAGAGCTTTTTCAGTAAAACTAAAAAATCTGACAGAAAAAGAAAAGCCATGGTTTGGATTTTCTTTGCCTGGAAGGCTTCCGGTCGATATAACAAGATTACATCTCACAAAATTAAATGGATGCGAAATTGAATTTATAAATTATAGAACTTCAAATAACAATGGGAAGCTACCTAAGGTCTATTTGTTTGATCATTTAGAGAAAGCTGAATCAATTCTGGAACATCATTATAATACTACAATAATTGAAAACGCTTGTATTACAGAAGGCAGGTTCTATAGTTGGTGGAATAAACCTGTATTGACACCAAGTTCAGATTTTCTTGCAGCAATGAATGATGAAGATTTTGATTATAAAACTTTACTATCTCATATAGAGTTTATTGAAGAAAAAACCGGGGTTAGCGATTTCAATATAATTATTGATGGCTATTGGTTTCAAAAAGTAGGTTTGTATAAAGGGGTTAATAAAAGAATATTTAAAGAAGCTTATATTCTCAAAGAATTTATTGATACTCTACATAAGAAAAACCATAAAGTTATATTATGGATGTCTCAATTTAGAAATGATAATTACGAATTACAAGATGTATACCGGATAAATGAAAATGCCTTGTTTGATTATACTAAAGAAGATGTACGGCAATATATAAAAGAAATACTTCATTATATATTAAGTAATGACAAGGAGTGCTTAAATGCAGATGGAATAAAATTAGATTATGGTTTTTTATTATCCAATAATGAACCTTATGAATACTATAATCCTAAATGGGGAGTAGGAGATCAATATCGGTCAAAAGTAAATGAATTTATATATCAATATGCACATGAGTTGAAACCAGATGTATATATTTCTGATATAACGGCAGAGCCAAGTGTTGCATTGGACATTATTAGATTAAACGATGACTGGGGTGAATCCACTTATAGCTGGATCGAGAGAGGAAGAAAAGCGATAAGTGTAAAGCATGCGATAATTGATACAGACGGATATTTAATGTTCAAGGAAAAGTTTAAAAAATATTCTATGATAGCACCAGTAATGGGGGTTCCGAATTTTTATTGTGTTAAAGATTTTTTTGGAAGTGAGCCTATTGAACCGGAAACTTATAGGATTCTGAGTTCAAGCTGGAAAGTGTACTTGAATGCACCTGTTACACCTGATATGGAATTTTATATCAATTCCGAAGAAAATGAATATTGGCGTAAATACACAAACGGTATTTTGAAGGACTTTTATTCTGCTATCTGTATCAACGGACATTGCCTTGTTACATACTCAACTAATAAAGCTCTGATTACGTCTGTTAAAGCGACAGTTATAGAAATCCCAATTCCAAGTAACAGAAAAATAATCGAAGTAAAAGGAAAAAAGTGGGACAATACTTATGAGAATTATAGCTATTGGAGTACAGAAACAAATTCTATTGTCTTAAAGTTGGAAGATCTGCCAAGTTCATATCAGTGGGTTGAAATTAGCTATTAAATAACTAAATTAATAACTAATATTACAAATTCATGTAAACATGTATAAAATATAATGGCATTCCATCAAGTGGGAAATAGTTTCTTTGGAATAAATTAATACCCTCACATAAAATATGATATTTGCCTAACACAACAGTTAGATTATCAAAAAAAGAGTTATGCAAATTACACCTGAAACAACGGTGATAAAAGTAGATAAAGAAAAATTTATCGAGGTAATACGAGAATAGGCTTTTATAAGGAGGCGGTTGAAGTGAACGATATATATGTAAATCAATTGACAAAAGTATATAAAATATATGAAAAAGAGGCAGGACTAAGGTCTTCCTTAAAAAATCTGGTAAATAGAAAATATTTTGATAAAACTGCAGTATCGGGTATTGATTTTAAAATTGAAGAAGGAGAATTGGTGGGGTTTTTAGGTGCTAATGGTTCGGGTAAAACAACAACACTTAAAATGCTTTCCGGCATACTACATCCGACCACGGGAACAGTAGCTGTATGTGGACATACTCCATGGAAAGCAAATAATGAATTTCGTAAAAAAATATCTATTATAATGGGCCAAAAAAGTCAGTTATGGTGGGATTTACCAGCAATAGAGTCTTTTAACCTAAACAAGATAATTTATCAGTTGGATGACAAGGATTTCAATCGAAACCTTGATGAACTTACAGAATTGTTAGATGTAAAACATTTACTTAAAATTCAAATGAGAACCTTATCGTTAGGTGAAAAAATGAAGATGGAGCTGATTGGTGCGATTTTACATCAACCAAAGGTTCTGTTTTGTGATGAACCTACCATTGGATTGGATATTATTTCACAAAAGAAAATTAGAGCTTTTATAAAATATTATAATCAGAAAAATAGCAATACAATAATTTTTACAAGCCATCATATGAATGACATAGAGGATTTATGTGAACGGGTTATTTTTTTAGAAAAGGGCAAAATCATTTACGATGGAAAATTAGATGATATAAAAAATAGATTTTCTACATATCGAGTGTTTAAAATTAAATTCAATCTAGAGCTGAATAAAGAAATATTTGAAAAGTTTGGTCAATTAAAAGTGAATTCACCTTATGAAATTGAGTTAAAGGTGCCAAAAGCAAATACAAAAGATGTTAGTCAATATATTTTACAAAATTATGAAGTGGAAGATATTACAATAGGAGAGATGCCGATAGAGGATATTGTTTATCAAGTATTAACGTCTAAGGAGGAAATAGGTTAAATGACAATACGAAAATATTCAAAAGTAATTCAAATGAATATTTATAATAGTTTAGAATATCGGATTAATTTTATTCTAAATATGGTATCCGCAGTTGTTCCAATATTAATTCAGGTATTTATATGGACTAATATATTTAGTTTTAATGGAATTAATGAGTTTAAAGGATATAGCCGGACAAATATCATTCTATATATGGTAATAGCGGGTTCTTTATCAAAGCTCCTTTCTATAGATAATCATCAAAAAATAGCTGGAGAGATAAAAAACGGGGGATTGAATCAATATATACTTAAACCAGTGAATCATACAGTGTACTGGATAAGTAATGAAATTGGAGGGAAATTAATATATTGCCTGTTGCTTTATACGATATTTTTTATTATATCTTCAATAAATAATGTCAATCAATTAAATGCTATATTATTCGGGGGAATAGCAATGTATTTAGGAGTTATCATTAACTTTTTGCTTTACTATTTAATAAGTATGCTATCCTTCTGGTTTTTAGATATATCAAGTATTTTTACGGCCGTTCATATGATCTTTATATTTCTTTATGGTGGGGTGTTGCCTTTAGATATTTTGGCCAAGGCGAATAATATATTGTATTATATACCATTTGGACTGACAATATTTTTCCCTGTCAGAATATTCTCTACAACCATTGCTCAACATGAAATTTTATTTTATATTTTTTTACAAGTTTTATGGATTGTAGTCTTATTTATTGTTTCAGCTTTATTGTGGAAAAAAGGATTTAAAAAATATACGGCAATTGGAGGGTAAAGATGGAAAAGTATATTAGTTTATTAAAGTACTTTATTAAATATTGTATTATTAGAGATATGAATTTTAGGTTTAATTTTTTTATTAATATATTAACTGATTTTACTTATAGCATATTGAAGATAATATTTACTTATATAATTTTCGAAAATGTAAGCAACTTGGGTGGACTTACAAAATACCAAATTTTTTTCCTGCTGGGGACCTCATTTATACTTGACTCCTTATATATGATGTTTCTGTTTTTTAATCATACGCAGATACCGGAAAGTGTTAGAATGGGAACTTTAGATTTTACTTTTATTAAACCAGTATCGCCATTGTTTATGGTTTCATTTCGTTATTTTAATATAGCCGGGATTGGTAACCTGATTTTCGGAGGATTTTTATTATTATCTTCTTTACGGCATATTACGGTTAGTGTAAGCGATTTTTTAATCTATATTTTGTTATTGATTTGTGGATTTATTATATATTTTTCTATATCCCTTACTGCATTTACATTTTCATTTTGGACAGTTAAAGCAGATGGATTCTTGGGTATGTTGGTGGATATGACTGAAATAATGAAGTATCCGCATAGTTTGTTTCCAAGATTAATACAATCGGTTTTTACTTTTATTATACCAATATTTATGATTGCTTCTTTTCCAACCTCCATTGCATTGGGGTTACTACCGAAATATGTAATTGCGCTTAATGTTTTGCTCGCTATTTTGTGTTTTACAATATCAACACGTTTTTTTAAATATTCTCTTTTAAAATATACAAGTGCTAATTAAACTCAATATTTTTTTAAATGGAGTTTTAGTGGGTGTATATAACAGAGTTGGAGGTAAGTTGAAATGAAATTATGTGTTATATCTGCTGATACAGTAAAAGAAATTATTAGTATGGAGGATGCTGTGAATATTTTGGAAAAGGCATTCCTTGAATATAGTAGAGATTGTGTGAGTATGCCTCATAGAATTAATATGGAATTATCATCAGGTTCAACAATAACTATGCCGGCATATATCAATGGGAGTGAAACAGGAGCAGTAAAAATTGTTTCTGTATTTGATAATAACCATAAAATTGGCCTTCCTACTGTAAATGCATTAATTAATGTAATAGACAGTAATAGCGGAATGCCACTTGCGGTTATGGATGGAACAGAGATTACAGCAATAAGAACAGGTGCTGCTGGTGGACTTGCAACAAAGCTAATATCGAGAGAAAACTCTTCTATATGTGCATTAATAGGAGCAGGTAAACAAGCTATTTATCAGTTGAGAGGCGTAATGAGTTCGAGAAGAATAAAAGAATTAAGAATATTTGATAAATCAATTGATGCATTGGAAAAATTTAAAGAACAGGCTCAAAAAGAATTTCCGGAACTAAATATTGTACTTTCTAAAAATACTGCTGAAGCGTTGTATAAAGTCGATATTATCACTTGTACTACGAATAGCAAAGAACCAGTATTTAGCCCGAAAGAAGTTTCAAAGGGAACACATATAAACGGGATTGGTTCTTATACAAGGAAAATGAAAGAAGTACCTATTGAAAAAATGCAGGATATAAAAGTTTATGCTGATGGCAGACAAGCTGTCATGGCAGAAGCGGGAGAAATTATTCAAGCTATAAAGGAAGGTGTACTAAAAGAAGAGAATATCATAGAAATAGGCGAATTAATTGAGAGGAAAGATTTAGGTCGAACCAATGATTCTCAAATTACATTCTTTAAATCTGTTGGACTTGCAATTCAAGATACTGCAATTGCTAATTATATATACCAAAAAGTAATTAAGCTAAATAAAGCTCAGTTTATCGAATTATAAGATAAATAAAGGAGTGAACAAGTTGGACTTTGCTAAAAGACTAAAAATGATTCCACCATATGCCTTTGCAGAAATAGAAAAAAGAGAAGTTGAGGCTATAAAAGACGGAAAAGATATAATTTGCCTTGGAGTAGGTGACCCTGATGGTTCGCCACCTAAGCATATTGTAAGCAGGATAAATGAGTTTATACGTTCTTCTGAAACAAACCGATATCCGGATTATGACGGGCTATTTGAATTCAGAGACGTAGCTAGTAAATGGTGTGAGGAACGATTTGGATATATCCTTGATGCGAAAACAGAGGTACAAGCTTTAATTGGAGCAAAAGAAGGAATCACTAATTTGCTATTGGCATATGTGAATCCGGGTGATTATGTATTAATTCCTGACCCTGCATACCCCATTTATAAAGCAGGTACATTTTTTGCGGGAGGAACACCCTATTTCTTCCCACTTCTAGAAGAAAATAAGTATCTTCCGGATTTAGATCAGATAGATAAAAAGATTGCAGAAAAAGCAAAAATCATGATTATTAATTATCCGAATAATCCAACGGGTGGAGTTGCCGATTTAGATTTTCTTAGAATGACAGTTGAATTTTGTAAAAGGTACAACATTATTTTATGTAATGACGCTGCCTATACAGAAATTACCTTTGACAATTACATTGCTCCAAGTATATTGCAGATAGAAGGAGCAAAAGACATTTCAATAGAGATTTTTTCGTTTTCCAAATCCTTTAATATGGCCGGTTGGAGAATTGGTTTTGCAGTTGGCAACAAATATATTATAGAGGGGATTAGAAAATCAAAAGTAAATATTGACTCGGGACAATTTCATCCTATTCAGATAGCTGCAAAGGAGTGTCTTTTAAATTCTACCGATTTTACATTAAAATTGAGTGAAACTTATAGTAGGAGAAGGGACATACTTATTAAGGGTTTTAGAGAGTTGGGCTGGCGTACACCTGTTCCAAAGGCAACTTGTTTTGTATGGTTGCCTGTTCCTGGGAAAGAAACAACAGAAAGTTTTACAAATAAATTATTTGATGTTTGTGGTATTTCCTGTGCACCGGGAACAAGCTTTGGTAAATGGGGAGAGGGGTATAGTCGTTTTTCTTTAACTGCAAGTGACGAAAGGATATATGAGGCAGTTGAAAGAATGAAAAAAAATAAGGAAGTATTAAGCTTAAAAAGTTATAAGGATATGTCGGTAGTATAAATTGATGAATGTATACAGGAAACATTGCACACTTGCTTGATAAGACAGCCACCCGTAGAGTCCGCACAAACAATTCAATTTAACTACTGGACGGGGGAGATTCGCCGTCGGACGAGTTCTGCCTTAATGCTGGTATCTGTCCTACTACGAAACGTTGCAGGTACACAATGGGGTAGCAGGAAGTATATGAACATAAATTATTTAGAAAACTTGGACTCTTATGAGTCCAAGTTCATAGCAGGTTAACTTATTAACTAAATTTAAATTAGCGAAAAACGTTATGATTGTAGTCTTAATAATCAAGCAGTCCGTCTTGCAACAGAGCAAGGGAAAAGACTACACGATAATATTCTTTAATAAATCCTCTATAACTTTGCTTTCTATTTCGTACATTTTCTTTAAACAAAGGATAACTTCATTTATAAGCTCCTTTGAGCCGGAGATATCATATTTGATTATCAAGTTTCTTGCATTAAAAGCATCCTTTTGCAAATCTAAAAACAGGGATATATAGTTGTTACTATTATTTAGGTATCCTTTTTCCGTGAGGTACTTTAATCGTGCTACCATTGTTTTCTTATGCTCATAAAGTAAATAGAAATGTCGAATATCAGTTTGCTTGTTATTACTGCGTATAATTTCTTCATAACATTTTATTAAATATTTATATACTGAAAGTCCATATATATATTTATTAGGATTACCTATAGATCTCAGGCGTGCTGACGAATTCTCAGAATAAAGATAATCAGAAAGCAGATTTTTTACATTTTCTATATCAAAATTATATGAAGGATTCCATGAATTGTCATTTTTGGCTTTCAATAATAACACATCATTATTTTGATCAACTGAATTCAAATAACCATTGTTAAATTCAGAAAAACTAACACTTGAAGTTGTATATATATTTTTATTATTATAACCTAGTATTTTAAATTCCTTTTTACTCAGGTCGAAGCCATATATCATTAACTCATGTTTGAAATGCTCTTTTTTATATGCATTTCTTTCAGGTATATAGAATTCATCAATATAAGTTACTATATAATATCCGGCTTCTATGCTTTTTTTTACAAACTCAATAATATCAATATTAGTTTTAAAAATGTACTCTAAATCTAAAATTCTATAATTAATTAACGGATTATAAACACAATTGCCACATATTACATAAGTAAAAAAATTTAAGATATCTTGTTCGGCAACATATTCTAATTGAATATAATTGCTTAAAAACCAGGAATCAAAATCTTTGTGAGACATTGAAACAGTAAGTTGATAAGCATGATGAAGATAACAAGTTATAGGTGGTTGTTTTATTTCTAATTCCATATAGGTTTACCTCCGAAACTGATAATTTCTTTTTTTCCTATGATATTATTAAAAACTTAAAAAATACGGATATAAGCCGAGCAAGAAAATAAATATTTACATGTTTGGTATATTATAACATAATATTACATATCATCAAATAGTTCTACGATAATTTACTATTACTAAGAAAAAAGGAATAAATAGAAGATAAATACATTACATTAATTGACAATAAAAGAAGAATGTGATAAATTATAATTTGTAATGTAAAAAATAGATAAATTAGGAATATTTTCTGTATACATATTATCTTAAGAGGATGTACCACTGTCTAGGAGTAAATCTATAGCTTAAAATACAGAATATAATAGGAGATATCAAATGAAACTATGCCTGATTAATTTAAAGTTTGAGAGCAATGAAATAACTAATTTTAGAAAGCAGGAACATACCGGATTGGGCTATATTGGTGCAGTATGTAAGAATGCCGGACATGAAGTCTATATTATTAATGCTCAGTTTGAGAATATTGACAAATGTGAAGTTCTTAGAAGAATTGTAGAATACAAACCCGATGTAATCGGGATTTCTGTGTATGAAGAACTGTTAAGTGACACGGTGTCTCTTATTGAAAATATAAAAGAAAACGACAGTAATACAACTGTTATAATCGGCGGGCACTATGCAACATTCAACTCCGAAAATCTGTTAAAATCTATACCGGGTATAGATTTTATTGTTTTGGGGGAAGGTGAAATTTCATTTCCTAGGTTGCTATCAGCAATAAATAAAAGTCAAAGTCCAGATACCATAAAGGGCATTTCTTATCGACAGGGAAGTAATATAATATCCACAGGTTTTTCTGATAGCGTTGATAATCTCGATGATTTACCATATCCCATCAGAGCGGAGATAGACAGGAGTGACAAGATTACCAATATGTCTGCAAGCCGGGGATGTTATGGTAATTGCAGTTTTTGCAGTACTAATTCGTTTTACAGAAAACATAATTGCAAAAGTATAAGAACGCGTAATCCTTTAAAAGTAGTTGACGAAATTGAGTATATAGTAAAGAACTTTAAAGCCTATCATATATTCTTTACAGATGATAATTTCTTAGTAAATGAAAAACTCAATCCGGGCTGGATTAATACATTTGTCAATGAGGTTGAAAATAGGGATCTGAATATAGTCTTTAACTTTGATTGCAGGGTAGATGATATAGACGAGGAATTATTTGCGAAGTTAAAAAAGATTGGTTTGATAGGGGTCTTTGTGGGCGTTGAGTCAAATTCTGCAAAGACATTGGAGTTATATAACAAAAGCACATCGAGATCAAAAAATATTGAAGCGATAAATAAGTTAAGAAAGCTAAGAATTGACTATTGGACCGGCAATATAATGTTTCACCCGCTTACAACATTGGAAGACATATATGACGATATTAAGTTTTTTGAAGATATCCACTACCATTTGTATTTTAACTATAGTAACCCTGTAACCTGCTTGGCAGGAAGACTAAAAATCTATAGAGGTACTGATATTTTTGACAAATTATCCGAACTTAATATATTAAAGAACAATGAGCTTACATGTGAATATAATTTTTTTGATGATAGGATAGATGCATTCTTTAATTTCGTGCAGACATGCAAAAAACTGATCAGTCCTTTGGTTGAGCTTGATTCTGTTTTTATGGTTGAGACTGCAAATAAAGCCGGAAAAGCAGATTTAGCATCAAAAATACATAGTATTTCAAGAAAATATATGAAACTGGACTTTATTATGTTTAAAACAGCCCATGGGTACCTGCACTTTGAGAATCAAACTATAGATGATTTTATGATAAGCTCCAGGGAATTAATTGATAAAAATATACCAATTATAAATGAGTTATATACGGAATTGAAGAAGCTAAAGGAACAAGTCGATGTTTTACAAGTTTATTAAAGATTGGGTGATTTGTTTTGGATTTAAGAATAGATGAGTTAAGTGATTTGACAAAGCTTTCACATACATACATGTTAACCGTTTCTTTTAATGTCTCATTGCAAATTGATGTCTATGAGGTGATAGGAAATAATAATTACTCAATTGAGGAACTTGCTGACCTTGTAAATTGTTACCCTAAGGGACTTCAGCGGATTTTGGATTTATTGGTTGCCATAAATCTTTTAAAGTTTGAAGACGGCAGATATTCAAATACTGAAATCTCCCTGAAATACTTAACGTGTCTATACAATAGTAAACTAAATGACTTGTTTGAATATTCTATGAAAAGTGAATTTAATGCTCAATCTGTTTTAAACACGATTTCCTCCGGAAATAATTCGGTAGATACGGGTAAAAAGAATGAGCTCGAAAAATATATGGATGCAATGGCTTCAGGCAGTAAGTACTCAGCGTATAAACTTGCCAGAGAATTGAAGACAAAGGGAAATAAACTATTGCTTGATGTGGGCTGTGGGCCGGGAATATATTCAATTACGCTATGCAAGTTTAATAATAGTTTAAAAGCAGAATGTGTAGATTTAGCGGAATGTCTGAGTATCACAAAAAAGTATATAGAAGAAAGCGGTTTAAGGGATAGGGTATCAACACGAGTGTGTGATGTTTCAGAAGAAGATTTTACGGATGGTAAATTTTACGACTACATTCTTTTATCGAATATCCTTCACTTTTTTGATGTATCTGATATTCGTAAGGTTTTAAATAAGTGTTATTCAGCACTTAATACTGGAGGCAAAATAATAATAAATGATATTTTTCTGCAAAAGGAAAATATCGAAACTATATTTTATTCTTTAGAATGGTTGTCAAATGGAACTATATTTATCAGTATGGAAGAGATGTGTGATTGCTTAAAAGAAATAGGATATGCCAACCTGAGAATAGCAAAAATTGAAAAGACACCATCAAGCTTTATATTTGCAGAAAGGATAATATAAATGAAAAAACATTGCATACTCACTCCATATATAAATAATGATGATAATTGCCTGTATAGCGCAATTGGTAATGTGTTGAGCTGGTACGGCATTACGATTGAATACATAGATTTAATTTTTCAAGGCCAAATTGATTTTTTCTACTCAAAAAAATCCGATGATTCCATGTTAAGCTTTAAGTTTAGCGAGGAATTTCCAAGAAATTTTATATTGGATAAATACTCATTAAAAGAAAGAATGAAGGATTTGATGGCTCCATATGGTATCAAAGTTGAGTGGATGGAATCTGAAAGTTATGAAAGCAGTTGGAAGGATATATGCAAACAATGCGATCAGAGTCCTCTTGTACTGTTTATGGACCTTTATTATCTTAAATATCGTGAAACTTTTAATAATACGCATGGTTCCCATTTTTTTACTATGTGTGGTTATGAAGGTGAGGATGCATATGTTTTGGACACATCAAAGACATTTAATTATGAGGGAATTATTGAGGGTGAGTTTTTAAGAGATGGCAGAAAACTAGACTTAGGGATTTCTGAAATAAGTAATGCATGGATGACTTTAGAGGTTGATAGTAATACAAAAAGGGATATAGACATTGAATGTTTTTATAAAGTGATTAATAGGATTATCCATAATATGCTTTTGAAAACGCCCGAACAAGATAAGTTCTGGGGAGTGAGAGCTATGGATGTATTTATGGAGGATATGGAAAACCTGGTTAAAGCGAATGACAGTTATAATGATATTTTACAGTCGGATACAAGGCTAAATAGAAGCCTTGAAAATCTATTTATATCTCTTATGAGGGTGGCACAACAAAGGAATGGCTTTTCAAATTTCTTGAATTCTTTTATAACACAAGGTACGTTGCCGGATATTCAGGAATTTAAACTTATTTCAGATAATTACAAATTGCTTTCTGATAATTGGTTTAGGATTAGAAATCAGTTCTATCTGGCACATAGGAAAAAGGATTTAAAAAAAGTAGCGGATATACTGCCTTCTATGAAAAAAATAGTAGATGACGAGAGGGTAAATATGGAAAGGTTAAGCTGTGTTTCAGAAAAATTGCTGAAGGTTTAAGGAGGTATTGTTTTTTGGATAGTTTAACGCAGAAATTTACTATATTGGCATGTGATATATTTTCTGATGACAAAAAAAAAGATACTGAAGTTTTAAGAGCAATGCTTGAGAACGATTCTATAGACTGGAGTACATTTTTTGCAGAAGGAATAAGGCAAAGATATTTACCTGCTGTTTACTATCGGTTATCACAGTTAGGCCTATTGGGATATATAGCTGAAACCGACATAGTGAAGAAGATGGAAAATGAATATACATACGCAAAAGCACATAATGACAATTATATTGAGGAAATCAGACTGTTGCTCAAGTCTATAAATAGTAAAAAATTAAAGGCAGTCCTTCTGAAGGGTGAGGTTCTATCTTGCAAATATTACCCAGCCCCCGAAACAAGACCCTTTGGTGATTGTGATTTATTATTGGATAAATCTGAAATACGTGAAATTGAGAACATCCTGTTGGAAAACGGTTATACGCAAGGGTATGGTGCTGATGGAAAAATAACTAAGCCATCAAGAAGGGAAATATTTTTCGCAAGGCTTTATATGAAGCATATTATAGCCTATGTAAAGTACCAAGGTGATATGCTGTTTGTAATTGAGCCACATTACAATCTTCTATGGAGAAACAAAGATGGCGATCCTGCATTTGATTTGAGTATGAATAGCATAATTGACCGTGCTTGTGAAATAGATTTTGAGGGAAGCAAATCATGGAGAATGCAGAATGAGGATTTTTTAATATTTCTTTGCATTGATATATATGAGGATGCAAATCGTATAGAAAAAATCGTGCAGGGGACAGACCTTGAGCTTATCAAGTTTCTGGATGCTTATTCTGTAGTCCGGGATGGCATTGACTGGAACATATTTATTGAAAGGATTACTGAAGTAAAAATGAATGCTCCTGTATATTTTACTTTGGATTGCCTAAATAAATTATATAATATTGTGCCTCATTGGGTTCTTACGAGCATAAAGCCAAATTCTACGGCATATGTTGATGAGTTTGGCTTTCCAGAAGAAATTATAGGCGAAAACAGATGTACGTATAAACGAGGATTTATGGATAGGCTTTTTGACCATGAATACAGGCTGGATGAACTAAAGCTACAGAAGGAACTTTGCAAGAATACTACATTTCAAAATTTACAAGCGAGGCGATAATGTATGGACTTAGAATCAATAATTCAGAAAATAATTAAGGAAATGCTTCCTGAAGTTTTAAAATCGGATATGGAAGAAGATAAAGATGATGATTTTAGATTGGTAAGGAAAGAGTTCGATGTTCAGGATATTGATAGCAAAACAAACCTGAGCAGCATATTGAACTCAATAACATATATAAAATTACTTGTGGCTATTGAAGGCGACTTCAATTTAGCGTTTGTTACTGAAGAGTTAGATATCAGTTGGTTCCAAAATATAGAAGATTTGGCCACTGCAGTTATCAATAAAATCAACGGATAAAGGAGCATATTGCTGGTGTTAAGAAATGTTAAAACCCTCGCTGTGGCTAATATTCAAGTAGCTATGACGTACAAGGTCAATTTTGTACTTGGTATATTATCTACGGTTGTGTTGTTTTTTGTTCATTTTAATTTGTGGAAAATAGTATTTGAAGGTAATAATGCGAGTACGATAGGTGGATATACATTCCCTAAAATGATAATGTATGTGGCAATGTCAAGAATTCTTTATGTTTTCGTTAATTCGTTAAGTATTGAAGAAAAGGTTGCCGGAGAAATCAAGGATGGGAATTTAAGTGTATTCCTTGTGAAACCTATGAATTATTTGCTATATAATATATCTGCAAAAATCGGAAACATGATTTTACAGTTTATTATATCAATTGTGGTTTTTTTCACCCTGTTTTTTATTGTTATTGGTGATTTGACAGTTATGCCGGGGTGGCCGACCATTCTTATTGTGATAGTTACAGCGTTAGGTGGAATGGTCATCAGCACACTTATCGGCTACATATTTGCACTATCAGCCTTCTGGATAGAACAAGTAGGCATAATGTTTGTATTTAAAAGGACATTGTTAAGTTTTATTAGTGGTGTCTGGATACCAATAAGCTTCTTTCCTAGCTTAATGAGGAAGATACTGGACTTCCTTCCGTTTAACTACTTGCAATACTTTTCCGTCAATATATATATGGGAAATCTTTGGGGAACAGAATTGATAAAAGGAGTTTTTACACAAATAATCTGGATAGTACTTCTATATTTAATCAGTATTGTGATGTGGGTAAGGGGTATCAAGAAATATACAAGTGTTGGAGGATAAATTCTAATGAGCAATATTGTCAATAATATAAATAGGTATTGGAAGGTGTTTTTGAGACTCCTGAAAGCAAGTCTTATGGCAGAGATGGAATATAAGGTAAATTTTATTACCTCATTTTTTCTGATAAATATATGGCTGGCAATGAATGTGATATTTTATAAATCCACTTTTTCTATGATAAACTATATCGGAAATTGGAATGAAGATCAGGCACTGTTTTTTGTTGCAGCGTTTAATGTTGTTGATAATCTGTTTTTCCTTTTGTTTTTCAAGAGTCTGCTTGACTTACCAAATGCTATAAATTTGGGCCAGTATGACTATATATTGTTAAAACCTATATCAAAAGTTTTTATGACATGCTTTAAAACCTTTGACGTATCAAGAGTGATTAATACTTTTTTCTCTTTAATACTATTTATTTATACTATTAACTTTGTAAGCATAAAGCCTGTACCATTTGTATTTTTCTTAGTAATGATGATTAATGGAATTTTGATTTACGCGTCCATATTTTTGATTATAAGTTCGCTGTCATTCCATTTTATAAGTATATATAACGTCATTAATATTTTCTTTGACGTCATGGAATTTGGGAGGCTTCCTTCCACTATAACCAAGGGAGCACTGCGGTTTGGGTTTATGTTTGTGTTTCCAATACTGTTTATTGCCGGGATACCCTGTGAATATCTCTTTAGTCAGAATAATTTCAAGTTGGTATTACTATCAACTTCAGTGACAATTTTGTTTGTAGTGATAGCTGTGAGTTTCTTTAAATTCTCAGTAAGCAGATATTCAAGTGCAAGTTCTTAACAATATATATTAGAAATAACAAATACCGAGGAAATTACAGTTTAATATTCGGATTAAAGCTTTTCTGCTAATGATAGCAGGAAGAAGGGTGGGGAATAAATTAGAATGTCTATAATAGATGTAAATAATCTAAATATGGAATTTAAAATTAAGAAAAAACAAGAGGGACTGAAGGGTTCCTTTAGAAGTTTATTTAAGAGCGACTATACCATTAATCATGCGGTAAAGGATATCAGCTTCCGTATTGAAGAAGGCGATTTTGTAGGCTTGGTAGGGTCAAATGGGGCCGGTAAAACAACAATATTAAAGATTCTATCCGGTATTTTACATCCTACATCAGGTAATGCTACGGTAATGAATTATATCCCGTGGGAGAGAAAAAATGAATTCAAAAGAAAGTTTTCTATAGTTATGGGACAAAGGAGCCAATTGTGGTGGGATTTGCCTGCTATAGAAACGTTTTATATCAATAAAGACATTTATGGTATACCTGATGACAAATTTAAGAAAAGAATTGATTATTTAACTGAATTACTGGATGTCAAGTCAAAGATGGATGTTCAGGTAAGAAGATTATCATTAGGAGAAAGAATGAAGATGGAGCTAATTGCATCTTTGATTCATTATCCTCAAATTTTATTTCTTGATGAACCAACTATTGGTCTTGATGTTTTATCTCAAAGGAAAATACGAGAGTTTTTAAAAACAATAAACAAAGAAGATAAAATAACTATTATTCTGACCAGCCATTATATGGCAGATATTTTGGAGCTATGTAGAAATTTGATAATAGTAGATAAAGGAACTGTAATTTATAATGGCTTAATTCAGGATATCTTCAAGCAGTATGGACAGTTAAAAACCATTAGTTTCAGCTTTGAACAGGAAATTGCCCGGACACAGGCGGAAAGCCTTGGAGAAATGGTGGAATTAACTGATAATGTAGCCAGGTATAAAGTAAAAAGCGAAGATATTCAAAAAATATGCCAGACAGTTTTAAATAAATACATTATAAATGATATTAATATTCAGGAAACGTCAATAGAAGACATTATTTGTGATATGTTTAACGATGCATAAAAATTTGCAATTAATTCATGAATGGCGGTGGAAGCATGGGGGAACTCAAGTTTGATTGTGAAGATTTAAAGTATCTGTTTATGCAGATAGGTCTCGCAAATCCAAGCGGGAACAGCTACAAGGAAAGATTACATAAGCATGGTCAGTTAGAAGATTATTATATTATGGTCAAGTCAGTTTTAAACAAGGTATCTACAAAAAAGCCTGTAGTGCTTTTAGACTGTGGATGCGGAAGAAGTTACCTGTCATTTTATCTCAATTACCAATTTCAGCAGGAGGGACGGACAAACCTGCATTTTGTTGGTATTGACACTAATGAGGATTTAATAGAGAAATGTGCAGGCGCTGCGAGAGAACTGGAATTTACCAACATGGAGTTTCATAGTGGGAGTATAATCGAATGTAAAATTGATAAAAAGCCGGATGTTGTATACAGCCTGCATGCCTGTGATTTTGCTACTGATCAAATGATTGCTAGAGGAGTACTTGATGGAGCAAGGTATATATTATCAGTGTCGTGTTGCCAGCATACCGCACGAAGTCAAATTTCAAAACATCCCTTAACGAGCATAACAAGATTCAAGCCATACAAGGAAAGAATTGTAGATATGGTATCAGATTCAATGAGAGGGTTACTTCTTGAAAGCCTTGGATATAATGTCGACATTTTTGAGTTCGTACCGACAAAAAGTACTCCAAAGAACATAATGCTCCGTGCGGCAAAAGGGTCAAAAAGCCAGATAAACATGGAGAAAGCTGCTATAGAGTACATAAAGCTTTCCAAGATGTTTAACATACATCCGGGTGTGGAGACTTACCTAAAGGATATTTTACAGGAAAGCTCTAGTTATTATAAAGAGGTTTTAGGGTGAAAATGGACGAGTTAAGTATTCAGTTAAAAAAAAGCAGGATAAATGATATTCCTTTTATATGCTGTACAAACGGAGAACCCGGCAAAAAAAAACTTGTAGTATTGTATCACTCATATTTGGATTCCAAGGAGTTTATGCTGAACTTTGCATACAGGCTTGCTGAGATGGGATTTTTAGCCGTTGCGGTTGATTTGGACAGGCATGGAGAAAGGGATAACTACGTTGTTGGGAAATTCCCGTGGAAGGAATTTTACAATACTGTTTTTAAAACCGCACAGGAGATAACAACAGTAATAAATTATTTCGTTGAAAAAGAAGAAGTCGAAAATGGAAATATTACCGTGTTGGGTACTTCGATGGGAGGATTGACAGCATTTGCAGCTTCAATTGTAGATGAAAGAGTCAATAATATCGCATCAATCATGGCAAGTGCAAACTATCCCCAGTTGGCCAGGGTAAAGGAAACAAGTACATTAAGAAGGTTTTTTTCAGATAATATTTACTGTAAGGACGAATTTATAAAAAATGTAGAAAAAAAGTCTGAGATTTTTGATCCTTACTATAACATATCCATGATGCCACCCAAAAGGATTTTTATGATAAACGGTACGGTGGATATGGCTATACCTATAAAAATAGTTGAAGATTTTCAGGAAAAGTTAATATCTGAGTATAAGGATAAAAGATCCAACCTGAAATTCATTTCTATTCCAGGAGGGGGACATTTATTGAGCAGGGAGATGTACGAAGAAACTCTGATTTGGGTGAAAGGGTTATTGGATTAAGTTTTACTAGAACTTAGGGGGTGAGTGTTATTTCTATACTTGATGTAACCGACAAATGCAACTTGAATTGTATATATTGCTGTAGGAAAGGCAGTAACAGTGGTATCAATCAGGAAATTCCAAATGATTTGGTATTAGATATAGTAAAACAGATTATTCAATGTCGTGGAACATTTGTGGTTTTGCAGGGTGGAGAGCCTATGCTTAAAAAAGACATAATAGAGCTGATTTGTAAAATGGCAGAAATTAAGGAGATAAAACCGGGTTATTTTTATAAGAACCTTAAAGAGATTATATCTAAGGGGTATAAATCGGAGAAATTCTCTACAATGTATAAAAGACTGCTTATTGAACAAGGGCTCCCACTTTATTGTATTACAACAAACGGTATGTTATATGATAAGGATATTGCAACGGCTTTATATTCCAGTGGTTTTTCATTGGAAGTATCTCTTGATTCTCCCTTTGAGGAAACAAACAAGGTAACACGACATGGTATAGACTTTGAAAAAGTAATAAATAGTATAAGGCAATATTCACGAGACCTTCCTGTAGAGATTTCATGTACTATCACAGAGGGTAATGTTGATGAAATACATGATATGTTACCTTTGGCAAAAGACTTGGGGTGTATATGTGTTAAATATTCTCCTGTAATAATGATCGGGAAGAGGGACATAGATGGTCGCCTTTGGGAGGACAGGTATATTGATTCCCTGAATAAGGTTCTTGATAAATTTCACGGATATAAAAATGACCTCTACCTTAAAATTAAGCTGAATCCTCATTTTATGGACAGTGAAAAGGCAAAGGAAGTCCATGGGAGAATTCTTGATAATCCTAATATTCTACTTGAAATGCACGAATGTAATGCATTCAAAAAGGTGAAGGATGTCTATGTGGATACAAGATTGAATGTCTACGGATGTGCATCCATGAAAAATGAAGAAAATCTTATTATAGGTAATTTAAAGGAGAACACATTAAAAGATATCTGGAACTCTCAAAAGCGTATAGATTTAAAGCAAAAGATGGAGTATTTTGAAAAGGTATCATACAAGTATGGAAGCTGTACTGCCGCGGCCTATACCAAAGAGGCTGAACAGGAAACCGCAGATGTATAATATTAAAAATTTATTATATAAACAAATTTATTAAAAGGAGTGTTGATTATGAGTAATATTGAAACATTGAAAAAAGTTAAGGAAATTATTGTCCAGGTTTTAAACCTTGAAATTGATCCACCTGAGCTGGAAGAATCAGGACTAATAGAAATTTACGGTATCAATTCAGTAGATGCATTGGAAATACTAATCAACGTTGAAAATGAATTTAATGTCCAAATTGATGAAGACGATTTGAATGCTGAATTAATTAACTCAGTTACTAATCTAAGTGAGTATATAAATGCCCGTTTGTAATGGGGAGGTAGATTAATGAAAATAACAAAAAATAGGATATTGTATTACTGCGATATAGTGAGCAGATGTGTTGTTCACTACCAGGGTAAAACAGAAAAAGGAACAGCTTTTAAAGTGTGTTCGCATATACAACCAAGTACTTGCAGTACCTGTGAAAGATACATATGTTCCCTTAAGATACTGGAAGAAACAAACGAGGGATAAAAGAAAGAGTGGTGTTGAGGTTGAAAGTTTTACTTACATATCTTCGATATGATGGTGATATATATATGGATTCTTATGAACAGGATCATTTAGGTCTCGGATATATTGCCGCAGTTCTTAGAAATGATGGACATAGCGTTAAGCTTATAAATGCTCATTTTTCAGGAATGTCTCTCGAAGAGCTAATCGAAACATTAGAACCATTAGATTTTGATATTATAGGTATTCCGCTTCATGTTGAAACCTTATATGACTTGTACAGATTGACTGAATGGCTACACCTTAATAAGAAAAAAGCTCATATAGTAATCGGCGGACACTGGGCCGGAACCGAACCTGAGAAGCTTTTTGAAATACTGCCCAAAATCGATTATATAATCACCGGTGAAGGTGAGTATATATTTCTTGATCTGGTCAAAGCCATTGAAAACAATACGGACTTAGGCAGTGTAACAGGCCTGGCATGGAAGAAAGAGGACAGTATAGTTGTAAACAGCAGGAGACCACTGATAGAAAATCTTGACGAACTTCCTTATCCTATTAGGGATGACTTGGAAATATATAATGAACCACTGTGGGATTTTAAAAAGAGAACAGCCAATATTTCAGCCAGTAGGGGATGTTATGCAAATTGTTCGTTCTGCTCAATCAAATCCTTTTATAATGCATCCCCAGGGAAAATAATAAGATTCAGAGATCCGATCAAAGTTGTTGATGAAATAGAATTTCTGAAAAATACATACCGCGTAAACCAAATTTTTATCAGTGACGATAACTTTTGCGCCCCCAACAAAGTGAAGCCGGGATGGTGTGAACAGTTAGCTAATGAAATTATCAACAGGAACCTTGATATAAAATTTATATTTATGACTAGAGTTGATGATATAGAAATGGGTTTATTCAAGCTTCTGAAACAAGCTGGCTTAATTGGAGTAGCAATGGGGATTGAATCGGATGTAGACCGTGTATTGGAAGACTTTGATAAAAAAACATCTAAGAAAAAAAATAGAGAAGCACTTCGAATATTGCGTGAGCTTAGAATTGATCCGCTTATAAGTTTTATAATGTTTGACCCTTATACTACTTTAGATGAAATCAGGGAAAACCTTAAATTCTTCAAGGATATAAATTATACTAAGTACTTCCATTATTCCAGACCGTTAACGTTAGTCGGAGGGTATGATCTGAAAACCTATGGAGGAACTCCTCTTACTGTTGATATTCAGAATGATAAAGTAAATCAAGACGGTAAATTTGCATACGAATGCGATTATAAGGATATAAGAGTCGCGCAAGTATTCGATCTTTTACAACAATGGAGGGTAAATCTATTAAAAGTAGTTATGCATAATCCTGTATGGCTTATAGATATAGCTAACCGACTTGGGGAAATTGATATTGCATATAGATTACATGGATTGGCGAGGAAGTATATCAAACAGGATGAAAACATGTTTTACGGCTTTGTAGATTTAGCTGAACAGGGCTTCTCCAGTAAAAGTAAAGAAGCTCAAGATTTCTTAGAAGCCGGTAACATCAAGTTGAACGAAATTGACGATGAGTTCACTAAGATAGAAATGAAACTTGAAAGCCTAAGATCTGAAAAAAGAGAGAATAACGAAGTTTGCTAAAGCAATGATTTGCTTTTGGAACAGTTTATACGGGATTATTTTTTATACTTTTAAAAAAAATTAAAAAGATAGGGAATACATATGAAGTACAACGGATTATTGAATGGAAAAGTTATTCTGGTAACAGGAGGATCTGGAGGAATTGGATCTGCTATATGTAAAAAAGCAGCCGAACAGGGTGCAACTGTTATTATACATTACAATTCAAAGCCGGAAAGAGCTGAAGAATTAAGAAGATCAATAGAATGCCTAAATGGAGAAAGTATGATAGTCCAGGCGGATTTATCTGTAAATAAGGATGTAACAAAAATGTTTCAGGATATTATTAACAAGTATGGAGGAATAGACATATTGGTTAATAATGCAGGACGGTCTTTTAATGCTTTAGTTACATTAACAACTGAAGAGCAGTGGCAAATGGTTCTGGACATAAACTTAAAATCAGTTTTCTTATGTTCAAAGAGGTTTATTTTTGAATGTATAAAAAGAAAAAGAGCTGGTGTAATTCTCAATATTTCTTCTGTGGCTGGCTTAGGCGGAAGTGTCGGAATGGGGGCATACTCGGCTTCAAAGGCAGGAGTAAATTCACTTACCAGAACACTCGCCAAGGAATATGCAAATAAAAATATCCGAGTTAATGCAATAGCTCCCGGCCCGGTAGATACTGATATGATGGCAAATGTACCACAAAATTTGACTCAAACGATTATCAATGAGGTACCATTGGGAAGGATTGCAAAGCCTGATGAAATTGCTGAATTAGCAATATTTCTTAGCTCAGACCTGGCAAGTTATATAACCGGGGCAATTATTCCTGTAGATGGAGGACAAACATCATAATAATGGTTCTCCGATAGGGCTTTTGCAATTCCATAGTAGTAATATCAATATGAGAGGATTATATGTAAAAGTATGGAAAGAGTTGTGATTACAGGTACGGGGGTTGTATCGTCAATAGGAATAGGGTCAGATAACTTTTTAAATTCACTCAAGAAAGGTATATGTGGAATCAAAACTATTGATGTAGAATCAATTAGTGTTCCTGCAGCATTAGTCGAAATAAATGGTAAGTCCAAAATAAATTTTAAAGGCTATAAGATTGCGTCTATTGCGTTAGAAGAAGCCGTAGCAGATGCAAATATTACTATTGAGCAGTTACAAACCCTGAAAGTGGGGATTGTAACCGGAACAATGAATTCCACTACAAATGATATACTTGATAGATACAGTAATATCAAAAATGGTGAATATAACCGTGCTGACAAATTTGCCGTTTCAAGTTATGGCTTTAATTCTGTTACTGATTATTTATACCGAAAATACAGATTACTGGGAGAAAGAATAACTGTCTCAAATTCTTGTGCTACAGGAATTTGCATAATTGAGCAGGCGAAGCAATTGATACAGAACGGATACTGTGATGTGTGTCTGGCAGTCGGAGTTGATTTGGTTAATTTAGTAGGCTTAATTCCAATGAAGGTGTTAAGAATAATTGAAGATACGACATTAAGGCCCTTTGATAAAAATAGAAAAGGAACTGTTCAAGGAGAGGGTGCCGGTGTACTTGTATTGGAATCCCAAAAGTTTGCTCAAGAGCGAAAAGCAACAATAAAAGGTGAAGTCCTTGGTATATCTATTAAAAATGATATATTTGAAAGTATTTTTTCTTCTTCTGAAGATGGAAAAGCAATCATTAAATCTATGGAAGAAGCAGTGAAATTGTCCAATATTCCTTTGGAAAGTATTGATTATATAAATGCCCACGGAACTGGTACTCAACAGAATGATCTGATAGAGACAAATGCCATAAAAGCTGTATTCGGGGAAAGAGCCTATGATATTCCAATAAGTTCAACAAAGTCATTTATTGGACATACAGGTGCTGCTGCCGGAATACTTGAGATAATTGCTAGTTTATATGCCATTACGGCTGATTTTGTACACCCTACGTTAAATTATTCAGAGAAGGACCCCCTATGCGATCTAAATTATGTCCCTAATAATTACATAAACAAAAAAGTAAATTATTTTATGAAAAATTCCATTGGGTTCGGTGGAGTAAATTCATCAATAGTGATATCAAAATATTTTGGAGGCCAAAATGAATAGTGTGGTAATAACGGGGTATGGGTCTGTTTCAGCTATTGGAAACAACAGCAGTGAGTTTCGAAACAATTTATTAAACGATAAAGCCGGTATTTTAGGGAGTGGGGAAGCCGGATATACATCAGGAGACTTTAAATCAGCACATATCAGTGGCTTCAATTTTAAGGATTATAAGTTAAATGTGCCGTTTTTAAAGTTGGATAGTAGCTGTAAATATGCTATTAGGGCATGTGCTGAAGCTATTGAAATGGCAGGGATTAATAAATATTTAAAAGATGATTGCTTGAAAATAGGAACAATTATTGCAAGTACATATGTAGGTACCAGTTCTATTTGGAACAACTTATTAACCTTTCATAAAGGGGGTATCAGACATATAACCCCTTATAGCTTAATGGCAGGAGTGTATGCAGTTCTTTCAACAATATGTACAGAATTTGGATTATCCGGTTACAACACTACAATCAACGGCGGTTATACTTCAAGTCACACTGCAATTAGATGTGCATTTGACAGAATTGCAAATGGATATGAGGATTTAATAATTGTTGTAGGAATAGACGTATTGAATGATGAAATGATTAATTTTGGAAAAAATATAGGAGCATTATACGACAATACAAAAGAAGTATTGTATGGACCTTTTGATAAAAGCAGGAATGGTGTTGTCTTAGGTGAAGCATGTGGCGTGGTTATATTGGAAAGTAGTAAGCATGCTTTGGAAAGAGGGGCAAAAATCCATGGCAGAATCAACAGCATAGGTTCAGGTAATGAAAGATACAGTTATAAAGATACAATTGGGGATGGGATTTTTTGCTCAATGAAAAGTGCATTAGAAAAGGCATCCAAAAGCAAGGATGAACTGGATTTTATATATTCGGCAGCTAATGGAACAAAAAATATTGATTCGGCTGAAGGACAAGGAATCACAGATTTATTAAAGGGAACTGATAAAGATGTATATGTCACTGCCTTAAAGTCTGTCATAGGAGAAACCATTAGCGCTTCAGGGGTTATGAGTCTTATTGCAGGAATTGAAACTCTTCAGAACGACTATTTACCTAAGATTCATAATTTAACAGAACCTGAGAAAATGTTTACTGAATTAAAATTAGTAGCAGAACCTGTTTCAAAGAAAAATTTCAGCACCGGAATCATAAATGGATTAGGCGCTTTGGGGGACTGCTATTCAATTGTAATCGAGAAAGAATAATAAAAGGACAATAAGTAAAAAAGACTACTATATATAGTTAGGATGTGTGCCTTATCGAAAGATATTTGAAAAATTATATAACTAAAGATAATATCAGTTTCTTTCAAGTAAATGACTATGAAACGGAACTTGCTTACGGAGCTATTTTTAATAATAAAATATATGAAGATGATACAATCGTGGTTAATGAAAATGATGTTATAGTGGACATAGGTGCCAATATTGGACTTTACCCTTTATATTTATATTCTGAAAAAAATCTCAAAAACCTTAATATTTATTGTTTTGAACCTTCATATGTAGCATACAATGTTTTGGAAAAAAACATGAAGCTTTATTTTGAAAATGCTGCCTTACATAAAGTAGGTATTTCTGATAAAAAAGGATATGAGGAGTTTGCAATCTATCCGAATTTTACAATAGGATCTGCATCTTTAGAACTATCATCCTGGGGTGAAAAGATGTTCAGAGATAATATAATAGGCAAAGTAACAAAAGGGAAAAATTTTGAGCTTAATAATAGTCACTTTAAATATATAGATAAATTGACCAAAATTTATATGCAACAGGAAATTGTAAAATGTCCTGTTGAAACTATATCGGATGTGATTAGAGTTAATGGTATAAATAGGATTGATGTGCTTAAAATTAATGCGGAAAACAGTGAGTGGAAAATTTTACAGAGTATTAATAATGAAGATTGGGATATAATCAGACAACTAATTATCGAAGTACATGATGAAGAAGACATGTACCTACATAAAATCAAAGAGCTTTTGGTACAAAAAGGGTACCATGTAACGTACAGGGAAGATGTAGTGAATCCTGACTCTGATTTGAAAGTTTACTTAATTTATGCTTCAAAAGTAGCAAGTTAAAAAACCCATTCATTACCAATTGATTTTGAAAATAACATGTAGATTGGAGGACTAACTATGAATAGTATTAGAGAAAGAATTAAGGATGTCATATTAAGGAGTCTGGATACGGAAGACAGCTCAGGTAAATTTACAGAAACCGATAATATTGAAGAACTTGGAGTTGAAATAACCTCAATTGTCGTATTAGAAATATTGGTTAACCTGGAGAAGGAATTTGAAATTTCACTGGATGAATCAGAAATCAATTCATCAGTTGTAAAGGATATTAGTGCACTCGAAAAGGTCGTAAACCAAAAGCTATCAATGTAAAATAACTTCTATGGCCTAGGGGATATCAGATGGTAAATGTATTTGAACAGTTTTTTAATACAGATAAGCTTGGTGAAGTTGTTATTTTATCATGCTTTGACAGGCTGGAAGATTTCAAACGGATTTATACCAAAAACATATTATGCGAATTTAAGGGGTATTATAGCGGGATAACTATTAATCTCGAAGGTAAGCATATATCAGTTATATATACCGGAAGCGGAGATTCCAAGGTCGGAGATGCAGTACTTGCTTTGGACGGCTCCCGTTGCAAGGCAATAATATACAATGGCACTGCAGGGGGGATTGGCAACAGGGTTGCCAGGGGAGAATTTTTTATTCCCCGTGAGGCTGTAATCGGAGAGGGTTTTTCGACGTACTATAAGGATATGAAGCCCGATAGATACAAGAACATTTCATTTGCTTCTCCTGATATGTTAAAAATGTTTGAAGAGTATGCAAGTACAAGTAAAAATTTAAAAACAAGAGCACATTACTCAAAAATATTTACTATCGATTCTATATTTGCAGAGACACAAGAATTTCTGGCTGAAATGCAACTAAACGGGTGTGAGGCAATAGACATGGAAACATCAGCATTCTATACTGCAGCTCAGGTTATTAAAAAAAAGTGCCTTGCTGTTCATTACATATCTGATTTGCCTCAGGAGGAGCAGAACTATAATATGTTCAGAAAAGAGTGTATAAAGTCCTATATAAGAATACCTTACTTGCTTATTGAGTTTATATATACTTTTTTCGATGAAATTATAAATATCGGAGGTTTAAAGCCAAATGTGTGAAAATAATGCTATTAGTGGTTTAAAAAGTGTTGCATTTCGAATTACTGACATATGTAATCTGAATTGCAGCATGTGTGGTCAGGCAAAAAACAGGTCTGCTAAACACGGAATCAAAAAGCACTGGCTGGAACTTGATGAAATAAAAAAAGTGATAGATCAAGTGGAAGAATACCGACCCCAGATATACATATGGGGTGGAGAACCGTTTATGTACGGTAATCTAAGTGCTGTTATTGAATACATATCCAGCAAGAAGCTAAATTCATTTATTACGACAAACGGGGTTCTTCTTAATGAATTTATAAAGCCTATTGTTGACTGCAAAGTGGCAGAGATAGCTGTGTCTCTTGATGGGTTTGAAGAATTCCATGAAAAAATCCGTGGAGTAAAGGGGATTTACTCGAAAGTTTTGGAGAACCTTCTTTCACTAAAGGAATATAAAAAGGAAGTTGGAAAGGTTTTACCAATTGTAGATATCCACACTGTTGTCGTAAAAGATAACTATCGTACGCTTTATGACTTTGTTAAATTTATAAATGAACAAAATCTATGCAGAAGAATCAGAATACAGCTTCCCATGTTTTTTACGGTTAAGATGGCAGACCAATACAAGGCCTACGTTGAGGACTGTTTTGGTGCTGTAAATCCAAAATCCTGGTATGGGTTTGTAGACGATTATTCTGACATTGATATTCCTGTTCTTAATGAGCAGCTTGATCGGATAAGGAAGGAATATAAAAATGTTTTATTTTTTCCTGCTGGGGCTTCAACTGAGGAGTGGTTCCATAAACCGGAGGTTTCATTTAAGGGTAAATGTATGACATGTAGGAATAGAATAAACATTGAGCCTGATGGTAGTGTAATTGCCTGCACCGATTTCCCTGAGACTAAGTACGGTAACATTCTGGAACACTCTATCGAAGAATTATTCAACAACTCTATAATAACAAGGCATAGAGAGAACACAAAAAAAGGCTCTCTGGGAATATGCTCCAGATGTAGCTATTTTTATGTATATTGAGGTTTACGAAATTATTTAGGGGGTGATATATCTTGAAGAAAATAGCACTTGTTAATTTGAGGTTCAAAGTAGACATTAGATTTGAAATTAAGGAGAGTCTGGGTATAGCATATATCGCATCAATGCTTATATCAAAGGGGCATCAGGTTAAAATAATAGATGCCCAGTTCTTCGATTTAGGAATTGATAAGGTATATGAGACTTTGATGCAGGAAAACTTTGATCTCATAGGTTTTTCATTATATGAGGAGACTGCACCGTTTTTTGAAGAATTATACCGGATGATAGAAGGTAAAGTCAATTCACACATATGTCTGGGTGGGCATTTTGCTTCGTTCTATGCTGAAAAATTGCTAAGGAAATTTCCCCGTGTAAATTGCATCAGTATTGGAGAAGGAGAGACAACTATAGCTGAGCTGGTAGAGCATCTGCCGAATGAGGAATGGAAAAAGACAGATGGCATCTGCTATTTGGAAGATGACAACATAGTATATACCGAACCGAGGGAGCTTATCGCTGACTTGGACTCAATACCTTATCCATACCGTGATCCGTATTTCAAATCCGTTGACGATCCATCAGGATATAGTGCAACCATATCGGCAAGCAGGGGCTGTTATGCAAATTGTTCTTTCTGTAGTATTCAATCCTTTTACAGCTTTTTAAAGGGAAAGCATATCAGAATAAGAAAGCCTGAAAAGGTGGTTGATGAGATTGAATATGTTAATAAAACTTACGGTATAAATAAATTCTTTTTCTCAGACGATAATTTTCTGGCTACAAATCGGGTAAAGCCAGGTTGGATTGACACCTTTATTGATGAAATTGAAAAAAGAAATTTAAAAATTAACTTTGATATTGATTGCAGGGTAAACGATATAGAGGAAACCCTTTTTATCAGGCTGAAAAAGGCAGGATTAAACGGTGTGTTTCTGGGGATTGAGTCATTCTCACAAAGAGCACTTGATACTCTGAATAAAAAAGTACTGGTACAGGACAATATCAATGCCATCAATCTTTTGCACAAGCTCAGGATAACTGTCTGGATGGGTTTTATAATGTTTGATATGTTTACAACTCTTGACGAAATAAGAGATAACCTGAAAGCTCTCGAAAAGATAAACTATTTTAAATATTTCAACTACGACAGGCCGGTGTCGGGAGACAGACTGGCAAGTCCGCTAAAGCTGTACAATGGTACTCCCATTCTAAAAAAGTTGCTGGAAGAATCACCTGAAATACTTATAGAAATTGATTATGGATATGACTATAAATTTGTAGACCCAAAGATGAACATATTTTATAAATGGTTGCTGGAGTGGAAAAAAATATCCCAGGAAATGATTCAATTGGACACACTCTGGCTTGTTAAACTTGCAAATGAAAGAAAAATCGGAGATATGGCATCCGAGCTTCATTCACTATCAAGAAAATATATGCGCGTTGATTTGCAGGCCTTTGAGAGTATTCTTGATGCTGTTGATAACTGCAATGAGAATGCCATAGGAGACATTATTGAGCAGAAAAAGAACGAGTTTTATAAAATAAAGCAAAGAGTTGATGAACTTAGGGAATCGCTGGTGTCTTAAGGGGTGAATTCATATTTTGATCATGGATAAACTGCTTAAATGGCTTCCTCAATTTAAAATTTTACACCAAAAGGTTTTTTTCCTTGGTGAAGTTGATATGACTATAAGTGTTTCCAGTGAAACAGAAGCTTTGGTTAAAGAGAAAGATATATTTTCAACTGAACAGCTGGGGGAAGCAGAAAACAAATCTACGATTCTTAAACTTTTAAATGCCGGTGTGATTGTACCCTTTGATGGTTGCTTACCAAGAGAATCATCGGAAAGTCAGGAAAAAATTCTGGTAATCCAGCCCCACTGTGACGACTTTGCATTATCATGCGGAGGAACTCTGGCAAAGCAGTGTATTGCCGATAAACGCAAGATAATATTCGTAACGGTATTTTCAAAATACTCCTCACAAAGCTTTCCGTGGAAAGACAAAATCCATCTAAATGACGACGAATACTCAAAGCTGAGGAGACAGGAGGATACAATCGCAGCTGACTATCTACGCGGAAGCACTCATACTCTGGAATATAGAGATTCTATAGCCAGGGGAGCTGGCTTGAGTGTAATACTGAGAGAAGGCATTCTAAAGAAAGATAATGAAATGATTGAAGCTATTACTGAGGATTTGGGAGCCCTTGTAAAAGAATACAAACCTCAGATGATAGTTTTGCCCGCTGCTTTCGGTTGGCATTATGATCATAGAATAACACTGACTGCAGCGCTGAGGTCTTTAAAAAAATGGACAGGTTATAAAAACGTATACCTATATGAAGATTATCCGTATTGCGACCAGAATAGGCACAATTATTGGGGAAGGCTTAAAGAGCTTGAAAAAGAATTTGATATGAAGCCTGTTTATACAGATATCAAAAGCTATATAAAGACAAAAGCATACCTTATAAATTTCTACAGGACTCAATTTATAGATTGGAATTTAAAGGGTATAAATAAGTCGATAACAGAGTTGGCAGAAGCTACAGCCATTGAAGCTATGTATTTAAAGCATGGTATAGATAATCAGATAACTATGGCAGAGAGAATTTGGGAAATCTCTTTTGGAGGTGGACAGCTATGAAGGAAATTAATCTTGTCGGAGAAGTAAAAAATATTAAAGGGATGTATACATTTAATATTAGTACATCCAAAAGAGATGAGGATTCGAGGGTTTGGCTTGAGTACCAGCAGCATGGAGAAGTAACCGCCGTTGAAGCTGAATATGATGGTGATGGAAAAGGGTGCTCATTTTGGACAATAAAAGCAGAGTTGCCAAAGGTATGTGATTGTATTATTTATGGTATGAGTATGGGCCTGTGTGTATCTTACGGTATTATGAAAAAAAACGGGGATTCATGGATCTATACGGGAGAATTCAGCGATTATAAGATAGATATTGTCTCATTAAAGTTGACCTATAACTGTAACTTAAAATGTAGCATGTGCTGGCAAGCAAAATATAAGGATCAGAATAAAGCATTTACTGGACATATGGACTATACAAACTTTCTGAACACCATGGAAAAGCTCTCTTTTTTAGCTCCTTCAAAGATTTTTCTATGGGGAGGAGAACCACTGCTGCATCCAAACTTCGCTGATATATTAAAAGAAGTAAAGACTAGAAGGTTCATGTGTAATCTCATTACAAATGGAATTCTTCTAGAAGAAAAAACTGAAGATATATTGAATGGAAAGCTTGATACTATTTGTGTATCGTTAGATGGCTTAGGGGAAATACATGATTCAATACGAGGTGTTCCCGGATCATACCAAAGAGCAATAACCGGTTTAAAATATCTATTGAAAAATAAGTCATTCAGGCCAATTGTTTCAGTAAATATGGTAATCAATGATGAGAATTATCAATATCTTTATGAAACGGTCAAGGAATTTGAAAGCCTGGGAGTAAATGGGATACAAATTCAGTTCCCGGTTTATTTTGACATGAAAACCGGAGAAGTAACTGCCGAATATATAAAAAAATCTTTAGGAATTAGCATAGATAAATGGAAGGGGTTTATCGGTGAATATAGTTCAATGGATATTGAAAAGTTAGACAAACAACTGCATATGGTGAAGAGTGAATTTAATAATGTATACCTTTATCCGGCAGATATCTCTCCGTATGATTGGTTCGGGGTAAAAGAATCCAATAGAAAAATAAACTGTTTAACAGCATGGAAAAGACTCAACATAGAGCCTAACGGAGATGTAAATATTTGTACGGATCATTCAGATATGATAGCAGGCAATATTTATGAGTCCCGCTTAGAAGAAATATGGAATAACAGAGTGTTCAGGAGTTTCAGAAGGGAAGCCAAGAATAACAACTTTATGAGTATGTGTCAGCACTGTACATATTCATACCTATGATAAAGAAGGGATAAGATATGAATTCTGAGGTGTTTTTTTGTGACATAGGAACGAACCATTTTAAAACTATTTTTGACAATATTAAGAGCCTGCTTTTAGCTTTCGACATTGGGAGTATTTTTCACAAAGATGAACATACAGCTGTAAAGATCAGCTTTGGGGAATGGGGAAATCTAAATTATGTAAGACCTCAATATGTGGCTGCTTGCTTAGAAGAGCTAAAAAGAGTCGGTTCAAAACCGTTTCTGACTGATACCAATACCTTGTATAAAGGTATGAGGACAGAGTCAGTAGGGCATATTGCTAATGCCGTTAGAAACGGTTTCGGATATGATGGCATGCAGGTTCCTGTAATTATAGCTGACGGAATAAAGGGAAATAATTATGTAGAGGTTGATGTTCCCGGCATGCCATTTTCAAAGGTAAAGGTTGCTGCAGACATCTATTACGCTGATAGTATTTTATGCATATCTCATTTTAAATTCCACGAGCTGGCAGGGTTTGGAGGAACACTAAAAAACCTTGGCATGGGGTGCGCTGCAAAAGCAGGCAAGATAGAAATGCACTCAGATATAAAGCCAACTATAAATCAAAGGTGTTCGGGTTGCGGTAGGTGTGTAAAATTCTGTAAACCGGATGCCATATCCTTAGTGGAAAATAAGTATTCAATAAATAAGGAAAAATGCACAGGGTGCGGGAATTGTTTGCTGGTTTGCAATAATGGAGCAATTAAAACCAATTGGGATTCTAATGGTGAAACATTTCAAAAAAAGATTGTACAATATGCTCTTGGCGCTACAAGGAATAAAGCCGGAAAATGCTTATATGTTAATTTCTTAACAAATATTGCACCTGTTTGTGATTGTGTTAATTATACGCCTGAACCAATTATGAGAGACATTGGCATTGTAGCTTCTACAGATCCGGTTGCCTGTGACATGGCAAGCATAGATATCGTAAATTCCAATTGGCAAAATGATGAATGTAAAACAGAAAACGGCGGATGTATAAGCAAGATATATCCAAAAGTGCCGTGGATGGAACAATTGAGTTATGCTGAGTCACTGGGTCTAGGTACCAGACATTACAATATAAATAAAACAAATAGCTCAAGACAGCAAAAAAGAATAAATGAATTATCTAAAATATCAAAAAAAATGAATGGGTAAGACTGACTCCAGAATACTAAATGAAAAAGGGTTTAAATATGTATAAAGAGTTACTGGAAAAAATCACTGAAAATAATGTGAAACCACAAATTTTTGAAATGGGAGAACCAAAATTTTGGGATGATCCATATATATCACAAAAATTGTTGGATGCACACATAAATCCAAGACATGACTTAGCAAGCCGAAGACAGGAAACAATTAATAAAGGCATAGAAAATATTACAAAGGCCGGTATTGTAAAGCCCGGAGATAAGGTACTTGATCTGGGATGTGGCCCGGGGCTTTATAGTAATATACTTTCTAGTACAGGCATACGTACCGTGGGTTTGGATTTATCTGAAAGATCTATTAATTACGCTGTTAAGAAAGCCAAGGGAAAAAACCTCGAAGCTGAATACATATGCATGGATTATTTTGATATGGACTACACTAACGAATTTGATACCGTTATGCTTGTATACGGTGAGCTTCATACATTTTCTGATGAAAAAAGAGACCTTCTTTTACAGAAAGCATTTAATTCCCTCAAAAGCAACGGATATTTTATATTCGAGGTCGTAACGCCACTATATAGGATTAATCACGGACTGAAAAACAAATGGTATATTACTGAACATGGCTTTTGGTGTGATGAAAAGCATTTAGTGCTTGAAGAAGGATTTAATTACCCCAAAGAAAGTGTTTGGCTGGATCAATATACTACGATAACTGAAAGAGATGTAAAGGTCTACAGAAATTGGTTTCACGGTTACACGGCTGAAACTATAAAAGATGTGGTGGAAAAAGCGGGCTTTGAAATTGAAACGGTATGGAATGATATAACAGGTACTGAGTATAACGAAAATGGAGAATGGATGTGCGTTGTGTTAAAGAAAAAAGAGTAGAATAACAGACTTTAGGGAGGAACTGATTTGAAAGCTAGTATTGTGATTCCTACATATAACAAACTACCAAGACTTAAGTTGGCGATGGCTTCACTAAAAAATCAGAATTATCCATTTGAAAAATTTGAAGTGATTATTGTTGATAATGGTTCTACAGACGGAACAGCTGATTTTCTTGAGAGTTATAGGCCTTCTTTCGACTTGAAATATCTGCATATGGAGAATAAAGGCAGGGCGGCAGCCAGAAATAAGGGGTTGGAGTATGCCAGGAATGAATTGGTGATTTTTACCGATGATGACCTTATTCTGAGTCCTGATTTTATTAGTGAACATGTGCGACTTCAGAAGGAAAATAATGGAGTTGTACACGGAAAAATCATCAATTTATCATATTTGAAGTTTTTTGAGGACCCTTCAAACGGAATATTATACTCATATCTTAACAATGGGAGACCAATTAATGAGGCAATGAAGAGTAAATGTATATCAGAAACAGATATTCTAAACCGTTTCGAAGAAGTAATAGCACCTAATGACAGGGTTTCAGCTATAGAGATGGTAATATGGAGGATATTGGAAGAAGAAATCCAGGATATATCTTGGATTGGTTTTACCGGTGGAAATGTTTCTGTAACAAAAGAAATACTGAACCATACCGGAGTATTTAACGAAAACTTTGGTCTAAATTGGGGATGTGAAGATTTAGAGCTTGGCTACAGAATATGCCGTAAGGGCTACAAGTTTACATATGGTGACAAGGCCATGAACTATCATATATCACACTATAGACCCAATTTTGATATTGAACATAGCAAAACAGCACAGTTGTTTTATGAAAAATATAAAGACCCCAACATACTGTATTTTCAGGATTTTGTAGCAGGGAAAATTAGTGGTAGTCATTTCGAGGGTCTTATAAAAAATGTACATACAGAACCTATAGGGGATGTGTAGAAGCAAGTATTAATCGTGGTGAGGTGTATTTCATGACATTATTTGACAGTATTGAGTATAATGCAATTAATAACCCGGAAAATATTGCTCTGATGGATGAAAAATTAACTATATCATATAAGCAATTATATGAGCATTTAAGAAATAATCAGGCGATTTTAAATACGAATGGGTATGGAGAAGGAATGAAAGTGATTTTGCAAAGTGAAAATCAATTGAATTTTGCACTTGCATTTTTATGCCTTTTATCTGTGGAATGTTGGATTATACCGGTTTCTGGAGATATCACACAAGCAGAACTTAAAAGAGTTATCAGCCTCACCGGAGCTACAGTTTTATCATGTGAAATGCTAGGAGTTCTTAAATCCGTTGGTTCAAATTGCAATAATAGCTTTAAGAAGCCTCGTGAAAGTAAGACCGGGATTTATCATTTATCTTCAGGTACGACAGGAATGCCCAAACTGTGTATTAGGACACTTGAATGCCTTGTAGCAGAAGGAACAAGTTTTAATAAGACCTTTCAGATAAAGAAGGAGGACAAAATACTAAGTGTCTCTCCATTATACCATTCATATGCTTTGGGTGCAGCTTTAATGGCAACTATGGTGTCGGGGAATTGCTTATTTACACTTGATAGATTTGTTCCGAGAAAGGTTTTAAGAATCATTCATGAGAACAAAATTTCAATACTTATATTGGTACCCGCAATGGCGAGGTTGATTTGCAACACTTCTACCCCGGAGAAATATGACTTGTCCTCCTTACGGGTCTGCCTTGTAGGTGCAGGCCCAATCAATGAGGAAGTGTACAACAAATTTAAAGATAGATTCGGGGTTGTTTTACTAAGTAATTATGGAAGCACGGAAACTGGAGCATTAGTCTCAAGGTTAGTACCTTTACCGTATACATCAATAGGAAAGCCTATGTATGGCGTAGAAATAAAGATTTGCAATGATGAAGGAGAGAAAGTTGCAACGGGTGAGGAAGGTGAGTTGCGAGTCAGATGCAGAGGCATGCTCAAGGGTTATGCGGGTAGTGAGACTCTTTTACTTGACGATGAAGGCTTCTTTTCCATGGGAGATATTGCTGTTCAGGATGCCCAAGGATATTTATATATAAAGGGTAGAAAGAAACTTATGATTAATGTTGGGGGTAAAAAGGTAAATCCTTATGAAGTAGAAGCCATATTACTCGGATTTCATGGCGTAAAAGAGTGTGCCGTTGTGGGTCTGAAAAGAGAAAATGGTGATGAGTATGTAAAAGCCGTAATTGTAGGTGATAACGTTAAAGAAGAGGATTTACGCAGGTACTGTTCAGAAAATCTTAGTAAACATAAAATTCCATCTGTTATAGAGTTTAGAACTAGCATTCCCAAAAACGAGCTTGGAAAGATTAAGAGAGAAGAATTAACTAAAGTAGAGGAACAAAGTATGGAAAACAAACCTATTAGAGTTGGATTTATCGGATGTGGATGGATTGTTGAACATGCCCATATTCCTGCATTTAAAAAAATTAATGGTGTTAAAATAAATTCGTTATTTGATATTGATATTGAAAGGGCTTCAAGGCTTGGAGAGCAATATGATATTCCATGCGTATATAACAATTTATCAGAATTTTTTAGTTCATGTATTGATGCAGTTATTGTGGCAACTCCAAATAATACACATTTTCAGTATTCCTTGCAGGCACTTCAGCATGGGTTGCATGTAATTTGCGAAAAGCCTATAGCTGTATGTTCAGATGAAGTCAAAGTATTAATTGATACTGCGACAAAAGTTAACAAACTATACATACCGGGTTTTGTAAACAGATTTAGATATGACATGATAAAAATCCGTGAACTTATTCAGTCAGGTAAGATTGGAGAAGTAACCAGTGTAGAAGCGGGATGGCTGAGAAGATCGGGCATACCAAGGCCAGGAACATGGTTTACTAATAAGGCCTTATCAGGCGGAGGGGTATTAATTGATCTTGGTTCCCACATATTGGATTTATGCCTAATGATTATAGGTGACAAGCAACCATTAAAACATTTGTTGACAGTTTTCGGACCGAACGGCAAAGAGGAACAATTCAACGCACAGTGGTTCGTAAGTAATTATTCCGAAGAACTTCCGATAGATGTTGAAAATACGGTTGTTGGCAGAGTTGAATTTGAAAGAGATACATTGTTGGAGGTTAAATTGAGCTGGTCATCTGAAATTAATGGAGACTGTACATATTTCACGATACACGGCACTAGAGGGTCTATAAAATTAAAAACCCTTTTTGGATTTAGTAATGACAGATTATGGGATGAAGACAGTATGATTGTTAGTGATGTCAAAAAAGGTGAAGAAATTATTCAACTGAATAAAAACATCAACAATACCGGGCTTGCATTTGAAGCCATGGCAAGATACTTTATTGATACAGTAAAAGAAGGGAATACAAACTTTCTCAATGAAAATGACGGTCTGAGGACTGTCGAATTAACTGAAAAGTTATATAACAGTGAAAAAATGGTTGATATGGAGTCCAAAAGTATTATCTTGGAGGGATTAAGTCTTGGATAGCTTTTTTGTAGGACTGGATGTAGGGGGAACGAGTGTACGTATCGCGTCATATGACGACTCTGTTAATTCCATCCCGGATGTTAAGAAAGTGACATTCAAAAGATTAGGCGATGCAAGGCAAGAAGTAGACAAGAATATATGTGAATTGATATCAGCAATTGTTAATGAAAAAAGCCAGGAGAACAAAATGTTAAGAGGAATTGGTTTATCACTGGCCGCACTTTTTGACAGGATAAGCGGAGAGATTAGTATGTGGCCAAACAATAAGGTGTGGGACGGTTTTCCATTAAAAAAATATTTAATGGAAAAATTTAAAGTTCCAGTGTTAATGGAGGATGATGCAAACTCTGCTGCACTCGGAGAACATTTTGCAGGTGCAGGTAAAGGGTATTGTAACTTAGCATACATCACAGTAAGCACTGGGGTAGGTTGTGGATTAATACTCAATAATTCTCTTTACACCGGGTCTAACGGGTGGGCAGGAGAAATAGGACATATCAAGGTTGCTGAAGATGGTTTGTTATGTAGGTGTGGTAACAATGGATGTCTTCAATCATTGGTATCAGGGCCTGCGCTACTGGAAAAAATTAACAAGATTAAGATATCAAAAGGATGGGAAGGGTTTGACACTCTTGATTTGAAAGATGTTGTAAATCTGGCCTGCCAAGGGGACAAGGATGCATACGGGATTTTTTATGAGGCAGGAGTACATATTGGAAGGATGATAACGAATATTGTTATGCTCCTTGATATTTCTTTGGTTATACTTGGCGGAGGTGTGACAGGTGCAGGGGATTTATTGCTTAAGCCTATAAATAAAACACTTAATGACTGTCTCAAACACTTTAAGAGAAACGTGGAAATAAAGAAATCAGAATTGGGTGACAGCAACGGTGCTATAGGAGCTCTAAGCCTTATATACAGGCAGTTTAATTGTGGCAGATTAATACAGGTCAAATAAAGGGTATAGGGAAGTGAGTAGATTGAAAGAATGTTCAATTAATTTTGAGGGAGCATGGGAAAATGCAACTGATTGTGCGACAATTGCAATAATCAATGGCCCAAACATAAATATCTTAGGTATTAGAGAACCTGATTTTTATGGAAAGGAGCTCTGGACAGACATTGAATTACGTTTAAAAAAGAAAGCTGCCGAGGTTGGCGTGAATCTGCTTTTTTTTCAGTCAAACCATGAAGGCCTGATTGTTGACTTTATTCAGGAAAACTTAAAAAGAATAAATGGGATTGTAATTAACCCCGCAGCGTATACCAAAACAGGATATGCAATACTGGATGCTATTACATCTATAGATATTCCGTTTGTGGAAGTACATATTTCAAATATTTATGAAAGAGGCGGGTGGCACTCGGATTCAATATTTGCTGAGAAAGCATTAGGGCAAATTGTTGGGTTCAAAGGATTTGGTTATGATCTAGGATTAATGGCAATAAGTGATTTTATTAAAAATAAAAGTTAATAAATATAGATTTAGGAGGTATTTGATATGAACGAATTAGCAAAAAACGGAGGAACTCCTTGTAAAACGAAGCCTTTTCACCCTTGGCCATATTCAGATGAAAGAGAGCTGAAACTGGTCAGTGAAGTGGTCACGAGCAGAAAATGGTGGAGAATGACTGGTAGCAAAGTTGAAGAATTTGAAAAAGGATTTGCAGAGTTGCATAACGTTAAACACTGTCTGGGTGTTACAAGTGGTACACATGCTATTGAACTAGCCTTAACTGCTATGGATATTGGTTCTGGTGATGAAGTTATTGTACCGGCGATTACGTTTATTTCTACGGCAACGGCAGTGGTTTATTGTAATGCGACACCTGTACTGGTTGATGTTGATCCTGAGACTTTCTGTATGATACCTGAAGCTTTTGAAAAAGCTATAACTCCTAAAACTAAGGCTGTTATTCCCGTACATATGGCAGGACATGCATGTGAAATGGATTTAATTTGTGAAATTGCGCGCAAGCATGGAGTAAAGGTAATAGAAGATGCTGCACATGGTCATGGTGGTGAATGGAAAAACCAGAAGCTGGGATCCTTTGGGGATATGTCCATTTTCAGTTTTCAAAATGGTAAGCTGATGACTTGTGGTGAAGGCGGTGCAGTAGTTACAAACAGTACAGATTTATATGAGAAGGCATATCTTATTCATGGTGTGGGCAGGCCTAAAGCAGACAGGATATATGAGCATGTTTTACTTGGTTCTAACTACAGAATGAATGAATTCCAGGCTGCTGTCCTTATTGCACAGCAGGAAAGAATTGCGGAGATGAATAAGAGGAGAGACAAAAATGCCATCATGTTGGATAAATTACTAGCAGATATTGAAGGCATAACCCCTCAAGGTAAAAATGCTAATGCTACAGTTATTACACATTATATGTATATGTTTTACTATAACGCGGAAGCTTTCGGGGGATTATCCAGACAAGATTTTATCGATTGCCTTATAGCAGAAGGAATACCTTCCTTCATATCATTCCCTGTTATCTCTGATACAGAGGTCTTTAAAGAAAATAAGTTTGGTGGCCGTATCAAAGGGTATTCAAAAGAAGATGAATCTGACCTGTCAAATGCAAGGAGGATTGCCAGAGAGGTTGTATGGCTACCACATTATACCTTGCTTGGAGATGAAAAAGACTTAAATGAGATTGTAGAGGCAATCAGGAAAATACAAAAAGCTTTCAATAAATAAGTGATAAATAAACGATATAAGTGATAAATAAACGGGGTGGTAAATTTGAAAAAAGGAGTTGTATTTGATTTTGACGGCGTAATAATCAATTCATGCGAGATTCAAAGGCAAGCTTTTTTGGAAAGCTATAAAATTATCGTAGGAGAAGGTAAACCATCGTTTGAAGAGTTCTTGAGCCACAGCGGAGACAGTCTGCATAATATTCTTCTTAAAATGAACCTACCATTGGAAATGATTGAACCATACAGGAGAATCAGCCGTGAAAGGATTGGGTTAATAAAAGAAAATAAAGGTATTAGGGAATTGCTTGAGCGGTTGACTGCAGACGGTTATATCTGTGCGTTATGTACAGGCAAAGAAAGAAGCAGAACATTGGAAATAGTTGAAAAATTAACACTTGGCAAATATTTTAAAACAATTGTATGTTCTGACGATGTAAAATATCCCAAGCCTCATAGGGAGAGTCTGGTATTAGCATTAAACAATATGGATATTGATTTTGACAATGCAGTTATGGTAGGCGATGGCAGAAATGATATCCTTTGTGCAAAGAACACAGGAGTCAAATGTATAGCTGTTGGATGGGGAGACACACCTGAACATATACTCAAGAGTGAATCCCCGAACTATTTGGTTAATACTCCCGATGAACTTTACAAGGGCATTATTACTTTGCTGGAAACTAATGATGCTTATGACATCGCCTTATAATTTATTGGTGGGAATTTCAAAAAGCATGGATAGGTGACAAATGATTAAATTAAATGTTGGGTTACAGGAAAGAAGCTATTCCGTCTATATATCAAATAATTACAGTGGTATTTGTGAATATCTTAAATATAAAAATAAAAGTTGTAAGTTTGTAATAGTAACTGATACAAATGTTGATTACTATCAATCAGAAGAGTTTATAAAAGCTTTGTCAACACAAGGATATAATACTTTCAAATACGTGATTGATGCCGGAGAGAAAAGTAAAAACCTTGATACGGTTAATGATATCTATAAATTTCTATTAGATTTAAAAGTTGACAGGAATGATGTCTTAATTGCATTAGGGGGAGGCGTTGTGGGAGACACCGCAGGATTCGTAGCTGCGACATTTTTAAGAGGGATTGAATTTGTGCAGGTTCCGACTACGTTACTTGCTCAAGTAGACAGCAGTATTGGCGGAAAGGTAGGCGTTAACTTCAGCAATATTAAAAATATTATAGGAGCCTTTTACCAGCCCAAATTTGTATATATAAATACCAATTCATTAAAGACTCTGCCAATTAGAGAAGTGCGATCCGGTATGGCAGAAGTGATTGTACACAGTATAATAGATGATATAGAGCTATTTGATTATATCGACTCCAATCTTAATGGCATATTCCAATTTGAAAATGACATTCTGGAGCATACAATCAGAAGGAGCTGTATGGTAAAAATATCAATTGTAGAACAGGATGAAAAGGAAAAGGGTATGAGAGCCATACTTAACTTTGGTCATACTATCGGTCATGCAATAGAAAGCGTGTATAATTTTAAACTGTTACATGGAGAATGTGTGTCAATAGGGATGGTGGGTGCATTCAGAATAGCTCAACATTTAGGCATGATTGATAATATGGCCAGGCTAAAGGTCATTAATATACTGAAAAAAATAAACCTTCCATATTATATGGAAGGTTTGAATGTTGAGAAGGTATTTCATCAAATGTTCTTTGATAAAAAAATTTATAATAATATTTTAACTTTTGTACTTCCCGTTAAACTTGGGCAAGTTGTTAAATATAGAGTCGAAGATGCAGAACTAGTAAAAAAGGTTTTAAATGAGTTAAGTAAAGTATCGGTATAAGCTACATATCCAATACAAACTAAAGAATTATATATATTATTACATGACCTATGGCAAGGGAGAAATTAGATGCAAAACACGAAAGTATTACCCATGAATTTTCCAGTGATAACTTCATATCCAACTCACGCTAACATATTATCCTGCGTGCAACAATATGAAGATTCCATGCAGTGGTTTTATAATTACTACATTCAGCTTTTTGCGGAGGGAGTACTCACCAGAGGATACTATGTGGATTTCTGTACTCCTGTTCCCTGGAGATCTTGTCCATGGATAGATTTTCAACGGATTGGAAAGGAAATGGTGGAAAAAAAGTGGGATAGCATAACAGAGTTTATAATAGATTGCATTGATTCGGATTACTATGTGTTTTTATATCTGGATCAATTCTATATATCAGAAGCCGTACCGTACCAAAAACAAAAGTATGCACACGACACTTTCATCTTTGGCTATGACTTGCAGAAAAAGCTTTTCAACGTAGCCGATTTTTATAAGTTTAGTAAATACTACTATACAAGTATTCCCTTCTCCCAGATTGAAGATGCCTATAATAACTTGGATTTATCAGGAGTTGTGGATAATTTGCAGGGAATTATATTGATTAAACCAGTCCGATATGACGACTATGATTTTAATGTCAATATTGTGGCTGGTTTTTTAAACGATTACCTTCAGGCAAAAAACACTTTCGGAAACTATACTGGTGGCTACAGAAAGGATATCGGGCAAAAAAATGATTTTTGGGTTTACGGGATGGATGTATATAAATTATTGCAGGACCATCTCCAATTATTTTTAGAACGCCAGGCATCTCTTGATATCCGAGCCTTTCATGTTTTGCTGGATCATAAAACCCTTATGCTGAACAGGATCAAGTACCTCATGGAAAACAAGCACTTAAACAGTGCGACACCAATATATGAAGAATATAAAGTGGTGAAAAATCAGGCTATATCTCTCCGATCCTTAGCGATAAAAGCTCATTTGACTAGGGATGAAAAAACAATCAGGGATACAAGTAATACTATACTCCACATTGCCACAAAGGAAAGGTCGGTACTTGAAGATTTGCTGGAAAACATAATAACATAAATAATTGCTAATCAAAATAAGTATTTTTACACTGACACCCCTTTTATGGGCAGGAATACTATAAAAATTGACTTTTATTGTGTTGTTTAATATAATGTGCGTATAAGGTAAATTTACCCAAATAAGCATTTATTTGTTCCATGTTTTTCTCGAGAATCAAGGAGATAGGTCAAACAGGAAGGATTGAGCATAGCTTACAAAAGGAGGGAATTTTAATGAAAAAAGATTGTAAATGGGTGTCCAGCAGAGTAAAAAGGAGCATTGCTATTTTTATGTCTGTAGTTATCTTTTCAATCATTGTAGCTCCGGCAAAAATAAGTGCGGAAACATCAAATACGGACGATGGAGTGGCGAAAAGTTACACGCTTTTCGGTGATCTCAATAGTGATAATAAGGTGGATTCTCTAGATTATGCAAAAATGAGAATAATATTATTGGGAACAACAGATCCTGCTGTAAATATGAAAGCCGCAGATGTGAATGGTGATGAGGATGTTAATTCATTAGACTTAGCATTAATGAAAAAATTAATCATCGAAGATATAAGAACCTTCCCTGTTGAGAATTATTATCCGAGTACCTATGATAATAGCAGTACATATCTTTTTCTTTTTGATTCTGTAGATACATTTAAAATATCATTGGAGGAAAACGGGTCAACCGGTTATCAGTGGGATTATGTCATATCGGATGCCGATGCAGCTAAATTGATTTCTGTAGACAGCTATTGCTTTACTCCAAACGCTGTCGGTACGCCTATCCAAAAGGTATGGACTTTTAAAGCGGTAAAGTCGGGAAAGCATACAGTTCAGTTTACATACAGGCGTCCATGGGAAACAGATGTGGAACCGCTGGAAACTGTTAAATATGATATATATGTAAGTGATGTTGGTCGTACAATAAACGTAAAACAAGGTGATTCATTTAACATAGCCCTTATTGGCGGAGGAATTTACGGGAGCGATTGGAAGTATTCCAATACTGATGAAACAGCAATTTGTTTACTCAATAAAGAAATCATTGAGGAACATCCGGGGATACCAGATGCCCTAAATTTGACACAATGGACATTTACTGCAATGAAACCAGGAAGCTATAAGCTTAAATTTGAAGGGGGCTCATTTTTTTCAAATGGCGCAGAATTCTATATAAATGTAGTTTAATGAAGCACAAAATTTTATAAGTTTTTAAAAGAAGCTGTACAATTTTCTTGAGTTCAGGTACTATACAGCTTTTTTTATTGTCTATGAAAGTGTAATTTTTTTGAGTATATATAAGGCATATCCGCAAACAAAAATGGCTTTGCCATCTTTGTTTAAAGTTTACTCTTGTTTTGATTCTAATAAAAATATTATAATGAAATAGTTATTTATAACACCAAATTATTAATTATCATTCAAAGGGGTTACATATGAATTTAAAAGATAGATATATTGAATTATATAATACATATATTAAACGTGACGGAGCTGATAAACTATTGGAATATATGCTGTCTAAATCAAGCGATTTCTTTACAGCCCCGGCAAGTACGAGATTTCACGGTTCTTACGAAGGTGGTTTGGTTGAACATAGTTTAAATGTATATGAATGTTTGGTTGACTACCTCTCAAGGACAAGGGTAAAGGATATATATGGCTTAAACTACGATTCGGAAACCATTGCAATATCTGCACTTTTACATGATTTATGCAAAATAAACTGTTATAGGCCGGGAACCCGGAATGTGAAGGACGAACGTGGAGTGTGGCAGACCGTTCCAACTTATGAGTATGATGACAGGCTTCCATATGGACATGGTGAAAAATCAGTATACATAATAACTGGGTTTATGAAGCTGACCAGGGAAGAAGCTTTTGCTATACGATATCATATGGGCTTTTCGGGTTGTGAAGATAAACGGTGCATAGGAGATGCATTTGAGCAATTTCCGCTTGCCTTTGCATTGTGTACGGCAGACATGGAAGCAACATATTTTATAGAAGGAAAATAAAGGGCGTTGAAAAGGCATAACAACCCATAAATTCCAGTAAAAAAGTATAGCGGACATATCATATTGTTAACGTATTTACTGATAATAAATATACTGATATTATTACAAAATTATTAGAGAGCAGGAATGTATGTGGATAATAAAATAGCCCGTTTACAACATTATGGCTCAATACTATTTTTCCCTATATCTATAATATATCTTGAGGTAGTATTTAAAATAGCTGTATTTAAAGAACTATTCAACATCGGTTTAGTCTATATGGTGCTATTTTCGATTCCTGCAGGTATACTGTTGTATTTAGTATGCAGCTTGTTCAACAGCAGAGTTAATAGAATTATATCCTTAGTACTTACTGTATTTCTAACGTTTGTATATATAGTTCAAATTGTTTATTATCAGATATTTAATACATTTTTAGCTGTATATTCATTGAACGGAACGGGTCAGGTTCTTCAGTTTTGGCAGGAGGGTCTTGCTGCAATAAAAGGTAAAGCTGCAGTTATACTCTTTATGATAGTGCCTTTATTATTGATTGTATTGGCAAAAAAAGCATTTCTTATGGGGAAGACTTCAATTAAATCAAAGGGATGCTTGGCCGTTATAATGGTTTGTTTCCAGATAACATCAACCATAATGGTCTCTGTATCTGATCGCGGCGAGCTAAGTACCGGTTTTCTTTATTCAAAGGCAATAATACCTGACTTATCTGTAAACAGATTCGGTATGCTTACAACTTCACGTTTGGATGTGAAGCATCTTATATTTGGGTTTAAAAACTCCGATAATTCCCATAATTCTGATAATGCGGTAAAAGCGGTAAAAGCGGGACAGAATTTACAAATAGCTGATACCAAAGTTGATAAGAATCCGCAGCCAATACCTGTAATAAATAATGACTATAACATAATGAATATTGATTTTAACAAACTTATTGCAAGTGAAAATGACCCAAATATTACTTCAATGCACAAGTACTTTAATTCTGTCAAACCAACAAAGAAGAATAAATATACCGGAGTCTTCAAAGGCAAAAATCTCATAATGATAACCGCTGAGGGATTTTCACCATATACGGTAAACAAGGATTTAACACCGACACTGTATAAAATGTCTGAGGAAGGCTTCAGATTTACCGACTTTTATACGCCAATATGGGGAGTAAGTACATCTGACGGAGAATATGTAGCTTGCAACTCACTGATACCAAAGCCCGGAATATGGAGTTTCTACGTTTCCGGAAAAAACTATATGCCCTTCTGTATGGGAAACCAGTTGAAAAAGCTTGGATATGGTACACGAGCATACCATAACCATTCTTACACTTACTATCACCGAGACGTATCCCACCCAAATATGGGATATGCTTATAAAGCTGTCGGTAACGGACTTAAAATGACCAAATCCTGGCCGGAATCAGACCTTGAAATGATCCAGAAGACCACAGACGACTATATTAGTAAAACACCATTTCACACATATTATATGACTGTCAGCGGACACTTGATGTACACCTTTAACGGAAATGCAATGTCCGAAAAAAATAGAGATCTTGTTAAAGGTCTGCCATATTCAAGTGCAGTAAAAGCTTATCTTGCATGTAACATAGAATTCGATAGGGCTATGGGAGAATTAATGGCCAGACTTGAAAAATCTGGACTTGCAGAAGATACTCTTATTGCTATCAGTCCTGACCATTATCCTTATGGACTTAAAAATAATGAGATAAGCGAACTTGCAGGGCATCCGGTAGAAACAAACTTTGAACTTTACAAAGGAATATTTATACTATGGTCAAAGGGTATCAAATCTGAAGAAATAAACAAGCCCTGTTCCAGTCTAGATATTTTGCCTACAATTTCTAACCTAATGGGTGTGGAATATGACTCCAGATTACTCATGGGAAGAGATATATTGTCTAATTCACCACCACTTGTTGTGTTCTCAAACTGGAGTTGGCTGACGGACAAAGCCCGCTATAATTCAAAAAGCGGTAAATTTATTTTGACAGAGGGAGAAACAAAAGAGTCTGTAAACAAACAATACAGGGATGATATTTCACAACATGTAAACGACATGTTTACATACTCCGCAAAAATAATAGAAACTGATTATTACAATAAAGTATTAAAATGTATAAAAAGGTAAATCAAAGTAAATTAATTATAAATTGTAATATTTCTTGTCTTATATTGACAAGACTTGCCCATGAATGTTATATTTTTTACAAGTAGAGATGAGAAGAGACGAGACGAGTTTAGATTAGATGAGATCACAAACACAAAAGGAAGAGTACGCCTATCGACTTAATAGGTTGTATTCAGCTTAGTTGCTTAAAATATTATATACAAATTCAAAACCTCTACTCAAAAAAATATTGATGGAGGTTTTTTTATGGAAAAAAGAGTAATTCTAAAAGAGAAAAAAGCAGGACTTACTATTTCCGACGTAATTCTTGTAGGTGTATTGCTTGCAACGGGGGCTGTACTCAAGTTCTTCGTAGGCTCTATGTTCAATGCCGGTATGAAGCCCAATTTTATTATTGCAATGTATTGTCTGGCAATTCTTATAATAAAGCCAAAGCTATCTGAATCTATAGTCATAGGAATTATAGCAGGAGCCGTCTGTCAGGTTTTCCCGGGGACACCGTACATAAATTTAATAAGTGAGCCCTTAGGTGCTTTTGCAATGGCTGTTCTTATTAGCCTGCCTCTAAAGTTTATACCCTATTCATTACTAAAACCCGTATTAGGTACTTTTTTGAGTACTCTGGCAAGTGGCCTTTCTTATCTGGGAGTATTGTATATTGCATTTTATGCAGGTGCGGATGTAGAGGCAATACCCTTCAGTGCGTTTTCAATAATGATACTGTTAACTGCTATAGTAAACGCAGTAATAGTTCAGGTACTTTATATACCTGTAAAACTGGCATTGGGACGTGGCAAAGATGATTGAATTCAAGGATTTTTCATTTAAATATAAATCAGGTGAAAAGCCTGCATTAACAATAAAGAACCTCTCTATCCAAAAAGGTGATTTCGTGGGTGTCATAGGAAATAGCGGAGCAGGCAAGTCAACCTTTACCTATGCAGTTAACGGAGTTATTCCACATCACTATCAAGGTGACTTTTATGGTGAGGTCAGAGTAAAGGGGTGTGATACTATTGAATCCACACCGACACAACTGGCGTTGAGCGTAGGGAGCGTATTTCAGGATATCGACGGACAGATGGTATCCTCAGTTGTTGAAGATGAGATATTATTTGGACTGGAAAATTTCGGTGTCCCGAAAGAAGAAATCGAGAAGAGAATAACAGATATACTTAAAATGGTGGGTATAGAAGATTTACGTTATAGAAACATCAATTCACTAAGTGGCGGTCAGAAACAAAAGGTTGCCATATCGGCTGTAGTTGCAATGATGCCTGACATAATGGTGCTTGATGAGCCAACCGCCGAACTGGACCCACAAAGTAGCCTTCAGATATATAACATGTTAAAAATGCTGAACGAAACACTAAACATAACAATCATAGTTGTTGAACAAAAAATAATGTTACTCAGCGAGTTTTCCAAAAGAATCATAATTTTAGACAGTGGTGAAATCTATCTGGATGGTACACCCAAACAGGTGCTGAGTGATACATCCAGATTGACTGATATTGGTGTTAACTGCCCAAGGGTGGCAAGTCTGGCAAACAATCTTAATCAGCTCAAAATATACAGTGGATCGGTCCCAGTCAATGTTATGGAAGCCGAAACTATGGTTAGGAGTGTAATAGGGTGATAAAGTTTAACAACGTTTGCTTTGCATATGACAAAAATAATATTCTAAACAATATAAACCTTTCTGTAGCAAAAGGAGAATTTGTAGCTATTGTGGGCAGAAATGGTGCAGGAAAGACTACTCTCATGAAGCTGCTTAACGGCTTACTGAAACCCACTTCGGGTGTAGTCACCATTGCAAACCTTAATACCTCTGTAACGAGGACAAGTGAGCTGGCAAGGCATGTAGGATTTCTGTTTCAAAACCCCGACAGGCAGATTTGTCGCAACACGGTTAAGGCGGAGATAGAATTTGGCCTGAAATGTATTCTGACAGACAATGGAGATATAGAAAAAAGGTGTAGTAACACAATAGAGAAATTTGGTTTGACCGCTGACAAGGACCCCTTTTCTCTGAGCAGGGGAGAGAGACAGAAAGTTGCACTTGCATCAGTACTGGCTCTGTCGCCTGAAATATTGGTATTGGACGAACCCACTACCGGATTAGACTACAAGGAATGTATGCATATAATGGAAACCATAAATGAGCTGAACGTCAACGGAACTACCGTTGTCATGGTATGCCACGATATGGAACTGGTAGCTGATTTTGCACAAAGGATAATTGTGGTAGGTGAAGGTCGTATACTTGCTGACGACATTTGTCGCAGGGTAATGTCCCGTCCGGAAGTATTAAAGGAAGCATCCCTAGCGCCACCTCAGATAGTGGAGTTAGCTATTAAGCTTGGAAAAGGCTTTGAGGATGTATTTACATTGGATGAAATGACAGAAGTTATATCAAAAAAAGCTAGGAGAGAGGGTGTATAATGTGAAGGGAATTTTAGAATACAGTCAGGGAGAGACCATCATACACAGGTTAAACCCTCTATCCAAAATGATCATTGCTTTTTTGCTTTGCTTGAGTAGTTTTGCCAACAGTAATATTTATTGTACAATCGGAATTATAGCTGTAAACCTTCTTATAGCCTATCTTGCCGGGATTATTGACCGGGCGTTTTCTTTGATGCTTACACTGTTTAAAATAGGAATTGTTCTTTTTTTGCTACAGATTCTTTTTATCAGAACAGGAAATACTATTTTGACTCTTCCATTCAACTTGTACATTACCGATATAGGTTTGAAATTCAGTATACTGCTGGTTTTGAGACTTGTAGGTGCTACTATGCCTTTGGTTATAATTCTGACAGTTACCAGGATGAGCGATCTTACAAATGTTATGGTGCAAAAACTTCGCATACCATATAAGTACACTTTTGCATTTATAACAGCCCTGAGGTTTATACCTATTTTTGAAAATGAGATGACAGGTATAATCGAAGCCCAAACAGCAAGAGGCGTTGAATTTGATACAAAAAACCCTTTAAAGAAGCTGAAATTGGTACTTCCTCTTTGTGTTCCACTTCTTATATCCTCCGTAAAACGAATTGAGGGCAGTGCAATATCTGCTGAATTAAGAGGGTTTAATTTAAGAAAAAAGGACAGCGGGTATAAGACCTACCGTTTTCTTGGTCAGGATTATATTGCAATAATGTTTTCAATATTGATATTATTGGTAAGCATTATCATTTTATAAAAATCACCAAGGCTTATCCGGGGGAAACCCAAATGTTTGGACAACTTCAAAAAGCTCACTCTTTGCTAAATCAGATGGTGTTACCAATAAGCCCTTATTTCCGTCTATATCATATCCATAGTGGTAATATGCCTGCCATATCATTTGCGAGCAGTTCTCAACCTTTGGTTTGGCATCATCATATCGTTTTGGTGAGCAAATTCCATATTTTATCCCGGCAAGATTTTTTGCAGCGAACGAGGAGATAGCATCTAATTTTTTCTGGTCTGCATTTTTAAGCCTTAAAATTTTAAAAGTGGGGAAGTACTGCCATTTGGATATATCCTGTGTTATGCTGTGGCTTCCCGGGGTAAGTGACTCAAGAGTTATACCCTTTTTGGCATCAATAACGATACCGCAGTGGCCATGCCTCCAGTAAAGAGTATAACAAGATTTAGTCAAAAGTATATCCCCATTTTTAACAGGTGCCATTTGAATAAACCTGCTTAAAGAGCCGTTAACAAGAATTGATTCCTGAACAGTAAAAGGGTTTAGCTGTTCTCTGAATATTTTGTTTCTTTTAAAATAATTCTTTTGAATTGAAATTATTTTATCCATACCGTCAGAGGTTAAAAGAAACTCGTCAATAGCTGTTTTGGAAAGGCCTGTTTGCTTAAATAAAAAATTATAATCTTCGTGGCTGAGGGTGTTTTTCTTCAAAATATTGGAGATATTAGCCTGAGGGCCTTCAGGAGTATAGCTGGCATCATAAACGTTTTTCCAGATAAAAATACAGTATAAGCTGATAAGTACACTTATAATAAGTAATATTAACCTGCCTCTCTTCTTAATAGTACTCAACTCCTGTTTTAAAATAATAGGAATATTATTTCCAGATATAAAAATAAAATTCGTACTTACAAGAGTCAGACAATAAATAACAAAATTATGTATAATCAATATAATTAAAAATAAGCTCAATAAAAAAAGAGAGGTATGTTATGAAAAAAAATTATTCTTTGATAGGTACACTGCTTATAGCAGTCGGTGCCGTGTTGCTGGTTTTAAAAATGCTGTTTGGTATAGAATTTCTGAATCTGAACACCGGTGATTTTTGGGTGTTTATAGTACTTCTGTTTGGTTTAACTTTTGAGTTCAGTTATTTCTTAACAGGAAGAAATCCGGGATTGCTCATACCCGGAGGTATCATTACGACAATCGGAATGCTTTTTATGTTCGAAGTTGCAACAAACTGGTATTTTGCAGAGTATACATGGCCTGTATATATATTATCTGTAGCTGTTGGATTATTTCAGATGTATCTGTTTTCAAACAGAGAAAAGGGTTTGTTGATAGCAAGTTTGATAATTGCAGGTGTTTCAGCCTTCTTCTTTGCATGTATGTTCCTTAATACAATATTGACATTTATAAGACCAAGTCTTTTCATCCCGGTGGCACTGATTGCAGCAGGTATTGCTATATTTGCCAGTGGAAGGAAAACAAGGGGTCAGTGGTAAACCGGCTTAAAGATGTAATGCATACTTTCCTGCAAGATTATGGTATATTAGAGTTGGAGGCTGGAGGTGTGATTATATGATATGGAGGCAGTTGAGAGAGCAGCAGGAGAATTTGTTGAGTCCCTATGCAGCCAGAAGTGCAAATTCTTTTGGCAGGATAATCAATGAAGAAAAATGTCCTATAAGAACAGATTATGAGCGGGATGGCAACAGAATTCTATACTCCGTGGAGTTTCGTAGACTAAGGCACAAAACACAAGTTTTTTTTAATGCAAAGAACGACCACATATGTACGCGGATGGAGCATGTATTAAATGTAGGGTCAATAGCTGTCACAATAGCCAGAACCCTCAATCTGAATCAGGACCTTACTTATGCAATAGCTTTGGGACATGATTTGGGGCATGCGCCCTTCGGTCATAGCGGAGAACGTGTTTTAGATAAATGCATGAAGAAAGTAAATAACGATTGCGGTTTTAAACATGAACTTCACAGCCTTCGAGTCGTCGAAAAGCTTGCAACCCGTATTTCAAAAGAAAAAATACATGAAAAATGCGGTCTTAATCTTACTTTTGAGGTAAAGGACGGAATAGTCTCACATTGTGGCGAAAAATATAATGAATACTCTTTAAGAAGAGATTTAGGTAAAACACCACAATCACTTCAAAATGTGAAGGACAGAGGGCATCTTCCATTTACTCTCGAAGCCTGTATTGTTAGGCTTGTAGACAAAATAGCATATGTCGGTAGGGATATCGAGGATGCTGTACGTGTTAATCTGATGAATATGCATGACATACCCAAGGACATCAGAAATGAGTTGGGAAACACAAATGGAGAAATAATAAATACTCTTGTTTGTGATATGGTTGAGAACAGCTATGGCAGGGACTGTATTCAGCTTAGTCCTGAAAAAGGCCAGGCACTTGAAAAACTAATAAATGAGAATGTAAGGTTGATTTATAAGGCCGATAAGATAACCCGGTACGAAAAAATAGCTGAAAATACCCTTGAAGGCTTGTTTGACAGCCTGCTTAACAGCCTTTCGGATTTTGAAAGACTTCAGACCAATGAAAATAAGGTGTACAGAATGTTTTATAACTTTATAGCAGACAAGGCATACGATAAGTCTGAAAGTGACGCACAGAAAGTAATTGACTTTATAGCAGGCATGACAGATCAGTTTGCACAAAGTTGCTTTGAAGAAATATACTGGATGTAGGTGAAAATATGGATGATAAGAACTTTCACTTTTTTGCATTTCTCTCAAGGATGAAGTATATAAATAGATGGGGACTTATGCGAAACACGTATACTGAAAATATACAGGAGCATAGTCTGCAGGTTGCTATAATTGCACACGGGCTGGCAGTTATCAGAAACACATACTTTAACGGAGAAGTAAATCCGGAGAGAGTAGCAATCCTTGCAATGTTTCATGACTGCAATGAGATAATAACAGGGGATATGCCTACTCCCATAAAATATTATAATCCGCAAATAAGTAAAATTTATAAAGATATTGAAGACATATCAAAAGAAAAAATAATATCAATGCTACCGGAGGAAATGGCGGATGAGTATTATTCTTTATTCTTTAAGAATCCCGATGATACGAACTGCTGGAAACTGGTTAAGGCAGCGGACAGAATTTCGGCCTATATAAAATGTATAGAAGAAGTAAAGGCCGGAAACAACGAATTCAATAAAGCCCGGGAAACTATTCTCCAGACAATAACAGAGATTGAACTGCCTGAGGTCAGATATTTTATGGAGAAATTCATTCCAAGCTTCAATTTGTCCCTTGATGAGATTGATTAATTTATTGAGACTGTTATATAATTAAGTTTATGTTGGAAAAATATATAAGTACTAAATTCTTTAATAATTATCAAAGGGGCAAAAAGAAATGACATTTGAAGATAACATAGGTACAAAGTGTATCATAAACGGAGAAACCTTACCCGGTGAAACACTGAATAATTATTCAGCTGAAAAGTATACGGCTTGTTATGAAGTTATACGCATAATAAAGGGTACTCCGCTGTTTTATGATGATCACTTTGCACGTCTTAAAAGTTCTGTGCAAAAGACTCAAAATGAACTGGAAATCACAAAAAAGGATTTAAAGACTCAAATTACAGATATATGCCGGCTCAATGAATTAGAAAACTGCAATGTAAAAGTATTGGTGCTTCTCTACGAAAAAGAGCAGATTACGCTGTTGCATATTAACAAGTTCTACTACCCTTCACAAGAGGAATATGATAGTGGTGTAAAATGTTGCACAGTTAAACTCAAGAGAAGCAATCCAAATATCAAAATGATAAATACTTCATACAAGGCAGAAATCAAGCGAGTTGCAGAGGAAAACAGTGCTTTTGAAGTTCTTTTGGTAGATAACAATGACAAAATAACAGAGGGCGGTAAATCCAATGTGTTTTTTGTAAAGGGTGGCAAAATCTATACATCTCCCGAAGAATATATATTGAAGGGTATTACGAGACAATATATAATAGATGTTTGTGAAAAACTAGGATATGAAGTTGTCGAAACATTGATTGGCGTTGATCAGTTAAGTGAATTTGATGCAGCTTTTATAACTGGTACATCAATTAATGCAATGCCATTAAAAACTATAGACGGATGTATATTAAATTCATCTCAAAACCTTGTGATGAGAAATGTGATGAGAGGCTATAACAGTCTTGTAGCTGCATACATTGAAAGTAACAGGATTACTAAATAAAAAATAAATTATTATAGCGAAAATTGGGAGGTTAGGTATGAGATACCTTGAAAATGCATTTAAGTTTACATTTAAAAACTTTATAATCACGCTTCCGTTGCTAATAGCTATGGCAATACCAAGTATGGTTATGGGTGTGGGGTCCTTAGGATTTTTATTCAACATGAAGAATTTTGAACAGATATTTGAACAGATGCTTGACAACAGCGGGACATTTGTTCCATCGTACGATATGTTTGTAGGTTTATATGGGCCTACTATGATTATAAGTATGATAGTATCAACGGTTTTGACTCTGGTTTTATCAATTCTTGTTTACCCTGCAACATATGGAATGATAAATAAAAAGTATGAGACAGGTACTTCAACTCTTAGTGATATAACAGCTTCCATGACAAAGTATATAGGTAGATACGTACTTTACGGTTTGTTAAGTATTGCTCTTTGGATAGGGCTTACAGTTGCTTACCTCATACTTGTTGCAATCGGAGTGGTTGTTGTAACAGCAGTTTCCAACGTAGCAGGTGCCATATTGCTGGTACTGTTTACACTGGCTTTCATCGCTGCATGTATAGTGTTTGGAGTATATACTTCACTATGGTTCCCGGCAGTATGTGTAGAAAATTCAGACATAATAACAGGACTGAAAAATTCATTTCGTTATGTTTCTGGGAGTTTTTGGAAAATATTAGGTATAAGCATTCTGATATCTATATTTGGAACAATAGCCGGATCAATAGTGGGCTTGGTGGTAGGATGGATTCCTATTATAGGTGGAGCTGTATCCTCCATAGTATCAAGTCTTGCCCAATTTATTACAATAGTCTTCTTCTTTGAAATATATCGTGAAAAATCAGGCAAGTATGCTTGTGCAGAATATTACAGACAAATAAACGGCGGAATTTAAAAATAACTATTTGTAAGTATTAAAAGGCCTTGTATCAGAATGTATTTATTTTCTGTGCGGGGTCTTTTAGTTTTTAATAATTTATTACCGAATATTACAAGAAAAATACTTGACAAACAAATATGCTAATGTTATTTTTAGTATATAATTAGCACTCAACATTAAAGAGTGCTAACAAGAGGGGTGATTATAATGCTGCTTGACGATAGAAAATTGAAAATACTGCAAGCTATTATAGATGATTATATATACTCGGCTGAACCTGTAGGATCCAGAACTATTGCCAAGAAGCATGAACTTGGTTTAAGTTCGGCTACAATACGAAATGAGATGGCTGATCTTGAGGAAATGGGATTGTTAGAACAGCCGTACACGTCGGCAGGCAGAGTTCCTTCCGATAAAGGGTACAGGCTTTATGTTGATCAGCTGATGAAGATAAATGAATTAACCGAAAGTGAAATAGAGAAAATCCGAAATGATATGAATATTCGAATAAACGAACTTAGTCAGCTCATAAGGAACGCATCTGCGGTTATGTCGAAGTTTACCAAATATACTTCTATAGCGGTAACCCCTCATATGAAACAGAGTGTATTAAAAGCTGTTCAGGTGGTGCCTATAGAGCCTGGAAAAGCGTTGGTAATAATTGTAACAGATTCTAATATTGTCAGAAATAATTTAATAAGAATTCCTGAAAGTGTTACTCCGGATTTCTTGATTCAAATTTCAAATATGCTAAATGAGCAGTTAAAAGGATTTACACTGGAAATGCTTAAATCGGACATTTTAAATGAAAAGTTTGAAAAACTGACGGCATTGCCTTTTGGGGTAATAAAACCCATCCTCGACGGAATAGAGGATTTGATTCTGACCATTGATAAACCGGAAGTATATTTAGAAGGTGCTACAAATATACTGAATTTTCCGGAGTTTAAAGAAGTTGATAAGGCCAAGGAGTTTCTGAATATACTCGATGAAAAGAAACTTGTATCTGACCTTCTTATAAATAATACAAATAAAAATAATGAAATAATTATTCACATAGGAAATGAGAATGATATAGAAGGTATAAAGGATTGCAGTTTGGTTACCGCGTCCTATAGTGTAGGAAATCATGTAATAGGAACAATAGGTATTATCGGCCCGACCAGAATGGAGTACTCAAAGGTTGTGTCATCTATGAATTATATAAGAAATAAAATCAATCAGGAGATTCTTAAACTTCTTGATAATGGATAGTATAAATAAGGAGGTAGTATTCAGGTAATGAAAAAAGAAAAACATCCTAAAGATGAAAATGAAAAAACCAAGGAAATGAATGTGGAAGAAAACAACAAAGGTACAGAAAGACCGGATACCTCAGGAACTACTGATGTACAAAGTGAAGAAACCGTTAATGCTGAAATCCAAGAACTAAAAACAATGCTTGAAGAAAAATCAAAGCAATGTGAGGATCTCAAAAATATAGTTCAGCGTACGGCAGCCGAGTTTGACAACTATAAAAAAAGAACAATCAAGGAAAAGGAAGCCCTTGGCCTTGATGTAGCAATAGACACGGTAAATACCTTGCTTCCGGTAGTGGATAACCTTGAAAGGGCTATAGCTGCAGCAGAGAAGATGGAAAACAATCCGTTGAAGGAAGGCGTAGAAATGGTTATGAGACAGCTGAAGGATTGTCTCGGCAAATTGGGAGTTGAAGCAATAGAGGCTGTTAATAATCCTTTCGACCCTGAACTACACAATGCCGTAATGCATGTAACAGACGAAGAAAACGGTGAAAACATAGTAGTTGAAGAATTTCAGAAGGGTTACACAATGAAGGGCAAAGTAATCAGACACAGTATGGTAAAGGTAGTAAACTAATTTAAGTAGTTTAAAATAAAAAAAACGATTTACAAATATATTAAGGAGGGTATTATTTTATGTCAAAAGTAATTGGTATAGATTTAGGTACCACAAATTCATGTGTGGCAGTTATGGAAGGCGGTGAGCCTGTAGTTATTGCAAATCCGGAAGGAAATAGAACTACACCTTCTGTTGTAGCATTTTCAAAAACAGGTGAACGTATGATAGGACAAGTCGCAAAAAGACAATCTATCACAAACCCTGAAAGAACAATAATTTCAATAAAGAGAGATATGGGAACCGACCGTAAGGTTGATATAGATGGTAAGAAATATTCACCTCAGGAATTATCTTCCATGATTCTTCAAAAGCTCAAGTCTGATGCAGAAGCATACCTAGGTGAGACAATAACTCAGGCTGTAATTACTGTACCAGCATATTTCAGTGATGCTCAAAGACAAGCAACAAAGGACGCCGGAAAAATTGCAGGTCTGGAAGTTCTCAGAATAATAAATGAGCCAACAGCAGCGGCTTTGGCATATGGTCTTGACAAAGAGCATGAGCAGAAAATTATGGTTTATGACTTAGGTGGAGGAACATTCGACGTATCTATACTTGAAATCGGAGACGGCGTATTTGAAGTTCTGGCAACAAACGGTAATAATAAACTTGGTGGAGATGACTTTGACCAGAGAGTAATAGATTTCCTTGTTGATACATTTAAAAAGGAAAACGGAATAGATCTTAAAAATGACAAGATGGCAATGCAGAGATTGAAGGAAGCAGCTGAAAAGGCAAAAATAGAACTTTCAGGTGTAACTTCATCTAACATAAACCTACCATTTATAACAGCTGATGCATCAGGACCAAAACATCTTGATGTAACACTTACAAGAGCAAAATTTGACGAAATAACAGCTGATCTGGTTGAAAACACTATGGGGCCTACAAGACAGGCTATGCAGGATGCAGGACTTACACCTGACAAAATAGACAAAATTCTATTGGTTGGTGGATCCACAAGAATTCCAGCGGTTCAGGATGCTGTAAAGAAATATCTTGGAAAAGATCCTTTCAAGGGAATCAACCCTGATGAATGCGTTGCCGTTGGTGCTGCAATTCAGGCGGGTGTATTGACAGGAGATGTAACAGGCCTTCTCTTGCTGGACGTTACACCATTGTCACTGGGACTTGAAACGCTTGGTGGAGTATTCACAAAACTCATTGAAAGAAATACAACAATTCCTACAAAGAAGAGCCAGGTATTCTCTACAGCAGCTGACGGACAGACAAGTGTTGAGATTCATGTATTGCAGGGTGAAAGAGAAATGGCTCAATACAACAAGTCTCTGGGAAGATTCCAGCTCACGGGCATTCCATCAGCACCAAGGGGCGTACCACAGATAGAAGTTACATTTGATATAGATGCAAACGGTATAGTTCACGTATCAGCAAAAGACCTTGGAACAGGCAACGAGCAGAAGATAACAATAACTGCTTCAACTAACCTGTCTGATGCAGATATAGACAAGGCTGTAAAAGAAGCAGAAAAATTTGCTTCAGAAGACAAACAGCGTAAAGAAGAAATCGATGTAAGAAATAATGCAGATTCTTTGGTTTATCAATCAGAGAAGTCATTAAAAGACCTTGGCGATAAAGTAACTGCCGATGACAAATCAAAGATTGAAAGCGGAGTAAACAAGGTAAAGGATGCCCTTAAAGGTACTGACATCGAAGCGATAAAGAAAGCTACCGAAGAACTGCAGCAGTCCTTCTATGATATATCATCAAAAATATATCAACAGACTCAAGGAGCACAGGCAGACCCGGGAGCAGCAGGGTTTGGCGGACAACAGGGACCAGCGGGAGCAGGACAGGATGACAATGTTGTTGATGCAGACTATAAAGTAGTTGACGATGACAAATAAATATATAATAATGTATAGGGGCTTTAAAAGCCCCTATAGCATTAACAGCATAACAGCATAAGATTTAAAACGCCAAAGCTTACATAATACAGCTCTGGCTTATTTTAGGTTGCTGGTTTGCTGTGTAGAGACGGGAGTTGAATTGGATGGCAGAAAAAAGAGATTATTACGAAGTGTTGGGTGTTGACAGAAACGCTTCTGATGCTGAGTTGAAAAAGGCATATAGAAATCTTGCAAAAAAGTATCACCCGGATGTTAATCCCGGTGACAAAACTGCAGAAAATAAGTTCAAAGAGGCAAACGAGGCCTATGAGGTACTTAGTGATCCTCAGAAAAGGGGCAGGTACGACCAGTTCGGACATGCGGGAACAGATCCTAACGGATTTGGCGGTGCAGGAGGTTTCTCCTCTGATTTTGACTTTGGCGGAATCGGGGACATATTCGAAACCTTCTTCGGAGGATCAGGCTTTGGAGGCAGAAGCAAAACAAAAAGAGGTCCTCAAAAGGGTGCGGATATTAAATACTCTATGGAGATCAGCTTTGAAGAAGCTGCCTTTGGTATTGAGCGGGAAATAAATGTAAGCAAAATGGAAGTTTGTTCAAAATGTACCGGTTCAGGGGCCAAGCCGGGAAGTAATGTAACAACCTGCAGTCACTGTAACGGAACCGGTCAGGTTCAGATAAAGCAGAGTACGCCATTTGGTCAGTTTATTAATACCAAAACCTGTGACGCGTGTAAGGGTGAAGGAAAGATTATTACAGAGCCTTGTCCTGCATGTAACGGAAAAGGCAGACTCAGAAGCACAAAGAAAATAAAAATAGATATTCCTGCAGGAATTGATGACGGGCAGACTATTTCCTTAAGAGGCGGTGGAGACCCTGGATTAAAAGGTGGCCCTAACGGAGATTTGTATGTAAACATCCGTGTAAAACCTCATCCGCTGTTTTCCAGGCAGGGAAACAATGTTGTATGTGATGTACCAATTACGTTTACACAGGCTGCATTAGGTGCTGAATTAGAAGTTCCCACTCTTGACGGTAAAGTAAAATATACTGTGCCGGAGGGAACTCAAACAGGTTCTGTATTCAGGTTGAAGGGAAAAGGAATACCATACTTGAGAGGGAATGGCCGTGGAGATCAGTATGTAAAAGTAAATATTGAGGTTCCCAAAAAACTCAGTGACAAACAAAAGGCATTGCTCAGGGAGTTTGCCGAAATCAGTGGCGATGAATCCCACGAGCAGAGAAAAGGCTTTTTCGACAAAATGAAGGATGCATTCAAGTAATTAAAGAAATATACTGCTCACGGAGGCAAACAGATAAATATGAAATGGTATGAAATACAGGTAAACACTACAGATGAAGCAAGTGATGCGGTTTCAGAGATGCTTACAACAATGGGTGCTGGAGGCGTCGCAATTAAGGACCCTTTTGATATAAAAAAGGAAATTTTAAAGCCAAATACTCTGGACTATGCAGATGATGAATTCCTTGAATCATTAGGTGAGGACGTTATTATTCAGGCATATTTCCAGAGCGGCAATAATATAGACGAGCTGTTAAAGAAAATAAACGACGGGTTGGGTAATATTTCCCAATTCCTCAATGTTGGAAAAGGCCTTGAGGGATACGGCGAAGTAGATGATGAGGATTGGTCTACAGCTTGGAAAAAGTACTATAAGCCCCTGCAACTGACAGACAGAATAGTCATTAAACCGACCTGGGAAGATTATAGCCCAAAAGGTGACGAAATAATTATACAAATGGACCCCGGGATGGCCTTTGGAACAGGAACACACGAAACCACGCAGATGTGCTCTGTTTTGCTTGATAAGTATATGAAGGATGATACAGAGATTCTGGATATTGGGTGCGGTACGGGAATACTTTCGATTATTGCTGCAAAACTAGGTGCAAAATCTGTTGAAGCTATTGATATAGACGAAGTAGCAGTTAAAGTTGCCAGGGAAAATATCGAGCTGAATCAGGAAATACCAAAAGTATCTGCATACAAGGCCGTATTGTCTGATTTAAAGCAGGATGAACATAAATACGATATCGTGGTAGCAAATATAATAGCAAATGTAATTATTGACTTGTCCTCCCAGATACCTTATTATTTAAAAAAGGAATCTTTGTTTATTACTTCAGGGATAATCAAAGAAAGAAAGCAGGAAGTAATAGATGCGTGTGAGAGGAACGGGATGTCACTGATAGAAACCCTGGAAATGGGGGAATGGGTGGCAATGGTGTTTAAATGTCCAGATACTTTGTAGAAGAATCTCAAATAGGGAACGGCAGAGTTAGTATAATTGGAGAAGATTTTCAACACTTAAAAAAAGTACTTCGCGCTCAGGTAAAGGACGAAGTACTTGTGTGCTGTGGGGGATTTGACTACACAGCAGAAATAGAACAGATAAATGATAGTTCAATTATTTGCTTAATTACAGATATAAATAAAAACTTTACTGAATCGCCATTAAAAGTTACCTTGTTTCAGGGCTTGCCAAAGTCGGACAAGATGGAGTTAATTATACAGAAATGTGTAGAACTTGGGGTTTGGGAAATAGTTCCCGTAATTACAGAACGCTGTGTTTCGAGAATAAATACGGACAAGGATGCCCGAAATAAGCTTGCAAGATGGCAGAAGATAGCAAGAGAAGCTGCAAAGCAGTGCAATAGAGGTATAATACCCAATATTCATTATCCAATAACTTTTAAAGAAGCTGTTGCAATGGCATCTGAAGCTGAACTGGCTGTCATTCCTTATGAGAAGGAATGTGCGGTTGGTTTTAAGAATATTGTAGCCCGGTATGAAGGAATTAACAGCGGAAGTATCATAATTGGTCCTGAAGGCGGGTTTGAAGACAAGGAAATTCAATTGGCTGTTGACAGAGGAATTCACAAAATATCTCTGGGGCCCAGGATCCTACGCACGGAAACTGCCGGAATGGCAGCTTTAACACTTTTGATGTATGAATTAGGAGATGTGTCTAATGGGAGAACTTAAATTTGTTGTTGTGGACGATGCGGTATTTATGAGAACTTTAATAAAAAGAATGATTGAGGAAAATATAAACTATCACGTTGTAGGTGAAGGCGCCAATGGTCGTGAGGCCATAGAGCAGGCAAAGCGAAATCAGCCGGATATTATGACACTGGATATTACAATGCCGGAAATGGATGGGATCATGGCAATAAAGGAAATCTTGGAAGTAAGTCCTGCTACCAAGATAATAATGGTTTCGGCCATGGGTCAGCAGGCTATGGTAATAGATGCAATAAAAATGGGAGCAAAAGATTTTATTGTTAAACCTTTTGATAAAACAAGAGTTCAACAGGCAATCGAAAATGTTATAAATCTCTGATAATATGTCTATTATATAAATGGGGGATAATATCCTCCATTTTATTTTTTATAAAATTATCTATAACGGTAAATTATTATAGTAAATGTAGTAACAAATTAAAAACATTAGTAAATTGAAGTAAATTGATAAAAATATATGAAAAGTAGTAATTTATCCTTTAAATTCTTAGAATTTGTGTTATAATACTAAGCGGGATTATAGTTATATTTTGGGTTAAATTTTATCCCAGTTACCGGAGGCAAATATGGTTAGAAGTATGACAGGTTTCGGTAGAGGAACCTTTAGTGATAATGGCAAGGAATTTACTGTAGAAATAAAAACGGTAAACCATCGTTATATAGATTTTTATATAAAATTACCGAGACAGATTGGTTATCTTGAAGAAAGAGTCAGAGAAACAGCCTCTCAAAGCCTTTTTCGAGGTAAAGTAGATATATTTATATCCTTTGAAGACCGTTCAGATAATTCCAGAAGTGTGACACTTGATGAGCCACTGGCAAGTGCTTACATACAGGCAGTTGAAAAGCTCAAGGAAAAATACAGTTTGAAGGATGACTTGAGTGTATCGCTTATTTCCCGTTTTCCCGATGTGTTAAGAATAGAGAAAAATGAAGACGATGAAGAACATTTATGGTCTGTTCTTAAAAAAGCACTGGATATGGCAATAGCTTCACTTCTGCAAATGAGGGAAAAAGAGGGAAATGAATTAAGGAACAGCTTACTTCAGAAAGCTGATTATATGGAAACCATAATATCAGATATTTCTCAAAGAAGTCCTCAGGTTGTTACTGAATATAAGCAAAAACTTGAATACAGAATAAAGGAATTATTGAATCAGCAAACAGTGGATGAAAACAGGATTGCAATGGAAGTAGCAATATTTGCTGACAGATGTGGTATAGATGAGGAATTGGTAAGACTGGGAAGTCACTTAACACAGTTAAGAGATATATTAAATATAAAGAAACAACCTATTGGCAGAAAACTTGATTTTTTGGTTCAGGAAATAAACAGGGAAATAAACACAATCGGTTCAAAATCAAATGACATAATTATTACAAAGAACGTTCTGGAACTAAAGAGTGAAGCAGAGAAAATAAGAGAACAAATTCAGAATATGGAATAGGTATCAGGAGGATCGTATGAAGCTTATAAATATTGGCTTTGGAAATATTGTTTCCGCTAACAGACTTGTGGCTATTGTAAGTCCGGAGTCTGCACCAATTAAAAGAATTATTCAGGAAGCAAGAGACAGAGGTATGTTGATTGATGCAACATACGGAAGAAGGACAAGAGCAGTAATAATTACAGACAGCGACCATATAATTTTATCAGCGGTACAGCCTGAAACTGTAGCTCACAGATTAAATACCAAAGACACCGATGACAATGATAATGAAGAAGATTCAGTTAACGAATAGGAGGAAATCATGCATCAAAAAGGCCTATTAGTTGTTGTGTCCGGACCTTCAGGAACAGGAAAGGGTACGGTATGCAAAAAGTTGTTGTCTCAAAGGGATAACGTCAGGTATTCTGTCTCAGCTACTACAAGGAAACCAAGAGAAGGAGAAATAGAGGGCCAGAGTTATTTCTTTGTTTCAGAAAGCAATTTTTTGGATATGATAAAGAATGATGCCCTCATTGAGTGGGATAAGTACTGTGACAATTACTATGGTACACCAAAGTCATATGTTGATTCCTGCATGGAAAAGGGAGTAGACATAATATTGGAAATAACCGTTGAAGGGGCTCTTGAAATTAAGCAAAAGTACCCGGATTCCGTACTTATATTTATTCTTCCGCCATCCTTTGATGAATTAAGGAGGCGCATAGAAAGCAGAGCAACAGAGTGCAGTGAGGTTATTGAAAAGAGAATGCAAAAGGCTGTCAGTGAAATTAAATATGTTTCAAAATATGATTATTTAATTTTAAATGATAGTGTTGATCAAGCAGTACTAAATATAGAAAAAGTTTTAGACAGTGAGCGGCTAAAGCCATCCAGAAATGTTGAAATGATAGAGACTTTATTCAAGTAATATAGGAGGTATTATATTATATGATTTATCCTTCAATCAATGAATTGATGAAAAAGGTAGACAGCAGGTACACATTAGCAGTTGAAGCTGCAAAAAGAGCAAGACAATTAGTTGACGGGGCAAACAAAATGACAAAGTTTAACTCCGATAAAGAAGTTACTATTGCTATACACGAGATAGCAGAGGATAAAATAACATATGTTAGAACAAAGAGCGGAATAAAATAGGGGGCGTTGTAAAGTGGCAACTGAAAAGACAATGGAAAAAATAGTTGCATTAGCTAAAAATAGAGGGTTTGTTTACCCGGGTTCCGATATATACGGAGGTTTAGCAAATGCTTGGGACTACGGTCCTCTTGGCGTAGAACTGAAAAATAACGTAAAAAAAGCCTGGTGGCGCAAGTTTATACAGGAAAGTCCATACAATGTAGGAGTTGACTGCGCGATACTTATGAACCCTCAGGTATGGGTAGCTTCAGGTCACGTAGGCGGTTTCAGTGATCCTTTGATTGACTGTAAGGATTGTAAAACACGTCATAGAGCAGATAAGCTTATTGAAGATTGGAATATGGAAAACAATATTGAATTCCGAGTGGATGGTCTGAAAAATGAAGAGTTAATGCAATACATAAAGGATAAAGGTGTTAAGTGTCCTGGCTGTGGATCTGCAAACTTTACTGAAATCAGAAAGTTCAACCTAATGTTTAAGACTTTTCAGGGTGTTACTGAAGACTCAAAGGCTGAAATATTTTTGAGACCGGAAACTGCACAAGGTATTTTTGTTAATTTCAAGAATGTACAACGTACAAGCAGAAAAAAAATACCATTTGGTATCGGGCAGATAGGTAAATCCTTTAGAAATGAAATAACACCCGGTAATTTTACATTCAGAACCAGAGAATTTGAACAGATGGAACTCGAATTCTTCTGTGAGCCGGGAAAAGACCTTGAATGGTTTAAATATTGGAAGGATTTTTGTTATAACTGGCTCTTAAGCCTGAATATGACAAAGGAGAACCTGAAACTTCGTGACCACGAAAAGGAAGAACTTTCACACTACAGTAATGCGACTACAGATATTGAGTTCCTTTTCCCATTTGGTTGGGGAGAACTTTGGGGTATTGCAGACAGAACTGACTTTGACTTGAAACAGCACATGATTCATGCAAAAGATGACTTATCATACTTTGATCCTACTACAAATGAGAAGTATGTTCCATATTGTATCGAGCCATCTTTGGGTGCTGATAGAGTTACTCTGGCTTTCCTTTGTGATGCTTATAACGAAGAAGAAGTTGCAGAGGGTGACGTAAGAACTGTTCTGAAATTCCATCCTGCTATAGCACCTGTAAAGATAGCTGTTCTTCCTCTTTCAAAGAAATTGGGCGAAGAAGCAGAAAAGGTTTACCAAATGCTTACTAAGACCTATAACTGTGAATATGATGAAACAGGAAGCATAGGTAAGAGATACAGAAGACAGGATGAAATAGGAACACCATATTGTATTACATTTGACTTTGATTCACTTGAGGACAAGAGTGTTACTATAAGAGAAAGAGATACCATGCAGCAGGTTAGAATTAAGATTGAAGATCTTGCCGCATATTTCGAAAATAAGTTTGAATTTTAATAATCAATATTATGTTAAAAGCAGGCATATATAATGCCTGCTTTTAAATTTCCTTAAAACTGTGAAAAATTATCATGGAGGCAATCAATTTCCTCGTCTCGATTATATATACTTCGAATCCACTTGCACCACTTTATTGATAGTTGTACATCACATATTGCTTTCTCAAGCAGCAAATAAGAGCCAAATCCTTGTGATTTAAAGGAATCGAATTTATTGTTAACATTTGCTCTTAGCTTATTAAGTGAATCTGTATATTTGTTAAGCTGCTTTTGATATCTGTCTTCCATTTCATTAATTAGCTTCTCAATAGTTTCGTTATCAAAACCTTGAATACAATAAATTTTCAGCATCATTTCATCTTTTTGAACTGCTTCTTCAGTTGGTGCAGAAAGCCATTCTTTGAGAAATTCTCTGCCGGTATCGGTTATTTTATAAACTTTCTTATCAGGTTTGCCATTTTGGTTAACCAGAGTATATGTAACACATAGTTTATCTTCCAATTCAGAAAGTAAAGGGTATATTGCACTATGGGTAGTACGCCAGAACTGATTCAGCTTGAGCATTAAATCGTATCCGGTCATTGGTTCGGTTGATAAAAAGCTAAGTAATCCATAAGATAATTTGTTCATAAGCATCCTTATCTAATATGTCATTATTGACATATAAAAAATACAAGTGTAATATATAACATATTATATGTCATTAATGACATATAATCAATTAGTAGTTTGTTATATTTCGGAGGTCAAAAAGTATGAATTCAACTGTACCGTGTGTAATCACTATTAGTCGTCAATTAGGAAGCGGAGGAGCGTACATAGGACAACAATTAGCAAAAAAGCTTAATATTAGGTACTTTGATAGAGAGATAATTTCAAAAGCGGCTAATGAGCTTTCTGTTTCAGAAGAGGATTTGGAATCATTGGATGAGAAAGCAACTTCCGCCTTGAAATCTTGGTTGCAATTATGCCAATTCGGTGTAACAGAACCGTATATACCCCCTCAATTATTGCCGACAGACAAAGAGTTGTTCAAAACTGAATCACAAATCATTGAATATATTTCAAATGAGGGTCCCGCAGTGATTATTGGACGGAGCGGTTCTTATATACTTAAAGAAAAACCAAATCATATCAGTATATTCCTTCATGCAAGTACTGAATTCAGAAAGGATAGAATTCTGAAACTGTATAACTTGTCTTTGGAAAACGCTGAAAGAATGATTAAAAGATCTGATGCTGAAAGACAACATCATATTATGAAATTTTCAAAGGTTGAATGGACAGATTTAAATAATTATGACCTAACCATTGATACCAGTAAAATTGATTTTGATAGCTGTTTGAATCTGATTATCAAATATATAGAGTTAAAAAATCATTAATCGTCAGGAGTTATTTAATTGGAAACTAATGAACAAAGTAAATCAAATTACGTATTATTAATGACTGCGTTAGTTACAGGCGCATTCCTTATGAGTCTTGCTTCTAGTACTATTAACATAGCATTGCCTTTTTTAATGGATCATTTTAATACCAGTCTTGACATGGTGAAGTGGACTATGACAGGCTTCATGCTGGCAACCGGAATTATGGCACCTATAACCTGCTATTTTGGAGAAAAATTCAGCTATAAAAGAACATACTTAATTTCAATTACAGGATTTACATTATGCTCATTATTATGTATAGTATCCTGGAATGTGCAATCCTTGATAGCTTTTCGTATATTACAGGGTATATTTAACGGGTTTGCCGTACCTTCAACAATGTCAATTATTTATCAGGTTGTACCTAGAGAAAAGCAGGGGTTTTCAATAAGCCTTTGGAGTCTGTCTGCAATGCTTGCCCCTGCATTCGGGCCTACATTAAGTGGCTGGCTTATACAAATCTTTGATTGGAAAGCAATCTTTTTGATTAATATACCTTTTGGAATAATTGCAATATTTCTAATTATCAAAGCTATTCCATTTTATAAGTTGAATCCACCTGCCGGTTTTGACTTGTTTGGTTTTACAACATGCTTGGTAGCAAGCCTCTTACTTTTGACAACATTCAGCGAGGCTGCAAAATGGGGTTGGACTTCCCTTAAAACTATAATATTTATGGCAGCAGGACTAACAGTTCTGTCACTATTTATAATCCGTGAATTGAAGGCCAAGAATCCTATTCTTAATCTGAGTATATTTAAAAATAAAGGGTTTACTATCAGTGTTATAATAAGGAGTGTCATTACAATGGGCCTCTATGCCGGGTCATTACTGACTCCGTTATTCTTACAAAACGCTCAACATGTGTCGGCTTTGGATGCCGGATTGATTCTGCTTCCATCTTCACTGGTTATGGCATTAAGCATGCTTATTGTCGGAAAACTATGCAACCGTATTGACCCCAGGATATTTGTTATAGCAGGAGTAATTTCAATGGCAGTGGGATCATATTTACTGTCTAGATTAACCTTGGATAGTAGTCATACTTATGTAGTATTATGCATGATGCTCCGTAATGTCGGGATAGCTTTTGCAACTTCACCTGTAACTAACATCGGCATGTCATCTTTGGATAGAAAACTTGTCGGTAACGGTTCATCTGTAAACAATTGGGTGACACAAAGTATCGGCTGTCTATCAATAGGTATTTTTACATCATTATTGACTTTTAAGGCAAAACAGCATGCTGTTGACCTTGTAAAAACAGGTGATGCTTTAAAACTCAGCAAGGAATTAATAAGTGATAAATCATTTGTAATGGGTATAAATGATGTTTATTTCATATCTATGGTTATTGTTCTGATTGCGGTACCTATCTGTTTCTTGTTGAAAAAAAGTAACTCTCATCAGAAGAAATCTGCACCTGTCAGCACCAATGTAACAGCTGCTGAATAAACGGATATCAAGAGGTAAAGTCCTTCTGTTGTATTTGTAAATGGTTGACAAGTATACCTCTAATAAGTATATTATACATATAATATAGTTAAAAACATTCAACAAAATACTGAGGTTACTTGTAATGAAGGTAGGATTTATTGGAGCGGGAAAAGTGGGTAACACTCTGGGAAAGTACTTTGAACAAAATAACATTGAACTGACAGGGTATTATGATACTGACATAAATGTGGCGCTGGAAGCAGCAGATTTTACACGGTCTGGAATGTATACATCACTTAGCGAGCTTGTTAAAAGCAGTGATATGATATTTATTACAACCACGGACAGTACTATAGAAAATGTATGGGGAGATGTAAAAGAGCTGTCTATAGAAAATAAAATATTCTGTCATTGTTCAGGAGCATTATCATCAGATATATTTAAAGGGATCGAGGAGAAAGGAGCATTTGGATATTCAATCCATCCTCTTTTTTCGTGTAGTAGCAAAACCTCCTCATATAAAAACCTTTATGATGCTTTGATAACAATTGAAGGAAGCAAGGAACGATTGTTGGAAGTTGAGGAATTGTTTAAAGGGCTTGGAAACAAAACCAAAATCATTGATTCCAGCCAAAAAATTAAATATCATGCAGCGGCTGTTTTTGCTAGCAATCAGACTATTGCCCTTGCCGGACAGGCAGCAGACATTTTGGAGCAATGTGGTTTTACCCGGTATGAAGCAATAAAATCAATTCTTTTTCTAATGGGACATGCCATTGAAAATATTGAAATACAAGGATTAGCAGAGGCGTTGACAGGGCCTGTGGAGCGTAATGATATAGTGACAGTACAAAAGCATCTTCAGGTTTTATCAGAGGAAGAAAAAAGAATATATATTTCATTATCAAGAAAATTAGTAGAAATAGCTAAAGTAAAAAACCCTGAAAAAAATTACGATGAATTTAAAAACCTTTTAGGGCATAATTAAGTAGAAGCGATAGGGGCGTTATGTAATGACAATAGAAGGGAATAGATTGAAAAATACAGCTGAATCAATTCAGAATCAGAAAAGAAACTGCGATAAAATCAGTATGCTGACAGCTTATGATTATTCTACAGCAAAATTGATGGATGAAGCAGGAGTTAATTGTATTCTGGTAGGGGACTCCCTGGGAATGGTTATGCTTGGATATGAGAATACGTTATCGGTTACCATGGAGGACATGATACATCATACAGCAGCTGTTGCAAGAGGATGTAAGTATGCATTTATTGTTGCAGATATGCCTTTCATGTCATATCAGACATCTGTATATGATGCGGTTGTAAATGCAGGGAGGTTGATAAAGGAAGGGAATGCTCATGCAGTAAAGCTTGAAGGGGGCAAAGAAGTATGTCCCCAGATAAAGGCTATTGTTGAAGCAAAAATACCTTTAGTAGCACATTTAGGTATGACACCACAATCCATAAATTCTTTCGGTGGATTCAGGGTACAGGGTAAAGATGAAACGACTGCCCTGAAACTAATTGATGATGCCAAAGCTGTCGAAGCTGCAGGTGCAACTGCCGTTGTACTGGAATGTGTTCCGGCAGAGCTTTCAAAAATTATAACAAAAAAGCTTTCCATACCCACAATTGGAATAGGTGCAGGAAAGTACTGCGATGGACAAGTATTGGTATATCAGGATATGCTAGGTATTTATTCAGATATTGCCCCTAAATTTGTAAAGAAATACGCCGATTTAGGCTCAGAAATGAAATCGGCATTTAAAAGATATATTAGTGAAATAAAGGACTCAACTTTCCCCGAACTTGAACATTCCTATAAGATAGGTGAAGCAATTATTGAGAAGTTGATTTCGGAGGATTAGACCATGAAATTAGTCAAGACGATAAATGAAATTAAAAACATAGTAAAAGATTGGAAAAAACAAGGCTTATCTATAGGTTTCGTTCCTACCATGGGTTATTTGCATGAAGGTCATGGAAGCCTTATTACAAAAGCCCGGGAAAATTCAAAAGTAGTTGTAAGTATTTTTGTTAATCCCATGCAGTTCGGGCCTACAGAAGATTTGGACAAGTATCCCAGAGACTTGGAAAAGGACAAAAAGTATTGTGAGGAGTTGGGCGTGGATGTTATATTCAACCCAGAACCGGGAGAGATGTATCCTGAGGATTTTTGTACTTCCGTAGATATGTCACTCCTTACAGAGGAATTGTGCGGGCTTAGCCGTCCGGTACATTTTAAGGGAGTATGCACGGTCGTAAATAAACTTCTGAATATTGTAGATCCTGACAAAGCTTATTTTGGAGAGAAGGATGCACAACAGCTTGCCGTTATAAAGAGAATGGTAAGGGATTTGAACATGGATGTTGAAATCATTGGATGCCCAATTGTCCGTGAAAATGACGGTCTTGCAAAAAGCTCAAGAAATATGTATCTGAACAGTGAAGAAAGAAGAGCGGCATTGTCACTAAGCAAATCAATCTTAGCTGGTAAGGATATGGTTAAAAAAGGGTGCAGGGAAGCGGAAATTATACTCAAGAATATGGAAGACATTATAAATATGGAGCCTTTGGCAAGAATAGATTATTTAAAAGCAGTAGATGCCATGACAATGCAGCAGGTTGACACCATAGACAGACCTGTTCTTATAGCAATGGCGGTTAATATAGGAAATGTCAGACTAATTGACAATTTTTCTTTTATACCCGATTAAACAATCTGATTTATTTTATAAGAGGTGTGAGGTATGAATATTACATTATTAAGTGGAAAAATCCATAGAGCTACTGTGACGCAGGCAGAATTAAACTATGTGGGAAGTATTACAATAGATGTAGAACTCTTAGAAGCAGCGGGGATCATGGAGTATGAAAAAGTCTGCGTAGTAAATATTAATAACGGCAACAGGCTGGAGACATATACCATTGCAGGAGAGAAGGGTTCAGGGACGATATGTCTTAACGGAGCAGCTGCCAGGAATGCACAAGTAGGTGATAAAGTCATTATTATGGCATATGCTCAGATGACCAGGGAAGAAGCCCTGAACCATAAACCCAATGTAGTATTTGTTGACGATAATAATAACATTAAGTGTAGAACAAATATTGAAAAGCACGGTCAGATATTGAGTAAACTTTAAAAAGGTTATTTTTAAACCTGTGCTCAGAGTATAAATTGTGCCAATGGAAGCTTGGTAGCAATCATTGGTATAATTTTATACTCCAAATTAATATAAGCATGAAAAGAGATTTGTAATCCAATTAATTAATATTTTTCCGGCTTAATCATTAAGACTATTTCTTTTACATTTTGATTTTTATCTATTGTAAATAATAACTCCATATCTTTAAATCCATAGACTATATCTACAATTCCATCTGAGTTTGACATCTCTCCACATCCGTAAGCGTTATACACATTTTCTAATTTGGAACCAATAGCAATTCCTCTTGCGGTCTTAAAAATAGAATTTTTTAGTGTTATTTGAGTTATGTAATACTCATCGAAATTTCTATTTTTAAGGTTATAATTTAGATTTGAAGCATATAAATCGAAATCAGGATATTTATGCATATAAGTTTTATAAGTATACTCACCAGAGATTGTTTCTCCAACGTAGTTGTTATCAATCTTCTCTTCAGATTTGTGATATTTAAAGTCCTTAAAAGGAGAATCCAATTTTATACTATTGATACCATCGGATACTATAAAATCAGATGCTTTTATTGGTTCAATATCTATTTTTGCTGAGTTTACAGAATGCGTACTATTAAAGTTTTCAGATGATATATCTGCAGGTGTATTATTTGTTTCTTCGTTTGTTTTAATCTTTGGTGTTGTAGCTTGCTGCATATCTAAGTTCCACTTACTGCTATCCATAGATGGCTTATTATCACACCCACATATTGTAATACTCGTAACTATCAACATAAACATTACTAACTTTTTCATTGACAATCACCTTTCTGGTTATTTTTACTTAAATTTTTCTCTGCTTAATCCCAGGATAATTATAACAAAAACAAATCCTTACTTATATACTGGAATATCAAACTTTAAAGAAGCACTAGGAAAAGAATCGTACATTTTCTTAAGACTTGAAGTTTGATTAACAGCCCATGCTATATCTGTGGCATATTGATGCTCACCGGGTGAAGCAGGGTTCCATCGCATTTTGTACAATGTATTTTGGCTTTGTGAAGAACTATTTATATAGTTTTTAGATATCCATTCAGCACCACCATCAATAGCTTTATCTATCGAAGTCCATTTCATTTTATATGCATATTTGGAACCTTCACCTACAGGATCTTTGTCAGTGGCATTGATGCCATACATATTATAAACTACTACTCCTTTTACCTTGACCCCTTTGGCTAGTTCACTTGTGCCATTACCTGTTTCAAGTGCTGAATGTGATGCTAAGTACACCTCGCTAACTTTATATTTCTTTGCTGCGTCCAAATAAGTCTTTGCATGACCAGAAAGAACTCCTTTATTTGATAAGAATTTTGTCATTTCTTTCTCACTTATATCAGCAGATGCCGATAAATCAAGGAATTGGTATTTACTTACATCATCATTAAAGTTTCTTGGATCTAAATATTTCTTTACCTGTTCGGTTCCCGCATCAACCCATTTACCGTTCTTTTGTGTTTGAGGTTTTGCACTTAGGTTCATCTGCTTATTTAATGAATCTTGTAAGCTTACATCATATCTACTAACTTTTATTCCTTGGGCATAAAGTGGATCTGTGTACCAGCCAGAAGTTAAATAACCTGCAATTTCACCGGTATTATTGCATAATGCATATTTCAAAGTTTTACTATATACAATTGCCATAGCTTTTGGCGCGGTTTCACTCCAATCTTTTCCATAACCATCTTTGCTATTAATTATTTTATAGTTTTTTGTTTGTTGATTGTATATTACTTTTTTGCCGATCTTGGAAGCAGTATCTTTCTTTTGTATAACATTACCTGTATAAAGACTTAATTTTGAAGATTTCTTAAGTTGCAAGGTTCTGCTTTGTGAAACTTCTCTTTCTGCTCTTCTGCCCATAACATCTGCTTCTTTTTCAAGACCTTCATTGCCATTAACAAGTACTCCTGTTTTCATTTGTAAGGTGGGTTTTACTCTTCCCTGTTTTTGCTGCACACTATGCCAACCTTCATGAGGAAGAAACTTTTCATGGCCGGGTGCGATATGAATATTATTTCCTTGAGTATAAGCTAAAGCACCTACATCCTTAGGTTTATTTGAATTATAGTGTACCTGAACATCTGAAAGATCAATATTCGAGAGTGATTCAAGTCCTTCTTTCAGTTGGATAGGCAGACCCGATGAGGAATTTCCTCCTGATATGGATTGAATCTCCTTCGTTTTATCTTCTGACTTAGACCCATTTTCATTATGGATCCGATCCATTAGCCGTTGAACTGCTTGGTTCCCAATCGTATGTTGAAGTTGTACTACATCTTTTTGTGTCATCGATTCAGGGTTTATTTTGATACGCTGAATTATCTCCATCGGGTGTTGCTGTTTAATATTTCGCCTATTAGGAGACTTTGCCTTTTGCAATACACCTCCTTTGTTTTGTGTTTTTTCCTGCTTTTTGATATCTGCTTTTGCATACATAATATATCTCCTCCATTGTAACATTATTCAAACAATCATGGGTAAAAATTACAATACAGTATTTATCGAATTAGGTAAAATGTGGTAATAAATTACAACCGAATAGTATAAATAAAATAGTATTTATAAATTTTTCAAGAAAACAAAAAAGAGACTAGAAAATATCCCGTCTGTGAAGAAGAGCCTGTGAAATATGCATTGAAAGACTTACTTGGAGGCACTATTCAGCAAATGCTCAAGGTTGAAGTGGATATTGATGTTCCTCAGGATCTTGGACCTTCATTTGGGTCAAAAATGCTTAAAAAAGCGTCAGAAAGGTATTTCTGGAATTGATGATAAAATCATATCAATGTATGCCAAGGGTACTAAGACAGATATCTGAACAGAGGTGTTAAAACAGAAAGAACTTTTAATACTATTCAAATTCAGTATAACCCATGGCATTGTAATCGGCTACAGTAATTGTAATTTTTACTTTGAGATTATGGTCTTTTTGAAATTTAAGCAGGGCTTCTTTCAAATCATCCTCGTATATACCTGATTCATATCCATTAAAATATCCCAGTTGTTTTAGTCTTTCCTGAACAGCTAAAACATCTGACCCCCTGTCACCGGGCTTCAGATTTCTAAACCCTGTACCAAAAGGTCCGAATGGTCCGTTTCGGATAACAACGGCTGTTCCTAAAGGAACTATATTGTACAGCTCTTTTATGTCCTTGTTATACATACGTATGCACCCATGACTTGCCGGCCTTCCAATTGAAGCTTCGTTCTTGGTACCATGAATCCCGTAATTCCCCCATCTGACATTCAGACCTAGCCACCTTCCTCCAAAGCCTTTTCCCCACTGGCTCTTATCAACTATTTTCCATTCCCCTATAGGAGAGGGCCAGCCTGGTTTTCCCGATGCAATAGGGTATTTCTTTATACATTTTTCATTTTCAAATAAATAAAGTGTTTTTTCATCTATATGTACCAATATCAGAAATTGTTGTTGGTTATTAGTTGCATGCCTTGTAAAACTTCCTTTTATAACGTAAGTGTTAACTGCAAGGAACAAAGCAATAGAAATTATAAAAAGTGTAAAGATACAGAATATTCTGTTTTTATTTATGAATTTAAGCATACAAAATCTCCCTCCTAAAAAATATATGCGGGATTGCCTAATGTAAGAATGGGAGTCTTAAATAATAGTAAAAACACCACCGTATACACATGTATGTAAATGCACATAATATTTAAATACAAAATTATGAATGAGTGGTTTATCATGGAAAAAATAAGCAGGAACCAACTATTCTGTCTTATAATGATGGGGCAGATAGGCAGTACCAACTTGTGGGCTTTAGGTATTGAAGCAAAAAGAGATGCATGGATTGTAAATATCATTTCTACAATTGCCGGGATGGGTTTGGTCTGGTTGTATACCTCGATATACAGCAAATATCCTGAAAAGAATATTGTTGGAATAACTCAGTCTATCCTGGGTAAAACCCTGGGGTGGCCATTGGGGTTTATTTACTTTATGATATATACTTTTAATGCTACCCGTACCACAAGTGAATTTGCAGATTTAATAAATGTAACTTTTCTTCAGGATACACCCAACCTGGTAGTACAGATGATTTTTTATATAGCAATTATTTATGTACTTTTTTTAGGGATAGAGACTCTTGGACGTATAGCTGAAATAATATTTCCAATAGTAATATTCTTAATAATAGCAATTTATATTATGATAATTGCCTCGGGACAGATAAATCTTAAAGAGCTGTTCCCGGTATTTGAAGATGGTTATAAGCCTATTTTAAAGGCTTTTTATCCAATAGGAATAAATTTTCCCTTCGGACTGGTTTTTGTTTTTTTTCAATTCTGGAAGTATAACGGTTCGGTAAAGACAGTGAAGAAAACAACTTACTGGGCTCTTGCATTAACAGGAGTTAATTTATCTATTTCACTTATCATAATGGTCGCAACATTGGGCCCAAACTACACTTCAACAGCTACCATACCGTTCCTTGAGGTTATAAAACTGATTACTATTGGAGACATAATAACAAATCTGGATGCTATTGGAGTTATTCTTGTGTTTATGGGTGGATTCTATTTAACGATTTTATTTTACTATTCCGCTGTGCTGATTTTTGCTGAACTTTTCCATATAAAAGACTATAGATGGGTTTTGGTACCTTTAGCTGCATTTATTATGTGGTATACAACAGTCTATGAGCCGAATTACCCATTTCATGTAAAATATCTAGGGACGCAATACTGGCAGCAATGGGTTCCTGTGAGCAATATAGTTCCATTAATGCTTTTATTTATATTTTATCTTAAAAGGTATTGCAACAAGGATTTAAATATTCAAAATAAATAATAATGGGAGCAAGAGAAATGATACAGGAATTTATTATTAAAATAATGGAAAATACTTTAGAGACAGGGATAGGGCAAAGTATAATAGCTTTTTCAGCGTGGGGCTATTCTTTTGTTTTAATAGGTGTTTTTTTATACTATGCTGTCCTATCCCTGATAAAGCTAATTTCAAATAGTAAACGCTAAAAGCTACTTATCCAGCTTTTTGGCATTGATAGGTCTTAATGTCAGTCCTGTTCTGTTGAGACGAGTATCTACTTTAACAGTATATGAAACATTAGGAAAT
>JAEZUC010000146.1 GCA_023443515.1 Bacillota bacterium
GATTTTATAAACGGATTCCACGATACCGCAAATTCTATCGCTACATCTGTTTCAACAAGAGTCTTGTCCCCACGTACAGCAATATTGATGTCTGCAATACTTAATTTTGTAGGTGCATTAATGAGTAATAAGGTAGCCCATACTATTACTAACGGTCTGGTTGATAGTAGTATGATTAAGGTGCAGTATGTAATTATAGCAACTTTGATAGCTTCAATTATATGGGATTTGATTACATGGTACTTTGGAATACCCAGTAGCTCATCACATGCTTTGATAGGTGCTCTTGTAGGTTCAGCAATTGCATATTCAGGCGGGTTAAGTATAGTAAAATGGCAAGGTGTACTGGATAAGGTTGTAATTCCTCTAGTTACATCTCCAATCATAGGTTTTACAATTGGTTTTATATTTATGTCTTTTTTATACAAGATACTCCGTCCTTTTTCTCAAAGATTTGTAAATAAATGGTTTTCTAAATTACAAATAATTTCAGCGGCATTCATGGCATATTCACACGGAAATAATGATGCTCAGAAGTCTATGGGAATAATAACACTTGCTTTAGTAGGTGCAAACTTAAATAATGGTCATACGGAAGTTCAGCCTTGGGTTATGATGGCATGTGCTATAGCCATGGCTCTTGGTACATCACTAGGCGGATGGAAAATTATTAAGACAATAGGCGTTAACATGATCAGGCTTCAGCCAATTGGCGGTTTTGCAGCAGAAACTGGTGCAGCAATTGTTATTGAAACAATGACGCATTTCGGAGCTCCTGTAAGTACAACACATGTTATATCAACATCAATAATGGGTGTTGGAGCTTCAAAAAGATTATCGGCAGTTAAATGGGCATTGGCAAGAAATATAGTATATGCATGGATATTTACAATTCCTGTATCAGCAATAATTGGAGCATTTATAACAACAATATTTAAGTTTTTTGCTTAATAACAGTATAATACATATTTTACTTATAAATAGGAAATGTTAACAATTATACAATAATAAACCTGAATTAGAGTCGTATAGATTAGATAATAGGACTATAATTCAGGTTTATTCGTCTATTAGTATATGAACTACTTATATAAGATAAAAATCAAAAAAATAAAAGCAAATCGGTTAGACCTAAAAATGTACTTGTGTTATACTATTAAAAACTAATATAGATAAAAAATAGTTTAAATAATAAATTGTTGGACATTTATGGAAATAATATAGTATATATATTGGCAAGGAATATACTGGAATTAAAAGAAGAGGTGATTAAATGATAAAATGTTCTATTTGCAATAAAAATATAGCAGTTGTGTTTGTAACAAAAATTATAGATGGAAAGCAGATTCAGGAAGGCTTGTGTGTAAGCTGTGCAAAGAAACAGAATTTACAGCCGATAGATCAATTACTGTCACAAACCGGTATGACAGAATATGAACTTGATAATATAAGCAAACAAGTAGGAGATATGCTTGAGGAGATGGATGGGTCAGAAATAATGGAAGCAATGCAGGTGGATCCTGAAAACATTAATCAGGCAAATCCTTTTTTTAGTATATTGAATAAGGCATTTCCTAAGACAAGTGATATAGAAGAAAACAGTGCAAAAAGTCTTCAACCGCATGCTCAAGATAAAGACGGAGACGAGAAGGATAAAAATTCTACTAAAACAAAAGCTCAAGATAAGAAGACTGTTAAAAAGAAAAAATTTCTTGAAATGTATGGTACAAACCTTATTGATAAGGCCAAAGAAGGAAGCATAGACAATGTCATAGGAAGAACCCGTGAAATTGAAAGAGTCATTCAGATTTTAAACAGAAGGACAAAAAATAATCCTGTTCTAATAGGAGAACCCGGTGTAGGTAAAACAGCTATTGCAGAAGGACTTGCATTAAGGATAGCTGAAAAATCAGTTCCTGCAAAAATACAAAATTCAGAGGTGTATCTTTTGGATATGACCAGCGTGGTTGCCGGAACACAATTCAGGGGACAGTTTGAAAGCAGGATGAAGGGGATAATCGAAGAAGCAAAGTCCTTTGGAAATATTATTCTTGTAATTGATGAACTTCACAATATAATGGGAGCAGGCGAGGCTGAAGGAGCAATGAATGCTGCAAATATTTTGAAGCCAGCCTTATCTAGAGGTGAGATTCAGGTAATCGGAGCAACAACCCTTAATGAATACAGGAAACACATTGAAAAGGATTCTGCCTTGGAGAGGAGATTCCAGCCTATAATTGTTGATGAACCATCCATAGAGGAAAGTATTGAAATTTTAAAAGGTATCAAGCACTACTACGAGCAATATCATAGAGTTAAAATTAGTGATGAGATAGTAAAGGCTGCAGTAAACTATTCTGAAAGGTATATAACCGAAAGACTTCTTCCTGACAAAGCCATTGATGTAATAGATGAAGCAGGCTCCAGGGCAAACCTGAGTAATACAAAACTAACTGAGCTAGAGTCTTACAAGGAAGAACTGAAGAGAGTTCAGGAGGAAAAAGAATTTGCAGTTTCAGCCGATTCAATAGAAGACTACCAGAAGGCAGCCGATTTAAAGGTTTATGAGTGCAAACTCAATGAACTTATTAAGGATATAGAGGATACCAGTAAAGATGTTGAACTTACTGTCGAAGACATAGCAGCAGTAATAGAAGCCTGGACTAAGATTCCTATGCAAAGGCTCAGTGAGGGTGAGGCTGAAAAACTAATAAGTTTGGAAACCCGTATCCATCAGAGGGTAATAGGGCAGGAAAAAGCTGTAGAAGGTGTAGCAAGAGCAATAAGAAGAAGCAGGTCCGGTTTTAAAAAGAAGAAAAAACCATCATCCTTTATTTTTGTAGGGCCAACAGGTGTTGGTAAAACCGAGCTTGTACGTGCACTTTCAACTGAACTGTTTGGAAGTGAGGAAGCACTGATAAGACTTGATATGTCTGAATACATGGAAAAGCATACAGTTTCCAAGTTAATTGGTTCACCTCCGGGATATGTGGGGTATGATGATGCAGGTCAATTAACAGAAAAAGTAAGGAGAAGGCCGTATTCAGTAATACTTTTGGATGAAATTGAAAAGGCTCACCCGGACGTATTTAATATGTTGCTTCAGATTCTTGAAGACGGAAGGTTGACAGATAGTCATGGCAAGACTGTAAACTTTGAGAATACCATCATAATCATGACATCAAATGCAGGAACAAATTTAAAATCCGGTGGCATAGGTTTTTCAAATAACACCTACACTGCTCTAGAAATCAGGGTGCGGGAAGTAATAAAAGAAACTTTCAGACCGGAATTTCTCAATAGAATAGATGAGATAATTGTATTTACCGAGCTTGGAAAAGAGGAATTAAAGAAAATAATCGATCTGATGCTGGAGGAAGTTTATCAGGAAGCCGGTGAAAAGGATATCAGGGTGAATGTTTCCGATAAGGTAAAAGAATTCATACTTGAAAAAGGCTATGATCCTAAATTTGGTGCCAGACCATTGCGAAGAACAGTACAGAACTATATAGAGGATCGCCTTTCAGAAGAGTACCTAAGAGGTACGATAAAAGAAGGCTCTCTTGTAGGTATAGATTTAGATGAAAATAATGAAGTAACATTAAAAATTGTCTAGAGATTCATTAATATAAATAGCAGCAGGAATACAACTCTTGCTGCTATTTTAATGTTGATAAATTATATTACAGTATGTCATTATTTAATTGTAATATCTTGCAATATAGGCCTAATAGTATTTATAATTGTATATGGTATGTTATCCTCGTTCTTAATTTAGACAAAAATGCCTATATAAAATAAGAATTGGAGTGAAACAAATGCAATGCTCAAAAAAACTTTTAAGTTTAGTACTATTTACATTAGTCAGTACAATGTCAGTTTCCTGCAGTAGTAATGATCGTTATATTTCAGATGCTCGTAACAGCAAAATCACACACACTGAAACCAGTACAATAAGTTTAATGACAAGTTGGGGCGGTGTTGACAGCAAAGCCGGCTGTTTAATGGATTTGCTGGACAAGTTTGAAAACGAAAATCCTAATATAAAAGTTTCCAATCAGTCTATATTTGGAGATGAATATTTGCCTACTCTCAAAACAAGGTTTGCGTCAGGTAACGAACCCGATGTTTTTGGTTTATGGCCATGTTCTGATATAAAATATATGATCAGAGCAAATAAGCTTGCTGACCTGACTGAAATGATTAGGGAAGACAGCGAATGGATGGAAAGTTTTAAGGGGAACTACTTTGATCTGACTACGTACAATAACAGGATATTTGGTATACCGTTTGAGCTTGTATTTGAAGGTATGTTTATCAATAAGGATTTATTTCAGCAATTTGGTGTAAAAATACCCCGAAATTACGAGGAACTTAAAAATGCAATAAGTATATTTAATAAGCATAACATAACTCCTATAGCCTATAACGCAACCGCCGAAGGCTCATATATATATCAGAATATGATTGTCAGTCTCGGAGGTAACGAAGGAGTAGAAAATTACATAGTAAATAATAAGATAAATAAATGCTATATAGATGCAATGAAATATATGAAGGAACTATATGAAATGCATGCATTTCCAGATGATTTGATATCTATTACCAGTGAAGAAAGAAACAATCTTTTTATAAAGAAACAGGCTGCCATGATAGTTCAGGGTTCGTGGTTTGCAGCATATTTTGGTAAGTTTGATAAAACAGTTGAAATGATACCGTTTCCGGCTATGGGAAATGGAAGTAGCAAAATACCGGCGGGTTTAGGGGGAGGAACCTTTTACATAAGCAAAAGCGCCTGGAGTACATCATTAGTAAAAGAAAACACGGTAAAACTTGTGAAGTTCCTTACGTCAAAGGAGACGTCAGACTACTTATACAAGGAGTCAGGCCTATTCAGTACATTAAACATATCAATGGAAACCCCGTACAACGAACTTGCAAAGCAAAGTATCAGCGTGTATGAAAAAACTCCTGAACAAAATCGGTGTGCCATCCCCGATCATGTAATCGACAGAAGCACATGGGAAAAGATTATTGTAAAGGAATTTCCAAATTATCTTGATAATAAAATTTCTGCTGAGGAAATATGGGAAAAAGCTTTAAATAAATTGCAATAATTAAAAAAGTAATTTGAAATTACTCGTATGTATTAGGATATGGTGGAATAATGATAAATAAAATTACTTCAAGCATGTTTTCTAAAATACTTAGAAGTTCACGATTTTACAAAAACATATCAATTAAGAAGAAGTTACTGCTTGTAGTAAATCTACAGATTCTGATACCTCTCATATTTGTAGGCTTTTTTGCATACAAGAGTTCTGAAGAAATTATCAATAATAAATCTCTTTCATACTCTAACGATGTACTTAGTTCAATCGGATTAAGGCTTCAGGATACTGTAACGAATTTAACCAACATATCCGGTGACATAAGCATGGATAAAAACATATACGACGCTTTAATTACCTATGACACAGGTAATAACAATAATCATTTGACGGAAATGGGCATTCATGAAATCGATTCGCAGTTAACAAACTTATTTATCACTGTAAAAGGCAACAGACCGGAAATTAATTCTGTATGTATAGTAACTGATAGCGGTTTAGTTCTGCCTAGACGGTATCCAAGTACAGATTCTGAGTTAAGGTCAGTAGTAAACAGAGAATACTCCCGAATGAGTGAAAAGGCTGATGAAGTTAGCAGAAGGGCAGCCTGGTTCTTTGAAACGTCCGCGGGAGTTGTCAAGAATGCTTACTTAGTCAAAAAGGTATACAACAGAGATGATTATACAGAAATAGGAATGTTGGTAGTCCAAATCAAAATGGATGCTTTGAAGGACGTTTTAAAGGGACTGGAATCTGAGGTCATGCAAAATACTACAATTCTCTCACCAAATAGTGATATAATTGTTTCAAAGAATAAACAAGCATTGGAAAAGTATAAATCCATAATAAAGGATACACCGTATGATGAAGATTCTTTTATAGATCAAGAAAATAATATTTTTGTTGCGTATACATATTTAAAAGATAATATTAATTGGAGAATCGTTACATTTGTTCCTTTAAATGAATTATACTCTGATGTAAATGCGTTGAGAAACAGGATAATTATGCTATGTCTTGCATCTATTATATTATTGTCTGTAGTCAGCATTTATATGTCATTCGATATGATAAAACCAATCAACAGATTGGTTAAAGCCATGAAAAATATGAATATAAACAATATATCAGACAGTTATATTGAGATTGACAGAAGTGACGAACTTGGCTTCCTGCATAAAACCTTTAATAACATGGCTAAAGAGATTGACCATTTGGTTACATGGATTTACAGAGAACAGATTACTCGTAAAGAGGCTGAGCTGAAAGCTTTACAATCGCAAATAAACCCGCATTTCCTCTTTAATACACTGGAATCAATAAACTGGATGGCACAATTAAATAATGTTCCTGAGATAAGCGATATAGTAACAGATCTTTCTGCATTGCTTGAAGCCAGTATAGGAAGGGATGACAGGCTTATACCCATTGAGGAGGAATTTATGTATATAGATAAATACATATCCCTTCTAAAACGCAGATTTGAAGATAAAATAACACTGAAAAAAGAAATAGACCCTCGGGTTCTGTATATAAAGATTCCAAGACTTTTGATACAACCGTTAATTGAAAATGCTGTCTATCATGGAGTGGAAAATACCAGAGAAAAAGGTGTCATTATGCTCAATGCCAGAATACAGGAAGATTTGATAATATTAGAAGTTATTGATAACGGAAACGGAATATCAAAAGAAGATCTTCTAAAGTTAAATAAGAGCCTAGAAATGGATAATGACACATACTTTAAATCACTTAGAGAAAAGAAGAATAAGAGCATAGGAATAGATAATGTAAATAGAAGAATTAAACTCTTCTACGGTGAAAAATACGGTATTAAAATAGAAAGCAGTGTTAATATATTTACGAAAGTAACGGTTTCTTTACCGCTTCAAACATTCAATACTAAGGAGAGTTATTATGTACAAAGTTCTAATAATTGATGACGAATCCATAATACGTAAAGGCATCAAGAATATTATTAATTGGAAACAGCTGGATTGTGAGGTATGTGCCGATGCATGTGACGGTATAGAAGGCATTGAGCTGATAAAAAAACATCTGCCTGAAATAATTATAACAGATATTCGTATGCCTGGAATGGATGGACTTGAAATGATCAAGCAGGTAAAGGAAATTGTTCCAAATACAAAAATAATTATACTTACAGGGTATAGGGATTTCGACTATGTGCAGAAGGCTATAAAATGCGGAGCATTTGATTTTCTTCTTAAACCCTCAAAAATTGAAGAACTGACTACTGTCCTGGCAAAGGCAGTTAAAGAGTTAAATGAACAAAAGAATAAGCACAATGAGATTGAGCGTTTCAGGATGCTATTTGAGCAGAATATTCCCGTTCTAAGAGAAAAACTTCTTTATGATATTATATATGGACTCAACACAAGTGAAAATGAAATATACGAAAAAATGAAACTCTTTAATATATCAATACGAAATTTTGTTTTGGTTGTAATGGAAAACGATTACAACGATAAATCCAACAGTTCGTTGTATGATAAACACCTGTATCAATTTGGTATTGTAAAATCCTTTGAGGAAATATTTGCAGAGAACTATGAAGTTTTGAGCATTATGCTCAACAGTAACAGAGTAGGTTTTATAATACAGAAATCTGATAACTTACCCTTGGATATTGAGAAGGTAAGTGAAAAATGTGCTTATCTACAGGAGGTCATAAATAGTGGCTTCGGATTTACTGTTACAATAGCCGTCAGTTCAAACGGAAAAGAAGCTATGGAACTTCCGGAGAAACTAAAGGAGTGTCTGGGGTCATTGGAATACAAGAGCTATATGGGAGAAAACTCTATAATTCAGTATAGCGACCTAAACTCATTTTTCAGATATGAAGACTATTCAATACTTGACAAGTATCAAAAACAACTCATCGAAAATATAAAATCGGGAAATGAGCTAGGAGTAAGGGAAAATACAAAGCTTATATCTGATTATCTGACTAACAACAATATAAATATCCACTATATGCGAAATTTTTATTACACAACATTGTCTTCAATAAATAACATTAGAATATCAGTTTCATCGGTGGATATGGACAAAAAGTATTCAGAAGGTGAGGATATAGCAAGTCTCATAAAGCTCATAGAAAAAACTGATAAGGCAGAAGAATTAAACTCATTGCTGGAAGAAGTATCTATGAAAATCGCATCCAAAGTTAACAGTTTTAATAATAAAAGCATAAAACTCATATTACGCAAAGCTATAGACTATATACAAGATCATTACAATGAACAGGTAACTCTCAATGAAGTAGCAGAGAACATTTATGTAAGCACCTTTTATATAAGCAGAATGTTTAAAAAAGAGCTGGGTAAAAGTTTTGTGGATTATCTTAACGATGTCAGGATTGATAAAGCAAAGGAACTTCTAAAGGATGTAAAATATAAGACATATGAAGTTGCAGAAAAGGTTGGTATCTCAGATCCCCACTATTTTTCAAAGCTATTTAAAAAGTATTCCGGAATGACACCATCTGAATATAGAGACAGTTTGTTTTAACTATGGAATGGACGTGGTGGTCAAAATTGACTTTTGATGGAAATAATTGCACGTAACCATGTTTTAATAAAAGCCAAAATTTGACCTATATTTTTAAAAAATAATGAAAATCGTCAAAAAAGACACATATTTGTAAGAATATGTGTCTTTTTTAGTGCAATTTCTTGCTATACCTATATAGTCAAAATATTAAAACATAAAGCAACATTATCTATTTAGAAAGAAAGTCTATTTTTATAGAATTAATGTTGCAAAGTGCTTTAATGGCACAAATGTAAGCATTTGAAATTTAAATGCTAAAAACAAAAAGGAGGATTTTAAAATGTTTAAAAAGGTAATAGCTTCTGTTTTAACAGGCGTTATAGTGCTTGGTATGGCTGCCTGCGGCAACACAGAGTCAGGTGACAGTACTGCTAGTGCATCAAGTTCAGCGGCTGGCACTAGTTCAGTAGCATCTACTTCATCACCAGCGGCTACATCAACAGATTTTACAAAGGCTTCTGGAACAGTAGTAATGTGGAACTGGGAAAATCAAGACCAGCTTAAGACATCAATAGCTGACTTCAATACCAGATATCCAAATGTAAAGGTTGAATCAGTACCGGTTGCAAGTGCAGACTATGTTAAGAAAATAAGGACTGCAGTAGCAGCAAAAACAGCTTTACCAGATGTAATCAGAGGAGAAGTTGGTTTCAGAGGAACTCTCTTTGACATGGATATCTGTCAAGATCTTTCACAGGCTCCATTCAACTTTGATAAGAGCAAGTTAGCTGAAAAGTCATTACCACTTGTTACAAATGACAAGGGACAGGTTTTAGGAGCTCCAACACAGTTCAACCCATCAGGTATTGCTTACAGAAGAAGTATGACAAAGAAATTATTCAATACTGATGATCCTAAAGTATTGGCAGACAAGTTTAAGACTTGGGATGATGTAATCGCTGCCTTCAAGGATGCTAAGATAGATGGTAAGAAGGTATTTGCCTTCAGATCAGTAAGAGATATATTCCACATAGTTGATGGATATAACCCTCAAAACCCAATTCAAGATGGAACTGTTAAGTTTAATGAAGTATATCTTCCTACTTTCCAGATTATCGAAAAGATGTGGAAAGCTGGCGTTATCAACAAATATGACATGTGGGCTCCTAACTGGACTGCATCATTCGCTAAGAGCGAGGACGTATTCTCAGCAGCAGCACCTTGGTTCCTCAAGTATGTTATAGAACCAGCTGATACTAAGGGTAAAGGTGATTGGGGAGTAACAGTAGCTCCAGGCGGAATGTTCAACTGGGGTGGTACTGCATTGTCAATCTGGAAGGATTCAAAAGTTAAGGAAGCAGCTTGGGGATACATAGCTGATCAGGTACTTAACGAAAATGGTGTTAAGAACGCATTCACAACAGGTTTGAATATTACTCCTGTTAAAGAATTCATGGATAAACCAGGCTTCTTCAGCCAAAAAGAAGAATACTGGGGCGGACAGGATGTAGGACAATTCTACATGGATAACATGGATGCTGTTAAGGTTAAAGCACTCGGTAAATATGATAATTTATATGAAGAGAACTTTAAATTAGGATTACAGGAAATTAAAAAGGGTAAGACAGCTCAAGAAGCAGTTGATGTTATGATTGCAGATATTAAGAAAAGTGTTCCTGAACTGAAGTAATTTCGGAATTATCTGAATGTTATTGATGATTTAGGAGAGGGTGAAATTCCCTCTCCTTGATTGTTTTACTGTTCTACTTAATCAAGCACACGGGGGTGGTTAGTAATGAAAAATCTCTCAAAGAAATCAGCACCTTATCTTTTCATGGCTCCTTACTTCCTTCTTTTTATAGCATTTTCCCTAATACCTATAATATTTACGTTGTATATGAGTCTTAATGAATGGGACGGATACTCAACTATCAAATTTGTAGGATTAGACAATTACCAAAGAATGTTTGAAAATGGGGAGTTTGTTTTAGCACTGAAAAATACTGCAATTATCATGCTTATGTTGATACCGTTGCAGTTGGTGTTTGCAATTGTTATTGCCTATATGATTAATTCAAAGCTTGTCAGGCACAAAGAAATTTTTAAGACTGCAGTTTTTACTCCATATCTTGTTATACCGATAGCTGCGGGATTGTTGTGGGCATTCTTTTTTGATGGAGGTTCATCAGGAACAATCAACGCAATTTTGATGAAATTGCATATTCTTAAAGACCCCATTGATTTTCTTGCAAGCCCAAAATTAGCAAAAGTAGTTATTGCAGTTATCATGTTGTGGAGATACACAGGATATTGCGTATTGTTCTTTATAGCCGGTTTTGTATCAGTTCCGGAGGAATTGTATGAGGCTGCACGTGTTGATGGAGCCAGAGCATGGCACAATTTCTGGAATATTTCTCTTCCAATGATAAAGCCTATAATAATATATATGGTTATCACGTCCCTTATAGGTGGTTTTCAGACATTTGATGAACCGAATATTATTTATACTCAGGGAAATTACCAAACGGGAGCATATTCAGGAGGTCCAGATAATACTGTAATGACTTTGGTTATGCTTATGGGTAAGGGTGCATTCCAGAACTCTCAGTATGGTTATGGAAGTGCTGTTGCATATGGAATGTTTATCGTAATAGCTATATTCTCATTTGTTTCATTAAAGTTCATGAATGGGGGGGATAAAGATGGAGCAATCTAATAAAGTTTATTCCTTTATTTTATATATATTTCTAGCTGTTAGTTCAATAATTGCAATAGGTCCTTTTTATCTTATGATAGTAATGAGTACTTATGATACAAATGCTCTTTTTACCGACCTTCATTTATTACCCGGAAACAACTTTATGATTAACATTAAGGATGTATTTCTAAATGCAGGATTCGGAAAATACTATTATAACAGTATATACATTGCTGTCCTTACGACGATATTGACAGTACTAGTATGCGCTATGTGCGGATATGCACTTGCAAAATTTAACTTTAAGTTTAAAAAGGCAGCATACTACGCAATTTTGACTACCATGATGCTTCCTACTCAGTTGGGGTTGATAGCATTTGTAACTGAAATGAACAAAATTGGTTGGACTGATTCACATTTGTCACTTATTATTCCGGCAGCTGCAAATGCATTTGCAGTATACTGGATTAGACAGTATACAGTTCAAGGTGTTCCTACAGAAATAATAGAGAGCGGAAGAATGGACGGATGTACTGAAGGCGGAATATTCTTCAAATTGGTTGTGCCATTTATTAAGCCGGCTCTTGGTTCACAGGCGTTATTGTCCTTTATGGCATCTTGGAACAGTTATCTGTTACCGCTGGTATTAATCAGTGACCAGAAGAAGTACACTGTAACTCTTGGGTTATCAACACTTGATGCGTTGTACAGAGCAAACTATGGTGCTAGAATAGCAGCATTGGTTATTGGTACAATACCTATGTTCTGTATATTCCTAGTATTCTCAAAATCACTTATACAAGGTATTACTGCAGGGTCTGTAAAAGGATAACTTGCAGGTGTATGCACAGATTTCTTTGTACATACGATTTAAAAAGGTTTTTGTTTTGAAATAAACTGGTTAAATTACTCTTTGAGCAGATATATGACTGCTCAAAGAAAATTAACTGGGTAATGTAAATATGGATTATTATTATTATTACAACTAAGCCATGACAAAATATTGCACATTAAAGCAAGTTGTTCTATTCAAGTTTTTCTTAATTTGAATAAAATATAAATAGATTGATTTTCTACAAAAATTTGCATTATTAAACTTTTTGTACGAAAAAATGGCATCGGCAATTATACAATACCAAATTTAAAAGTATTGTTTCACTTGTTGTCTATAAACAATATATCTGTGTTGAAAAAGTATTTTTGAAAAAGTAGAAACAGGCGGGGGAGAATTGAGAAGAGAAGCTAATGTTCAAATAAATGTCTCTAAAAAGGGACCCCCGTCTTTTTGATTTTCTAAGAAATACAAATTATGAATTTTCTTTATCAATAGTTCTAAATATAAAAATTTAAAATAATGATTATTAGAGAAACATGTTATATAGTCTTTAACAGAGATTTCTCATAAAATAATTCGACAATTGAAAGGGGTTATAAATTTGAAATACGGTTTTTTTGATGATACAAACAGAGAATATGTCATCACAACACCTAAAACACCTTATCCTTGGATAAATTATCTTGGAACTCAGGAATTCTTTTCTTTGATATCAAATACTGCAGGTGGCTACTGCTTCTATAAGGATGCACGTTTGCGCAGAATAACCCGTTATAGATATAACAACGTACCAATAGATATGGGAGGAAGATACTTCTATATAAACGATAACGGTTCTCTTTGGTCACCGGGATGGTCTCCTGTTAAGACTGAGCTGGATTCATATGAGTGTAGACACGGCTTGGGATATACCAAGATAACCGGAAGCAAAAACGGTATCAGTACAGAGGTATTATATTTTGTTCCGTTAAAATTTAATGGTGAAATACATCGTGTTAGAGTTAAGAATACAACAACTGATAAAAAGAGTGTTAAGTTATTCTCATGTATTGAATTTTGTTTATGGAATGCATATGATGACATGACAAATTATCAGAGAAATTTAAGTACAGGTGAAGTTGAAGTTGAGAATTCAGTAATTTATCATAAAACAGAATACAAGGAAAGAAGAAATCACTTTTCTTTTTATTCTGTTAATGCAGAGTTAACAGGATTTGATACCGACAGGGATCAGTTTGTTGGTTTATACAATGGTTTTGATGCTCCTCAGGTTCCTGTCAGCGGTGAACCTAAGAACACAATGGCTGACGGATGGGGACCAATGGCTTCTCATTGCATAACTGTTGAATTAAATCCAGGTGAAGAAAAGGAATTTGATTTCATTCTGGGTTATGTTGAGAACGATGTTAATGATAAATGGGAAAGCAAAGGCGTTATAAATAAAAAGAAAGCATATCAAATGATAGAGGAAAAGGGTAATCCGGCAGGAGTTCAGGCAGCTTTCGAAGAACTGCAGAACTATTGGAGCCAACTGTTTACACAGTACAAACTGGAGCATAAAGACGAGAAACTCTCCAGAATGGTAAATATTTGGAACCAATATCAGTGTATGGTTACTTTTAATATGTCAAGAAGTGCTTCATATTTTGAAACCGGTATTGGAAGAGGAATGGGTTTCAGAGATTCAAATCAGGATATATTAGGATTTGTACACCAGATACCTGACAGAGCAAGAGAAAGAATACTTGACATAGCTGCTACCCAGTTGGAAAACGGTGGTGCATATCATCAGTACCAGCCTCTTACAAAGAAGGGCAACAATGAAATCGGTGGAAACTTCAATGATGACCCGGTGTGGCTGATTGCTTCTGTTGCTGCTTATATTAAAGAAACAGGTGATATGGACATACTAAAGGAAAATGTTCCTTTTGATAATGATGATAAGAAAGCCGCTTCTCTATTTGAACATTTAAGAAGATCTTTCTATCATGTTGTGAATAATCTTGGACCTCATGGATTACCTCTTATAGGAAGGGCAGACTGGAATGACTGTCTGAACCTAAACTGTTTCTCTGAGACTCCTGACGAATCATTCCAGACAACTACAAGTAAAGAAGGTAAAGTAGCAGAGTCTGTTTTGATTGCCGGAATGTTTGTATACTACGGGCCTGAGTATGTAAAGCTTTGCAAGCTTAATGGGCTTGAAGATGAAGCTGCAAAGGCTCAAATTGAAATTGATAAAATGATAAAGACTGTTAAGGAGTACGGTTGGGACGGAGAATGGTTCATTCGTGCCTACGATGATAACAGTGAAAAGATCGGCAGTAATGAAAATGAAGAGGGTAAGATTTTCATAGAATCACAGGGTTTCTGTTCTATGGCTGAAATTGGTCTGGAAGAAGGCTATGTGGAGAAAGCATTGGATTCTGCAAGAAAGTATTTGGATACACCATACGGACTTGTACTTCAGAATCCGGCATTTACAAAATACTATGTAAACATGGGTGAGATATCTACATACCCAGCAGGATATAAAGAAAATGCAGGAATATTCTGCCACAATAATCCGTGGATAATTGCTGGTGAAACAGCTATAGGCAGAGGAGATAGAGCATTTGAATATTATTCAAAAATTGCTCCTGCATATACTGAAGAGATAAGCGAGATACATAAAACAGAGCCTTATGTTTATTCTCAGATGATTGCAGGTAAAGATGCCAAGAGACCGGGAGAAGCAAAGAATTCATGGCTTACCGGTACTGCAGCATGGAACTTTGTAGTTATTTCACAAAACATACTCGGTATAAAGCCTGATTATTCAGGATTGATGATAGACCCATGTATACCAACGAGTTGGGACGGTTACAAAGTAACAAGAAAATTCAGAAATGCTATATTTGAAATTGCCATCAGCAATCCTGAGCACGTTTCAAAGGGAGTTAAAAAGCTTGTTGTAGATGGTAAGGAAATCGATGGTAATATAATTCCTGTATTTAATGATGGTAAGACACACCAGGTTGAAGTTGTAATGGGATAATTACAGTAAAATAAAATAGATTCCTCAATATGCACACAAAGCAGCCTCCTATTGTACAGGCTATACAATAGAAGGCTGCTTTGTTGTGTATAAACTAAATAAATTTACAATGGCAGTTTAACTATAAATTCTGTTCCCTTACCCGGCTCGCTGATAATATTAATATCTCCGCTGTAAAGATTTACAATATGTTTTACAATAGACAGTCCAAGTCCTGTACCACCCATGTTTCTTGAACGCCCCTTATTTACTCTGTAAAATCTTTCAAAAATTCTTGAATGATGTATTTCCGGAATACCTATGCCCGTATCTTTTACGGAAATTACTGTATTCCCATTGGATTTCTCTGCCTTAACAAATATTTTACCATTTTCAACGTTATACTTTATAGCGTTATCAATTAGGTTAATAAGCATTTGTTTTATTCTGTCTCTACTTGCAGTAACCTGAAGTTGGGGAGGGTCTGTAGAGACCTCAAGAACAATATTCTTTTTTCCGGCAGAAGATTTTAAAATAAGAACAACTTCTTCAATTATCTGCCTAAGGTCTATTTCCATTATGCTATCATCTTTTCGCATAGCTTCTATTTCAGATAGTTGTAAAATATCATTGATGAGGGTATAGAGTCTTTCAGCTTCAATATCAATAATGTCAAGGAACTTTACAGCTACTGCGGTATCCTCAATAGCACCGTTCTTTAAAGTTTCCACAAACCCTCTTATTGAGGTAAGAGGAGTTTTTAGCTCATGAGTAACATTTGATACAAACTCGGTTCGTATTTGTTCCAGTTTCCTTACCGAAGTTATATCATTAAGAGTAATTACAGCTCCCGCTGTCTGTAGTTTACCATCTGATGACTTGATAGTATTGGTATAAATCCTATAAATTTTATCAATTCCCAATGAAGGAGAGAACATTACTATTTCGTCAATCAAAGAAGATTCGTTTTTAATTGTTTCACGTAACAGGGAATTAACCTTTGAATTTCTTGTAATATCTATTAAATTTTTGCCAATTATTCCGGGACCGTATTGGACACCAAATATATCACAGGCTGTAGTGTTTACAATTATGATTTTAGAGTTGGTGTCGATAGCAATTATACCGTTCCTCATACTATTTATAACGGTATCAACTTTTACGTTTTTATCCATTATTCCGCTAAGAGTAGCATCAAGTTTATCGGCCATTTCATTAAAGGTTAAGGCAAGTTGTCCTATTTCATCCTTATAATTAACATCAACCCTTTTTTTATAATTACCCCCGGCTATCTCTTTAGAAGTATTTATTAAATGTTGAATTGGCTTGGTTATAAAACTTGACAATTTAAATGAAATAAGTAATGTAAGAAGCAAGCCTGCCAGAATTCCCAGCAAAGTATAATATAAGAACGCTTTATTTATAGCATTAAGCTGATTTAAAGGCACAGAAATTCTCACAATTATACGATGCTCAGTTATGGGCAAAGCGACATACAAATAAGACATTTGCATAGTTGAACTAAATCTTTGATCTCTTCCAGTTTGCCCCTGAATGGCTTCTTGAACTTCTTTTCTGTTTAAATGGTTTCCCATTGTATTAATATCTGAGTCGGAGTCGCCTAGCACTTTTCCCTGAAAGTCTATGATTGTTATTCTGGTGGCCAAAGGGAAATTTTTATCTTTATCTAATCGTGAATCAAGAAGTTCAGCGTAGTATTTAACAAACTTATTAAAGTCTGGTTTGCCTTTGGCAGATGTCTCTTCGACTATATTATTCCTTAATAAAACAGCGATACTTTCAATATTGTTTTGAACTTCAAGCTTGTAGAAAAATCTGGCCATTGCAGAAGTAAAAATCCCGGCAATAGTAATACCTATTATCACAAGCATAACAGAGTATTGAATTATTCTTTTTTTCATTTACTTCAGGGCACCCCCCATTAGCGATAAAGTATTATATCTAATTGGCTGAATCAGGGTTCTTGTCAGTAAAACGATAACCTATGCCACGAACGGTTTCAATGTAAGTAGGATTTTCATCGTTATCTTCAATTTTCTGTCTTAAGTATCTTATATGAACGTCAACCGTTCTAGTTTCCCCGTAGTAGTCAAATCCCCATATTTTATCTAAAAGATGCTCTCTGGATAAAACTTTGCCCTTGTTAAGAATAAGCATTTTAAGAAGTTCAAATTCTTTTAATGGCATCTCCAACTGCTTATTACCCTTGTATACTTCTCTTCTGGTACAGTCAATTGTAATCTCACCGTGAGACAGGACTTCAATCTTGGGCTCCTTTGTTGTGTTAACTCTTCTAAACAAAGCTTTAACCCTGGCAACAAGTTCTCTTACGCTGAAAGGTTTTGTAATATAGTCATCAGCTCCGAGTTCCAGCCCCAATACTTTATCAAACTCCTCGCTCTTTGCTGTTAACATAATTATTGGAATAGTTTTTGTATTGGAGGTTTGCTTTAAACTCCTGCACACTTCTAGCCCGTCTATACCCGGAAGCATTATATCAAGAATAAATAAATCCGGTATGTTTTCCGAACTATATGCCAGCAAATCTTCTCCATTATCAAAAACATTAACCTTAAAGCCGTTGGCCTCAAGGTTATATTTTATCAATTGTTGAATATGAATTTCATCTTCTACCACAAAAATTAACTGCTTAGACATTCTGTCACCCCATAAAATCAAAATTTACTCATTTTTCCGGGCTAAATGATCATGGGTACCCGTTACATTGAATACAACCCATTCAGCTATGTTGGTAGCGTGGTCTCCGATTCTTTCCAGATACTTTACTATAAACATGTAATCAGTAGCCTGTTCTACAGTCTCGGGATTGTTCTTCATTATATTAATTAATTCAAGAACAATTTTAGAAAATAAATTATCTACCTCATCATCGCTGTCACAAACCTCTTTAGCAAGAGAAATGTCCTGTTTTACATAAGAATCAATTGATTTGGTAACCATTTTTTTAGCCAAATCTGCCATAAGAGGTATATCAATCAATGGCTTAACGTGCTTTAAATCAGCCATTCTGATTGTCAATTCTGCTATGTCTGCCGCATGATCTGCAATTCGCTCCATGTCGGTTATTATTTTCAGAGCGGTGCTTATTGCGCGAAGATCCTTTGCCAGAGGCTGCTGCCTTGCAATCAGATTTATACATATTTTTTCTATTCTACTTTCCATATCATCAATGGTATCATCACTTTCAAATACCTGTTTAGCAAGACTTACATCCTGTTTCTTGAAAGCGATTACCGAATTTTCAATAGATTCCTCAACCATTGCTGACATTTTTACCATAAGACCGTGCAAATGTTCCAGTTCTTTGTCAAATGAATTTCTTACCATATAATCACCTCTTAACCAAATCTTCCTGTAATATAATCTTCAGTTCTCTTATCCTTGGGATTGCTGAATAATTGGTTTGTATTGCCAAATTCAACTACTTCTCCGTGGAGGAAAAATGCAGTTAAGTCAGATATTCTTGCTGCCTGCTGCATATTATGTGTAACTATTACAATAGTATAATTCTGTTTTAATTCTTCAATTAAATCCTCTATTTTAAGAGTTGAAATCGGGTCAAGAGCTGATGTAGGTTCATCCATCAAAACAACTTCAGGCTCTACAGCTAAAACTCTTGCTATACAAAGACGTTGCTGCTGACCACCTGATAAACCCAGTGCATTCTGTTTCAATCGATCCTTTATTTCGTCCCAAAGGGCACTGTTTCTGAGACTCTTTTCCACTATATCATCCAGCTTGGATTTGGACTTTATCCCATGAATACGTGGCCCGTAAGCAATATTGTCATAAATAGACATTGGGAATGGATTAGGTTTTTGGAACACCATTCCAATATTTTTTCTTAACTCAACTATATCATATTCCTTATAAACATTCAAACCATCGAAATAGACATCACCATTAATTCTGACTGATGCTACGAGATCGTTCATTCTGTTTAGAGTTTTCAAGAAAGTAGATTTACCGCATCCGGAAGGGCCTATAAATGCAGTAACCTTATTACTGGGGATTTCTAATGAAACATTCTTTAACGCCTGCATATCTCCATAATAAAGATTTAGATCCTTAGTAACAATTCTATATTCGTTAGTCATGTTATCATTCCTTATAC
>JAEZUC010000058.1 GCA_023443515.1 Bacillota bacterium
TTTATCCTCCCGCTTAGCACATACCATTACTGATACGCACCGGGATTAGCTAACGGGCTTCTTGGTAATTACCCGTGCCAGACTTACACTGGCAAGTGTGCTCCAGCTTCGCTGGACGCACTAAATAAAAAAGCGTGTAAAAGAAGATAGTACTATCCCCTTTAACACGCCATTGTGAATAAATTATTAAAAACCTTGTAAATACAGAAAGCTACTTAATAAATCAATTTTATAGAATTTGATTTATAAGCAGCCTCATTGCTGTTTTTGATATTTAATTAATAATATGCAGTAATGTTACCATTTGTTATTCGTAAATTCAAGTAGTTCTTTAAAAATTATCAATAATTTCCTCAGCTACCTTTAACTGTGATATCCTTGTATCCATTGCTCTCTTTTGAATATACCGATGTGCTTGAGGTTCAGTCATGTTCATCTTTTCCACAAGAATCCATTTGGCTTTTTCAATAGTTTTTCGATCCTTCATCTTTTTTTCCAGATCTTCGTTTATTGTCTTTAATCCCATTAGTGATTTGCGGGATTGAGCAGCAAATCTGGCCGTTTGTAATAAAGTCATTTTATTTATAGGCTTAGGTAGTATTAATGCTCCTACTTTCTCCAGTTTATACTGCATATCCTCCAAATTCTCATGTTTAGCCAATACTACAATTCCTGCATCCGTATTGTCTGCAATATCTAAAATAAAATCAACTCCAAGTTCATCCTGTAAAGGTGAATTAACCAATATCAGTTCAGGTTCAAAGAAATCGAGTTTACGTCTGGCAGCACTTGCCGATAACGAGTATTCCGCCGATGAATATCCCTGCTGTAGCATGAGAGCTCTGATTTCTTTTATCAACTCAGGCTTACTGCATACTATAAGAATCCCTCCTGCACTCATTGGCATCACCTCCATTTGAATGGGGAATAATTATAGCTAATTATACTGCCGTAACGTAATTTATCCGTTAATTAATATGCAGTAAGGTAATTATCTATTTCCCAGGGATGAACTGTGCTGTTGTATTTAGTCCATTCCAGTTCTTTAGCTGATATATATTTTGAGTATATGTGTTCTCCTAAAACCTCTCTGATATAAGTATCCTTTTTCATTTCTTCCAATGCTAAATACAAATTGGAAGGAAGTCTTTGTATCTTCAACTCTTTTTCTTGCTCGGGTGTAAGGTTGTAAGTATTTATTTCCACGGGTTCAGGTATCTGAAGTTTTCTTTCTAACCCATCCAAGCCCGCTTCAAGAATCAGTGCCAGTGTAAGGTACGGATTGCAGGATGGATCAGGACTTCTCAGTTCTATTCTGGTTGCTTCGCCCTTTGGTGCAGGAATCCTCAAAAGAGGGCTTCTGTTCATATGTGACCACGCAATGTGGATAGGAGCCTCAAAGCCCGATACAAACCTTTTGTATGAGTTTACCAGTGGGTTTGCAACCGCAGTAAAACCCTTGACATGTTCTAGTATACCTGCCGCAAACATTTTTGCAGTGTCGGATATATCCATACTGTTTTCTCCCGCATTAAAGAGGTTTTTGCCATCTTTATAAAGGGACATGTTTATGTGCATTCCTGAACCGTAGTCATTAAAAATCGGTTTTGGCATAAAGGTTGCATGCAGTCCGTTTCTTTGTGCAACAATTTTTACTACTGTTCTGAATGTCATTATTCTGTCGGCAGCTGTCATAACATCACTGTACCGGAAATCAACCTCATGCTGTCCGGCTGCATTTTCGTGATGTGATGCCTCGGTCTCAAAGCCCATATCTTCAAGAACCATGCAAATTTCTCTTCTGCAATTTTCACCCAGATCAGTGGGAGCCATATCAAAGTAGCCTGCTGAATCATGTGTTTTTGTTGTAGGCCTGCCTTCAGCATCTATATGAAACAGGAAAAATTCACACTCAGGTCCTATATTAAACGTATACCCTTGCTTTTTCGCTTTTTCAGCCGATCTTTTCAGAATATATCTGGGATCTCCAATAAACTGAGAGCCGTCATAATTCCTAATATCACATATAAACCTTGCAACCTTGCCATGTTGCGGTCTCCAGGGAATAACGGAAAATGTGTTCAGATCCGGAAACAGCAGCATATCTGATGATTCCACTTCGGAAAATCCGGCAATGGCAGATGCATCAAAAATTACTCCCTCATCAAGAGCTCTCTCAAGCTGTTGTGAATTTAAAGCTATGTTTTTCATTCTGCCGAATATATCTGAAAACTGAAGCCTGATAAATTTGACGTCATTTTGATCTATAAATTTCAAAACATCATTCTTAGTAGCCATTTTCCCACCTCTTTCCTTTTTGATTTATTACTAGTATTTTACACTAATTATTAATTATGTGTATATAGCTGTTTATATGGATTTTTCGTATTTGCAGTCAGCTTTATAAAATTTGATTTTAATATTTCTTTTTTATCGTATCCGAAGCTTTTACAGAAATCTTCTACTATGCTATCAATCTGTTTTTTGTCTTCTTCTGTTGCAATGATCGCTGAAACCTGAGGAGGAAGTCCATCAGGAATATCGTTACTTCTCAAGTATATGGCACCACCATGCATTCCAGTACCACAAAAATTACCTACGGGAATTCCGTCTACTCCTATCCCAAGTACAATTATTATTCCGCCTGCCTGATATTCTCCTAAAAAGTCTCCGGTCTTTCCTCCGACTACAACTACAGGTTTTTGTTCTTTATACTCTTTCATGTGTATTCCCACACGATAACCGGCATTTCCCTTTATAAATATTTTTCCGCCACGCATACCGTAACCTGTAGTATCACCGCAGTTACCGTGGATTATTATCGCCCCGTCATTCATTGTATCCCCTGTAGCATCCTGAGCATTCCCGTTTACAACTACATCAGCGCCATCCATGTATGAGCCCAGTGCATTTCCGGGAGTACCGTTTATGGTTATGGTTTTACCCTTAATTCCACAGCCTATATATCTTTGACCATATACCTCGTCGAGTATTATCTCTGTATCAGCGGTATTTCTTATCTGTTCATTGATTTCGGTATAGTAAGTATCACCAACTGTAATCTTCATTTTACTTCCCCCCCGCCAATTTTTGCATCCTAGCCGTTCTATCAAATACCATAAGCTGAGGATTTACCTTTAATAAATTGCTGTCAATCTGATCCATTGGGGTTTTTTCTCGAATAAGTGAAGTATAAATTCCTGCTCTTTCTATTTCACCTATGAGTATAAAACCTTTTAGCAAACCATCCGAGAAGAACATTCTTTTGTAGTTATTTTCATCTATATCCTCGTAGCATTCACCTTCCATAGCTCCTGCAGTCAGCATGTGAAGACCGAAGAAACCTATGGCATTCATGGGCATTGCTGTATCAAAGGTTTGATTGCCGCCAGCCATATTTATTCCGGCTGTTTCACCCTGGAAATAAGCATTTGGTAAAAGTGCAAGTATTTTGTTCTGTCCCGTGCAAAGGTCTAAACTCTCTGTACAGTCCCCGGCTGAGTATACATCGGGGAGTGATGTTGCCTGACGGTTGTCAGTTATAATTCCCCTGTTTACTTCTCCTCCGGCATCCTTGACCAATCCGGTGTTTGGTCTTACACCAACCGCTACTATCAGAACGTCATATGCCAATTCCTTGCCTGATTTAAGTACTATTGTGTTTTCTTTTACTGCTGTTGCTGCGTCATTCAACAGGAACTTTATACCCTCTTGTTCTATATGTTTCTGAACCATACTGGCTCCTGCTGCATCAAGTATACTCGGAAGGACTCTGTCGGCAAGGTCAACAACGGTAATATCATGGCATACTTCATGTAATCCTTCTGCAGCCTTTAATCCGATAAGACCCGCTCCCATTATTACAACCTTTGAATCCTTATTTACAGCTTCCTTTACAGCCTTTGCACTATCCCAATTCAGAAAAGTAAAAGCGTTTTTAGCCTCATTCATGCCTTCAACAGGAGGTACAAACGGTGAAGAGCCTGTGGCTACCAAAAGCTTGTCGTATTCAACTGTACTTCCGTCCTCAAGTACAACCTTCTTTGAAGCTGTATCTATTTTTTCTGCCTTCTTTCCAAGAATAGCAGTACAATTATTTTTTTCATAAAAATCGCTGTTTCTGTAATACATTTTGTCGTCTGTTACTTTTCCCTTCAACCAATAGGATATAAGCGGGCGGGAGTAAGTAAAATGTGGTTCATCCGATATCAAAGTAATTGATGATTCACTGTCTACGGTACGGATTCCGCTGATACAACCGATTGCAGCGGCTGAATTTCCAATAATCACATACTTCACTTAAAATCAACCCCTTTCCTCATATACAATAGCTAAATTCGGGCAGTTTTCCGCACAAGCCGGTTTTCCGCTCTCAATACAAAGATCGCACTTTTTAATGGCTTTTTCTTTTCCGGGTATAACCGAACCATATGGACAAACAAGAATACATGTGTAGCAGCCCACGCACCTTGACTCATCAACAAATACTCTTCCGTCTTCATCCTTCTGCATCGCTCCGGTAATACATGATTTCACACACAAAGGTGTTTCACAATGTCTGCAGGATACGGCAAAATTTATGCTGTCTCCCTCTTCAATTGTCAAGCGTGGCTGTGGCTTTGAATCTCCTGAAAAAGCCTTTACCATATCTTTCTTTCCGCTATGTGCAAACGCACAATAGTATTCGCAAAGGTGACACCCCAAACATCTGTCCTCATTTACATATATCTTTTTCATCTTAAATCTTCACCCCTTATTCGCCGGCGTGCATAACGCCTAATATATCAAGTTCTTTTTGACTTAGTCCTATTCCCCTAAGCATTAAACGATTGCCCTTGAGACTCTCGATTGCATTGATTCCCATGCCCCCGAGCATTTCCTTTATCTCATGATCCCATGCGTGAACAAGATTTATCAAACGTTTGTATCCGATATCAGGGTTAAGTCTCTTAACCAGATCAGGTCTTTGTGTTGCAATTCCCCAGTTACACTTCCCGCCGTGACAGCTTCTGCAAACATGACATCCCAGAGCAATCAACGCAGATGTACCGATATATACCGCGTCTGCTCCGAGAGCGATTGCTTTTACAATATCACCGCTGTTTCTTATACTTCCTGCTACTACCAAGGAGACATTATTTCTTATTCCTTCGTCTCGCAATCTCTGGTCAACCGAAGCCAGTGCAAGCTCTATTGGAATTCCCACGTTGTCTCTGATTCTGGTTGGAGCAGCTCCGGTTCCGCCTCTGTATCCGTCAATTGCTATGATATCTGCTCCTGAACGGGCTATACCTGATGCTATAGCAGCTACATTGTGCACTGCGGCTATCTTTACTATAACCGGCTTGGTGTATGCAGTTGCTTCCTTTAATGAAAATACAAGTTGTCTTAAATCTTCTATTGAATATATATCATGGTGAGGTGCAGGAGATATTGCATCGCTGCCCACCGGAATCATTCTGGTTTTTGATACATCCTCGCCAACCTTTTCTCCCGGTAAGTGTCCGCCAATACCCGGCTTTGCTCCCTGACCCATTTTTATTTCTATTGCAGCTCCCGCGCTCAGGTAACCCACATGAACACCAAATCTTCCTGAAGCAACCTGAACTATTGTGTTTTTACCGTATTGGTAAAAATCTTCATTTAAACCGCCTTCACCTGTATTGTAATACGTTCCCAGCTCTTCAGCGGCTCTTGCAAGACTCTCATGGGCATTTCTGCTTATTGAGCCGTATGACATTGCCGAGAACATGATAGGCACTTGTAAGTCCAGATGAGGTGCTATTTTTGTCTTGAGCTTTCCATCCTCATCAAATTCCAGCTTCTTTGGCTTTGAACCCAGCTGAACCCTTGTTTCCATGGGTTCTCTCAATGGGTCAATGGAGGGATTGGTAACCTGACTTGCATTTATAAGCAACTTATCCCAATATATCGGATATGGTACAGGATTACCCATAGATGACAGGAGAACTCCGCCTGTATTTGCCTGCTTATATATTTCAGTTATATGTTGTTGAGTCCAGTTGGCATTTTCCTTGAATTCATTCTGATATTTGGTTATACGGAGTGCACGTGTAGGACACAGTGAAACACATCTCTGACAATCCACGCACTTGCTGTCATCAGCAACCATCATATCTAGTTCTTCGTCATAGCTGTGTACTTCGTTTGCACACTGACGCATACATACTTTACATTTAATACATTTCTTCGGATCTCTACATACCTCATATTGAGGTGTAAAATAATTTATTCCCATTAGATTTCACCCCCTGATAACGTTGCAATTACCGGTTCTCCGCCCTTAGGGCTCCAGATTCTGTCTACCTCCGGATGTATAATCCTGATAGCACTCTCTTCACTGGCTACAAGTACAAGGTCTCCTTTTTCTGCGGCAACCATGGAACGGAGTTTCAATCTGTCGTTCAATGCCATCATTCCGCCTTCATATCCCAATATTATTGAGAATGGGCCTGTTATGAGAAGACTTGCGTATACATTTCTGATTGCTGTAAATTTCTCTTTCATATCCTGAGGCATTTTGTCTATCTCAGACCAGAAAGGAGCAGCTATTATTGATGCACAATCTTTCAGGGCTATTCCCTGTCTTCTGTTCAGATAATCAAATATATATGTTATTACTTCTGTATCAGTAAGAAGTGAACATTTATATCCGAACATTTCCATAAATCGTCTGTTTGCATCATATGATGATATCTCGCCGTTGTGTACTATTGTGTAGTCCAGAAGTGAAAACGGGTGAGCCCCTCCCCACCATCCAGGGGTATTCGTCGGATATCTTCCATGTGCAGTCCAGCAGTAACCTTCGTAATCCTCAAGCTTGTAAAACTCTCCGACATCCTCCGGGAAACCTACTGCCTTGAATACTCCCATGTTTTTACCGCTGGAAAAGACATATGCCCCGTCAATCCTTGTGTTTATTTTTATGACACACCTTGCAACATATTCCTTTTCTTCCAGCTGACTTTCCTCCAGCTTTCCGTGAAGAGGGGATACAAAATATCTCCATATAAGAGGAGCATCAGTTATCCTTGGATGCTTTTTTGTAGGAATTCTGCTTAGATTAACCACATCAAAATGTCTGTTTATGAATCTTTCGGCATCTTCTCTTGCCTCATTACTGTCAAAGAAAACATGAAATGCATAAAGTTCTTTATACTCAGGATAAATACCATAGCCTGCAAATCCCCCTCCTAAACCGTTAGAGCGATCATGCATGACTGATATTGATTTAACTATGTCCTGCCCTGAGATTCGTCTACCTTCTCTGCTGAACATTCCTGAAATTGCACAACCAGATGGTATTCTTACCTGACCTTCCTTCAATAACATGTCGTACACTTCCTTTACTAAAAAAATAAAAAATCAAAATAATAAATTTCTATATTTATAAAAATAACAGTCACATATTTAGGTAACAAAAAAGCGTACTCATACAAACCCCTAAAATCAGGTTTTTATGAGAACGCCATTGTTCTTGTTTATTAATTTTTAACTCTTATGTGACATACCTGCAATTTATCTACAAGAGTATTTTACTAAGAAAATAATTCTACGTCAATACTTTTTTTGCAATTTTTAATTTACAATCCTGCAAAACAGTTTCATTACCAGTTCATTTACAAAACGTTGGAACTACAGTAGTGCCACGGAAAGGGGGATATTAAGCGTGTTTCTTCTATAAAAATGTTTTCTGGAAAAAGTATTGCATTTTTGCAGGACGTATATTATAATGGTTGTAAATTAATCAATTGCAGCAAAGGTGCTGTGTCAACAAACATTTTAAGTCAGATGTTTGTTTGGTACAGTTTTTTTATTTATATAGTATATAATTTTTAAATTTTTGCAAAGCTTAAATTTACGTTGATAATTACAAATCAGGGAGGTACGTAATGACTAATTCTGAACCTAATGATTACATTAAATATATAGCGAATCTTGCAAAACTGTCTCTGGATGATAATGAAATACAGTCACTGGCTGATGATATGCGAGATATTATAGGGTTGATGGATACTATTAAAAATATTGATACAGAACATATAGATGCAACCGAACACATATCCCGGGTAACTAATAATATGAGGGAAGATAATCCCGGGGATTCATTTGATACCGAAAAAATCCTGTCAAATTCAAAAAAGACCATGGAAAATTGTTTTGCTATTCCTAAGATGATTGAATAAGGAGGTCCCCATGGATATAACCAGGTTAACCATTAAAGAGGCCAGAGGGCTTCTTGATAATAAAGAAATAAGTGCTGTTGAGCTCACCCGTATGTATTTGGACAGAATTAACCTACTTGACGGTAAAGTAGAATCCTATCTTTCAGTTACTGAAGGTATGGCGTTAGAGCATGCCCAACAGGCCCAGAATATTATAGACAGCGGTAAATCATCTATGCTTACAGGTATTCCGCTAAGCATAAAAGACAATATATGTATTGAAGGAACAAAAACTACATGTGCTTCAAAAATGCTTGAGGACTTTGTATCGCCATATACAGCAACATCGGTAAATAAGCTTCTGGCAGACAATGCAATTATTCTTGGAAAAACGAATCTGGATGAATTTGCCATGGGTGGCTCTACCGAGAATTCAGCTTTTAAGACAACGAAAAACCCTTTTGACTTATCAAGAGTGCCCGGTGGTTCGTCAGGTGGCTCCGCAGCTTGTGTGTCTGCTTCTTTAGCGCTTGGTTCTCTTGGTTCTGATACAGGTGGCTCAGTTAGACAGCCTGCCTCCTTCTGCGGTGTTGTTGGTATGAAACCTACTTATGGGCTGGTTTCCAGATATGGTTTGGTTGCTTTTGCATCCTCCTTTGACCAAATAGGGCCAATTGCTAAAACCGTTGAGGATTGTGCAATAATTCTGGACAGCATCTGTGGAAATGATCCCAAAGATGCTACTTCCTTAAAATATGAAAACGATTCAAGCTACAGTTCTTCTGTTTCAGGTGATATAAAGGGCTTTAAGATCGGCTTGCCAAAAGAATACCTGACAGAAGGCTTAAACGCCGAGGTAAAGGAGTCATTATATAAATCCATTGACAAATTGGAGAGTATGGGGGCAAAAATAGAGGAGTTCTCTATGCCGGTATTGAAACACGCCGTACCTGCCTACTATCTCATGTCCTCTGCCGAGGCAAGTTCCAATCTATCCAGGTATGACGGTGTAAAATACGGCTATAGAGCAGATAACTGTAAATCCTTTAATGAGCTAATCGGCAAATCAAGAGCTGAAGGCTTTGGAAAAGAGGTCAAGAGAAGAATCCTTCTTGGAACCTACGCTCTTGCCTCAGGTTACTACGATGCTTATTACAAAAAAGCTCTCAAGCTTAGAACATTAATAAGTAATGGCTTCAATGAGGCTTTTTCAAAATATGATGTGGTTCTGCACCCTACTGCTCCTGAAACTGCATTTAAAATAGGGCAGAATACAAACAATCCCCTTACAATGTATCTTGCAGATATCTACACTGTTGCTGTAAATATAGCGGGACTTCCTTCTATATCAGTCCCATGCGGGTATGATTCAAAGGGACTTCCTATAGGTCTTTCTTTTACAGGTAAGCCATTGGGAGAAAAAGAAATATTCAGGGTTGCCGTGAATTTTGAGGCTGAGTTTGCCGATAAATTCAGATTTCCCTCTATTTAGCAAGAAAGGAGCATAATGATGAAATATATTCCTACTATAGGCTTGGAAATACATTCGGAATTATCTACAAAATCGAAAATTTTCTGTGATTGTCCTGTAAGTTTCGGAGGTGACCCAAATACAAGGTGTTGTCCCGTTTGTACAGGAATGCCCGGAACTTTGCCGGTTCTCAATAAGCAAGCAGTTGAATATACTGTAATGGCAGGCTTGGCCTTAAACTGTGAGATTAATGAATTTTCGAAAATGGACAGAAAAAATTACTTCTACCCGGATTTACCAAAGGCTTATCAGATATCGCAATTTGATCTTCCTATCTGCAAAGATGGCGGATTAACTATAAATACACCTGATGGAGAAAAATTCATCAGAATTGAAAGAATACATTTGGAGGAAGACGCCGGAAAACTTCTCCATGACAGCTATGACAGGTACAGCCTTGCAGATTATAATCGTTGCGGAGTTCCTCTGATAGAGATTGTAACCAAACCTGATTTGTCCTCCTCAGAGGAAGCAAGAGAATTTGTTGAAAAGGTTCGTTTAATGCTCCTCTATTCCGGCGTTTCAGACTGCCGTATGGAGGAAGGTTCTCTGAGAGCTGATGTAAATGTGTCTATCAGACCGGTTGGTACTGATGAACTTGGCACAAGAACAGAAATGAAAAATATCAACTCCATAAAAGCTATTGCAAGATCTATTGAATATGAAATCAACAGACAGTCAGAGCTTCTGGACGAAGGTAAAAAAATAATTCAGGAAACAAGACGCTGGGATGACGGCAAAGGAGAAAGCAAGTCTCTCAGGAGCAAGGAAAATGCTCATGACTACAGATATTTTCCTGAACCGGATATTGTACCTGTCTCCTTTACAAGAGAGGATATTGAAAAACTGAGAAAATCTCTTCCGGAGCTTCCCGACAAAAGATTTGAAAGATATACTAAAGACTATGGAATTAACGAGGCTGATGCCAATCTGCTGCTGACTTCCGTAAGTCTTTCGGATTTCTTTGAAGTTGCTGCAACGGAATCGGCAAATCCTAAAACAGCCGCTAATTTTATAGTAGTTGAAGTATTGAGAAGACTCAATGACAGCTGTATTTCACCTGAGGATATTCCATTTGACGGAAAGCTGCTGGGAAGACTTATAAAGATGATGGACAGCGACGAGATTACTTCAAACAACGCCAAGAAGGTTTTGTCAGAAATGTTTGAAACAGGCAAAGACCCCGAAGCTATTATAGCTGAAAAGGGCTACAAAATAATAAATGATACTGCTGAAGTAGAAAATACGGTTAAAGAAATACTATCAAATAATGAAAAAGCTGTTGCGGAATATCTGGAAGGTAAAGAAAAAACTTTTGGGTTTTTGATGGGTCAATGCTCAAGGGCCTTGGCCGGAAGAGGAAATCCCAAAGTTGTTCAGGAAATCCTGAGAAGCGAGCTGAACAAGCTTAGAGGTTAAGAATTTTACGAAAGCTAATATATTTTTGTGAAACAAAGGCGTTTCACTTCCTTAAAAATTTTTTAAGGGGTGAAATGTCTTTTTTTATATACTACATTGACAATTAATTAAATTTAAATTATTCAAGGAGGGGTTAACATGGATTTTCGTGTTACAGAAATTTATGGAAGTAATGTATTTAATGATGCAGCTATGCGTGAACGTCTTCCCAAAACTACTTATAAGTCTTTAAAAAAGACTATTGATCAAGGTTTAGCACTGGATGTAACAGTGGCTGACGTAGTTGCAAGCGCAATGAAGGATTGGGCTATGGAAAAGGGTGCAACACATTTCACCCACTGGTTCCAGCCTATGACTGGTATCACTGCTGAAAAGCATGATTCTTTTATTTCTCCTACGGATGACGGAAAGGTCATTATGGAATTTACCGGCAAGGATCTTGTAAAGGGTGAGCCTGATGCTTCCTCCTTCCCTTCCGGCGGACTCAGAGCCACTTTTGAAGCCAGAGGCTATACTGCTTGGGACTGTACCTCACCAGCCTTCGTAAAAGACGGAACTCTTTACATTCCAACTGCCTTTTGCTCATACACAGGAGAAGTTTTAGACAAAAAGACTCCTTTGCTCCGCTCAATGGAAGCTCTGAACAAACAGGCCCTCAGAATTTTGAAACTATTTGGAAACACTACTGCAACAAGGGTTACTACTACCGTAGGTCCTGAGCAGGAATACTTCCTGATTGACAGAGACTTGTATAAAAAGAGAAAAGACTTAATTTTCACAGGAAGAACCCTTTTCGGCAACAGGCCTCCAAAGGGACAGGAGTTGGAAGATCATTACTTTGGAAACATCAAGGAAAGAATCTCCAACTACATGAAGGATCTCGATAAAGAACTGTGGGAACTGGGAATTGCAGCTAAAACAAAGCACAATGAAGTTGCTCCCGCTCAACACGAATTGGCTCCTATATTCACAACTTCAAACATAGCAACCGACCACAACCAGCTGACTATGGAGCTAATGCAGAAAATAGCGCTCAGACACAACCTCGTATGCCTGCTCCATGAAAAACCATTTGCAGGTGTTAACGGTTCAGGTAAGCATAACAACTGGTCAATGTCCACAAATGACGGTCAGAACCTTTTGGAGCCGGGATCAACTCCCCATGAAAATGTTCAGTTCCTTGTTTTCCTGTGCGCAGTTCTTAAAGCTGTTGACGAATACCAGGATTTGATGCGTCTTTCAGTAGCATCTGCCGGAAATGACCACAGACTAGGTGCTAATGAAGCTCCTCCTGCAATAGTATCAATGTTCCTTGGAGATCAACTAACAGACATCCTCACTCAGCTTGAAAACGGAAAAGCTAAGGGCAAAGCATACAACTCTATTCTTGAAACAGGTGTTGCAAGCTTGCCAAAGCTTCCTAAAGATACAACTGACCGTAACAGAACATCACCATTTGCATTTACAGGTAACAAATTTGAATTCAGAATGCTTGGGTCTTCTGCTTCTATTGCCGGTTCTAACTTTGTGCTGAATACAATAGTTGCCGAAGTCCTTCAAAAGTTTGCTGACACTCTGGAGGCACAAAGTGATCTTTCCAGTGCAGTTACAGACTTGATTTCTGAAACAATCAAGGATCACAAGCGTATAATATTCAATGGTAACAACTACACCGATGAATGGGTGGCAGAAGCAGAAAGCAGAGGATTGCTTAACCTCAAGTCAACTGTTGAATGTATACCTACATTCGTAAAAGATAAAAACGTAGCTGTATTTGTTAAGCATGGTGTTCTCAGTAAATCAGAAATTGAATCCAGATATGAAATATTACTTGAAAACTATGTTAAAACAATTAATATCGAAGCTTTGACTATGATATCAATGGCAAAAACAGAACTTCTTCCTGCTGCATTCAAATTCAGCAAGGATTTGTCCGACACGATAAATTCCGTAAAAGCTACCGGAATGTCAGTTGAAGTATCAGCACAGTCTTCGGTTCTTAAGGAGCTGTCACCTGTACTAAGCTCTTTCGCTTCAAATATACACTCTTTGAAGAAAGCCGTAGAAAAAGCAAGTGCTGAAAACACAAGTGCATTAAAAGAGGCAGAGGCATTCAGTAAAATTGTAGTACCTGCTATGGAAGCACTGAGAGCTGATGCAGATAAGCTGGAAACAATTATTCCAAAAGACCTATATCCTTTCCCTTGTTATGCTGACTTACTTTTTAACATATAGGTTATATAGAAAATAAAATATAATTGTATTAGACAAATAGGGGCAATACGTATCAATCTACTACTGTCCCCTTTTGTCGTTTTTTAATATTTATAATGAAACGGAGAGAAGTTTATAATGAAAAACTCTTCCTATATAGTTGCAAGCTGTCTTTTTATTCTGGTATCAACTTTTTTGGTATGTTTTTCAGGTTTAAATGTTTATATTAAGCTAATATTGAATCTTATTGTATTTATAGTTTACCTTTTTATTTTATGGAAGCTCATCCACGGAAAATTAAAACTATATACCGACAGAATTAAAAAATTGAAAAGCGACCTTAAAAGATTCAATTTTGAAGTTCAGGTTACCTCCAGCCAAATTTCATCTGTTTCTGAAAATATTACTGTAACAATGGATGAAAACAATGAATTTGCTAAATATGTATATGATGAAGTTAAGGAAATGGCAAATAAAAACGGACATGCATACAGCAGTATAACAAACACCCTTTCTGAAGTCAGAAACATTGTAGATTTGTTGGACAACGCAAAAGAAATAACCGGTCAAATGATTGAAAAAAGCTCAATTTCCAAGGATACAGTCAGATTGAGCCTGGAAGAAATAATGCAGATTGTCAAGACTATAGATAGTATCCACGAATCTTCCAATAAAACTCTCGCAAATATGGAACGACTTCAGAAAACCTCCGGTGAAATCGAACATATTCTGGAGACTGTCAGCAGTATTTCCAAGCAAACTCAGCTTTTGGCACTAAATGCAACCATTGAATCTGCCCGTGCAGGGGAACATGGAAAGGGCTTTGCCGTCGTGGCAGCTGAAATTCATAAACTCGCAGATAATACAAGCAAATCCGTGGAAGAAATAGGTTCCTTGATTAAATCCATACATGGAGAAGTAGGAAATGTATATACTGTTGTAAGAGAAAATGCCTCCAGGGTTGATGAGGGTATTTCTGCAACAAAAAGCATTGAAAAATATCTGGAGAGAATTGATTCTTCCTTTAACGATGTATTTGGCATGATGGATAAAATAAGCTCCTTATCCCAGCAGGAGGTTGTCATTGCACAAAATGTGGGAAATCAGATTAGGGATGTAGAAGATGTTTTGTCTGCAACTTCACGGTCCGTGGATGATGTTTGTTCGTCTGTGCACCAGCAGAAAAAGAACATAGAAGAAATCTCGTCTATGGGTATACGGCTTAACGAAGCCTCCTCTACCCTGTCCGAACTGTTTTCAGGTGAAGCGGAAGATGTTGAAGCACTTGGCAACGACGCTATGGACAAGGCAAAAAGTACTCTTTCAATTATACATAATGAAGTTTGTTCTAAAAATGAAATCGTAAATTCTAAAGATAGCGCCATTCATGAAGGAGTTTTAGGTGATTTTAAAAATAGGTACCCTTATGTGGAAGCAATATGGACCAATGATAAAAAGGGTCGTTTTATATGCTCATTACCAAAAGCCGGAATAGCAAACGCCAATGTCCGTGAATGGTTCAAGCGGAGTATTAAAGGAGAAAATTTTGTATCCTCAATATATATTTCTGCCATAACCAGAAATCCGTGTATTACAGTTTCATCTCCAATTAAAGCTGAAACAGGTGAAATCGTTGGAGTAGTAGGTATTGATATCAACATTCATTAAAATTTAAAGCACAATTTACCTCACTTTTTCATATACTAATAAGAGCATGGGACAATGGCGTCAGCGATGATAATTGTCCCATTGTCTTGTATTGATATGAATATTTTCTGGAGGATTAAATATGTGCTCAATTCTTGGTTTGGTAAATTTTAAAGATGGTACAAAGAGCATCTCTCATGAAACCCTTGAGGCTATGAGACTCACTACTGTTCACAGAGGCCCTGATCAACACGGTTTTTTCAGAGATGATTATGTTTGTTTTGGTCATAACAGACTCGCCGTTATTGACGTTGCCAACGGTTTACAGCCTATGACTGCTGTTTTCGAGGGTAAATCCTATACTATTGTTTACAACGGCGAGCTTTATAACTCAAATGAATTGCGGTCAGAGCTTGAAAATCTGGGAGTGGAATTTAAAACCCACTGCGATACGGAAGTCTTGCTTTATTCCTACATACTTTGGGGTATGGGATGTTCAGAAAAACTTAACGGTATTTTTGCTTTTGCAGTTTATGATGATGATAAAAAACAGATTTATGTTTCCAGAGACAGAATGGGCGTAAAACCGTTTTTTTATACTTTTATCGGAAATACTTTAATTTTCTCTTCAGAAGTAAAAGCAATTTTGAAACATCCCAGCATTAAAGCGGAGCTTGACAGTGAAGGTGTTTGGCAACTGTTATATCTCTCCCCCATGCGTCCGTCCAATAGCGGAATCTTCAAAAATATTTATGAAATATCTCCGGGGTTTCATGGTATTTTTAACCGTAACGGTCTTGAATTACGCAAGTACTGGTCTTTACAAGCTTACGAGCTGGAGGATAGTGAAAAAACTATTGTAGAAAAAACAAAATTTTATCTCACAGATGCAATACAAAGGCAATTAGTTTCTGATGTGCCCTTATGTACTTTATTGTCCGGGGGACTTGACTCTTCGGTAGTAACAGCTGTTGCACGGGCGGACAAGAAAAACGGAGATTTACTGAGTACTTACTCCTTTGAATATGAAGGAAATAAGGAGCATTTTACTTCTACAAGCTTCCAGCCCGAAAGCGATGACAGTTACGCGGTCTGGCTGAGTGAGTATCTTGGCACAGACCATACCGTCCTTACCGTAAGCCAGCAAACTATCTCAGACCTGCTTTATGATGCTGTAAAGTACAGAGACTACCCCGGTATGGCGGACATAGACTCCTCACTGCTTTATTATTGCAAACAGATAAAAAAAAGACATACTGTCGCTTTAAGCGGTGAATGTGCTGATGAAATATTCGGTGGATATCCATGGTTCTACAAGCCGGAAATGCTCCACCGCAACTTTTTCCCATGGATACATGATCCTGAATCAAGGATTTTCCTGTTTAATGCTGATTTTGCAAAACCAAAGAAAGGTATGGATTTTGTAAATCAGATGTACCGTGACAGCGTAAATGCTTGCCCTGTTATAGGGAACGAAACTGAGGAAATGAAGACTGCAAGGCTGGCAAATTGGCTTTCTGTAAACTGGTTTATGGTATCTCTTTTGGAAATAAAGGATATAAAAGAAAAACATAATGGAATAAATCTGTATTCTACAAACTCATTCCATTATATCAAATATAACCTTTTTAATTGTTAAAAGGAATCATGTGTTAATTTCACTTACGACATTTGTTCCTTTCTTTGGTTCAATAACTGACTTATACCACTTATCGCTTTTATATCTGGTATACATTAGAATAAACCTTGCAATTTCTTCTGCAAATCGTCCAATGCACACGCCCCAGAAGCCCATATTCAGCAAAAAGCCCAAGATATATGCACAAGGTATCCCTACAAGGAATACGACTGCAAAATTTGCGTACATTGTGAATCTTGTGTCATTACCACCCTTTAAAATACCATTATCAAGTATAAAATTGACTATTTTGGCAGGCTGAATAAATCCAAAAAATACAAGTCCCCATTTAGCTAATTCAATAGATTCGTTACTTATGTTTCTAAATATACCCTGAACGGAAAATCCGAGCAAAGTGAATAAAAATATATATGCAACTGATAATACTGCTCCTATTTTTAGTATTTCCTTTGTAGCCCTGTGCATTTGTTCATATTTTTTTGCTCCAATTTCCTGTCCGATTATTGTTAGCCCGGAAACAGTCAGCCCAAAAGCAAACATAACAAAAATATCCTCAATACTTAGGATCACCTGATTAGCAACCAACTCTCTGGTACCAAGCCTTGTGAACAGTATCGTATAAGCAAAAGCACCTGCTGCCCAACATGTCTCACTGATTGTTACCGGAATAGAGAGTTTTATTACTTTGAAGAAAGATGCTACAGACAACGTTAAAAAGTGTTTTATGTAAAACTTTATTTTATTATCAGTAAAAAACAAGCAGTATAATATGAGTATAAAATTTATTATTTTAGATATTAAAGTTGCAACTGCGGCTCCTTCTACTCCCATAGGCTTAATCCACATAAATCCAAATATTAATATATAGTTAAGCAAAGTATTTATGCAAATAGCAGTAAATGTAATAATCATCGGAGTCTTGGTATTGCCTATTGAACGAAAAATTGCAACTATGAGGATTACCAATAAATTTATAGGTATAGATATAGCCATTATTTTCAGAAACACGCTTCCCTGCTGGATGACCTCTTTGTTAGCGCCCATAATTCCTAGAATATTGTCAGAAAAGTTATAAATAAGCACTGCAGAGGTTATACCAAATAAAATACCGAAAATGAAAAGCTGTCCTGAAATCTCTGATACTTTTTTCTTATCTCCATTGCCGTAATGCTGAGAAATCAATATTGACCCGCCTATACCCACAGTACCGTATATGACTATCAATAACGAAATAATCTTATTTGACAAGCTTACTCCCGCCATTGCTGTTTCTCCCAGATTACTCACAAAAACTGTATCAATAAGCCCGAAGCATAGTTGCAACACCATCTCAATGCTTGCAGGCAGACTTAACATGATAATTCTTTTTCTTAAACTATCTATATAGCCACCTCCTTATAAAAACAACATGATAGTTTTACACCAGATGTCTTACCTTTGAAAAACTTCTATTATTGTAAGAATCTATACTCGCCAGTATTATACTTAGGGCTTCAAATCCCTCTTTTCCTGAAATTTCAGGTTCAGTTCCGTTTACTATTGAATCCACAAAAGAATTAATTATTTCGGAATCCGTATGGAAACCATTTACCTTATTTTCTTTTATTTTGTAGAATCTTTCTTCGCCATCTCTTTTTTCTACTACAATTTCATATTCAGGATTGCAATTAATTTTAATAATTCCATTTTCACAATTTAATTCTACTGAGTTTACCATATTACCATAATTTGTCCAACTGGAGCTGATACTCCCAATTATACCGTTATGAGATCTCACTAAACATATTGCATTATCTTCAACATTAATCAAATTTCCACTGTCATCCTTTTTGTCCCTAGTTGCCAGAAAAGAAGTAACCTCATCAATTTCATCATCAATCAACCATCTGATTAAATCTGCCTTATGTATCCCTAAATCCCCTAAAGTCCCAACAAAGGCACTATTTTTGTTAAAAAACCATGTATTAATTCCTTTGTCCGCACTCCATCCTTCAGGCCCGGCGTGCCCGAAATTAGTTCTAAATGTTAGAACTTTTCCAAGTTCTCCACTTTTCAGTATTTCTTTTGCCTTTATATGGGCAGGTTCAAATCGTTGATTATGACCTATCATAAGTACTTTTCCACTATGGCTTGCTGCTTGAATCATAGATTCTGCATCATCAAGACTTGTCGCCATAGGTTTTTCACAAAGCACGTGCTTACCTGCTTTTAAAGCATCAATGGTTATAGCGGCATGTGTACTGTTAGCGGTACATACACTTACCGCATCTATTTCTTTCACATTCAACACTTCCCGATAATCAGTAAATATACCTCCGCCAAATTTCTCCGCCAGCTTTTCAGCTCTTTCAATTAAAGGATCACAAAACCCCACTATTTCAACATTTTTATTTGCTTTGTACTCCGGTGCGTGTCTGAACTCTGAAATAGAACCACACCCTATTACTGCTACCTTAATTTTCATAAGTCCGCCCCCTTAGTTTATATTAATGTAATAATTACAAGTATTTAAATTTATACGGCTACCATATCAAGGGTTTTAGCATATTCAACTAGTTCATCAATGTTTTCCTTTATCTTCTTTATTGCACTTATCAATTTATCACAACCTTCTTTATCAGACAAAAGAACTGCATGAAAGAAATTCACAGCTTCTTCCTGAGCCTTTTTACAGTTTGGGAGAACAAAATTGTCAGGCCTTATTTCCTCCCAGTATTCATTCGTTAGTTTATGTGTCTTTTTTGTATTTGGCTGATATAATGGGCTATTATTCAAAGGATCATATGTAGGCATGCATTCTATACTGTTCTCGAGTTCAGACTCAATAGCCTTCATAAAAACATTTTTTGGCACATTTCCCCATGCACTCTTATCATATTTTATTGTCCAGTTATAATATGCCTGTCTTGTAACATTTGGATTTCTGTACAAAATTTTAATACCATCTATATCCGAAATTTGTTCTTCAAGATACCTAACGTTTTTTTCTCTTATACTGTTTTGTTCTTCCAATCTGGATAACTGTGCAATAAGAATTGCAGACTGAAATTCTGTCATCCTGTAGTTGCCGCTCTGCATATTCGGAGAACCTTCCTGATACGGCTTTCCGCAATTTTTAAGGGAATGCAGGAGATGTGCCAAACGATCATTATTTGTAGTCAAAATCCCACCTTCACCACAATTAAGCACTTTAGAAGATTGTAAACTAAAGGACCCGATATCCCCCATTGAGCCTGCCCTTTTCCCTTTCCATTCTGAACCATGCTGATGGGCACAATCCTCTATTACCGATAGTTTATACTTGCTTGCTATATTTAGAATTGCATCCATATCAGCCATTCTTCCATAAAGGTGAACCGGGATTATGCATTTTGTTCTTGGAGTTATAGCTGCTTCTATAGCCTTGGGGTCAATTGTATATGTATCAGGGTCTATGTCTACCAGAACAGGTTTTGCGTTTACATCCAGGACGGATGCCGCTGTAGCCTGCCAAGTTAACCCCGGAACAATAACCTCGTCACCGGGGCCTACTTCCAATGCCTCCATTGCCAAGCGAAGTGTAAGGGTACCATTTGGTGCAGTTATGCCATATTTAGTCCCACAAAAATGTGAAAATTTTTCTTCAAACTCTTTCTCATTTGGCCCCAAATACGCCCAATGACCGCTTTTTACCACCTGTGTTACTGCATCAATCTCTTTCTGGTCAAATATGGGCCAAGTTGGAAATGAGATTTTGCCTAATGAACTACCACCAAATATTGCCAATTTTTTCATAACATCTCTCCTAATGTGTGTATTAATTACCAGTTAATGTAACTCACAAGATATTATTCCATATTACCCTAAAATAGTCAATAAATTTATTGCGCTCAACATTTTTTATAAATATTCAATTATAGATTATAGGAGATCATTAAATCTTAAATACTATTTCTATTGCTTCATCGGTGATAATTACTTTTGCAATCAAAGCTTTTGCAATTTTTTTCTTCTGTTCCAAGGCGTAGTTGTCCCAGTTCATTATATATTCTGAAAGGTCTTCCCCTTTTATTTTGTCTTGGGAGTTATCCATAGATAGTTTATTTATATTGTTTTGTAACAGCTTCTTTTTATTATCCAGTTCAGTAATTCTTTCATTTACATAGTTTCCAGCTGTTTCATTTAAAGTTAACAGACTATCAACTAATTTTTTTATAGCTTCCTCAACTTTAGCAAGCTGGATTTTTAAAGCATTAATTTCTTTTAAATGTGAGTTGGTTCTAATGTTATAATCGGGTTTTAGTGATTCCATTTTTTCCAATAGCTTTATTTCTACTAATTTTTCAATATCCTTGAGATAAATAGCCTTTTTTCTCCCATAGCAAAACCCATTCTTTCTTCCTCCACAGTTTATATACAACAGTCCTCTACTTTTTACGACTGTTACTGCATATCCGCAGTATCCGCATTTCATAAGACCTGACAACCAACTGTTTTTCCCTCTGCCACTGTTTTTTAAATGTTTGTTTTCATCGGCTATATTTTGGCATTTAAGCCATACTTCAGGGCTTATTATACCTTTATGCGGTGCTATGGTTACAAAATTATTAGTCAGATCTGTGAATTTACTGGTAGTTATTGATTGCCTTTCTCCATATACATAGCAACCATTTTCTCCTATAAAATCACTTATATCATTATTTATCACAGCCCCTTTATTCCTCAGATAAAGATAAACATCCGCATTCGCTTTAACATACACAGGATTCCTGATTAATCTTCCTACAGCTGTGGCTGTCCAACTATGACCTTTATTAGTTTTCAGTTTTTTTGTATTCAAGTATCTTGCTATTACTCCCAAGGATTTGGACTCCTCTTCATACATACTATAAATCTGCCTGACAAGCTCAGATTTTTCTTCATCTGTTTCAAACATATAAGTTTTTTTGCCATTTAAATATGTTTGAACCTTATTAAAGCCAAAGGGAGCTATGCCCCCAAGGTATAGCCCCGCTTTTCCTCTTTGATAATAGTTGTCCTTTACTCTTTGCTGGATAGTTTCTCTTTCCAGTTGAGCGAATACCATAACTATTGACAGCATTGCCCTGCCCATAGATGTACTTGTATCAAACTTTTCCGTCTGACTGATAAATTCCACCTTATATTTATTGAAGCATTCAATAATGTGTGCAAAATCAAGAAGTGATCTACTTATACGATCAAGCTTGTAGACCACTACTTTTTCAATCATGCCTATTTTGATGTCTCTGATCATTTCTTCAAAAGCCGGCCGTTTTATGTTACTCCCACTATAGCCCTTGTCGGTATATATTTTGTATTTTTCGGAGGATATCTCTTTTATACAAAATCCGATTTGGCTTTCAATGGATATGCTGTCTTTTTTGTCTACTGATTGTCTTGCATATATGGCAATCATAATCTATCCATAAAGCTTTGTTTAATATTATTAACAATAGTATATTCCGCCAGCTTATATTCATTTTCATTTAAATCAGGTTTCTTTGTAATAACCTTGAACCCATTTAAAACTTCTTCCTTTTCAGTAATTATTAATACACCCATATGTAAATAAACCCCTATTTCATTTTGTTATTTATATTTATTAAATAATATGGATGTCCTATTCTCTTTATTTTGGGCTGATGCAAAATAGAAAGTTTTCTCCTTTAACATAGGTACTTCCGTATAAGATTATATCAATCATTGCTTCTTTAGATATTTGCAAGATTTTCTAGCGGCTCAGCTCAGGATATTTTACCGTCGCTCACATTCATCGTCCATGATTCATGTTTCGCTAAAACCTACATCGTGATAGGTTTTCCGGTAAAATATCCGTCTTCGCCGATAAACATTTGCAAACATCTTTAACCAAGCTTCCATTGATACAATTTATACTTTTGTACAGGTTAAAAAGATAAAAATAAATTTTGCGCCAGCCCCTATAGGCTAAATTTTATTATTAAATTGAGCAATGACCGGGTCCTATTAAACCATTATTATAGTTATCAAGGGTAGTAGCCCAGCTTAATACCTGATTCTTTTGTACTCTATTCAAACTATTCCAATCAGCAATACCGTGGGTTGCAAGGAAGGTATCAGCAGCAGAAATTGTACTTGCAACTGCAGTATCATCTGCACCGTTTGCCTTGTTTAGCTTGGCAGCAAGCAATTGGGCATATAGTTTAGCAATTCCGTTAGATGCCTGGTCTTGGAAATTCAAGATAGTTACAGCCTGACTTGCTGTAGTAACCTGAATGCTCTTTTGACCTCCTGCTGTACCAAGCCAGATTGGAAGAAGAGGTGTTACCATGTCTGGCTGAGGGCCAAAACCGGCATGAGTTTTCCAGTAGCCGATTGTCAAGGTACAACCGTTACAAGGAACATTTACATCAATAGTCCATCTGGATATATCACTGGGGTTTGGAGCAGTTGCAGGTGGAATGGTAAAATATGCTTCATTGTTAACAGTGTAGTTACCACAGGTACCAAAAGGCCCAATTGTACGTTGGTAGGTAAATGTCTTGGGCAGAGTGTCCATACCATAAGTGACCATACCGAAGTTCCCTGCAATACTGTCCATTACTATTATTGACTCATTAACTTTAGCTATCTTAGCATTATTGAAATCTGCAATAGCTGTTGCAACGAAATCTTTTGTTCCGGCTTTTTCAATTCGTGTCCCATCAAAATTGTAGAAATAGTTTTGAAGCGTTGCTGTAGCAGTATTTGTCAGCATGGTAACAGGTGTTACCCCCGTCAGGCTGAGTACACTGTAATTAAAAGTTATAGTACCATTATATGCAGGTAAATCAAACGGATAAACAACATCATCACTGATTACAGCCGTACCGCCCGGAATCATATCTGTAATACTGTTAATGGTTGCAGGGATAGGAGCAGTGTTGGTGAGTGTTATTGTTCCGGTTACACTAAAATTACTGTCTTTAAACGTGGCATTTACATTTATAAAGTAATTTATAAGGAATTGCTGATCTGTCGCCAGGACTAGTGGTACAGGATTATCTGCAAATTTATTGATAGTCCTTATATTGAATTATTCATTGAGTATTCAAAGATTAGAGAGGAGATTAGTAAATGTCTGAAGAAATAGCTGATAATATAAAAAATGAGGCTCAACAAAGTCCGGCTATAACTGTCACTAGTTCGGCAGATAGTGGCCCTGGTACTCTTCGGGAAGCAGTTAGTATTGCAACCAGCGGTAACACCATAGTCTTTAGTAATTCAATTCTTCCCGCAACAATTACCTTAACCGGTGGTGCAATAACAATAGATAAAGACCTAAACATAATCGGTCCCGGTGCTGATAAGTTAATAATAAGTGGTAGCAATGACAGGATATTTATAGTTAACAGTTCAATAACTGTAACCATAATTGGACTTTCCTTTGTAAATGGATTTAATTCAGACCCCGGAGGCGCCATTGTTAATCGGGGAGCCACACTGAATGTGACAAGATGTACTTTTTCTAATAATACTTCCCTTTCATCAGGAGGAGCCATTGCAAATACAATTGAATGTTGTTACTTTACCGGAACTGTCAATGTTTTAAATAGTATGTTTGCAAATAACCATTCCAATTATGGTGGTGCCATAGGAAGTTTTTCCGGTGGAACAGTTACTGTCACAAATAGTACTTTCGCTACAAACAGTGCAGATATTAACGGTGGAGCTGTTGTAAATGATGGCACAGTTAATATTGCTAACACAATGTTTTCTAATAATTTTGCTGATGTAAATGGAGGAGCTATTGCAAACATCGGAAGCACGACTATTACAAGAACTACATTCCTTAATAATAATGCATCCAAATCCGGTGGAGCTATGGCAAATATCGATAACACAGCCACAATCACTAACAGTACCTTCACTAACAATACAGCTGATTTTGGCGGAGCCATTGGGAACTTTTCTTCCGGAACAGTTGATATTTCAAATAGCACGCTGACCAATAATGGTTCGGTATATAACGGTGGAGCATTTGTTAACGATGGAAATACTACCATAGTCAGGTGTACCTTTACCAGCAACAGTGCTACCGGTGATGGAGGCGCATTTGCCAATGATGGTACAGCAAGTATTTCGAATACTACTTTTGCTAACAACATTGCAGATTTTAGCGGTGGTGCTACTGTAAACTTTACTCCAGGCAACGAAACTTTTACAAATAGTACTTTTACAGATAACAGTGCTTTAAATGGAGGGGCAATAGCTAATTTTAGTTCGAATACAGTTATCGCTACAAAGTGTACTTTTACCGGTAACAGTATCCCTGTTACCGTCGGCCCGGTTACGATTGCAAACAGTTAAAATTCTTGTGACCTAAATGGTAAAACAACCCCATGAAAATTCTTTGACGATCAGTTCGATCGTCTTTTTTCTTTCCAAAAATAATTTAAAAACAATACAACATAATTAGTTTACTTTCATATTATACTCTTAGAATATATTTGGAGGTCTTGAGCTTTGAGATATTTAATTACCGGCGGAAATGGTTTTATTGGTTCACATATAACGTTAAGATTATTAAGCGAGGGACATGAGGTTACTGTTCTTGATAATTTTTCTACTAGTCCTGAAGGAAGACTTGCTAATACTTCTACTAACATTATCAAGGGAAGTGTCAATGATGAAAATCTATTGAAAGGACTTATAGAAAATTGTGATTATGTAATCCACCTTGCAGCAGTTGTCGGTGTGAAATTGGCAATGGAAAATGGAATCGATGGCCTAAGGCTTAGCTGTCTTGGGACAGATAACATATTAAAATATGCATCAGAATTCGATAAAGAAGTTCTTGTCACTTCGTCTTCAGCAATCTACGGTAAAATAACTTCCGAGGTTGTTTCTGAAGAAGATGATAGCCTGATTGGTTGCAGTAATAAGCCCAGTTGGACTTATTCTATTGAGAAACTTGCAGAAGAACACATGTGCTTGGCTTATTATAGAGAGCATAATACTAAAGTAAAAGTTTGCAGATTATTTAATGTTATTGGACCAAACCAATCCAAACATTATGGTATGGTTGTTCCGAATTTCATATGATGTGCTTTAAAAAATGAACCGATACATGTGTACGGAGACGGTATGCATACCAGAACCTTTGGTTATATAGATGATATAATTGATGGCCTGAAAATTGTTATGGATAATGGCAAAATAGGAGAAGTATATAATGTCGGAGGTACAGAAGAAATTAGTATTCTTGAGCTTGCCAACAGAATTATAACTCTAACTCAATCTTCTGCTAAGATAGAATTCGTCCCATTTTCACAGGTGTTTGGAGAAAAATTCGAGGAAACAAGGCAGAGAAAACCGGACATCAGAAAAATAAGCTCACTTGGCTACACTCCAAAATATTCGCTGGAAGATGCACTTTTAAAGATAATCGAAGCAATCAAACAAAGAGGTGAAGTTTAATATGCTTTACCTTGTTATTGAGCCGGATAATGGGAATGGTTATCATTATACCTATAATAATGAGCTAAAAAAATACTTGGATCTTCATAATATACAGTTCATGGAAATTGCTGTGGAAAAAGATTATTTGTGTCAGGCAAATATTGATAAAGTTAATTCAATACAGTCTAAAAGTGACGATATCTGGCTCTTTTCATATGCACAAAACCCCTTAATTGAAAAAGTGTATCTTAAACCCGGAAGAAAATTCGCACATGTTCATGGTTTAGAAGCTTTATTATATGAACCTGCAGTTTTACACGGATACCGTTTATATGAAGAAGTTTTGCTTTATTTTTACGATGGACTATTTGTGAATTCAGAGTGGGCATATTCTGTAATTAAAAAAGCTTATCCCGGGTTAACTGCCAAAACCATTGTGACAGGGTTTCCTTTGGATGTCAGCTTTGCCGAAAAATTTAAGCATATTGAAAAAGAGAATAAAACCATAGCTTTCAATCAAAGGTTTGATATGGATAAACTTCACATGCTTGAGATTTATTTATGTGAGAAATTAATAGATTTGGGATATACAATTTTTCATATATGCACTAAAGCTGAGTATGAAAGGACTCAATCTGAAAGAGAATCAAAAAATCTTCTCATCCAAGCTGTAAAAATGGGAGTACAAGTATTGATTGCAGAATCAAAAGATGATTATTATGAAAAACTTGCAAAAGCGAAGTTTACTGTAACAACTTCAATCGCTGATACTTTATCAGTATGTGTGCTTGAGGCCGCTGCATTAGGCTCTATTCCAATAGCTCCCGACCTTGGCCCTTTTTCTGAATATATCCCGGCAGAAAACCTATATAAGCCGTTTAACGTTGAGCAACTAATTGATAAAGTCATGCATGAAAACAGAGTGTTTGTTAACCTTGAGAAATATAGTCCTGAGAAAGTATTTGGGTACTACATGAAGTGTATGGGGGTGATTTAATGTTATATTTTATGGGATACACAGATAATGAAGGAAACTGGACAGGAATTTTACAAGAGCAATGAGAAATGAATTTAACGCAAGGCAAATACCCTTTATAGAAATTCCTCCGTATGATTGGTACACTGCTAACCCAGCTATAGAATATTATAAAGGTATTAATAGTACAAAGGATGATATCTGGCTCTTTGGGTGGGCTCAGACTCCCGCGATGGAAATTTTAAAAGATAAACCGGGTAAAAAGTATGGAATAGTTGTAGGATCAACAGCAAGTCCCTTTGAGCCGGCAAATTTGTGGGGAACAACAAGCTGGTGCAATGAAAGGTTCAGGCTTGGACAATATGACAAAATTTTTGCTGTTTCCAACTGGTGCAGTAATGTTATCACTAAAGCATATCCGGAATTACAAGGAAAAGTAGAAGTAACAGGTTTTCCTATAGAATATAGTATATATGACCCTTATAAACAAATAGAAAAAATAGATAACCTTGTAGTTTTTAATCAAAGATTAACCACGGAAAAGCTTCATATTATTGAAGTGGAATTATCAAGAAGGCTGGTTGCTAGAGGCTACAAAGTACAACATTTATCAGGTATTTCGAGAGAAGAATTATCTAAGCAAAGCACAACATTAGCAGCTCTATTGCAAATAATGGATAAATCCGGAATCGAATTTATTCACAATACCGCAAAAGAGACTTATCATACGAACCTTGCCAGAGCGTCCATAGTGGTTACTACATCAATTGCAGACATGCTTCCAAATTCAATGTTGGAAGCTATATATTTAAATCTTATTCCTGTTGCACCAAGAAACTTGTGCTTCCCTGAATTCATCCACAATGATAATCTATATACTCCGTACGATCTGGATGAAATGCAAGAAGTAATAGATAAAAGACCAATGAGGGAACATCCCATAATGCAGTTTTCATTAGAGTCAGTGGTTGAAAACTATTTGAACCACATGAATGTTTATTAAATAAAAATTTTTGAATATCGTAATATTTACCAACATAAAATTATATTATTCACATCTATTTTTTATTTTTTGAGGAGATATTTATATGACTGATAAAGAAAAGCTTAATATGCTTGAAGACCTATTAATCGTTGAACCGGATTCGCTTAATGAAGATACTGAACTAATGGATTTGGCTGAGTGGGACTCAATGGCTGTAATATCTCTGATTGCCATGTTTGACAGCGAATTTGGAAAAGAGATAACCTCAACTGAAATCAAAAACTTTAAAACTATAAGAGATATTATGATTAAGATGGAGGAGATGACTTGATTTGGCTAGCGGTGAGTTAAAAAACGTTGAAATAAAGGGTATTGCTTGTGCAGTACCGGATAACTTAATACAAAATGAAAGTTATAAAAATGTTTTCGGTGAAGAAAGTGTTCGGAAGTTCATTAATATGACCGGTGTAAAAAAGAGGCATGTTGCTCTTGATACGCAATGTGCCTCCGATCTTTGTTATGTAGCAGCAAAAAGGCTTATGGAAAGATTGAACTGGTCGGCATCCTCTGTTGACGCTTTGATACTTATCACACAGACTCCTGATTATGCAGTTCCGGCAACTGCATGTGTCCTCCAATATAGACTTGGTCTAAGAGAAGATTGTATTGCTTTTGATGTAAACCTTGGGTGTTCAGCTTACGTTTATGGGTTGTGGATGGCAGGAACAATGATTTCAACCCAAAATATAAGCAGAGTTCTTCTCCTTAATGGTGACACAAGTAATTTTGGAATTAATCCTAATGACAGTGCAACAGCAATGATATTTGGTGACGGAGGAACAGCCACAGCCTTGGAGAGATCCGAAGGCAAAAGTATGAAATACTTCTTGAAAACTAAAGGCAGTGGATATAAATGTATTAATGTACCGGCAGGTCATGCAAGAACCAGAGGACAGACAGTCAATGATCCATCGGCTTATGATCTTTCCATGAATGGAGCAGAGGTATTCAATTTTTCAATAATTGATGTACCCAAAGCTTTAAATCATTTTATGTCAGAATATTCTGTCGATAAAAAAGATATAGACATGTTTGTTTTTCACCAAGCTAATCTATACATTCTCAAGCACCTTACAAAAAAATTAGGTATACCTGCTGAAAGGGTACCTATATCCATTGACAGATACGGAAATACAAGCGGAGAATCAATACCTCAAACCCTTGTAGATAAATTGGCCGGTGAAACATCTGATGAGTACATTAAATTACTATTATGCGGGTTCGGAGTAGGTCTGTCATATGGGGGTATTCATACTGAGATGAAAAAATCAATATGTCTTCCAATGATATATACAAATTATTTCTTTAACGGAGATGAGGAAAATGTTAAATCCAATGAATCTTAATGGAAAAAATATACTTGTTACCGGAGCTTCTGCGGGAATTGGCAAAGGTATAGCCATATTTCTAAGTAAGCTTGGTGCTAATATCATAATGGCCGCAAGAAATGAAGAACGGTTAAAAGAAACTTTAAACGAGTTGGAATCTGGAGATCATTCTTATTACTTAATTGACCTGAATAATTTAAAAGATATTGAGGTTATGCTGGATACTATATGCAGTGACAAAAAAAAGCTTAATGGGATTGTCCATTCTGCCGGAATATGTCAGTCATCACCGGTTCAATACTTGAAATCTGAAGATTTAAGTAATATTATGTCTGTAAATTTTTACTCCTTTGCAGAACTTGTTAAACATTTTTCAAAAAGAAAATACAATGATAATGGTGGAAGTATTGTGGCTATTTCTTCTATTTCGAGCAAAGTCGGTGCAAGAGGTCTTACAGCTTATTGTGCAAGTAAAGGTGCACTTGACAGCTCCATAAAGGCTATGGCTTTGGAATTGGCACCTAGAAATATCAGAATAAACTCTGTTGCTCCGAGTATGATAAAAACTCAGATGTATGATGGGTTACTTGATGTTGCCAATAATGATAAATTTGAGGCAGAATTAGAAAAAAGACAGATATTAGGCGTTGGATGCCCCGAGGATGTTGCTGCTGCTGCTGCTTTTCTGCTAAGCGATTGTACTAGATTTATAACAGGTACAACTTTAACGGTTGACGGCGGTTATCTGGCTCATTAGGAACCCTGAAGAGCCCGTCCTTATACCAGACGGGCCAGTTCCTTAGAATACAGAGATAAAGCGTTAGTCACTTTCTATATTTGTTTCATTAAGATACAGACACACTTGATCTAATAAATCAAGTAAAGTTTCACTCTGTTCTACCCCTATTTTTTCTATAAGCCCGGAAAATAGAGAGGTAAAGTAGATTACTAATTTCTGAACTATTTTTTCACCTTTAGCCGTTAATTTTATATCAGAGACTCGCTTATCCTGAGGGTCAACACAGCGTTCTATATATCCATTGGCACTTAAGCTTTTTATTAATTCAGTAACAGTAGGAGAAGTTACAAACAATTTCTTACTGATTTCTGAAACTGTAATAACCTGTTTGTTCTCATGAGAAAGCTGCTCAATACAAAGCAAAACACGCACTTCGCTTTGCTTTAAGCCAAATAACGACTGTTTACGCCGTTCAGCTCTTGCTAACTTTTCAAAGGTCTCCACAAATCTTCTAATATCAATGCCTGGTTGTTCCTGCAAGAAATTCACCTCATTCGTGAATACGTCATCTGAAATAATGGTGTATTCAATTGCTTTTAAGATTTTATTCGTAACAATTATACCCCATTAGCAAGCACTAAACAACGTATTTTTCTAAACCCATGTTTATGCTGCAGATTCTTCTTCTTCAAATTCCTCACTACTATCCTCCGAAGCAGTTTTTACCTTTAAAAATAGTGAAAGGATAACACCCACCAGTAAGAGCAGAGCACCAATATAAAAAACGCTGGTTAAAGCATCTCCCATAACAGTTCTAACTAAGTCCATCATCTTTAAAAATAAAGTTTGAATTTGTTCTGACATGCCCGATTGTATAGCTTCAAGCTTATTATTATCCAACAACACTTGAGGATTTGCCATAGCTGTAAATTTTTTAGCAGTTTCAGCATCCATCTTTGTAAGGTCTACTTCGGAACCTGATGTCATTACTTTTTCCATATTTCTTGCCATTGAAGTATTCATAATAGAGCCAAATACTGCAATGAAAATAGTACCTCCCAGGTTACGGAAAAGAGTACAAGAAGCTGTTACTACGCCTAGCTGTGAACTTGGAGCGGAATTTTGTGCTGTTGTTGTGAATACTGTCATGCCGAATCCCAGTCCTACACCAAAAATAACCAAGCTTATAGCAGCCCATACAATGTTATTCATATTTGCCATTATAATCATACTTCCACTCATAATGCCTAAACCAAGTACAGCAAACAGCCTGTAATTACCGGATTTCGACATCCAACGTCCAACTAATGTACTAAATATTATCATCATAAGAGACATTGGGATATTCAATAAACCTGATGTTGTTGCTGATAGTCCTTTTACACCCTGTATAAAGAAAGGAATATATGACATAGCACCCATCATTCCCCCACTCATAACAAAACTTGCTGCGAAAGAAATGGTAACACCCTTATTGCTAAACATGGAAAGGGGCATAACAGGACTCTTGGCTTTACGTTCAATAAGAATCAGAACTAAAATTCCCACTATAGTGGCACCAAAGAGCCCTAAAATTTGAGGCGAAATCCATGCATATTTTGTTCCAGCCCATGAAAAGCCCAAAAGCAAACTGGTAATTGAAAGTGCCAGGAAAATAGATCCCAAATAATCAATTGATTCTGAGGAATTTCCCGATAATTTAGGAAACAGGCTCCAAATCATAACTAAGGCAACGACACCCAAGGGTAAGAAGAGCCAAAACAGCCATTTCCATGCAACATAGTCAACCATAACGCCTCCAAGAACCGGTCCGAGTATACTGGAGATACCAAAGATAGACATCATGACACCAGTCCATTTAGCTCTTTCCTGTGGTGGGTACAAATCACCTACAGCTGTAAGTGAAATAGACATTAAAATCCCTCCACCAATACCCTGAACCCCTCGGAATGCTATCATTTGAAAAATATTAGCTGACAAACCTGTAAAAAACGAACCTACTAGAAAGATAACAATCCCTGAAAGTAAGAAAATTTTTCTTCCGTAGATATCAGATAACTTCCCAAAAATTACGGTAGAGATTGTTGAGGTAAGCATGTAACCTGTAATTACCCATGAATAATAGTCCATACCTCCTAATTGCGCAATAATCTTTGGCAATGCCGCACTGATTATTGTTTGATTAATTGCTGCGAAAAACATGGTAGCCATTAACGCTATCATAACTGTGGGTTTTCTCTTGTGAGTTAGTTGCTGCATAAATTTACCTTTCATTCCATTAAAAATGTATTTTAAGATACTACCTAAAATTAATTAGGTAGGTAACCTAATTATTTTAATAATATATGATGTTTAGGACAATTAGTCAATACTAATTTGAAAATTAATTTGGACAGAAGCTGTTTTACCTTTATATCACTTGGTGAACGAAAGGACCGTATGTCAATGGCAAGTGGCCTTGAAGTCAGAGTTCCTTTTGCAGACCACCGGATTCTGGAATATGTTTATAATGTACCTTGGAAGATTAAATTTAAAAATAAGGTTGAGAAGTCACTTTTGAGGGAAGCCATGAGCGATTACCTTCCTGATAAGATTTTGTACAGGAAAAAGAGTCCCTACCCCAAAACTCACAACCCTGAATATGAAGCAATTGTTTCGGAAATGTTTGAAGAAGTTATGTCTGCTCCCGATTCCATACTCAAGGATATACTGCACCCGGACACTCTGCCACTTCTCCGTTCCGGCAGTAATGTAACCTGGTACGGGCAGCTGATGGGAAGACCTCAGCTTATTGCATGGCTGATACAGTTGGATTACTGGTTTAAGGAATATAAAGTAACTATTGTTTAAAATAAAGACTATGTTAAAGAATAGTGTTGGTATATGTATTTTAGGGGCTGTTGTCAAAACAGAAAGTTTTTCTGCTTAACACCGTTACTCCCGTATAAAATTATATCAATGATTGCTTCCAAGCTTCCATTGATACAATTTATACTATCGTACAGGTTAAAAAGATAGTTTTCTGGTTTGCGGCAGCCCCTTAATTTATATTTGTGTTTATGCCCTCATATTTCGTTAATAATAAGGTTCATTATTTTTCCTTCCATGTCTTAATAATTAAAGATACTTATGAAGAACTGCTTATCCTAAATTTCGATATGCTAAAAATACTCACTGTCAAAACAACCACCGCTGTTAAAAACAGCAGCTGCATATTACTAATTGGAAAACCTGCCGGAGAAATCCCTCTGGGTTCCGTTACCTTAATAAAGAATGAACCTGCTAAAGTACCTATAAACCCGATTATACCGTTTACTGCCGATGAGAACCCCATGTAAACCGTCTTATTATCAGAGGGTGAGTAACTGTACTGCAAATTATTCACAGATATGTTTACTCCTGAGATTGCAGCTCCGCCCAGTATATGAGCAATAGGCATCAGAATGTATACAGTGTCAGGATTTATGAAAAACCAAGTCAGAAAGCTTAAAATTTGTAGGACAATCATTAGCTTCATAACATAGAGCCATGATTTTTTATCTGCAATTCTTCCCCAGAACCTGACGGATACAACACTTGCGATTGAAGCCAGAACTGCCATCGCTGTAACAAGACCGTATCTCAAATGAAGGGTTGATATCATATAAACAGAAGTAAAAGGGAAAGCAATCTGATAGCCTAAATTCCAGATAAGAGTTATGAAAGTTATTTTCATAAAATTTTTATTTTTAACCGGCAATTTAAATAAATTCTTAAGTGAAACCCCTGATTTTAAAATAGGATTAACAGGCTCTTTTATTTTTGAAAATATTACAAAGTTTGCAAGTGAGACCACAATTGCAAAAGAGTATAATACTATAAATCCGGTAAATTGGTGCCCTATCTGCTCAAATTTATCCAGAACCTGTCCCATAAGAAGGGTAACAACCGTAACTGTACCCAGAACTGTTGATTCCCGTTTACCGTAATAGGCTCCTCTTATTCTTTCCGGGGTTATATTCAGTAGCCATGTCTGGGCATATGGAATTGTAAAAGTCAGAATTAAGTTTGCAATGAAGAATGTCCCTATCAACAATTGAATCCTAACTGTTTTGTATGGACTTATAAAAGGTATAAGTATCATGAGTCCCATCATTAATCTTCCGATAAAGCACATGATACAGGTCAGCAATTTTCTGTTTTCCAACTTTTCAAGAACAATAGGAGAAAACACCGTCACTATTCCCGCCAATACGGGAACGGCAGCTATAATTCCCGACAGTTCATTACTTGCCCCAAGATATTTAGCAAATCCAACCAAAAAAGCTCCGCTGGTTAGAGTAACAATACTTCTGGCGGTACAGCCCTCAAGGATAGATATATTCCTTGATACCCTCATATCTTCCTCAGAAAGGCTCTCTTTATTAAAATAAATTTCCCTGAACCTGGATAATAAATTCACGGCTATGTACACCTCTGTCTTAAAAGAAATACAACTTTTCCAAGCAAAAAAGTTGACATAATTTATTATATAACAGAAGTAGTAGCTTGTGAAAAGAAATTTATCTCCATTTTACAATTTTCTGTTCTAAAATATCAATCAAAAAAAACAAAGCTATGCCTAATGAAGACAATATTATAATACCCTTGTACATACTGATATAATCTATTCTCGTCCAGGCATCAAGAATGTAGTATCCCATCCCCCATGAAGAACCATATGCCTCGCAGAAAAAAAGAACGGACAGTGCAGAACCTATTGTTACGCGCAAGCTGGTCAATATTCCCGGTATGATGTCAGGTATAACAACATGATACAGAATTTGACCTTGGGATGCCCCCATACTTGATAAATTATAAATACACTCTTTATCTATACTTGCAACTGAATCTCTAACGGTTATTATAATTTGAAATATAATAATCAATGTTATGAGAATTATTTTGGAAGCGCCACCTAACCCGAAGATAGTCATAATTATAGGCAAAAGTGAGGTTTTGGGAACAGGATATGTGAAAAATACCAATGGATCAAGAATTTTATTCCATCTTTCAGAAAAAGCCATTTTATAGCCTGTTAGCGAACCTAGTAAAAGTGCTATTAGAACTCCTGAAAATATCCTCCATATGCTACAACCGATATGCCAAAGCATACCCTCCTGAAAAAACAAATCAAAACTCTTATAAACACTTACAGGATCGGGAATTATACTAGTATTAAATATTAGGTGTATTGTATACCATATCAAATTTATTATTAACATACCCTGCGCATACACTATCACTTTCTTCTTCACAGTTCCCCTCCCATTCTTCTTTTATCAGCTGTCTTATTATAGTTGCAAGCTTTGTGTAACGAACCGCCGACCTATCTTCATATTCACTGCTTAAGGTTGTAATATCAGCAATTATTTTTCCCGGAGAGGCTGACAACACAATTACCCTGTCAGCTAAAAAAACGGCCTCTTCTATACTATGTGTAACAAGTACTGCAGTAGCCTTGAAATCCCTTAATACACATCGCAGCATATTCTGTGCATATTCCCGCGACAAGGCGTCCAGCGCAGAAAAAGGTTCATCCATTAACAACAAATCCGGCTTTATCATGAGACTTCTGGCAACCGCAGCCCTTTGGAGCTGTCCTCCGCTGACTTGTGAAGGATACCTGTCCAATATGTCTTCTATGTCCATTTTTCTGGTTATTTCCCTTAGTCTTGAATAAACTTCACTATCCAAAGGCAGTTTTCGAATTTTAACAGGCAACAGGCAATTATTTCGGATGGTCTTCCATTCCAAAAGTCCGTTTTTTTGAGGTATATAGGCAATTCTATGCATAGAAGGCTTCAAATCATTTCCATCTATCTTAACTCTACCCGTAAAATTGTTTTGAACTCCTGCCATAATTCTGAGCAAGCTTGTCTTTCCACACCCCGACGGGCCAATTATCGCACAAGTCTCACCATCGGCCACCTGTAATGTTATAGGCCCTACGGCATGATGTTTTGCTTTGTTTGATTCATAGTAAACGCTGACCTCTGTCATTTCAAGCAAAAAGCTCTCACCCCCTGTAAAGATATATTTATATATATGCTGGAGTATTACAAAAAATAAAGGATAGAAAAAATCAAATTCAAAAGACTTGTTGTTTTTTGGAATAACATGATATAATAATAACGTGAGATTTCTGTTTGATAGTCTTTTTTGTCTTCCGATGAGGGAAGTCCGTTAGTGACTTTCCTTTTTATTATGTTAATGGAAATTCACAATACATATTGTTGTATTGATATACAAGAATTTAAAGAGTAGAGAAGGTGTAAATTTGGAGAAGGTTCTTATTGATATTGCCCTTATTCTGATTTTTACAAAAATAGGAGGGCTTGTAAGTAGGAAATTCAAAATGCCCGAGGTATTGGGGGCGTTAATTGCAGGTGTTATTCTCGGCCCTGCGGTTCTGAAACTGGTTGATTATACTGAACACATAAAGCTATTATCTGAATTGGGCGTAATTATGCTTATGTTTTTAGCAGGACTTGAAACTAACGTAAATGAACTTAAAAAAGCTGGAAAGACATCTCTTGTCATTGCTCTGGGCGGAGTAATCATACCTTTAATTCTGGGAACAGCAGCTGCATATCTGTTTTTTACCAACTTCTGGGAAAACCTATTTGTGGGTGTAATTCTCACAGCCACAAGTGTCAGTATTTCCGTTGAAACACTTAACGAACTGGGCAAGCTCAATACAAAATCCGGGGTGAATATCCTGGGAGCCGCTGTAATTGATGATGTTCTTGGTCTGATTCTTATTTCAATAGTGCTTGCTGTATCTAAAACCGTCGGAAGCGGTGCATCCGGTTCAGATGCCGTAATTAGCCTGGTTCTGACCTTTGTTAAAATAATTGCCTTTTGTGTAATTGCAGTAATAATGATTGCAATCGTACCTAAGTTTATTAATAAAATTAAGGCTGATGGTAACAACAAACGAGACCTTTTAACCTATGCCATAGCAATGGCACTCATTCTGGCATTTATATCAGAAATTCTCGGCATTGCTGCAATAACAGGTGCATATATCTGTGGTTTAACACTTTCACAATTCATACACAGAGATTATATAGAGAAAAATGTCAAAGCAATATCATCCGGCTTTTTGTCACTTATATTCTTTGCAAGCGTAGGTATTGCAGCGGATATCAAGGGGTTGAACTTTGAAGTTGTGCTCATTACCCTTGTTATGTTTGCCATAGCAGTTGTAGGCAAGCTCTTTGGGTGCGGAGGAGCAGCAAAGCTGTTCAAAATGAGCAAGCGTGAATGTATTCAAATCGGAGTAGGTATGATTTCAAGAGGTGAGGTTGCCATAATCACAGCAAACATCGGAATGCAAAACAAGATTATCTCCGAGGAAATATATATTCCAACGCTGATTGTGGTTATACTTACAACAGTAATAACCCCTGCATTATTAAAGATAGTATTCAGTTCAAAGCATAGTTTGACTGATTCTGCCGCATGATAAAAAGTACCTATTGACTAGCCATACACCTTTTGATATTATCTATACAAACAAAATAACTAAAAGTTTTATAGGGTTCCGCAGTTAAACAGCTGGTCTGGTCCGAGATAAAACGCACAGTATTCTGTGTTCACGGAAGGATAAAAGCCTGGGAGATATTTTATAATAATATCATCCAAGGCTTTTCTTATTTTCTATTTAAAGGAGTGTAGTATATGAAATGGATAGTTCTTATAATTGCAGGTCTGCTGGAGACAGGCTGGGCTGTAGGGTTAAAATATTCCCATGGATTTACAAAACCTATACCAAGTATTTTTACTATAGCGGGTATGATAGCAAGTTTCTATTTTTTATCATTGGCATTAAAGGATCTTCCCCTTGGTACGGCATACGCAATCTGGACCGGAATTGGTACAGTTGGCACTGTAGTTTTAGGAATAATTTTATTTAAAGAGCCTACCGATATAATCAGGCTGATTTGTATCGGTTTTATAGTAGTTGGAATAGTAGGGTTAAAGGTGTTTTCAGCACATTAAACTTTTTTACGTCAAATCATTTTTTGTAATCTTTTTATTCAGTAAGTGTTCCTTTTCCGCCCACTCTATAGCAGATTTCAATTCATTCTCATCTGGAAGCCCGGCTTTTCTATAGTCGGGCAACACAATATTCCCTTTAATGTTGTCAGGATATCCTATAAATTTTATGACTTCGTCCTGATACTTTTCTATTGGGGTTTCCTTCAAATATTTGACAGATTCATTATAGGCTTCATTCATTTTATTAATGGTCGATGATTTTTTATTGATAGTAGTTTCTTTAAATGCAATTACATTGCTGTAAATATTGTTTTTATAAGCAGAATCCAGAGCAACTGCACCATTTTTAACAGCCATTGAAGAAAAGGGTTCGGGAAGTAGTGCCAGCTGAACCTTGTTGTGCTGAAGCATTTCTAAGCGAACGGGAATAGAGGGTACTGCAACTTTTTTAATCTCATTAACACCAACACCGTTTTTATTGAGAATTTTATCCAGTGCGTACTCAATTATGGTATTTTCAGATATTGCAACCTGGTACCCTTTGACTTCTTTTATGCTTTTTATGCCTGACTGACCACTTGCCACAAGGATAAAGTCACCATCTGTAACCCCGGTTATTTTTACTTTAAAACCTGCGTTCTGATAAAGGCAGACAGCCACCATGTCGCAGAGAACACCGTCTATATGGGAGCTTTGAAATGCTGCATCCCTTTCACCGGCACTTTTAAACACAACCAAATCCACGTCTAACCCATATTTCTTAAAGATACCCTTGTCCCTGGCGATTATGTAGGGTATGGCATCAACTGCCGGTGTGAGGCCTATTTTCAGATGTTCCTCGTCGCCATTACTTCCTTCCCCGCTACATCCACAGGCAGTAAAAATTATTGAAAAAACCATTGCTAAACATAAAATAATAAACAGAAATTTATTTCGCATAAATGTCAACCTCCATAAAAGCACTATATTATGCATATGGGTTTTTTATGAATATTAAAAAAACCCCCGTTACCAAATTACTTTTCAGGTAATAGGTAACAGGGGCTTTTATTGTTTTAAGGAAATTATTATTTGCCTGCCAGTTTCTGATTAAGATCATTTATAACTGTAGTAACAAAGGTAGCCGTTACTTCACCTTTTGGGTTAAAATTGCCCTTGTCATCAAGTTTAACAACATTAAAACCAACCAGAGCATTTATGGCATTTCTTGACCATGTTGCTGATGAATTAATATCAGCAATTTTAGGCTTTGCATCCGGGAACTGTACACCGCTTAAAGTTGCTATTTTGTATATAAATACTGCAAGCTCTTCTTTTGTCAGCTTTCTGTTTTCATAGTAGTTTCCTTTTTTATCAGCGGTTATTAAACCCTGTTGCTTTGCTATTTCAATAGGATTGGGAGCACCTGCCAGAACCAATTCAAAAAACTGACCTCTGGTAATTGAACTATCGGACTTAGAATCCTCCTGTCCCAATGAAACTATTTTTTCATAAAGTTCCTTGTTTTCATTTAGTTTTTCCTTACTTCCTGCTGTTGAATATGTGCCGTTTTTGAGCATATTTTCAACCATTGATGCTGAATCCTTCACATCCTGAACCGTTACGGATTTAATTTCTTTTAATATCTTTAAAATATCCTCAGAATTCATGCCCATCAAATAATATGATAATGCTGTATTAGCACCGGATAGTTCTCCGGCAGATACCGTGTAATTACTGAAGGATTTCAGAATATAGCTATCAAGCTGTTCCTGAGTAAGATTAATATTCTTAAGGAATTCCGGTAATCCGTTGTATACCTCAAAGGTTTCCTTTATATTAGGGTCACGGTACGAGGCAAGCATAAAGCCTTCATCTCCAAAATTCACGATGTTGTCATATGCTCCGTAGCCGAATCTTATCTTTGGAGTAATATAGTTTTCGTTAATAACGGAGCCTATGGGAATATATTTTCCGCTGAATACTGTTCCCATATCTTCGTAGGTTGAATAAATCATGTTATACTGAACGGTGCTATCTACGGCTAAGCCCTCTCTTTTTGCAGGCTTTGGAAGCTTTGAATAATCCTGTTTTGTAAAATTCTTTGATGGTATACCATCTGTAAACTTCTTGATTGTGGACTCAAACGTGCTAATGTTGTTCTTATTTCCTGCAAAGGTAATTATCAGATTCTTTTTGTTCACAACCAATGTTTTTATATTTTCCAGTTCTTTTATAACAGCTTTTGGATTAGATGAAATCTCTTTTTCCAATTTTGTAAGGAAATTGTAGTAATCTAATCCTGAGCAATAATTAATATAGTTGTAAGCCTCAGTGGAGTATGCTCTGTTTCTTATTGCCTGAATACTTATAGGGTTGCTTGTAAATTGTGTTTTTAGCTCTGATATTTTAGATTTGATTATATTTAAAATATCATTGCTATTATTAAATTGAGTGTTGGTTATAATGTCTTTAACAATCTCCAGCTGCTTGTCATAATCCCCCATTATCCCGGTCCATGAAGCACTCAAAACAGGAGCATAATTTTTATAATCTTTATCGGGTAAGGCGGATGCGCTAAATGAGCCTCCACTTATATATCTTGTCCTGAGATTACCTATCTTGTCTTTTTTATGAGACTTAGTATCAAGGTTCCCCAATAAATCCCCATACAGCTTTAAATAATGAAGCTTATCTGCAGGAACAGATGAAGTGTCGAAATACATGATAGTGGATTCGGTCTCTCCTACATTTGCTTCTGCCGATATCAATCTTACTCCGTCAGCTTTAGCTTCCTTTACGTTGTAATTTTTAACTTCCTCCGGCAAATCCGAAATCTTTACAGCCTGAATACTCTTAACTACATCATTATTGTCTTCTCTGCTGTTCCATTCGCTAAAGGTTTTTGTTTCATTGACAATTGCATCTATTTGTTGTTGGCTCATTGATGCCTTTAAATCTGAAAGATACTTTTTCTGTTCTGCTGCCTGCTTTTCTGCGAGCCCTGCCTCAGGAACAGTTACAACGAGTGCAGTGTTTTTGTTATTTAAAAGGAAGTTTTTTGTAAGGCCTTCAAAATACTTTTTATCTGATTTAGCGGCGATGGCCTTTATGTTCTTTAGTATGTCATTGTAAAAATCAAAACTGCCGAAATTTGCCCAAAAGCTTCCCATTTGTATAGACAAATTTATTCCAAGGTTTGGGGTTTCGGTAATGTTTGATGAGCCCTTCAATTCTCCGGCTATTACTGCATCAACATCATCTTTCTTAAAGCCTGACTTTACAATATTACTCAGATATTTATCAATCAGTGTTTTAATTTCAGCTTTTTTACTCTCATCAGTATTTTGTGCGGAAAAACTTAATACCGGTATTGATAAACCCATATTATAGTTGACTACTATATCTCCTCCAAGTTTTTTATCTCGGAACTCCTGTTTTAATGCTGACGTATTACTTCCCAGAAGTGCGCTTAATATAGCAACTCCCAGTAAATCTTCATTGGTAACGTTCTCCAGTGCAAAGCTATAATCAATCTGAGATGTATTCTGTGTATTTGTACCTGCAGCTACCGGATATTTATAGGTTTTTTCAACAGTCTTCTTTAATGGCTCCAGTTTTAACTTTTCTATTTTTATATCCTTTTTTTCATATTTTGAAAGGTAACTATCATCAATCATTTTAAGAAATCTTTCATAGTCCACGTTCCCATACAGCACCATAAGTGAATTGGATGGGTGGTAGTATGTGTCGTGTGTATTTATTACATTTTCATATGTCAGATTCTTAACTTTATCAGGATCTCCACCGGATATTGTAGATTGAGTACTGTTTGGAAAAAGGGTCTTTAAACTGTTGTATGAAGCCGCAGTTGATATATTCCCCAAAGCGCCTTTCATTTCGTTATATACTGTACCGCTGATATTGAGATCTGCTTTGCTGTCCGCCATCTCATATCTCCAGGCTTCTCTTTTAAAGATATTCTTGTCATTATACACTGACGGATGGTATACACAATCCAAATAAACTTCCGTTAACTTTACCAGCTGATCCTCACTCAATGATGAGACAGGATATGTAGTAAAGTTCTGAGCTGTAAATGCGTTTATAAAAGTAGAATATGTCTGGTTCAAAATTGTAAATAGTACATTTTTCATTGGATACTTTTGTGAGCCGGATACAGTTATGTGCTCCAATACATGATTGACTCCCGTATCATCAAAAGCAGGTGTTTTGAATGAAATGTCAAATGCCCTGTTGGTATCCTTATTCTGAATAAAAATAAGCTTTGCACCTGTTTTTTCATGCTCGAATAAAACAGTTTTACTATCTATAACTTCCATATTTCCAACTTCCATTGTCTTGAAGCCGGATACTATCTGTCCTTCCTTAGGCAAAGCCTTGAGTTCCGTTTGAGCAGCATTTACAACGGGTGCTGCATTGAGAAAAAGGCTTAAAATTAAGACAAATGACATCATGTACGAAACAACTTTTTTCATGAATTGGGTCTCCTTTTGTTTACAAAGTTTTCTAAATATAATTATTAAGACTAGTTTACATTATCAATAATGTCAAGTCTATCCTTTTTAGCATAATGCTATTTTATTGTTATAAAATGAGTGAAACTTATAAAAATATATCCAGTAAAGAAGCCGTCAAAAATACTATGCTAATGATCTGATTAAGTGAGTATGACGTAAATGAATATACATCAGCTCCGGTATCATCAGGTTTTCTGACATTTGCTACCATAGAATGCTCTATGGCAAAAAGTATTATTATAATCAAAAGTCCCGAAAAATATATTGTACCAAGCTGTGTGCTGATTATTCCCAAAACAAGCAAGAAGATACAGGATATGAGATGGAAGGCGCTTGATATATGGAGTGACTTGCGTATACCGAATTTCACAGGAATTGAACGTAGTTTGTTAGCCTTATCAAATTCATAGTCCTGAATACCGTATATTATGTCAAAGCCAGCTACCCACAAAGTATTTGCAACACCCATTATCAATGCTGTAAAGGATAGCTTTCCTGTTACGGCAATCCATGCACCCACCGGAGCGGTAGCTGTTGTAACCCCTAAAATAATATGGCAGAGCCATGTAAACCTTTTTGTATAAGAGTAGCCTGTCATAAATACAAGCGCGAAAGGTGCCAGAATAAGGCAAAGCACGTTCAACATGGCTGCAGAAACAAGCATTATTGCAAACGAAGTTGCCGCCAGGCCATAGGCTTCACCCTTGCTAACCTGCCCCTGAGGAATCTGTCTCACTGATGTTCTTGGGTTAAGCTTATCAATCTCTGCATCTATGGCTCTGTTAATGGCATTGGCACCTGTCCTAGCTCCCATGAATGCCGTCAGTATCCACAACACCTTCCATGCACCGGGAAACCCATTTGAAGACAGAAGCATTGAAATAACAGCGAAAGACAGAGAAAATATGGAATGTGAGAACATTACCAGAGTTCCATAGTCAGATATTTTTCTAATCACTTTTGATGCAAGCATGTTTCCTCCTTATCAAAAACCATATTCCTTCCACCTTTTTGTAACCAATGCCTTTATACTCTCTGACATGGCTATTTCATCAGGCCAAGTGCGACCATAGCCTTCCTCCGGAAATTTTACGGTAGCGTCAATACCTACCCTGCATCCGTAATGTCTTTGGTCAGAGGCATGGTCCAAGGTATCAAGGGGGCCGTCAGACAGTACTATATCCCGCCTTCCGTCAATATTGTTGAAAACCTTCCATGCAACTGTTGATAAATCGTGGGGATCTACAGTTTCATCCACAATTACAATCATTTTTGTGTACATCATCTGCCCCGAACCCCAAATAGAATTCATTACTTTTTTAGCGTGTCCCGGAAACCGCTTTTTTATTGAAACAATTATGCAATTATGAAAGACTCCCTCCAAGGGAAAATTCATGTCAATTATTTCAGGAAATTGAATCTTTAACAAAGGAAGAAACAGTTTTTCAGTTGCCTTTCCCAGATAACAGTCCTCCATGGGAGGTTTTCCCACAACAGTGGCAGGGTAAATGGCATCCTCCCTATAGGTCATACAGGTCAAATGAAAAACCGGATACATATCAGCAAGAGAATAATATCCCGTATGATCCCCAAAAGGGCCCTCCAGACGAAGTTCCTCACTTGTATCCACATACCCTTCCAGAATAAAATCAGCGTTTGCCGGGACGTAAATATCATTTGTGATGGATTTAACCAATGATACGGGTTTTTTTCTTAGAAACCCTGCAAACATTATTTCATCTATATATTGTGGAAGGGGTGCGGTTGCAGAATATATAACCACAGGGTCACAGCCTATTACTACGGATACAGGCATTATTCCTCCGGTACTGCGGTACTTGTCATATATGTTCCTGCCATCCTTGTGGAGGTGCCAGTGCATTCCCGTAGTTTGGCAATCATAAACCTGCATACGATACATGCCCATATTCTGTATGCTTGTTTCAGGGTCCTTGGTTATTACTACCGGCAAAGTAATAAATTTGCCTCCGTCCCCGGGCCAGCATTTAAGTATTGGCAGCTTTCCAAGGTCTGGACTGTAGTCAATTACCTGCTGACACTTGCCTTTTGTGGGAAGCTTTATTGGAAAAACAGAGGTCAGCTGCAATAAAGTCGGAGCAGCTTTTACGGTTTTAATAAACCCCGCATAATTTGCCGCATCAATAAAGTCTCCTATTTTTCCTGCTATGTCCTCAATTTTTTTAACCCCCAGTGCAAGGTTCAGCCTTTCATAGCTTCCAAAAGTATTTATAAGCAATGGAAATTTTGAATTCCTTACCTTTTCGAAAAGAAGCGCCGGCCCGCCACTCTTCACCACTCTGTCGGTTATTTCGGTAATCTCGAGCTCTGCATCCGTTTCTGACTTTATTCTTTTGATCAGTGCTTTTTGTTCCAGTTTATCAATAAATTCATGGAGGTCTGAATATGCCATAAATTCCCCTTTCTTAAAAAATCAAGCCTTATGAGAATATTGACCTGCCAAGGCTAAATTAAACAAATCATCACCACTTCACGTGAATTTCTTTAATAAAACTGGATATTCTAACTATGTAAATTAAATGAAACTCAGTCGAATAAAGGAGAAAAAATATATGCCACAGAATCTACTAGAAAAAGCATTCTCAAGACCGGTAGAATCTTATTGGATTGGGTCAACACCCGAAACTGACTATCCGGAATTGAATGAAAATATTAAAACAGATATATTGGTCGTAGGAGGCGGAATAACCGGGATAGCAACAGCATATTTACTTCAGAAGGAAGGCTTGGATGTTGTTATAATTGATGCCAACAGAATTGCCCATTCTACGTCGGGACATACTACCGCAAAAATCACCTCGCTCCATAGCGTAAAATACGCCAAACTGATAAAACAATTGGGAGAAGAAGGTGCTGGCAAGTACGGAGAAGTTAATGAAAAAGCAATATCCATGATTGAAGACATAATCAAAGAAAACAGTATACAGTGTGATTTCAGCCGTCAACCAAATTTTGTATATACAAAGGAAGAACAATATATAAACGTTATAGAGGAAGAGGTAAATGCAGCGAAATCTATTGGTCTTCCTGCCAGATTTGAAGCCTCTCTTCCTCTTCCCTTTGGTGTTCAGGGGGCAGTATGCTTTGATAATCAGGCACAGTTTCATCCTAGAAAGTATCTTCTGTCACTTGCAGATATATTTGTAAAAAACGGCGGGCATATTTTTGAGAACACGGCGGCCCTCGACATACATGAAGACCGTGAATGCACAACATCTACCCGAAGCGGATTCAGTATAAAATCAGACAAGGTAATAGTAGCCAGTCACTTCCCCTTTTATGACGGATGGGGATTTTATTCTGCAAGAATGTATGCTGAACGTTCCTATTCACTTGCGGTAAAATCTCCTGTTAATGTTCCATATGGAATGTATATCTCATATGAAAAACCCACAAGGTCTATCAGAACCCAACCGGGAGAGGACGGAAATCAGCTCCTTATTCTGGGTGGGGAACACCACAAAACAGGAGAAGACATAAACGAGAAAGAAAATTATACAAAGCTTATAAATTTTGCAGAAACTGATTTTCAGGCTACCGATGTACCTTACCGCTGGTCAGCTCAGGATTATACCGTAATGAACGAAATACCCTTTATAGGGCATATAACAGGTAATAAAATGAACATTTTTGTAGCCACAGGTTTTCAGAAATGGGGTATGACAACCAGCCACGTATCCGCGATGATAATACGTGATATTATTGCCAACGGAAAAAGCGACGTGGAAGATATATTCAAACCATCAAGATTTACGCCCGTTAGTTCGGCAAAAAACTTTATAAAAGAAAATGCAGATGTGGTTGACAACCTTGTTTCAGGCAAGCTGGCGTCGCCACCGGAAGAATTTACAATACAACCCGGAGAAGGCAAGGCGGTAAAGTACGATGGTAAAAAAGCCGGAGCTTACATGGATAAAGACGGTACTGTTTTTATAGTTGATACAACTTGTAAGCATCTGGGTTGTGAAGTTCATTGGAATTCAGCCGAAAAGACCTGGGATTGCCCCTGTCATGCTTCCAGGTACAGCTATGATGGAACAGTAATTGAGGGCCCTGCTTTAAAACCTCTTGATAGGCTAAAATAAGATTTTGTCCCTGTTAATATGGTTCTGTGAATACTTTTGGTGTCTTTTTAAAAAATAAAAAGGCATATATAAAATAATCCAAAGCAGGCACCCCAAAAGAAACGTAGGTATAAGGTACCACGGACTTCCAACATATTTTGCGAAAAATTCCATGGGTGAACCGGGTGCAGGATACCTTAGGAAAAAGTAATTCCCGTTAGTAGCTATATTAATGGGAATTACCATAAGGGCAAAAACCACCAGCATTGCAATGGTCTTTGGAAGGCTCTTTATATCAGGTCTGAAGCCCATGCCAAGAACCATGAATATCGGGATAAAGCAAATAATTCCGTGAACCAATATGCTTTGTATATATATAAAGGAAAAGGACGGGTAAAAGTAAACATCAGGGGTTAATAATGTCATAAAAGCCGGAGCCAGCCCCATTGCATACGAATATTCCATCAGCAATCTGCTTCTGGTAATTGTCATTATTGGAAGTATAATGCACATAAGGCTGCACAAGTGAAGGGGCAGTGTGTAACCCCAGGAAAACTGCCCTACAGCGTTGTACCATAACACCTGTGCACCTTCTGTTAAGGGTAACAGCAAGCTGATCAGTATCAGCATTCTCCACTTTGTAATCTCACTCTTTTCCTTAAATACTATAGTAAGAATGCACCACATGCACATCACCATACCCACAGCAAGAAGATGCTGTGCAGAAAACATAGAGTTGTGAAATCTCTTTGGTATATTGTCTATGTATGTAAAAAAATACCTGAACATATTAAACCTCCTTGTCCTACTGCACGTATAATAAATTTATATTCTGTCTAACAAACAAATAATCCATATGTATACAAATTATTTTATTGACTTACTTTCCAATTCAAGTAAAATTATATATAGACTAGTTAAGAAATCCTTTAAACCTAAAGGATATGGAGGTTAAGATGAGAAGAGATGAGATCAGCAAGGTAATTCTGTCCGAAAAAGATATTCCCAAGCAGTGGTATAACATTGTAGCAGATATGCCCAACAAGCCGGCACCGTATCACAATCCTGCAACACTTGATATTATTAAGCCCGACGATATGAAGGCTATTTTCCCTGATGAAGTAATCAGACAGGAAATGTCTTCCGAACGATACATAGACATACCTGATGAAGTTCGCCAGATGTATTGCCAGTTCAGGCCAAGTCCTCTTTACAGGGCAAAAGCTCTTGAGAAGCTGTTGGACACTCCTGCCAGAATTTATTACAAATATGAAGGAACAAATGCTACCGGAAGCCACAAGCTTAATACTGCAATTCCACAGGTATATTATAATAAGCTGGCAGGCATAAAAAGACTTGCAACAGAAACAGGTGCAGGTCAATGGGGCAGTGCGTTAAGTCTTGCAACAAGCCAGTTTGGGTTGGAATGTTCGGTTTACATGGTAAATGTAAGCTATCAGCAAAAACCCTACAGACGTTCTTTTATGAAAACCTTTGGTGCAAATGTTGTAGCAAGTCCCAGCACACTGACCAACAGCGGTAGAAGTATCCTGGAAAAGGACCCTGATTGCTCTGGCAGTCTTGGAATCGCAATAAGTGAAGCAGTTGAGGATGCAGCAACACACGCTGATACCAACTATGCACTGGGAAGTGTTTTAAATCATGTCTGCCTGCATCAGACAATAATAGGTATTGAAGCAAAAAAACAAATGGAGTATTTGGATGAATATCCTGATGTTATTTTTGCTTGCTGCGGAGGCGGAAGTAATTTTGCCGGTATGTCCTTCCCATTTTTGCAGGATAAACTTAACGGACGTAATTTAAGGGCCGTTGCCGTTGAACCATCAGCATGTCCCACTTTGACAAAAGGTGTGTTTGCATATGACTACGGAGATACTGCAAAAGCAGCACCTATAACAAAAATGTATACTTTAGGACATGACTTTATTCCATCCGGCATACACGCAGGTGGCTTGAGATACCACGGAGACTCAGCAATTGTCAGCCAGTTGTACCATGACGGAATTATAGAAGCAAAAGCATATGGCCAGAAATCTGTTTTCGAAGCGGCAGTAGCTTTTTCACGGGCAGAGGGAATAGTTCCTGCTCCAGAATCGGCACATGCTATAAGAGCTGCAATGGATGAAGCTCTTCTGGCAAAGGAATCCGGCGAGGAGAAAGTAATTCTGTTCTGCCTCAGCGGACACGGGTACTTTGATTTTGCGGCATATGAAAACTATTATAACGGACTGGTTGATGATATAGAATTTGCTCCTGAATCTGCTGAAAAAAGTATGCAGAACTTACCGAATATAAAGTAGTTTTATCTTAAATTAACACCTGTACCTAGAGTATAAATTGTATCAATGGAAGCTTGGTTAAAGATATTTGCATATGTTTATATCCTAAGATGAGCCGCTAGAAACTCTTGCAAATATCTAAGCAATCATTGAAATAATTTTATACGGGAGTATAGGTGTTAATTTAAAAAACTTTCTGTTTTAACACTTTTACGTCAAGGGGTGCAAGTTCCAGTCTCCCCTGCCTGATTTCTCCAGTCAGCATATCCGTATAAACTCCTGTAAGTTGAATATCTTTCTTTCCATGATTGAAGTTCATAACGAATATGTAGCGGTTTTGTCCGTCTGTACGAAGCTGTGCCGTCACTCCGCATGGCAACTCAGCGTCTAGAGTACGTGAAATTGATAATTTTTGGGCAAGGGCATTGTAAAAGCTATGAAGGAAATCTTCTCCTGTGCGGGCTGCCATATAATAGGCCTCCCCCTTTCCAAATCGGTTAACCGTTAGAGCCGGACGACCTGCATAAAAATCGTCACGGTACACAGCCAGAACCTGTGCCGTTTCTGCATGAATCAAATCACAAAAGTCCTGTACCCTGTAAGTTCCTAAAAGGCCCGGAGAGTTACTGCTCATTACCAGACTATTATTCTCATCGGGGTGCAAAGTATCTATCTCCTCGCTCCAAATACCTGTGACTGCACGAAGGGGGCCCGGGAATCCTCCCAAATGACATAGGTCATTTTCATTCACAATTCCGCTCCAATAGGTGGTAACAAAGGTTCCTCCCTCCCTGACAAAAGACTCTATACGCTCACCAACACCGGGATGGGTCATATAGAGCATAGGTGCAATAACAAGCTTGTACTGTGAGAAATCTTCTTTGGCACCTATAATGTCTGTAGGCACCCCTTGTTTCCAGAAAGGCGTATAGTGGTCAACACAGGTTTCTTCGTACTTTAGCCTGTCGCGTGCAAGAGCCTGTGCCTCCTCCATGGCCCAACGATTTTCCCAATCGTATACTATAGCTACTTGCGGATGAACCGTAGTCCCTACAACCTCGTCCAGCATTCCAAGTGTTTGCCCCACCTGTGCAACATCCCTGAAAACACGGGTATTCTCATGACCTGCATGATCTACAACTGCACCATGAAATTTTTCAAAACTACCCCGTGATTTCCGCCACTGGAAGTACTGGACAGTATCACTGCCGTGAGCCACTGCCTGAAGTGAAGATAACATATGCATACCGGGTCGTTTAAGCTTGTTCACCTTTTGCCAGTTAACAGTACTCGGGGTACTTTCCATCAATATAAACGGTTTGCCCTGTTTAAGAGATCTGTTGATATCATGTACAAAAGAGGTTCGTACCCCGATTTTCCAATCCGGTTGCTCCGTAGTATGCCAGGCAGGATAATTATCCCAGGAAATCACATCCAACTCTTTAGCAAGCTCCCTGTATTCTATACCAGGAAAGGTTCCCATCATATTAGTAGTAACAGGAATATCAGGTGTCAATTCCCGTAAGGGTTTAACCTCGTTTTTTAAAAAATCTATTGTCTGGTGAGAAACAAACCTCTTCCAGTCCAGTATAAGTCCATGAGTCTCATGCTCACCACGTGGAGACGGGGACTCAATTTGGGACCAATCTGTATACCTGTGTGCCCAGAAACCCGTCCACCACTCATGGTTGAGACTATCAAGGTCTCCATTGTACTTGTTTTGAAGAAAGCTGCGGAAAGCTTCCTGACAAAGGACACAATGACATTCCCCGCTGTACTCATTTGAGATATGCCACAAAATCAGTGCAGGATGATTTGCATACCGTTCCGCCAGCATACGATTGATTTGGCTGACCTTTTTACGGTAAACGGGAGATGTAAAGCAGTGGTTATGACGTCCGCCATGTAAATCCTTTAGTCTGTCGGCCTGAGTACGCAGTATTTCAGGATATTTTTTAGACATCCAGGGGGGTTTTGCACCGCTTGGAGTAGCCAGAATTGCTACCATACCGTTTTCGGCAAGTCTGTCCATAATATTGTCCAGCCAACTAAAATCATACTTGCCTTCTTCCGGTTCCAGTGCCATCCATGAAAAAATTCCTACAGTCATAGCATTGACATGGGCAAGCTTCATAAGTCGAAAATCTTCCTCCAGCACCTGTGGTGTCTCAAGCCACTGCTCTGGGTTGTAATCTCCTCCATGGAGAATATGCGGAAATTTGGTACTGATAGGCATATATTTATCCATGGCTTAATTCTCCTTTTCAATACATGTAGTCAGGTTCGGCATTTCGCCCCAATAGTCTCTGGGTTTCCGCCCAACATAATATTTAAACTTGCGGTAAAAGTAATCTATATTTTTATACCCTACCATTTGAGAAATTTCATATACCTTGTACTTGCCTTCTGCAAGCATTTCTTTTGCCTTTCGGATTCGGACATGGTCAAGATAGCAATTAAAACTCTCTCCTGTTCCGCTTCTGAAAATTCTTCCAAGATAAGAACTGTTATAGCAAAAAATCTTAGCAAGGGATTCCAACTTCAAGTCTTTGGCATAATTGGCTTCTATATACATACAAAGCCTTTTTACAATATTATCTCTGGAGTTATTTCCTATCTGTTTCATAAAGCACAAAAATTCACCCAATATATAATCAGTAACCTCTTGAAGACTGTGCTTTATATATATGTCATGAATTATTCGTCCGTCATCGGGTATTATTAAATTATGATAGTTTTGAGACAGCATATCACGAACTCGAATAAAAATATTAGAAAGAACTCCTGCAAATCTGTCAGGATGCAAATTGAGTCTGCGGTATTCCGACTCAAAACTCCGCATTTTCTTTTGCAGTAATTCCTCCTGTCCTATTTCAATATAATCGTAAAAAGCCTCAATAAATCCCCTTATGTCAATAGAATCAAGGTTAACTCCATCTGAGAAATCCCCCTCTACTTCCTCCCACGAAACGATGTTTCCCGACTGTTGATAGTAAAAGCTGTGTTGTTGGATATTCTTTGCATCTGTATATGAAAGATGGAGTTCATCAACTGTGCTACATAGCCGTCCCATAGAAACAAACAAATCAGGAACTTTGCGTAAAATATCCCTCATAACCACGGAGAATCTTGTAATACCTCCCCCCTGCAGCAATACAATCCATAAATCATCGATACAGATACAACGCATTTCCTTTTCATTAATAAAAAGAGCCGGGATTTCAAAATCAGAAAGTACTGATTTTATGACAGCAACACGGTAAACGCTGTCACACAGTTTCAGCTCATCAAGGTTTACCAACTCTGAAGTGAGCTTACCGCAAATAAGGTCTGTCAGCTGTTTCTCATATATAAGATTCATACTGGATTTAATACTTTCAAGCTTTTCCTTTTCAGCTACAATAGTCTTACGTACCTTAACAATGGCTTCCTGCAGTTCGTCTTCTTCTATAGGCTTTAGCAAAAAGGAGGAAACACCTGATTTAATAGCGCTGCGGGCATATTCAAAATCGGAATAACCCGTCAGAATAATAACCTTTCCCCCAAAGCCTCCCTCCCTTGCTTTTTCAAGCATTTCTGTTCCATACAGCCCCGGCATCTTGATATCTGTAATACATAGATCCGGGGTAAGCTCCAGTAGCATACGAAGGCCCTCATGCCCGTCTGCTGCTTCGCCCATTATCTCATAACCAAGACTATCCCAATCAATGATAGCCTTTAGTCCAGCCCTTACTCCCGGCTCATCGTCAATGATTAAAACCTTGAGCATCCTCATAGTCCTCCCTTTCCTTACATAGTTTTTTAGCAGGTTGTTCAGGAAATAAAATCCAGACAGTTGTTCCTCTTCCGGGACTGCTGTCTACCCTGATGCCATAGGCTTCACCGTAGTACAGCTTTATACGCTGATTTACATTTGAAAGTCCGATGCTTTTGCCTGTCTTGCCGCCTGTTTCCGTAATCTTTAGGTGAAGCTCCTCCAGCTTTTTAGCCTCCATTCCAAGACCATTATCCCTTACAGTCACCAGAATATTTTCATGCTGCCTGTTTACGATAATGTCAATATTTCCGCTCCCCTCCTTTTGCTCAAGTCCGTGAACGAAAGCATTCTCAACAATTGGCTGTATCAATAGGGGGAGTACCTTGAGAATTTTTTCATCAATACCGTCCTGAACATCAATAGTATAATCCACTCGGTCGCCAAAACGGAACTTCTGAATTTCCAGATAATTACGAACAAAATCCAACTCACTTTTCAGCTGTTGAGGATTGTCATCCTGTTCCAGAAGATTCCGCATTGATTTCCCCAAAAGCTTTATTACTGTTGCAATTTCACGCTGCCCGCAGACAAAGGCCTTCATCCGTATACTCTCAAGAGTATTAAACAAAAAATGCGGATTAATCTGGCTTGCCAGCATTTTAAACTGTGCCTCGTTCTGTTTTGTCAGAAGTTTTTGCTGTTGAAGCTTGTGTTCATAGTTTTCCTGCAATAGCTTTTTCATATCACCTATCATCTTAATAAGGTCGGTATACAGCTCGGCAATTTCATCGCTACCGCTGATACCGGGGGCAATATCCAGATCCCCGGAGGCCGCCCTGTGAATCTGAGTCCTTATAAATAAAATCCTCTCTGAAAAGCTACCGGTAAATAAGACCATGAGCAGTACAGGTACTACAAGACTGATGAGTGCGATTGCAATTCCTGTTATATATGTAGAAAAGACCTGACTTGTGATATCACTGGTAGGTGTAATGTTGATAATTTGTATGGTACTACGGGTTTTTTGAGGAAGAAATGAATCACATACAATAAATACTTTTCGGCTTTCATAGGTTACATCCTTAAAAATTTGCTCTTTGTCGCCCGAAACGGCAGTAAACCCCTTTATATCAACTGTTGTACCCAGCTTTTTACGGTCATCTGCCAGAACAATGCGACCATTATCCACAGTCATAAGCATAGTTGTTCTTTCATTCTGAATAAGGGAGGTCAGGTAACTGTAGCTGACCCGCATTACCATAACAGCATAATTCCCGTTGTTATCAATGCGAATACGACGTACCAAGGCAAGATAATAGGAATTATTATCACTGTTATAAAAGCACTTCCATATCATGTTGCCACCGCTCCTGACTGCAGCCTTGTACCAGTCCTCTTTTCTTATGGCATCTGTAGTTTTTACAATAAAACCATTCTCACAGATGGTGCTATTATCTACATACAGAGTAATAGCCTCTATTTGGCTGTAGTACTGTGTATACTCTGTCAGAGCGGGGTAATTTTTCCAGGCATCTATAGACTCTAGAAAACTGCTGTATTTAGTTGAAATAAAGACTTTAAGCTGTTTATCAAAATAGATTTTGTCGGATACATTGGTCATAAGATATAAAAGCTCATTGACCCGGTCCCGCACTCGAAGGGTATCTGTTTTGGCCTCGTTAACCATACGTGAGTAAACAAGATTAGACATGCTGTAGGTCATATATAGGCTCACGAAAAATACCGGCAGCAGCACGGAGATTATGTATATACCGATCATTTTCTTGCGTATCCGAATATTGTTCCAACCTTCTTTCAAACGCTTGATGAACACGATATTTATTCCACCCTTGCTGGCACTGTAATATATATTATTAGGTTTATTATAGCAATATAGTAAATTACATACAAACCCATTTTTAATATATTATACTGTAGCTGTCATAGCTATTGGAAGGTCACGGGAGGAAGTACCGATGAATATGGTATAGTTACCCGGTACAAAAACCCATCCTTTATTATGGAGGAATTCTGAAAATGTACGTTCATCAAGTTTAAATGTAATAGATTTTGTTTCACCCGGATTCAGATATACCTTTTCAAAGCCTTGCAATGTGCGCATGGGAGTACCATCTCTTTTTTCCGGTTCCACGTATAACTGAACTGACTGTGCACCTGACCTGTCTCCGGTATTGGTTATATCGACGCTGATTTCATAATCCTTGCAGGAGCCAGAACCCATGTTAAAAATTTCATTCGACAATGAAAAAGTAGTATAGGATAATCCGTGTCCAAAGGGAAAAAGTGGCGGTACATTGTATGCATCGTGGTAACGATATCCCACAAACAAGCCCTCGCTGTAACAAACTGTTTCGTTACCGGGATACTCGCCCAATACGTTTACTCCTGTTTCCTCCTGTTTTACGGGGATTGTGAAAGGAAGATGTCCACTGGGGTTCTCGTCCCCGAATAAAACTTCCGCCAGTGCAGTACCGCTGTGCATTCCTGAAAAAAATCCCTGCATCACGGTAGGTGCATTGTTTATCCATGGGCTCATATCAACCGGGGAACCGCTTATGATGACTACTACTGTATTTGGGTTTGCTTCGAGAACTCTTTCCAAAAGTTTATCCTGTTCATAGGGCAAAGTCATATCTGTCCTGTCAAGGCCTTCCGATTCCTGCTCATGGCCTGTACCCCCAATGAAAATAACCGCATCGGCTGTCTTAGCAGCCTGAATTGCCTCATTCTCAAGGCGTATGCTGACATTTCTATATTCCTCATGTGCTGCCCGGTCCTTTTTCTCTATCTCACAACGGGTCTTTTCATCAGCATTAGAAGGTATGTGAAATTCATGCTTAGTATATGTCTCATCCGGGTAACCCTGATAATATGAAACCTTTGCTCCCCCAGCCAATCTCATAACTATGCCCGACAGTGGTGTAACCTCAAATAGAGCCTTGACTGCCGCGCTATCTCCTCCGGTGGAATGTTTTTTGTCCGCATTATTGCCAATGACTGCAACCGTTTTGATATTGTGTGGATTAAGAGGTAGCACTCTCCTGTCGTTTTTTAAAAGAACAAAACTCTCCTTTGCCACCTCAAGAACTGTCTGTTGGTGCTGAGGCAGATTGTAGCCACCACGTTTTCGGTCTTGGGAGAACATTTTCAGCCTGAACATTAATTTCAGAATGCGTCGTATCTTTTCATCAAGAATACTTTCAGGTATTTTACCATTTTGTATGGCATTTATAAGAGGTTTTGCAAAGAAATAATCATCAAAATCTGTGGTTACATTCATTTCAATATCAAGTCCGGCAATTGCCGGAGACTCTGTATCATGTACTGCACCCCAATCCGAAATCACAACACCGTCAAATCCCCACTCCTTACGAAGGATTTCCGTAATCAACTCACTGCTGTGGCTGCAAAAAGTACCGTTGAGCCTGTTATAGGCAGTCATAACTGTAAGAACTCCAGCCCTTACTGTTGCTTCAAATGCAGGAAAGTACAGCTCCCTGAGTGTACGTTCATCCACCTCTGCACTTACGGTAAGACGTTCTGTCTCCTGATTATTTGCTGCAAAGTGCTTGACACAGGCTGCTATGTCAAAACTCTGCACCCCTTTTATAAAGGCTGATGCAAGTTCTGCCGTCAGCACCGGGTCTTCGCTGAAGTATTCATAATTTCTACCGCATAAAGGTGTACGGATAATATTAACCCCCGGTGCGAGAATAACATCCTTACCACGGCCTCGTGCTTCGCATCCCAGTACTTCCCCTACCCTCTCGGCAAATGTTCTGTTAAAGGTGGCTGCAAGCGCCGTACAGGCGGGCAGGTATGTAACAAAATCCCAATTACCCCCTACCGTTTCCCACTGATTATCAGCAAACTCATTGCGTACACCCATAGGCCCGTCGGAAAACACAAGGGGAGGAATTCCAAGCCTGGGTATCCCGCCTGTGCGGAATAATCCGTTTCCATGACACATGCCGGTCTTTTCCTCCAAAGTCATCATGGACAGCAACTCTTCTATTTTTTCTTCTACACGATTTAATTGCATTATATTCACTCCAAAATCCCAGTATTGTCTATATAATACTTATAGTATAACCGCCACTAAAAATCCCCGGCATAAATACAGTACCATCCTGTTTCTTCTCAATAGTTCCGCCAATACATCCGTCTGCTGAAAGGCCACACAGTTTCAAACTCCACGGCTTCCCGTCTCCCTTGGCATCCACAATAAGCTCACTGCCAATACGCTCTACCGAAAGAGTAAGTGCTTCTTTTCCGTCCTTGTCGTATACGGAAGTATTGGCACAAGCACCGTCGCAAAGGGGCGTCAACAGCAAGCTGACATCCTGTGCATAATCATATACCGTTTCTTCTTCGCTGTAGCCCATAGCCAGAAGGCTTTCAGGGCGAACATATAGCGGCAGGCTCATGTAATTGTGCTTTTCCCTGCGGTAACTGCCTCCTGTAACAATTTCACCTGTCACAAGGTTATACCACTGACCCTTGGGCAGATAATAATCCACTATTCCAGAAGCCGTAAATACCGGTGCCACCAGCAGTGAGTCACCCAGCATATATTGGCGGTCAAGGGTTGTACAAACAGGGTCATCAGGGAACTCAATAAACATTGCACGAGCTGAGGGCAGCCCCTGCTGCGTAGCCTGAACCGCAGTTTTGTATATATATGGCATAAGGCGACATTTCAGATTTGCAAAGAAACGCAGTACATCCACTGCCTCTTCGTCATACAGCCATGGTACACGGTAGCCGGTACTGCCATGAAGCCGTGAATGAGATGACAGCATACCAAAGGCCAGCCACCGTTTGTAAACATCAGCTGTGGCAGTTTGCTCAAAACCGCCGATATCGTGACTCCAGAAACCAAAGCCACACAACCCTAGTGACAGTCCCCCTCGTAAACTTTCTGCCATGGAAGAAAAGTCAGCTGTACAATCTCCGCCCCAGTGAACAGGGAACTTCTGACTGCCTACCGTAGCTGATCTTGCAAATACTATCGCCTCCTTACCCGCCGATTTCAAAGTATCAAAGACTGTCCTGTTATAAAGATAAGTGTAGAAATTATGCATCTTGACAGGGTCTGAACCATCGTAATAAACAACATCCTCTGTTGGAATACGTTCTCCGAAATCAGTTTTAAAACAATCAACACCCATATCCACGAGGTTAAGCAGCTTTTCAGAAAACCAATTACATGCCTCGGGATTTGTAAAATCTACTATAGCCATACCCGGCTGCCACATATCCCACTGCCAGACACTGCCATCCTTTTTGTGTATGAAATAGCCTTTTTCCATTCCTTCCTCAAATAAAGCAGACTCCTGTGAGACATAGGAATTAATCCAGACACAAATATGCAGGCCCTTTTCTTTAAGATTTGACAGCATCTTTTTGGGGTCAGGAAAAACATCTTTGTCCCAAACAAAATCACACCAATTAAACTCTTTCATCCAGAAACAGTCAAAGTGGAATACGGATAGTGGAATACGACGCTGACTCATTCCATTAATAAAGCTTGTTACGGTTTCTTCATCATAATCAGTAGTAAAGGAAGTTGAAAGCCATAATCCGAAGGACCATGGAGGGGGCATGGCAGGTCGTCCCGTAAGAGCAGTATAGTTTGAAATCACTTGCTTACAGTCTGAACCTCCAATTATAAAATAGTCAAGGGCTTCTCCCTCAACAGAAAACTGAGAACGTGACACTACCTCACTGCATATTTCAAAAGACACAAGACCGGGATCGTTGACAAAAACTCCATACCCTCGGTTTGTTATATAAAAAGGTATATTTTTGTAGGACTGCTGTGTACAAGTACCTCCATCCTGATTCCAAATCTCAACCGCCTGACCGTTTTTGACAAAGGGTGTAAACCTCTCTCCCAAACCGTAAACACACTCTCCCACATCCAAATCAAGCTGTTCTCTCATATAGGTTTGACCGCTTTGGTGCTTTATGTATGCCAGGTGCCGAAAGCCGCTTCCGGTGAGACGTTCATTCCCTCGAAAATATTCTATACTATAGCTGTTTTTATCAATACGAGCTTTTAGTCCTCCGCTTTCAAACCACACTGCATCGTCATTTTCAACGATGGCAGGAGTAAATGCGGGTGCATTAAGTTCAAAATTAGGCCCGTTTTTTTTAACACCTTTATAGTGGTATGCCCTTACGTGAATTATATCAGCAGCCGGGGAACTCAACTCAATAGTTAGTGCAGGGCCGCCTAAAGTATCTCCTCTGTGATTAATCGGGTTGCATGGTGCAAAAATACGTAGTCTGTCCCCGCAGTTCTCAATACGGTATGCCTTGGACGGGTAATACAGGGAATATCCTTCCTTGCTCATCCAATATCCATTAAGAAATTTCATGGTATAAAGACCTCCTGGAATGTTTTCCGGCTATTTTATTTATCATTATTCTCAATTATACATATACATTTATATATTTAAAACGTAAAAAATCGCAGCAAAAACACTGTAATAATTATAGAACTTTATGTCAGCTTAAAGCCACCTATAAAAATTACAGTGTTTTTGACTATATTTTTAGGATATACAAATTTGTATGGGCAAGATACAATATTTTTGTTAAATATTACTAAATCCATAAAATATTTGGAGGGAAACTAAATGTCCAGTCCCACTAGCAACACTACGTACTTAAAAGTAAAAAAAAATAGGCATCGGGATAGGTTCAAATTGTTTTTTATGGCTTTGCCTTTTCTGATTCTTTGTTTTACATTCTCCTACTTGCCTTTATACGGATGGATTTACTCAATGTTTGATTATCGTCCGCCATTTAAACTCTATCAGTGTGATTTTGTAGGGCTTAAATGGATTACATCAATTGTTACAAATCCTGCTTATAGAAATGCAATCGGTGATGTTCTTCGCAATACTTTTGCCATCAGCGGGCTAAACCTGTTGACTTCCGTTCTGCCTCTTGCCTTTGCCGTTTTTCTAAATGAAGTCAGCCGAGGCTGGTTTAAAAGGTTAGTACAAGTCTTGACTACTCTGCCTAATTTTATCAGCTGGGTACTAGTTTACTCGGTTGCCTATGTGTTTTTTTCAACCGGTGACGGAGTAGTAAACAAGATTTTAATGAATATGCACATTATTTCTTCTCCGATAAACTTTCTTGCAAGTGATAACCATACATGGCTTTCAATGACTCTATGGAGTTTGTGGAAAACTCTTGGCTGGAGCGCCATTATGTACCTTGCCGCAATAGCAGGCATCGACCAGGAGCTTTATGAAGCAGCCAAGGTTGATGGAGCAGGACGCTTCCGTACGATGTGGAATATAACTGTGCCGTCGCTATTACCAACCTTCTTTGTTCTTCTGATGCTGTCTGTTGCAAATTTTCTGAACAACGGACTTGACCAGTATTACGTATTCCAGAATGCAATGAACAAAGCACACATTCAGGTTCTTGACCTTTATGTTTATAACATAGGTGTAGGCAGCATGAATTTCCCTCTTGCAACTGCCGTAAGTATGCTCAAGTCTATCGTAAGCATAGCACTGCTGTTTACGGTGAATGGTGTATCAAAACTTCTGCGTGGCGAAACTATTGTCTAATAGGTTAAAAAGGAGGAAAATAAACATGTTACCCCTAATAAAAAAGAAACAACGTTACACTTTGGGAGATATTCTGTTTTATATAATTACATACACCATATTTGCGATTTTAACTATAGCTTGTATCTATCCTTTTTATTTTTTAATTATAAACACTCTTACATCAAATGAAATAAGCTCCAAAATGGCTGTTTTAGTACTGCCTAAGGAAATTCATTTTGACAACTATCTGAAAATTTTGAAGCTGAACGGGCTTACAGATGCTTTGTTTGTGTCAGTAGCACGTACAATAATCGGTGCCTCCCTGACGGTTTTTGCCTCAGCCTTTTTAGGATACCTGTTCACCAAAAAAGAAATGTGGGGGCGCAAATTCTGGTACCGTTTTGTTATTGTTACAATGTACTTCAATGCAGGACTGATCCCATGGTTCATAACAATGCTGAATCTGGGACTTAGGAACAATTTCCTTGCATATATACTGCCTGCTATCGTAGCACCCTTTAATGTAATCCTTGTAAAAACGTATATAGAAAATACTCCTCAGGCCCTACAAGAAGCCGCTCAGATAGACGGCGCCGGATATTTTACCATATTTATCAAAGTTGTCTGGCCCCTATGTGTTCCGATTCTTGCAACCGTTGCCATTTTTGCTGCAGTTGGTCAATGGAACTCTTTTACTGACACACTGTTGCTGATGACGGACAGTCATTTGTACACCTTGCAGTTTATTCTATACCGCTTTCTCAATCAGGCAAGCTCCCTTGCAAGCATAATGAGAAACAGCGGTGCGGGAATTGGTCAATCGGTATCAAACCTTGCAGGCTCGCAAACGGCACAATCAGTCAGGATGACTGTTTCGGTCGTTGTAATTCTTCCAATTTTGTTTGTATATCCCTTTTTTCAGCGGTACTTTGTCGGCGGAATAATCATAGGTGCCGTCAAAGGGTAGTTATTTAGTTCAAAAGTACTATACACTGCAGTGTAATGACAAATATATAAACACTGCTCTACTAATACAATAATTTAATGGAGGTCTATGTATGAAAAAGTGGCTTATCAAATCCTTAACCGCTGCCATTATACTGAGTGTTACCGTCAGTATGGCAGCTTGTACCAAGCCGGGTGGCGACAGCAGTTCCTCATCCGGTTCCGGTAGTTCAGCAACTGGTTCAGGCAGTAATCCTTACAAGGACACTGTAACCCTTGATGTTTACACTCTTACAGGTAATTTTCAAGGTGAACAGATAGGATGGTTCGGAAAGGTACTCAAAGACAAATTTAATCTAAAGTTAAACATTATCTCAGCTCAGACAGATGGAAATGCAGACCAGTCTTTTCAGACACGTTCTGCTTCCGGAGACCTTGGTGATATTGTGGTATACGGTGCCATTGATACCAAATTCACCGATTCTGTTAAAGCCGGTCTTCTAATGAAGCTGTCAGATAACGATTTGCTGGCAAAGCACGGTGACAACATTGTAAAGAATTTCTCTGGTGCCTTAAAGCGTATTTCCGATAAATACGGTGATTATGCAATCCCCAATAATGTTTCTACTGAGTCACCAAATACTCCTTCCGAGGACTCTGATCTGACATTCGGTGTATATACCCGTTATGATTATTATCAGGAGATTGGTTCTCCTAAGTTGAATAGCTTTGATGATGTATATCCAATGTTAAAAGCAATGGCACAAAAGCACCCCACCAACTCAAACGGTCAGAAGCAGTATGCCTTTTCACTGTTTAAGGATTGGGACGGTTGCATGATGATGTTCGGAAAAATGATTGCAGAACTTTACGGCTATGAGGAAGCACCCTTTGGAGGTTTTCTTCTGACAAATAATATGGCAACTGAGTATCAGACTGTAATTGACCCGGACGGTTATTATGTAAAAGCTCTGAAAGTTTACAATCAGGCGTATCGTGACGGTCTGCTTGACCCCGACTCAATTAATCAGACCTGGGATGATATTACTAAAAAGTATGCAAACGGTCAGGTGCTGTATTCTCAATTCAGCTGGCTTGGCCCTAACAATTTTAACAATGCTGACAACATATCAAAGGGTGCAGGCTTTGCTCTTGTCCCTATAGCTGATGAGAAAATCTGGTCAAATGGGTTTACTCCAAACGGCAGTACTTACCTTGTGGCATTAGGCAAGTCATGCAAAAATCCTGAACGTGCCATGGATTTTCTTAACTGGTACTACTCTCCTGAGGGAACAATGACAATAAAGAACGGCCCTGAGGGTCTTGCATGGAAAATGGAAAATGGTAAGCCAACATTAACTGAATTTGGTAAAAAGTGTATGCCAGCTATTGCAGTTGAAGTGTCAAATGAGTTTGGTGGCAGCGATTGGCAGACAGGTGAGTGCAAGGTTGGCTTTGATGGCTTGGCAGCCAACTCCATTAATCCTAATACAAAAGAGCCATACTATTACAAACTTTGGTCATCAACCCTGTCCTCCAACACAAGTACTCTTCAGAAAAACTGGAGTGCAGCCATGGATGGCGCTTTGTCTACAAAAGACTGGCTTGTGAAAAACAACCATGTATCAGTTTCTCCCGGTACCGACTATGTTGCACCTATTCTTCCTTCAGACATTCAGTCCACACAGGACGTTGTAAAAATGGACATTCGCGACTATTCCTGGAAAATGGTTTATGCAAAGAGTGACAGTGAATTTGACTCCCTTCTGAAGGAAATGACCGAGAAGGTCAAGGGAGAAGGTTTTGACACCGTCGTTGAATGGAATAAACAGCAGTTAGCCGAGCTTGCTGAGGCCCGAAAGCTGGCAGCAGACAGCGGTAATTAAATTAATAAAACTGTACGTTTTATAAATCCTCTCTTTTGGAAAAGGGTGCACCTTCGGTAACATCGGGGGATAGCACCCTTTTCCTATTAAAAAATAACAATACCTTACTAATTACCAGGAGGAAATTCATTTGGAATATAAATTATGGTATAAAAACCCGGCGAACATGTGGGAAGAGGCGCTACCTATCGGTAATGGTAATATTGGTGGAATGGTGCATGGTGGTATTTTACAAGAGTGTATTGATTTAAACGATGACACGCTATGGTCGGGGTTACCTGGACAGCATATAAATCCTAATGCACTGCCTGCTTTGTCTCAAATACAGCGTCTGGTAAATGAAGGCAGGAATTGTGATGCACAAAACCTTATTGAGAAAGAAATACTTACAGCCTACTCTCAGTCATATCTCCCTCTGGGAAAGCTGTTGCTGGAATATGAGCTGTCAGGGGATACTCAAAACTACTGCCGTTCACTCTCCCTTAATACAGCCGTATGTGAAACTCGTTACACCTGTGGCGGAGTTAATTATTGTCGTGAGGTTATATGCTCCTATCCCGACGGAATAATGGCTGTTCATATGACTACCAGCAAGCCGGGCAAATTGACATTTACCGCAACGCTTAATTCACAACTGCGTTATCAGGTCAATAAAAAAGGCAGCACCCTAATAATGACCGGTGACTGCCCTTCCAATATGATTCCTGATTACATTCTTGCTCCTCAGCACATAATCTATGACGATGAAAAGTCAAGCCGAAGTATCCGCTTTTCAGTAGGACTGAGAGCAAATGTAAAGGGTGGCTCAGTAATTGCAGAAGAAAACAGACTCTCAATAAGAGGCGCTGATGAAGTTCTGTTAATTCTCGCTTGTGCTGCAAATTTTGAGGGATATGACAAAATGCCCGGCAGTTCTGGAAGTGACCCGTTAACCAAATGTATACGGACATTGGACGAGGCAGAAGTACACTGCTGGAAGGAATTATTGTCTCGCCATTCAGCTGACCATGCTGCTCTATTTGACCGCGTTTGTCTTGACCTTGGCCCACAATCGACGCTGCCCACAGATGAAAGGCTGGCTGCATATGCCACAGGACAGTACGATCCCTCTTTGGATTCACTGATGTTCGCTTATGGCAGATATCTGCTCATAGCCTGCTCCCGCCCAGGTACACAGGCAGCTAATCTTCAAGGAATTTGGAACAGAGAGCTGACAGCACCATGGTCCTCCAACTACACTACCAATATCAACACTGAGATGAACTATTGGCCCGCCGAAGCTGCAAACCTTTCGGAATGCCATGAACCACTGTTTGACCTGCTCAAAGATATTTTACAGGCAGGATCTGAGATTGCCCGTAAGAATTATGTGTGCCGGGGTTTTGTATTGCATCATAACACTGATTTATGGCGCATGGCCTCTGCGGTATCAGGTCAGGCAAGATGGGGATTCTGGCCTATGGGTGGCGCGTGGCTATCTCTTCACATAATGGAGCACTACAGATTTACAAGTGATTTAGAGTTTTTACAAAAGCACTATTATATCCTTCGTGAAGCGGTTTTGTTTTTGCTTGATTTTATGAAGCCTGACGAAAACGGTTATTATGTCACAAACCCATCTACTTCACCTGAAAATGCCTATATCGATGCGGACGGTAGAATATGTTCAATCACAAAAGGTTCAACCATGGATATGTCTATTATCCGTGACCTTTTTGAGAGTTGCATTGAAGCACAGTCTATTCTCAATGTTGATTTAGATCTCTCAAGAATACTTACACGACGGATTTGTGCGCTACCCCCTTTTAAGATTGGCAGCTTCGGACAGTTATTGGAATGGCCTGATGAATACACTGAAGCAGAACCGGGACACCGACACATGTCTCATTTGTATGGACTCTATCCCGGAAGACTTATAAGTCCACAGCGTACACCAGAACTAGCAGAAGCTTGTAAAAAGTCACTGGAGTATCGGCTTTCAAATGGAGGCGGACACACAGGTTGGAGCTGTGCATGGCTCATATGTCTTTACGCCAGACTGGGTGACGGGAATAATGCCTACCGTTTTGTCAATCAGCTTTTAGCCCGCTCCGTTTATCCAAACCTTTTTGATGCACACCCACCATTCCAAATAGACGGTAATTTTGGCTTTACGGCAGGCGTTACAGAAATGCTGCTACAAAGTCACGAAGGTGAACTAGACCTGCTGCCTGCTTTGCCGGATAACTGGAAGGATGGATGTGTAACAGGATTGAAAGCAAGAGGAAACTACACTGTAGATATATCATGGCGGGACAATCATCTGGTACATACACGGATAACGGCTGGACATAACAGTGTCTGCCGTATTAGGATAAATAAATCCTTTACGGCAGACAAATATGTTGAAAGGGTAGAAAACTCTGTTGTAGTTCATTTATCTGAAAATGAATGTGTCAATTTTAAATTATCTGTCTAGAATAAGGGACTTGAACAAAGCAAAGTATTCTCTTAAACAGACATTTGGATATATATACCATGGAGTGCCGGAACTGATTCCATAAGGCTTTAGTCCTGCTCTTTTGGCAAGTATTTTTGCTCTGAACATATGAAAATCGTTGGTTACAATCATTACTTTGTCAAGTGGTTTTCCAATGGTACTTTCATATACTTTTTTAGAATACATCATGTTTTCATATGTACTGGTGGAACGTTCTTCTTTTAAAATAACACTTTCAGGTATATTATGTTTTACCAAATACCTTTTCATTCCTTCGGCCTCTGTTATAGTTTCTCCAATGCCTTGTCCCCCTGATACTATAATCTTCACATCAGGATTATCTTTATAATAGTCCAAGGTATAATCAAGACGCTTTTTTAAAACCAGCGTTGGTGTTTCACCTTTAAGGCCCGCTCCCAATACTATTAGGCTGTCAACCTTCTGTTCCCTGTCTGATATGGCAGAAGTTATAATGACAGCTGTTATTATAATAAAAGAAACCAGCCATACTAAGAACAGCCCTGTAAATACTTTTATCAGCTTACTGTAAAAATCGGGACTTCTCTTGTATAGCCTCGTTTTCTTAAACACGGCCCAAATTATTATGCAGGCTCCGCCAATAGCAGGAAGCAAAATTCCCATATCCATTCCACCGCTTCTTCTAGCAATAATCAGAGTGTCCAATATGCCTGCGACAGCTAATATGTACAAAAATACCCTAAAATATTTATTTTTCATAACTAAAATTCCAAAGTCTTTCCGGGATTATCTGACGGATTGAAAGTATACTTTTTACCCTCTTCTGGTTTAATAAAAGTACCGTTAAAGCTGAAATGATCAGACTCAATACCTGCTTGCCCGTCCATAGTAACCTGCATTTGTTCAACCCCCGGAAGATTTAGTACAGTCATTGCTAGTATGTTGGTATGAGTTATACCTCCTGCACTACCCGAATTAAATTTTTTAACAGTCTCTTTGGGCAAATCAATGGTAATATTCTTTCCATCCAAGACGGCCTTGTTTATTTTTATGTCAGTAGTTGAAAAAACGTTGTTTATTGCAGCGGTTATATCACTGTCATATGTTTTTTTGTCAATTGTTATACCATGGATTTCCTTTGGTTTATCATAATCATCAGCATCGTAATAGTAAAGCTTTAGTTCCATTGTTTCGGGAACTGAAGTTGTTTGTGATACAGTAGTTTGCGACGCGGTAGTTGGTGACATAGTAGTTTGGGATGCAGTTGTTGATGAATCAGTGGATGTACTTGAAGATACAGCTGGTTCCTTTGATTGACCTACAGCATATACAAGCAAAACTACCAAAATTACTATAAAGCAAAAAAGAACAGCAACAATAGCTTTTAGTTTCTTTGAAGTATTCATATAAACCTCCCCGGTTTTTAAAGTTATTTAACAGATATATTTGCAATGTCTTCTTGAACTTGAATGTCTTCTTGAACTTCTACGTATGCTTGAAAATAAACCTTTCCGTCAGTTTCACTGATTCCTTCAATATACACTGCCTTATTACCGCCGTCCATATGGGCAGTATCCTTGTATAATGAAATTATATCTCCTGCAACAGCTTCATTAACATAGCTTATCTGGGCAGATTTTATTTGGTATTCGCCATGCTTCTCTACAGAAAAACAGTCTAGTATATAATCAATATATTTTGCATTATTAACGTGTCCGTTAATATCAATATCACTAAACCCTACAAGTTTTTTATAAACCGGTTGCAACTCTCCCAACGGCTTTAGCTTCTCAAATTTTCTGTCTATAGCCTTTGATTCAAGGAATTCCGGATGTTGGGGCGGAATAATAGAATCTATTTTCACCATCTGACGTTTCTCCATATCCAGTATAACCCAGGTAGATATTGCACTGACCAGAATATTTCCATTCATGTCCCTTACAATAAAGTTTCTGTCAATCATCATTTTTTTAGGCTCAACAGGCCAAGTCTCAATTAAAATATCTTCATTGGCTCCGGGCATCCTATTTATGTCCAGCATCATACGAATCATAACCCACGCAGCACCGTATTCATTTTGCAACTTTCCTATACCTAGTTTTGTACTCTCGGAATGAAGCCCTGCAATATTTTGAAAGTAATTAAAAAGATAGCTGAGTTTCAATCTTTTAAAAAAATCTATGTCGCCGTAGTCTAAATGATAGTTCTTCTTGTATAGCGATAGCGGGTCCATAAGTCCTCCATTAATTTCATTATGTAAACTAGCCTAGTTTGAACAAATACTTACCAACTACATGGTCAAGGGGTACAGGGCCTATGATTCTGCTGTCCTGACTTTCATTTCTGTTGTCTCCCATAACAAATACAGAATCCTCGGGAACCTTTATTGTATTTTCTGATTGATAAAGCATAGGTTCTCTTATGTAGGGTTCTTCCAGAGGCTTACCGTTACGGATAACTTTGCCATCCTTAAACTGCAATTCGTCTCCGCCCTTACCAATAACTCTCTTAACCCAGAATATCTGCTGAGTATTATCGGTAAACCTTGCTACTAGTATGTTGTATTTAAGAGGATCTATAACATTGTCCCAAAAGGTTCTTTTTCTGTCTACTCTACTGTCAATTATAACTATGTCACCGTATTTGGGTTTAGTGCGAAATATATTCTGAGTTTTATTAATGATTATTTTCTCTTTATCATGCAAAGTATTATCCATTGAATGTCCGTCTACACTGGTTGGCTGAAATATAAAAATTATTACTATCAGTGCCAAAACCACAGACCCCAGTATTGTTCCCACCCAACCTAATAACTCTTTCAAAATTTTCATATCCAAAATATCTCCCTCGCTTATGTTTTCTTTTGAGTTTTTCGTCTTAAGTTTACTAATTTTTACCTAATTATAATATATTTGTGTAACATTTTATAGACGAAATTTATTAACTTTTTCTTAATTATTTTACCTTTATACCAAATATTTTTTTTGCGTAGCTTCCTACAACAATAGTATCGTTATAAATAGCAGGCGAGGATTCAACATTTTTCTCTAGAGATACTGAGTCAAGGGTTTTTCCGTCCATTGGATCGACCAAACGCATATACCCTGCATAATCGGTATAAACCATATAAGTCTTTCCATCTGTACTTTTGAAGTCAACGGGAGAACACCAGCTGTATGCAGTCAGTTTTTTGTTCCATATTTCTTCACCGGTATTTTTATCTAAAGCAACCATGGTTCCATCAGTATTTGAGCCCGTAAAGCAAATATTGAATATCACCATATTGCTTATATCGTCTTTACCAAGTACAGGAGTTCCCAGTGAACCTCCGTTTATATAGTAGTTATAAACGCACTTGTAATCCTTCTGCCAGACAAGCTCACCTGTTTTTGCGTTTATTTTTCTTATATTGCAGTCTGCAAACTTGTTTTTACCGTTTTCACCACGCTTGTCAACCTGATTTGCAGTATAAAGGAATACCCCGTCCTTTGTTTCCTCTATTACAATTGTACTGTCTGTATCATCCCCAGTTTCATATATCCAGACAGGCTTCATGGTATTTAAATCAAGACATTGCAGTGTACCGCCGTTATCGCAGAAATACATATAGTTTTTATAAACTGCAGGAGAATTTTCTATTCCCTGTTCGTCATTATAAGGACTTCTATAACGATATTTTGTTATCTGCGGTGCTATCGACAGGGTTCCTGCCGTCTTATCGAATTTTGTATTCATTTTCACCTTGTATACAAGTCCGTTTTCACCGCAGTCTAGGAGTGTGTCAGTCTTTTTATCCAGAAGTGCCGAAGAATCGTTGGCCCCCCAGCCTCTGAATGCAACCTGATCTCTTCCGAATATAGAGTACATTTCCTTTTGGTTCAGAAGATTAAAAATTCTGTATTTGTATTCACTGTACTTTCCGCCATTGTCATTTATCCCCATGCCCGTATAGAGTATCGGATAACCTCTCGGGTCAATCATACCTGTTCCTTTTATGGGGTAACCGATTTTAATCGGGTTTCTGGTAGGTTTACCTGTTTCCAGGTCAAGGAAATAAATATTCCCGTCCAGTGTAGGGTATATAACCTCAACCAGGTCTTTTGACTTCATATCACTGTTAATATTCATCATTTTTCTTACATCCTCAGACCAATGGACTATAAGTGGTTGTCCTGTCCAGCCTGTTCCCGGCCAAAAACTTCCTTCACCTGAGATAGCCCCCAGTCCGGTTTTTTCCCACACTATCTCTAGCTTTTTCTGAGTTACGGTGCGCGTGCCAAATGATGCATTATCTCTGTAGTTGTTTCCTCTGAATGCAGTTACCCCTTCAAGGTCTGAATAAGTATCAGAGGAACCAAAGCTGATTTTATTTTTATTTTTAACTGTGTATTCCTTTAAAGGGGTATTGTTTCTGAATATCCAGCTTTGCATCTTTGTTCCGTTTTTAAATACATTTTCAATTGCGTAGTCAGAAAATGCTTTTGCTCCGTCAAAAGTTGACTCTGTAGCCCATGAGGTCTTCAACTTGCTCTGATCTGTTATTTCTGCAGGCATCGGATCAGCTACAGGCTCCGGTTCAAGCTCTTCAACTGCGTCCTGGCTATTACCTGCCGTGGTATTGGCGGCATAGGAATTTTTGCTGTTTCCTAATTTCCCTGAACTACTCATTTTGCTTAATGTAATCATGACACCTGTTGTTATCAAGGACAGTATTAAAATAGTCAGTATTACTTTAAGTTTGTTGGTGGCCCTTCTTCTTCTATATCTCTTCATTCTCAAATTTACTCCTCAGTAATTTTACTTGATTTTTACTCCGTATATTTTCTTGGCATAGGTACCCACTACCGCCATATCATTGTATACTGACGGTGATGCCTCAACATTTCCTCCAACTGAGATTTTATCCAAATCCTCTCCTGTTTTCGGGTCTATCAAATGCATATATCCTTTAAAGTCGCATAGCAACATATAGGTCTTTCCGTCTTCGGACATAAAATCTACAGGTGAACTCCAGCTGTATGCATCCAACTGTCTTTTCCAAACCTCTTTACCTGTTTTCTTATCCAGTGCCACAAGGGTTCCGTCGCTTGTGGAGCCTGTCAATGCAACATTGAATATAACAATGTCGCTTATATCATTTTTTCCTAATACCGGAGTAGCCAAAGCTCCTCCATTTATATAATTCTGATAAAAGCAGGAGTAGTCCTTCTGCCATACAAGTTCTCCAGTCAGGGCATTTATCTTTCTTATGTTGCAATTTGCCTTTGCTCCGGCTTTTCCTCGCTTGTCAATCTCATTTGCAGTGTACAGGAATACTCCTTCTTCAGTTTCTTCTAAAGTAATTGAGCTGTCAGTGTCATCACCGGATTTGAATATCCAAACAGGTTCAAGTTTATTGATATCCAGACACTGTATTGTCCCTCCGTTATCTGCAAAATACATGAGATTCCTGTATACTGCAGGTGAATTTTCTATTCCCTGTTCGGAGCTGTAGCTACTCTTGTAACGGTATTTTGTTATTGTAGGATTAATAGATATTGTTCCTGCTTCCCTATTAAATTTCGTATTTAACTTTGCTTTGTAAACAAGACCATTTTCACCACAATCTATAAGAGTGTCGGTGTACCTGTTCAACAGTGCAGAGGAATCGTTTGCTCCCCATTGTCTGAACGCAACGGGGTCATTACCCGGCATTGAAAATATCTCCTTTTGGTTAATCAAATCAAATATCCTGTATTTGAAAGTACCCTTTCTGCCGTCATTTTCGTTAAGTCCCTGTCCCGTATAGAATAACGGGTAACCTCTTGGGTCAACCATACCAGTTCCTTTAACGGTAAAACCTATATTCATTTTGGGTCTGGAAGCTTTTCCTGTTTCCATATCAAGAAAATAAACATTCCCGTCAAATACAGGATATATTACCTCAACAAGATCCTTGTCCTTTAAATCTTTATTTATGTTCATTACTTTTCTGACATCCGGCGACCAGTGAGCCAGCAACGGTTGTCCTGTCCAGCCTGCACCCGGCCAGTAGCTTCCTACTCCCGAAACTGCTCCAATGTCATGTGTCCATACTATCTCAAGCTTTTTTTCCTTTACATCGGCTTTTCCCCATGAAGGAGCCGTCCTGTAGTTATTTCCTCTGAATGTAGTGACTCCTTCAAGTTCCGAGTACATTTCGGGAGAACCAAAGGCAAGGTTGTAAGGCGGTTTGTAGCCTGAGGATACCTTGTTGCTCACAAGTCTCCAGTATCTTATATTTCCGTCCTTGAAGGTTTTCTTGATTGAACCGTCCCCCATGGCTGCCTTGGATATAAGACTTGCCGGGTTCTTCCAGGAAATCAGAAGATCGTCAGGGTTGGTACTTTCAGCCGGTTTCTGAGCTTTATCCGTTTCCTCAGAGGGATCATTTTTAGCATCAGTCCCTGTAGAAGCCGATTCGGTCGCTGTTGCAGTTGTCTTAGTTGCTGTCTGAGGTGTTTTATTTGAATCTTTTGGTGGAAGCTTCCCGATATATACCAGATAAATTGCTGTCATAGCTACTAATAAAGCAAGTAAAGCAACAACTAATGCAGGAAGCAGCTTATTAATATTTCTTCCTCTTTTTCTGCTCATTTTCTATCTCCGTTCAAAATAACTATTTTGGCCACATTTGGCAACTCTGTATCCTACTTATTATATCAGACTGGTAAAAATAATAATATTTCTTTTTGTTAAAAATGTTGTAACCTTTCTATCATACTTTTGTTAATATTTACATATAATCTATATCTTAAATTTTGCCAATTTCTTTCGAATACAATCCGTTTAAATAGTAAAAATTAATTATATATATGGACAATTTTGCTTAACCTATTTATAATTAGTAAAAATATTAAAAGGGGGAGCTCATGAATAACTATTACAACCTGTCAACTGATGAAGTTTTAAAAAAACTCAGCACCAGTACGGAAGGTATTTCTGATAAAGATATTGACCGTCTCAGAGCACAATATGGATTTAATGAACTGAAAGCTGAAAATAAGGCAGGCTTCTTTAAAGTTTTTTTCAGTCAGTTTAAAGATTTCCTGGTAATAATCCTTCTGATTGCTGGTATTATATCTTTGTTTCTAAAAGATTATAAAAGTGCAATAGTAATCTTTGCAGTAACAATACTTAACTCCATTTTAGGCACTGTACAGCATTTTAAGGCCGAAAAGTCCCTTGACAGCTTAAAAACACTTTCTTCTCCCATAGCCAAGGTCATAAGGAATAATGAAAAAATTGAAATACCGTCCCGAGAGGTTTTAGTGGGCGACATTCTTTTGCTTGAAGCAGGAGATTTTGTCAGTGCTGACGGAAGAATCCTGGAGAACTATAGTCTTCAGGTTAATGAAAGCTCTCTCACCGGAGAATCCGAGAGTGTACTTAAAGAAATAGACGTAATCAAAGACAACGATATTGCTATCGGTGACAGAAAAAACATGGTGTTCACAGGAAGCCTCATTACTTACGGAAGGGCTGTTGTTGCCGTCACTGATATCGGAATGTCAACAGAGCTTGGCAAAATTGCACATTTAATGGAATCTGCACAAAGTAAGGCAACCCCTCTCCAAGTCAGCCTTGATAAATTTGGTAAGAAGCTTGCTGTTGCCATTCTTATACTTTGCGGAATAATATTTGCTACAAATGTCTTTAGAGGATACTCACTTATTGAATCATTTATGTTTGCAATAGCACTGGCTGTTGCTGCAATACCTGAAGCACTTAGTTCCATTGTTACTATTGTACTTGCGATAGGTACTCAGAAAATGGCCAAAGAGAATGCTATTATAAGAAAGCTTCACTCTGTAGAAAGCCTTGGAAGCGTATCTGTAATATGTTCCGACAAAACAGGTACATTAACTCAGAACAAAATGGTAGCCGAAAAAGTATATGTAGAATCTAAGGTATACGATGCCACCGGGCTTTCCATGGAAGATACTCTTCAGAGAATTATTGTAAAAATGAGTGCTTTGGCAAGCGATGCTACAATAACCGGAGATAAGGGCGTTGGTGACCCTACTGAATTGGCTTTTATAAAACTTGCAAACAATTACAATTATGAAGAAGAAGACATTCGCAAGGAATACCCCAGACTTTCGGAAGTCCCTTTTGATTCTGACAGAAAACTCATGAGTACCTTTCATAATATCGAGGGACGGTACATGATGTTTACAAAAGGTGCTCCCGATATTATCCTTAGCAGAGTAAGCAATATTGCTGAAGAAAGTGGAGATAGGCCCGCAACTCAGAGTGATATTGAATTGATTGAACAGGTAAACCGTGATTTTTCCAATGAAGGCTTAAGAGTTCTTGCATTTGCCCATAAAAAGTTTGATACTCAGACAAATATCTCTGTTGAAGACGAAAAATCACTTACTTTCGTAGGCTTGATTGCGATGATTGACCCTCCTCGTGAAGAATCAAAGCTTGCGGTTGCAGATTGTATCAAAGCAGGAATTAAACCTGTAATGATAACAGGTGACCACAAAATCACAGCCTCCGCAATAGCCAGACAAATCGGTATTATGACAGAAAAGGCAAGAGCTGTGGAAGGTACTGAAGTTGAAAAAATGTCAGATGAAGAACTAAGAAATAATGTTGAGGATATATCAGTGTATGCTCGTGTATCTCCCGAGCATAAAATAAGAATAGTTAAAGCTTGGCAGGACAAGGGAAACGTTGTTGCAATGACCGGAGACGGAGTAAATGATGCTCCTGCACTAAAACAGGCAGATATAGGCGTAGCTATGGGAAAAGTTGGTACAGAGGTAGCAAAGGATGCCGCATCAATGATTCTTGTAGACGACAATTTCGCTACAATTGTTAAGGCTGTGTCAAACGGTCGAAGTATTTATACAAATATTAAAAACTCCATAAAGTTCTTACTTTCGGGAAATACAGCCGGAATACTTGCTGTTCTGTACACTTCGATTCTATCACTTCCATTACCTTTTACAGCAATGCATTTATTGTTTATAAACCTTCTTACGGATTCCATGCCCGCTATAGCTCTTGGGTTGGAGCCTTACAGAAAAGATGTGCTGAATTCCAAGCCTCGTGATATTAACGAACCACTGTTAAACAGAAGCTTTTTGTTTCATGTGCTTTTCGAAGGCGGGATTATCGCCGCCAGTACACTTACAGCGTTTTACTATGGGTTAAGCAAAGGTGATGCCACACTTGCAAGTACCATGGCTTTCGCTGTTTTGGCCTTATCAAGAATGATTCATGGCTTCAACTGCCGCTCTAAGTACCCCATTTATAAAGTTGGAATTTTTTCAAACAAATTTCTCTGGGGTGCTTTGCTTATAGGAATTTTACTGCTTTCACTTGTACTATGGGTTCCTTTACTTCAGAGTCTCTTCACAATAAATCCCGATGTACTGGAAAATCTGGGAGTAATTGTACTTCTGGCATTGGTTCCATTGGTAGTCATTCAAATTTATAAAGCTATAAGAACGGGTATGAATAGTAATAGTAAAATGACCAAACAATAAACCTGTACATTAATATCAGTCAGGGAGGTTATTTATAATATGGGAAAGAATAAAAGTACTAAATCAGATGGTGTAGAATATTTTGCTGATACACAGAACTTGGAAAACCAAAAACGGATTTCAAAGGGAAACATTAAAAAGTCGGTTTTGGAGACTAAAACTAAATAAATTTTTGTACTAAAATAAGACGCTGTCGGACTATACCAACAGCGTCTTTTCTATTTAATATTTTGATAAATTATCTTGCTGTATAATGTGTGTGAAGCAGCTTATGAGCCTTGTGTCCGCCAGCTTCTCCAAGATACTCTGAGTACAATTTCTGTATCTCAGGGTTTTCATGTGACTTTCTCTTTTCACATGATGCATCTATATCATAAAGTCCCTTGATTCTTGCAGTTTTAACAGCATCTGTAGTTGATTTATCTTTAATGATTGGCTGTCCGCCACCGTTAATACATCCGCCTTCACAACCCATTACTTCTATGAAGTGGTAGTTTGCTTCACCTGCTCTTATTTTATCAAGAAGCTTTGATGCATTTCCTGTACCATTTGCAACAGCTACCTTTATCTCCATATCAGCGATATTTACAGTAGCTTCTTTGATTCCGTCCAAACCTCTTACAGCAGTATACTCAATGCAATCAAGTGATTTACCTGTAAGCTTGTCAGCTACTGTACGAAGAGCGGCTTCCATAACTCCTCCGGTATTACCGAATATTGTTCCTGCACCGGAGTAGGTTCCAAGGATACTGTCCTGCTTACTGTCTTCCAACTCTGCAAATTTGATTCCTGCCTGTCTTATCATCTTTGCAAGTTCTCTGGTAGTTATAACCGCATCAATGTCCTTTAGTCCGTCAACGCTCATTTCTTCCCTGTCTGCTTCATATTTCTTTGCAGTACATGGCATTACTGATACCACAAATACGCTCTTAGGATCAACATCAGCCTTAACAGGATAGTAGGATTTAGCAATTGCACCAAACATTTGTTGTGGTGATTTGCAGGATGAAAGATTTTCTATAAAATCATGGTAGTTATGCTCGCAATATTTAATCCATCCGGGTGAACAAGATGTAATCAATGGAAGCTTTCCACCGTTTTGAATTCTGTTAATAAGCTCGCTGCCTTCTTCAATTATTGTCAGGTTGGCACTGAAGTTGGTATCAAATACCTTGTTAAAGCCCAATCTTCTAAGTGCGGTAACCATTTTGCCTTCAACATTTGTTCCCGGCGCAAATCCGAACTCTTCACCAAGAGCAACTCTTACAGCCGGTGCAGTCTGAACAACAACGTGCAACTCAGGATTTTCGAGAGCCTTCCATACCTTTTCAGTATCGTCTCTCTCCTGTAATGCTCCAACAGGACATATCTTGATACATTGACCGCAGTTAATACATTCCTGACTTGCAAGACCTTCTTCATATGCAGTTGTAACTGTCATATGTGCTCCACGGAAAGCAAAGTCGATAGCACTTACGTCCTGTATCTTTGAACAGACACTTACACATCTTCCGCAAAGAACACACTTGTTTGGGTCTCTTACGATAGGGCCGGAAGTATCCAGACATCCCTTATCAACCTTACCTTCGTAAGGAATTGCATCTATTCCGTTGTCATTGCAAAGGGTCTGAAGCTCACACTTCAAGTTTCTTGGACATGAAAGACATTCTCTGTTATGGTTTGCCATAATAAGCTCAAGTATGTTCTTTCTTGCTTCTCTAACTGTGCTTGTAGCAGTTTTTACAACGATACCCTCAGATACCTTAGTTACACATGCAGGATGAAGTCCTCTCCAACCTTCAACCTCAACGACACAAACCCTACATGATCCGGGCTCGTTAACACCCTTCATGAAACACAAAGTCGGAATATCTATATTCAGCTGTTTTGCAGCTTCAAGAATTGTAGTATTCTTTGGTACAGAAACATCAAATCCGTCTATTTTTAAATTAATCATATCCATAATTATTTACCTGCCTTTCCAGACATGCTGCACACTCCGGCTCTACATTTTCCGTTGATATGCTCCAAAAATTCTTCTTCAAAATATTTAACCAGTGTTATCAATGGCATTGGAGCACTTTGTCCCAATCCGCAGAAACTTGTTGTCTTCATAGTTTGTGCAAGACTCTTCATTTTATTAAAATCAGCCATGGTTGCAGTTCCTTCTGTCATCTTGTCAAGAATTTCAACCAGTCTGAGGTTACCTTCTCTACAAGGTGTACATTTTCCGCAGGACTCCTCCTCAAAGAATTCCATAACGGTTTTCAGGTAATCTACTGCACAATGTGTATCATCTACCACAAGTACCGCACCTGAACCCAATGAAAAACCTGCTTTTTTCAAATCATAATAGCATATCTTTGTATCAATCATGCTTTCAGGGAAACAGCATCCTGATGAACCGCCAAGGTGAACAAATTTCAGTTTACGTCCGTCTTTCATTCCTCCACCAAGGTTAAATATAAGTTCTCTCAAAGTTAATCCGAAAGGTATTTCGTAAACACCTCTGTTATTAACATTACCTGACAAGCACATTAATTTTGTTCCGCCACTGAACTCAGTTCCCATTGAGCTGAATTTCTCTCCGCCGTCCTTTATTATCCACGGAATACATGAATAGGTTTCAACGTTGTTCAGAATTGTAGGCATTTGATACAAACCGCAGTTCTTTATATAAGGTGGCTTTTGTCTTGGTCTTCCGGTCTTTCCTTCGATTGATTCAACCAAAGCGGTATTCTCACCGCAAACGTATGCCCCTGCACCTGAAACAACCTTCAGTTCAAAATCAAAACCTTCCCTGCCTAAAATATTCTTACCCAGATATCCTGCTTTTTTAGCATTCTCTATAGCACTTCTTACGATTTTTTGAATAGCGGCGTATTCGCCTCTGATATAGATATATCCTTCCTTGGCACCCATTATATACGCACCGATGGTCATACCTTCAATCAGTTCAAAAGGGTCTTCCGCCAATATATGCTTATCTTTAAATGTTCCGGGTTCTCCTTCATCTGCATTACAGACCATATATTTAGGACCTCTTTGAATTGCATATGCCTGCTCCCACTTGATTCCTGTAGGATAAGCAGCTCCGCCTCTTCCAAAAAGGTTTGCTTTCTTTATTTCTTCTATTGCATCAAGGTGTTCCATTGACATTGTTTTTTTCAAGCCTTCATACCCACCGGCCTGAATATATTCTTCAACACTGTCGGGTTTAATTTTTCCAAATCTTGCGCTTAGTACCTTATCCATTATGTTGGCCCTCCCTGTAAGAGTCTACTATCTCTGACAACTTTTCAGATGTGAGATTACCATAAACTTTTTCACCTATTTTGATAGCAGGAGCTATATCACATGCACCAAAACAGCTTGACTGAATTAATGTAAAAATGCCATCTTCAGTCGTATCGCCCGGTTTAATGCCAAGCTTTTCTTCAAGAAGCTGCAATACATTTTTTGCACCTGATACATGACAAGGCCCGCTTTTACAGACTTCAACCAGATACTTGCCTCTAGGCTCAGTGCCAAACATAGAATAGAAAGTAATTACACTATATACCCTGCTTACAGGCATCTCCAGTGCTTCTGCTACAAATACAACCCATTCATGGGGCAGAGAATTCGTCCCCGACACATTTTGCAGTTCCAACATTACTTGAATAAGATTGTCTTTTGAATTGCCGTAGCGATTCAATATCTCCTTAACCTTCTCCATTTTTGCCCTCCCGCGGGCCATTAAGACCCCTCATATAAAATTAATTTCACCCTTGCCTTTTAATAAACAAGGAACAAAATACCAACCCAAGTACTTTGTATACATTTTAAATATTTTACCGTATCTTTAATACGCAATATCGTTATATCCATTAATATTGTAATTACTGTAATTTGTATTGTCAATCAAAGTTTGATATTTTTTTCACAGAATTTTGTTATATATCGAAAATATTCTTTAATACTTGAAGAATTCTTTACATATGGTCTATTATGTATTAAAATTAATACATAATATGACGGGAGTGATGGTAATGTCTGACTTTAAAACAACGGGCGACAAAAATTCCAATTCACACCATTGCCAATGTTGCACCTGCATGGAAGGTTATCCAAAGAAGTGCAATTGTGGCGGTTTGATTCACTTAGAGAAAACTGAAAGTGATATTTTCGGCTCACTGCTGGTTTTCAGATGTGACAAATGTAATTTTGTTTTCGACATTCAGGAAGAAGAGTATTAAAGGACTGCATAAATTTGCAGTCCTTTTAAGTTATTTGGTTTTTTATTTATTCTATATTAACTCCGGCCATTTTCATTAGAAAAATAGCGTTTCTTGTATCAGATACACCTTTTCTGAGCTTATAATCAAAGAATATTTGATTGTCTTTGTAATACTCTTTAAAGTGGTAGTTTCTTATACGGCCTTTACTTTCCTCTTCCATATCTGCAAGTTCAAGATCATGGGTAGAAACAAGCCCCCAAGCCCCTTTTTTATCTAACTGGCTTATAAGCATTTTAGCACCGGTATGTCTGTCTGCCGAGTTTGTTCCCTTAAATATTTCATCCAGCAGGAAGAATACCTTTTCTCCTCTTTCCACTGCTTGAACAATCATTTTGACTCTCAGCAGCTCGGCATAGAATGAGGAAACACTTTGCCCAAGATTGTCACTGGTTCTCATACATGCATATACCTTTAGTACAGGACAGATAAATGATTCGGCACAAACAGGCAGTCCAAGATATGATAGTACAAGACTCATTCCAACAGTCCTTAAAAATGTACTTTTTCCTGACATATTAGAACCTGTTATAAGCAGTATAGGTTCTTTTGAATTTATTGTTATATCATTGCATTTTCTGGCCTTGGTCAGTAAGGGATGTCCTAATTGTAAAGCTTCTATGCGCGGAGTACTTTCTTCGCAAATATGAGGCATTACGTATTCGGGGTTATCGTGGCACATTAGGGACAGACTGCATAAGGCTTCAACCTCACCAATTGTGTTAAACCACCTTTCAACATGTCTGCCTCCGCTTTTTTTCCAGTTTTCAAGAGTTGCAAGGCAATGAAAATCCCATAGTACGGCTGTATTTACAAAGATATGCATCAGGTTGTATCTGTTTGCAATAAGTTCCCATATCTTTGATAACTTTTCAATTTGTTTCCACGCAGGATTTCCGTGGTCATCTTTTAAATTATTTTTCAAGCTATTTATGTAACTGCTTGAGAAGCTCTCAGTTTCGAATTTCTTTAGTAGGCTTTTATAGACTTTTAGGGTGTCTGAGTGCTTTTCTACCAACTCAAAACTCTTGTTTCTGTTCTCCGCTCTGAACCCGACCATAATAAACTGCAGAAGATAAAGCACTATGGGTACATAAACAGGCACAAGCTTTAGTATGCCCAGTATAAGCATGCAGAATGAAAAAACAGGAACACCGAATATAAACAGTTTGAATTTGGACGATGTGTACAGGCTTTTTTCTTCCTTTGCCCATGTGTAAACATCATCCAGTTTGTTCATGGTATCCAGAAGAGTTTTCTTTCTTTTTCTATCGCTGTCGTTATTGTCAGTGAGTATTGTGTTCTTGTTTAGGATTAAGCCGTTCGAAAAAAGCCGGTGTCTGAAAATAAGCTTCTTGCCCAACTCCTGTAAAGCTTCCTGTCGCTTGTATATTTTTTCTTTTTTATCCAGGGGATTCAGTAGTATTTCCGCCAGCTTATGCCTTCCTGAATATGTTGCTGTCATATTCAGCATCTGAAAAAGAGAACCTTTCCCGAATATATCAAGATCATTAGTATAGTTGTGCTGCAGATTCATAAAATCTTCACCTATATCGGAGAATTCATTCCATTGACCGTCAACTCTTTTCAGACACATTTGGTTTATCTGAAGCATTGCATGAAAATAGTTTTTATTTTTTATAAAGGTATTGTGAATTGAAGAAAGGTAAACAAACAATCCCCCAAAAAGCAATGCTACTGCAGCCATTAGTATATATAGTTTTAAAAAAAACAAAACTGCTGCTCCAATCAAGCCAGTAAAAAACACTAACAGCTTATAATTCCCTGTTGTACTGCTTCTTCCGGTATACAATTCAAACTTTTTTTTGTAAACATCTACTCTTTTTTTGTACTTTTCTTCCGGTGTTTTCATCTCCAGCCTCCATAATCTGCGGTTATCAAATAGCCTTTACTGAATATGATACCAATCCTAACGAAAAAATACTATGAATCATTTGTAAATAATTTACTCATTATTTTTTCTTTCTGACATGAAGTCCATCGTATAAATTATACCTGTCAAACACAATCAGTTCTTCTGAAGGATGAAAGATTTCGGCAACCATTACTGAATCCTCATCGCTTTTTATTACTTTAACCGGGATACTTTTGGCAACAAACCCGTCATACCAAAAGCTTTTATTAGAAACCAGCTGATAAACACAGGGATTATCTTTCATTTGAACTACTGACTTTGGTAATAAAGACCCTTCCTTTGTCAGAGAAATAACTGTACGGGTTTCGACCTTTGGCATGAACTGCCATACTACTGTAGGCATAATTAGAATAGTTAACACAAGCAGTGCTGATAGTGTAAGAAAAAATACCTTTTTATGTTTCATTGGAAGGTCCTTTCGTTAAGGAATAATTAAATGATAATCCTCTAATAAGCTCCTCTGAAAAGAAAAGATAAATTAAAACAGGAGGCACCATATACAATACAGCCGGAGCGAAGAATACTTCCGGTGCATTAGTAAAAGCTTCTTTCAGAGCGACAGAAAGAGGTTGTATATCAGTTCTACGAATAAATGCAATTGCAGGGTCTATTTCATTCCAGTTCGTGCAAAAACAAAGTACCATATATGCGAATGTGCAATCCTTTAGCAATGGGGCCAATATCTTTTTAAGTAGTACAAAGGGTGAAGCCCCGTCAACCTGGCCGGCCTCAAGTATGTTATTGGGAATTTGCTTGATAAACTGTCGATAGAAAAAAACACCCATAGCCCCAAAACCGCCTGGCAATATAATTGCCAAAACACTATCATAAATTCCAATATTTTTAAATAGCATATATTGAGGCAAAACAATTACACTAAATGGTATAATCATGCACAGGAGATATGTAAAATAAAGTATTTCATTAAATCTAAACCTGAATTTTGCTAAAACAAAACCACCCGAAATTCCAAATATGTACTGCAAGATTGTTATGCTTATAGCATATATTAAAGAAAATGCCAAGCCGGATTGAAAGCGAAAGCTATATAGTATTATTTGATATGCTTGAAAATTACCTGCTAGTTCCCGGTTGCCCCGAAAAGAACATGACAAAATGAATACTACCGGATAGATTATTATTAAACATAATATAATACACAATATATAACCCGGAATACGTTTGTAAATCTTCTTCACTGAATATCATACCTCCTTTCTAGCTTTCTCAACAGCACCAATATTACACCTACAATAATAATAAGCACTGTCGAAGCTGCTGCAGCATTTTCATAATTCAGCTTTCGGAAACTGTTTGTAATAAAGTGCTGCAATAGATATAGCTGTTCAGGGGGGTAGTCCTTCCATAGAGTAAAAATATCTTGGGACAACCACAGACAATACATAAGGGAAATAAAGAAAACAAAAATTGATTGAGGAACAATACTGGGTATAAATACATAGTACATCCGTTTCAATTTGCTTTTACTGTCCAGTAAAAAAGCCTGTATCATTTCTGTAGGAACCGTGTTGAGAGCTGCAACAAATACAATTATGTCAATTCCAATATATCTCCAAATGTACAGAAGTATTATTGGAATATATGACAAAGCACCCGCTTGCCAATTTATTGATGACAACCCAAGGATATCAGTGAAAAGTTTATTAATGTCACCATTTAAGTTAAATAGTGTTTCCCACACATATGAAATTGCTACTGTAGCAACCGCAAGGGGTAGAAGTACGACCTTTAGCAATCGGTGCAGGGACAACGTTTTCCAGATATAATATGCAGCTATGAAAGAGCTTACCATTATCAGAGTAACTCCTACAGTAGTAATACATACAGTATTCAGGAGTGCTTTTAAAAATACTTTGTTTTGAAATAGCTGCATATAGTTATGGAGAAAAACAAACTTTCCCCCATCCAAATAATTAGTCATACTTATATAAATCCCCGACAAAACAGGGTATACCCAAAAAAAGATAAACCCTGTCAGTCCTGGTAAAAGTAGTAAAATTAACCACTTTCGGCTATGAATCATGAATTTCCCTCCGATAGTTTTTTGAACCTGCTACAGACATTGTTATTCATTCGCGTAGAGCCAAACTCTTTTTGAAATGTCTTTTGCGGCTTCTTCTTTAGAAATTAAACCTTTTGTGAACTGGTCAACAATATCAGAAACTATGCTGCCTACTTGCTGGTCAAAATAATTGGCATGATTCAAAGATGATTTAGCAGCCAGCAATGAATCTACAAAGGGGATGACTTTTTCAGATGAAGTTTGTAATTGGTTAGCCATGTAATTAATAATATACTCTCTATCTGATTTAACAATAGCTCCCGGGTAACCCGTTGAGCTATCTTGTGCTAAAAATTTCAGAAACTTAAAGGCTAAGGTGGGATTAGAGCTAAGGGAATTAATGGCATAAGCCTCCTGAATAGAAAATGAACGTCGGTTACTTGCCTTAAGCGTAGGCACCGAAATTACCCTGATATTTTCTGAAAATGGAATAAGGCCACTGTAAAACATTGACCAATGGGTGTCCATGGAAGGCATCAATACTCCAACCTGGTCTTTATCAGCATACAAGCCTGTTTTTTCAAAACTCGATAAGAGTGTCATACATTCTTCAAACAGCTTCACATCCTGCTCCTTTTTTTCACCTGTGAAAAATCCGGATATATAGGGATGATAAATCATTGGTGAAATTATAGAGTCATAATACAATGGATTTCTCTTAAATGGTCTGCTGTTTTTCTGCCAAGAAGCTATAGATTTTGCAAATTCTGTCCATGTCCAAGCTTTGGAAGCCTGTATAAAACTGTCTGCGTCTTTATTGGTTATATCTATTATAAATGTTGGAAATGTTACGCATATTGGTAAATAATAAAGTTCTTTATCTATTCTACATCCGTCAATCAGGTTTGTATAATAAGTATCTGAGTTACTAAGGTCTTGGCTCTTATCAAGTGAATCGAGGTCTGCCAGAACACCCTTTTGAATATATTGCCAGTATGGTAGATAAATGATGGGTACTATGTCCCAATTTTGTTCACCTGATAAGACCTTCAGATTCATAAATTGTATAAAATCCGGTTGACTGACATCACCAGTCTCTTTATAATAGGTAAAGTTAATTTTTGTATCTGGATTTTTTTCTTCAAACCTGGCCGCTACCATTTCCAATCCAACTTTACGTGTAGGCAGAAGTACATTTACTGAATTACTTGGTGGCTTTGCAGCTTGATTGGAAGGTGAATATGAAAACATTGGATTATCTCCTATGGAAGATAAAAGCAGTGAGAAACTATTTTTATTTTTAAACATCAATTGCAGATAGTTTGTAAAACGAGCTTCGTCATTTGAAACCACGGCATTTGATACAAGCTTGCCGCTCTTGTAATTTAAAAAGTTGCACACCTCTGACAGTTTGCCTTTATCACAACTCATCAATCGATTGTTCAAAATGAGATACAATTTTGAGTCATATTTATTATATGACAGGTTTTTGATTTGATCTTGAATTAGCTGAATATCAGCTGACCATTCCTCCTTAAGTTTAAAAACGTTAAGCTGAAAAAGCCTGTTAGTGTCCCCTCCATAAACGGGATACTCAGTCAGGTAAAGATTTTGATCATCTGAAGCAAAGTTATTTATGCTTTTATAACTCTTTTCCCAAAGAACCTTCCCGGATAAATCAAAAATTTGCACTCCACCTGTCCTTATAACAGCAATTCGGTCATTATATACAACAATATCGTTAACGCGTATAGAATGTTCTTTTGGAGGTGATTTCAGTGTCCACGTATCAGATAAGTTTAGTTTATCGTCATATTTATTTAAAACAAATTGTTTAGAAGCCTCATTTCCTTCCTCACTTAGTATGTAAAGCTGATTATCTGAATCCATAGCTGCAGCCACACAATTTCCAGTCCAGATGCTCTTGTTTTCATCCTGATTTATATAAAAAATCCCGTCTTGATTGAAAACTTCTTCCTTATGTTGTGTTTCATCTTTATGAGCATGTTGCTCGTCCGGTTTTTTAAAGTTACCACAAAGAGCATAATAGCCATCAGAGGTTTCCTTAAGAATTTTTGTAATTGCATAGCCCTCCGGGATTTTATTTTTCAACTGGATTTCAGTAAATTGCTTTTTAGAATTATTGGATTGTGAATCTGATGCTGTTCCGCTTGAGTTTCCATTGCATCCACTGGTTAGAAATAGAATCATGGCAAAAACAATCATGCATATCTTCTTTTGCATTTTTGTAGCACTCCTTTATAAAAGTCCACATGTGCACTAGATGTATTAATGAGAAATTACTCTTTCGTTAGAGATAATTTAACATTATTTCTATTATATGTCAATCCTTGAACAATCAACCCTATAACTAAACTCCTTAGATGATACTTTTCTCGGTATCACATAAGGAGTTTAGTTAAATCTGACACTTATTCAAATGGTAGGTTTAATTTTTAACAGTAATATAGCCATCCTTAATACTAAAGGTTACAAATTCAGAAGTACTTGAGTTTTGTGCAGTATCTGTCATATAAAATCCGTACAGGTAATCTGCTTCCGGCAGTTCAATTACCTCCAGCTTGAGTTCATCTCCTACCTTAAAAGCTTCACCATCAACATAACCGTCAACATAGCCACCTTCGTCATCTGTTGCTCCATAAAAGTAATATTGAGGAATAATCTCATCCCCGGTGCATATATTAATGATATCCTTGTCAGGCATACCGGTCTTCTCGTCAATACCTTTCCATGCCCCCAATACTATTCCCTCAGGATATAATTCGCTATACAAAACCTTTATATCTACAGATTCTCCGTTCAGCTTGGCAGGAATGGAATAGGTTACATAATTGTCATCAATTATTTCGTCAATATACATTGACACGATTTGACCTCCAAGAGTAGTCCAGGTACCTGTAAAATTTTCCTTTACTATACCGGTTTTAGGATCCAGCTGAACATCCTTATCCATACCCAGGTACATAATTGCATTGCCTTCTTCGTCACAGGGCATTGCCAGTACTGAATAAAGTTCATTTATATCCGCAATATCTTCAGGGGCAATCTGTATTGAAAACAGACTATCCGAAGCTCCACCACCTGCATAGGGATCAGCCTGTACTAACTGAATGGGGGTTGTATCTTTTAAAATCCCATCTACATATGTGGCAAGAAACTTCTGATAGTTTTGGGAATAACCTGTATTTTGATATTCCTTTAAGTTATCCTTAAAGTTTTCCTTGTCCTTACATGGGAAATATATGGATAATCCATTTGCATTTGGCTTTGTGTCACTGGTAACCTTGTATGTAATACAAGCCTTTATACTTTTCATTAACTGATTTGCTTCCGTCGGATAAATACTCTTTAGATTATAGGCAATGTCATAGATATCAGCCATGTCGGTAGTACCACCATGAGCACCCGCATCTCCATAGTCCTCAGCCTTAACTCTTGCTTTTGACACCGCAGTAATCCTTTGAGGGTCCTTAATATCATTGCTGGCTTTCTTTATAAAATTCTCAAAAGCAGTGTTAACTGCACTAACTTTTGCAAGGTTAACTACTGATAGTGTAATTTGATCGACTGTGCCCTGTGTAGTTGCTTGCTTTTTATAGCCGTCAGCTATTGCTTTTCCAAATTCAGCACCTGTTGCTGCAGGTTTCTTGTTCAAGGTCTGCAATGCAGAAGTATAGTCCCATCCATGGCCCGGCTCAAGCTCCTCGGAAGCTACCATATATGAAGCATAATCCTTTATTCCTGTAGCCGTCTCAATGTTTGCCATCAAACAAGCATCAAATCCAATCAGTTCAAATTTTTGTTTGCTGGCAACTGTTGCAGCCTTTAATGCACCATTTATTTCTTTTATAGACAGGGTTGGATCATTACGACCATTGTTTTCATCATATCCAAAGCCTTTAGCACCGGCACCATGATCCCAGAATATAACGGCATATTTTTTTGCAGGATAATTCTTCACTCCCCATACAAGGAAGTCCTGAAGAGTACTCTGTTTACCCATGCTACGGTTTCCTAAATTATTTTTTAATAGTTTGATATTCTCCTTCTGAACCAACCATCTTTGGTTTACCTTGTTACTTATCATAGGCAAATGCCACTTTTTGGTTCCTCCGGTCTCAACCAAAATGTTTACATTCTTTGTTGAACCAACTGCTGCCATTTCAATTAAATCATCGGTTGCAGCCCCACCATTGCTCTCCAGGTCAGACCCAACCATATACACTAAAACTGTGTAGGGTGCAACCTTTGTTGCTGCCTCGACGTTAGAACTACTAAATAGTACTGTAAAGACAAATATAGCCACAACCAATGCAGTACTCAGAAACTTACGCATAGTCAATTCCCCCTAATAAAATTGAAAATATACGCATGGTATATTCAATGCTACTTGCTCTCTTTATTCACTACATCATGATCCTTTTTCAAAGTTTCTAAGTCTGCTAAATATTCTTTGGATAGCCTTTCAGCCTCTGTTAGTTTATCATTTGCTGTTTTTGCTAATTTTTCATCATTCTTTGTAGCTGCATCAAGCAGTATGGCAAAAGCTTCAGATTGAACCGTCACTGATGCAATATATTTATCGTGTACTTTTTTCACTTCTTCTGTTTCCGGAACGGTTGCTTTTGACTTTTCAATCAATTCATTAGATGCAGGAATTATCACATCCTTTAATTTTGCCCCAAAGGTTGCGTCGTCTGTATTACTGTCTCCCTTAACAGCTTCAAATTCACTAGTTACTTTCTTTTCTAATGTTGCAATAGTTGGCAATTGATTGTTAATGTAATTAATCAGGTCATCTTGCACCGGATCTGAACCACAACCTGCTAATACTGTAACGCAAATAAGTAGTGCTGAAATAGTTGCCATAATGTTTTTCATTTTCTTCATTTTCTGCTTTCCTCCAAATGTTATTTTTTATAGAATACCTATTGTGCTTAATGCAATAAGTATGCCTGTAATTATATTTTAAAAAGTCATTTTAAAATTCACCGGCTGCATGAAATGGCATTTTTATGTTATGAAATATACAAAAAAACACCTCTTTCATTAACAAAAAATGTTTTATAAAATAAATGGCCTTAATAGAGATTATTTCTCCATTAAGACCTCACTTACTTAATTAACAAATTTTAATCAGATTAAAATTTATATTTAACTTATAAACTTTTCCCCAACTTTACTAAATATTCCTGTAGTAGCTCTTTGGCATAGTCATCATTCGGTATAATTCCTAATTTATTATATGCTAGCCTTATTAACCTTTCATAAGTATCTATTTCTTTGTCAATTTCGTATTCAAACTCAATTTTAAACTTCCAATCATTATCCAAATAAAAAATCATTATGTCCCACGGTTGTTGTTCTTTCTTATTTTCAATCCATAAATCTCTGTTTATAGCTATTAACTCTCTCCACAATCTATCATAGATTTCTTCAGACACATCAAATTTATCTGGTATGCTACTGCTTAAAATAGGTTTATCTTTACCTTTCATGTAAAAATAAAAATTGGCTGAACTAACATCTCCAAATTCTTCTGCAAATAACACTACTCTGTCCCACTCAATCGGAATCATTTCATCCAGTTTCTCTGCAATTTTTGCGTAGCACTTATTTAACTTTTCTTCATTCATATATAATTCCTCCTATTGATTAATAAATGATTTCGGAATCCAATCACCACTACCAATTTTATATTTGACCTGGAAAGAAATTGGTCGTTGCGAAGTCCCCTCAAATATAGGTTTAATTTTTACTTCTACTGTCTTTCCCCTGCCTAGAGCCTTTGCCCAAGCACTCTCCATAGATTTCCATTCACCCCTATTAAGAGTTGAATTCATCGGTACAATATTATCTAAATCACCAGAACCTTCAAATATACTTGCAATTAAATGCCCTCCATCATCTGTTGGTAACCTAAAAAAGTGCATTATATTATCTTGTTGAAAACGATGTTAAATTTATACGGACTTGTCCTTTTTGACCGAAGTGACGAAATTTGCTATTTATATTTATTATTGCAAAATCTCCATTGACTAATGACAAATCCTTATAAAACACAAAACTAATATGATAATGACTCTTTTTCCCAACATTCAGTCCGATTATTATATTTGAATTTCCAATCATTTCTTCCAAAACTATCGATAGTAAATTCATTTCCTTGACATATCACAGTTAAATCATTATTCATTTTAGGGAAACGATAAAATGAATAATTTACCGGAGGTAAGTATTTTTTTAACATTGTTGCATGTTTCGAATACTCTAGGATTTCTCCATTATCAGTTACGAAAGTCAAAACAAATATTTTGTCATTCATAACAGCAACGTCCTTAAGACCTTGTAATTTCACAATCTTTTTATCATCCTCAGAAATAAAAAATATGACTTGTTCTATATTATCTCTGTACCAAATAATATTTTCTCCTACCAAATTAATATACCTATATTCGTATCCAAAGTCTCCACATATTTCAATATAAATTTTGTTACCTTCTATTGAAGCAAATTCTACTCCCTTAGCTATATATTTTTTCTTTTCGCCGCAATATTCCCATTCTACACTTGAAGTTGTATAAGTTATATCCATTTTACATTTCTCCTTTTACTGTATACGTCTAACACTACCTGGGACTACTTCTATATAATCATTCCTATCTATCTTGCCTAATCCGTTAAATAAATCTAGTTGTGTAAGTAAATCATTTCCTCTTAAATACCTATCAGCACCCAAATCAATTTGTGGTCCTATTGGTCCAGATGGTGCATTCAATTCAATTCCCTTTTTAACTCGATAAGTTGCAACTTTTCCACAGTCATCTTTCCATCCAAGTTTGATCGCCATATCATTTCTTGCAAAATCTACATTAGGAACGTCATCTAGCAATGCAAATCCTCCTGGTTGAATAACTTTTTGCTTGTTATCAAGTACCATATTGAAGGTATCTCCTTCTTTTAAAGTCCTAATATTATTATTAGAATTGTATCCCTCTGGCCATGGCGATTGTTCTTTTACAAGTTTAAAATAATCATCAATGTTTTTATTAGGATTTGCTTCAATAAATTCATTCCATGTTTTTTCTGAGCCTATTCCTAACTTACGCCAATGCTCACTATATCTTGAAGCTTCCTCAGTAGTCATTAATTCTCCCGAGTAAGTCTTTCCACCCACAGCCTCTGGAGTCGACTTAAAGTCACCCCTATTTATATTCCCGCCCCCCTTAACCTCAACCTTCCCACCATTCTTCAAAGCATTTTCATAAATAGCTTTACGTTCTCCCTGACTTAACGCATTTAAGTCGTTGACTTTGGCGGTTGGTTTGGTGTTGCGGGTTATTACTACCCCTCGTTTCCCTTCGTGTTCTATTATGTCTCCTGCATGGGTGTTCTTACGGTCTATTTTTTCTATTGTTCCATCATACAGCAGTACCCACGGGTTGACCTCCCCGTATATTCGTATATGCAGGCCTTTTCGCTCTATTTTGAATTTTTTGAACCTGAATTTGCTTAATATTTTGTCTATCAGGCCTTGTAGCTTCTTTGCTCCCTTTGAGAATCCGTTTTTCAGGCTCTTAATAATTATCTTTCCGTTATCAATTACCATACTGCCTGTTTTGGATACCAGCTTTGCTCCTGATTTCAGCAGGCTTTTGATGCCTTTTCCTGCTGTGGTAACCAGTTTTTTTGCTCCTCCGGCAGTTGCTTTGATTCCTTTTTTGATACCGCCC
>JAEZUC010000130.1 GCA_023443515.1 Bacillota bacterium
ATATTCTTTTGAATTAAGCTTATCCTTTAAAGTTTTATTATCCATACGGGCCTCCTTGGATAGGTTTCCATTTTTTTAAGTATATTATGGGTCGAGTTGTGAAAGATTACTTTCTATATTATCATAGGATTGGGTACGAAGCTATTATTATGCCCGGAATTAGAATCGGGTAGTTACAAGCTTAAATTGATTGATATGGGAGAGCAAAATGAAACAAAATAAATATGATGATAATACTTTTTTTGAAAAATACAGTAATATGGGTCGTTCAAAAAATGGACTAGAAGGTGCAGAAGAATTACTCAACAGTATCCCTGAAATGTCGGATGAACTCCGCAGACCAATGATGTTGCTTATAGCATCAAGAAAATCCTACATAAAATGTACGGGGAATATCGGATAGGTTAATTCAAATTTTGCTATCCTATTGATGAAAGGAGGTCACAAATGGATTCGTTAAAGGGAATGAATGACGCATTGAACTACATTGAAGAAAATTTAGATAATGAAATTGACCTTAAGGAAGTGGCAAGGATGGCTCTTTGCTCAGAATACCATTTTCAAAGAATGTTTTCTTTCTTATCAGGAATTTCACTATCAGAATACATTCGCCGCAGACGTCTTACAGTCGCAGCCTTTGAACTTAACAACAGCAACATCAGGATTATAGATTTGGCTGTTAAATATGGATACAGCTCACCAGATTCTTTTACAAGAGCGTTTCAAGGCTTGCATGGGATAACACCATCAGAAGCAAGAAATAATGGTCAATCCTTAAAAGCCTATCCAAGAATGACTTTCCAGTTATCAATTAAAGGGGGAAATGAAATGAACTATCGAATTGAAGAAAAAGAGGCATTTTATATCATAGGTATTAAAAAAAGGGTACCAATAGTTTTTAGTGGGGCGAATCCTGAGATTGACTCCATGTGGAAAAGTTTAAACGAAGAAATTATTACTAAGCTTAAAGAGCTATCCAATGTTGAGCCTTCTGGACTTATTAGTGCATCAGTAAACTTTTCGGAAGGTAGAATGGAAGAAAAGGGAGAGCTTGACCATTACATTGGTGTAGCCACAACAAAGGAATGTCCGGATAACAGGGCAAAGCTTGAGGTTAAAGCCTCTACATGGGCTGTATTCACAGCAGTTGGAGTATTTCCGGATGCCTTGCAAAATGTTTGGGGACGAATCTATTCTGAGTGGTTTCCGGCCTCAAATTATGAACAGTCAGAAGGGCCGGAAATTCTGTGGAACGAGCATAAAGATATAACTTCACCTAATTTTAAAAGTGAAATATGGATACCTGTGTTAAAAAAGTAATAGTCAAATAAATGAGAGTATGCATGGAACTTATAAGTGCTTCCTGCGTCAAATGGAGTATTAACAAAGGAGGCGTCCTCAATATGAAGAAAATACTAATTGTTGTACTTATAACCGTACTGATGCTAAACCTGATGGGTTGCACGAAAACATCAAATAATGAGGAAAAGATAGGAATTCGGGGGCAAATTACACAGGTTACGACGGATGATAACAAAAAAGTAACTGCTATCTTTGTGGAGGGAAAGGTTGAAAGTGATACCATGCATGACAAAGCATCAGTTAGCATAGATAAAAGTACAAAAATATCTGTAAGCGAATTGAAGGAAGGTATGAAGGTTGAAGTAGTTTTTAAAGGCGAAGTCTTGGTATCATACCCTGTTCAGGGGAAGGCTAAAACTATAAAGGTTATTGAATGATTTCTTATAAACTCTTCATATTAACATGCCTTAACTTCCTGTTTAAGTAGTAACCATTTTTCCTCCGTTTACATGAATCGTTTGTCCCGTTACATAGGCAGAGTCATCTGAAGCAAGGAAAACATACGCCGGAGCAAGCTCAAAAGGCTGTGCGGCACGTTTCATCGGATTGTCGGCCCCAAAGGTTTTAACCCTCTCTGCGGAAAAACTTGAAGGGATAAGGGGTGTCCACACAGGCCCGGGGGCTACGGCATTAACTCTGGTACCCTTATCCACAAGTGATTTAGATAAGGAACGTGTAAATGAAACTATGGCACCTTTTGTTGAAGAATAATCTATTAAAGTCTTTTCCCCCTCATAAGCAGTAATAGAGGTGGTGTTAATGATACAGCTTCCGCATTTCATATGAGGGAGTGCTGCTTTCGTCATGTAGAAGAAAGAGAAAATATTGGTTCTGAAAGTATCTTCCAGTTGCTCTTTTGATATATCTAATATGCTATCTTGGGGATATTGAACCCCTGCATTATTAACAAGTATGTCAAGACGATTAAAATATTGGACGGTTTTTTGTATAGCTTCTTTGCAAAATTCCTCTCTTCGTATATCTCCCTCAATGTTAAGGCAACGTCGGCCCAATGACTCAACGGCCGCTTTTGTCTCCAAAGCATCAGTACGCTCATACAAATATACTATTGCCACATCAGCTCCTTCTTTTGCAAAAGCAACTGCTGTCGCTCTGCCGATACCGCTGTCCCCGCCTGTAATTACAGCTACTTTGTTCAATAGTTTTTCTGAACCACGGTAACCGGGATTGTTATATATCGGCCTAGGGTTCATTATATATTCAATGCCGGGCTGCCGGCTTTGATGCTGGGGTGGGAAGGTTAATGGAACTTTTTCACATTTTGTTTCAAATCCTATGTACGGATATATTGGGTACACAAAAACACATCCTTTTAGTAAACTCTCTTATATACTATTCTGTGATAGACGATGGTGTTCAATAATTAATAGCAATAAGCAACTGTAATCACAAATACCAAGTACTGGAATAATCGATAGCTAAATGGTATAATTATGGTAAAATATAATATTTAACATAAAAAGGGGGATTTGATGAAAAAGAAATTACTTATACCGATTTCAGTAATAGTCTTGGCACTAATCGTAACCGGATTGTTTGGTCGTAGTTTCTTTAATGTTAGATTTAATTTTTATAATTCATCCCATGCTTTTTACACAAAAACAGATGCATTTACTGTAGAGTCAAAGCTTAAAGGCACAACACTAAGTAAATCGCAAGATGGTATATGGATAAGTGAACCGATTTATTTTCAAAATACACATCAGCTTCATTTTGCAATGATAAAAAAAGAAGC
>JAEZUC010000047.1 GCA_023443515.1 Bacillota bacterium
ACCTTATTTCATATAAATGGTGTTAGTTGTTAAGAAGATCGTTTGAATATTTCTCGGCATTCTTAAGAGCTTCCTCGGGAGTTGTTTCACCCATCATTACAAGTTGAATATTCTTTAACAGGTAATCATATATTTTTGATGTTTGTTTAGCAACAGGTAAGGTCTTTAAAGCAGCTTTGTCATTTTCAAACATTGACTGGAAGGCAGGGTTGTCATGATATTCCTCATCGCTTGCTACCGGCGCGAAGGCTGACATCTTATGGAACTCAGTCATTGACTCTCCCTTGAGCATATGTTTCATAAGTTTAAAGGCCATTTCCTTATTTTGGGAGGAAGATGTCATTACTAGCATATCTGTAGCCATAAAGGTACCCTGGGTTTTGTCCGTAAGGCTGGTTATGTAGCCCCATTTAATGCCTTTTTCATCAAGCTGTTTTGTAAAGTTTGTAGCCTGGATTATGAATGCACATTTACCGTCCAGGAAGTATCCTTTTGAGTCTGCTTCCGACATGGAGGTGACAGAATCCGGCATGGACTTATCAACATTTTTTAAATCGCTGACAAACTTAAGAGCTTTAAGTCCGGCTTCACTGTTAAAGGCAACCTTGGTTCCGTCATTTGAAATAAGATCACCGCCTGCTTGCCATAAAAATGGGAAGTATCCAACGTTAAGTGCACGGGTTGCTGCTTCTCCCCAAGGCATTACGGTGCCGTATACTTTTCCGTCTGTAACTTTTTTACAAGCTGCCTTGAAATCCTCCCATGTTTTGGGAACTTGTACACCTTTTGCATCCAATATATCCTTATTGTAGAAAAGAACTCTGGCATTTCCTACGACTATAGGCATACCATAGGACTTTCCTTTGATAACGCCATGATCAAGATAGTAGAAATGTTTCTTGTCCTCTGCTGTAAGCATATTGTCAAGAGGTTCGAGAGCTCCCATGTTAATATAGTCATATATCATTTCATTATACATATAACCTACATCAGGGCCATTACCTGAGGATATACCTGTCAGATATTTGGCTTCATAATTTTCCCAAGGCGTGATTTCAATCTGCAGATCTACATTATTTTCTTTTGCAAAAGAAGCTGTCACGTTTGTCCATAATTCCTTGTCCAAAGTATCTTCTGTGCCAAACGGAGGCATCCACAAAACCAGCTTTGAGCGTTCGGGAGTCGGTTTTGTAGTTACAGAAGCACTCGATGCAGAGGTAGAATTATCCGCATCCTTGTCTTTACTAGATCCACATCCGGAAATCGAAGATGCCACTATAGTAAGAAGAAGGCATACCACTAATATTTGCTTTTTCATGTTTGATCACCTCATAATAAAGTTTTACTTAAACGTACTGTAACAATATAGAATACATTGCATTAGCCGGCTACGCAGATTCATTATAGACAACCGAATACTCATTTGTATATAAACTTTTTTTGAACAAGTAAACAGGATTTGAATAAGGCTATATTATTAGAAAGAAGGATTTAAACACTGTCAATAAATCATTTTTGCAGCATTAACAATTATTGAACAACTTCCCCGGATTATTGCTACAGCACTACTTTCCGTAATTTCCAGGTGTTACGTTTTCATATTTCTTAAATACCCTGATGAAATTAATGTCGCTGGAATATCCTACATGAATAGCAATTTCCTTAATTGTCAGCTTGTGAGTTCGAATCAGTATTTTTGCCGCATCTATTCTGACTTTGTTTATATATTCGGAAATACCGTAACCAAAATATCTTTTAAATAGCTTAGACAGCTGAGTATGGTTCATATTAATCTTTTCTGACAACAAGTTCAGATTAAGGTCAGGGTCAGTGTAATTTTCATCAATGTAACGCTTAACCGTATCTAAGGATTTTTTTGTTTCCGAATTATCATTCTGCTCCTTAACAGCTTTTAGATTCTGAACTATATTGATAGATTCTTGTTTTAAAGCTCTATAATTTTTAGTATTTAAAATTGCCTGAAAATCATAGCTGGCGCTAATACATTTATTATGCTGTAACTCTGCAACTGTATCCATTATGAGATTTATATATGCATATTTTCTGCAATTCAGGATTTCAGGCTGTTCAGATACAGTCAGATAATTTGTAAAGATTTCCTCTATTTGCTGCTCTGCTTCAGTAAGAGCTTTTGATTTGAGCATTTGTTCAAGCTTTGCCAGCACTGAAGAAAAGAGTGGTTTAACATCCTTGAATTCATCTTTTTCAATGTCTGAATAGCAAAAAATATTGATGCTTTCATTTTCGAAAGCATGTTCAAGAGCTTCGTTTGCCTCATAATATGAGAGTGTCAGGCCATAGAAATTAAATGAACTGCCAATACCCGCTTTAACAGTTTTATTTAGTTTTTTGGATATTTCCTCAATTGCTTTGGTGATATCAGGTAAAACGCCATACTCGTCATCTTTTTCCTGCAAATTTATAACCAAAGTAATATTCCCATCTACAATACATATTTCCGCATTGCGAAATTGGTAATTCGAAATGACTTCTCTGATAGTTGTCACTATACCTTTTTCCTGTACAATATCTCCTTCTGGCGCATTGACAGCAATATCTTCAATATAAATAGCAACAGCAGAGAAAAAAGGAAGAGCCATGTTTTTGGTTACCAGAGTTTTCGCTATTTCAACGGTCTCATTATCCAACGTTTCTCCCTTAAGCATTTTTATCAGAAGTGACCTTTTTACGATAAGCTTCTGCTTTTCAAGTTCAGTAGTTAGCAAGCTTTTTTCGTTTAAGATATCCGAAAGGTAAGATGTAACAAAGGTATATTCATCTGTATCCCTTTTAATATTCTTGCTGATGGAGTTAACAGCCTTTATAATAGAAGAGTTGTTTTTCCTACTGATAAACAAAGCGAGAGCACCGCCGAAGATAAGGCAGATAAGCACCGCCACAATGGCAATGATCCTAAATATACCAGCAGAATTGAGAACCTCGCTCTTGGTATTGATAACCAGGTAAGTCAGGTTGCCGAACTGCGATGCAGTACTGGTAACCAGATAATCATCAAGGTCAACGGAATCCTTATCCTTGTGCATTGCAGTGTGTACCTTTTCCAGCAGGCTGTCGTCACCTGAATAGGAATAAACTTTTTCAGATGGCCAGAGCATCAAAGTAAGCTTGGGGCTGATACTGAGCTTAACTGAGGTAAGTATCTCCTTGACCTCAGTCTCATTTATTACCGCTATTACAACTGCTTTAGGCTTATCTGCACTGGAAATCGGCAAAGTGTGCTTGACTATCATAAAATTAAGTTGAGACTCCTTAAGGATCTCAAACTGACGTACTTCAGCATCTGATATTAGAGCATTCCATTCTGTAACTGTTACGCTGTTTTTAAAGTCTGAAATGTAATAATAATGTTTTGCTTGAAAAAGTCCTTCACTGCTGACAACATTATTAGTACTCGGATAGTAGACAAAGATGTCTTTTATCAATGGATTGGCAATTTTATATGCCTGCATTTCCTGAATCAGGTTAAACGTGTATTTGCGGTATGAACCATCATCTTTAGTACTGTTCATAAGCGCAATATTATTAGTATTGATTCCAAGCTGATTAACGATATTCTGAACACCGCTTAATCTTGTGTCTACGGTTATTTTAAGCAGATTTGTAGAATTTTCATACAAATTCAACATTTCTTTTTCCATATATCTGAGAGAAGAAAAATTGATTCCCAAATTTAACAACAAGATTAAAACTATTACAGATAATATTGAAAAAAACCAAGTATACACAACACTCATTCTTCGGTTTCTTTTGAACAGTTTCATATCCGCAGCCTCTCAAGTAAATTAATAAAAAAGTTGGTCCAAGTACTGTAATAAGATTCTTTAGAAATTGATTAACATAAAACCATGTTAACATAAAACTATGCTTGAATATACCTAGTTTTAAGACATAATATCTTTAATTATAACATAAACATCTTTATCAAACTATTTTTATCGACAAAAAGTGGCTCAATCAGGATTTTTCCTGATGGAGCCACTTGGAGTATTTTTACTTAACAGAATAATAATTTAACGTTTTGTAATAACAACTTTCTGCTCTTCTTTAATTCATTCGACACTAGCACCAAGGTTTTCAGCAATAAATTTGACAGGTGTGTATGTTCTGTTATTTCTTATCATTGGAGCAACATCGTTTATTATATCCGTGCCAAAAGCATTTGCTTCTTTTTTACCAATCGTTAAAATAAGTTCCTTTTTGGAGTTATCAACAGGTTTAGAATCTATTTTTGTCCACTTTGCGTAAAGTGTGGTTGAGGCTGTTATTTTTGTACCGGCATCATAAGCCTTTGTAAGCTCTTTATTTGAATACCAGCCTGCAAATACATAGCCATCTTTTGTAGGTGCTGGAATTTCTCCGATTGTTGTGCCTTCCTTTATGGTTTTACTATCAATAATACTTCCGCCATCAGTATTGAACATACCAGTATATGTATATGTTGTTGGAGCGGTATATGATGGGGGGGTATATATTGGGGCAGGACTAATATTGAAGTTCTTTGTCATAGTTCCGCTATAGTCCCTGTAAAAGGTTACATTTGCAGTTGCTATACCTACATTGATATTGTCTGCATAAGTAACGGTGAAATCTGTACCCTGGACAAGTGTTTTGCTACCGTCATTTATCACAAGGGTTGGCTCTATAGCCCTGCCAGTGTGAGTTTGATCTGGAATAGCTGCTATTGTTACCCCGCTTGGAGAATCGTTGGAAACTGCTTTTGCAGCTAAAGTATAATTATCGGAAGCGTCACAGTCAGAATTCCTAAAGAGCCGAAAATTAAGAAGCTTCTGATTTTGTGCCTGCTTTTCATAAGCATATAAATTCCCATAAAAAAAATAATCGATACAATAAGAGCAACATTATTGGGGCGCAGGAAAAATGTAAAAGCAAAGCACAAACCAAGTAAGTATGACATCTTTATTGTCAACTTTTTCTCCCTATGCCACTTATCAAAAATAAAAAGTGAGATCACGCAAAAGAAATTACTGTATTCTTCGGTATAATTTCCACCGTTAAATAAAGTAACAGTTATCCATATATAGACAAAGGGTACGCAAAGAGAAAAAGCATTTCCAATATAGCGGTCTGCAATTTTATAAATCATTATGGCAGAAATTATTATCAGTAAAAGCTCTGTAAGCCATACCCCCATTGTTCCGTCAATAAAAAGCTGGGGGAGCATATTAAAAATAAAAATAATTGGACCCTTGTGATCAAAAAGGCCTGAATAAAGGGTTTCACCCTGGGCCATTGCCTTGCCTATAACAAGATACATACCGCTGTCTACACCCAAATATTCAAAAAGAGGGCTTGTATTGTACGCAAAAAGAAGCATAAACAAAGTAGATGCTACTGCCAATATTATATATGAAATCAATAAACTATTATTTTTCTGCATATTTATTTGCAACGCCTCCCGTTGCGAGTATATCACGGAATTATCTTTTTTAAGAAACTCGGAATGAAATGTCGATTTTAGGGAACGAACGGCAATAATTTTTTGTCGAAATATGGTTCGGGATTCAAACCACTTATTAATGAGTATGTTATACATTTAGACAGCCGATTATTATATTGGATTAATATGTGCTCAGCAGTTTTAGATAATGCTACACTAGCAGCAGCAGAAATCAGCCCGACAATGAGCTTAAAGCAAATACAGGCGATATTAATGGGCTTGGTGTTATTATCTGTTTACTTTGTCGTTATTTTCATATTTTAGAACAGCTGCAGCACTTATAAATGTTTCATTCACGTGGCATACGGCACTTCATTGTGAGGGGTTATGAGTTATGTGCCTATTTTCTTAGTGGAAGCATGATTTTTAGTGAAAATACATCATTTTCGGAGCTGAAAATTGCTTGACCGCCGTGGGCATCCGCGATGGCTGATATGTTACGCGTTCCGTAGCCATGTCCCTCAAGAGATGATTGGGGAAGTCCGCTTTTCATTACAATTGCGCCCTCATAGGGGTTTTCTATCAGAATCAGTAAATTGGATTTATGTACCGTGGCCTTGACAGAGACTATCTTGCGCTCAGAATTGAGGCAGTCTACAGCGAAGATGGCGTTTTCAAGACCATTTGATAGCAAGGAACAAAGCTCTGTGTCACTTAAAGGTATTGAACTCGGAAGCTTAGCATCCACCGTCATCGTGATTCCAGCATGCTTTGCCTTGGTAAAAAAGGTTGACAAAATCAAATTTACTGTTTCGTTTTCGCAAAAGCGGATTGGGGTGATTGCATCTATATCAGACTGTGCAATATTTAGATAAGTTTTGATCTTATCTATACTACCTTCGGAAACCATGCCCTGCAAAATTGCAAAATGATGGCGCATGTCATGGCGGTAGGTAGTAGCAACATTCTGCATCTGTCGCAGGGACACAAGCTCTGAATGCGCTCCGTGGAGCTGAGCGGCCAGCATATCTCGTTCTCTCTGAGCACGCACCTGTTTTTGCATTTTTACGTGGTAAAGGATAATAAACACGAAATAAACGATTGAAAACATAGAGGGCATGAACTGAACCGCTCCATTTACGCCTCGGTAAAGCCAATCGGTATAAATCGTGGTAATATAATCGAATAAATAGTAAAACAGCGGAACAGTGCCAAGCATAATGCAGTATTTATTGGATTTTTCCATCAGATGTCGAAGAGTACCTGCCACATATTTTTCAAAGAGAAAATATGCCAAAAAAACGGTCGCGATATAGCAAATATGCTCGCCGAGATTACTCCTGAAGACAGCACCGCCAATAATGCCGATCCATCGGGGCACCTGACAGCAAAGGTATGCAGATAGCACGCTGACGATGGAAATCGACCAAGGGCGTTTTAGATATATGGCGAGTAGCAGAATCAACGGCAGATGGATAATCAGGGGATATAATTTTGATGTTAAATCTATACCAAAAAGCCACCAGAAGGAGGACTGCACAAAAAGGAGAAGTACGCAAGAGCAACCGACAACCAGGTTGTTCTTGCGAGTTCTCTCTATGCCAGCGTAGCACACCGAAAGCGCCACTCCAAAAAGCAGAGAAAATCCAAATTGTATAACTCCTATATAAGTTGTTATCATTCAACACCGCCCATTCTGTCCTGCGCCAACTCTTCCGCCTCGGAGAAAAGAAACTGTGTATATGTCGTTCGCACCTGAGAATAAGCCGCCCTTGACACAGGCACACGCCACCCCGATGCGGTAACAAGTTCTCCCTGCCGTATTTCCTGCACCCACTGCAGATTAACGAGATAGGAGCGATGGACTTTAATAAAACTGGGTCTTTTCAGCAGGACCTGTTCAAAGTCTGCCAGCCTGCCGGTTACCTCTCGCATGCTACGGTCCGTCAGATAAAAATACAGTCTTTTTGAGCTGACCTCTATGTATTCTATTTTTCCATAAGGGAGGCTGAACACGCTGGACTGTGTTTTGATGCACAAGGCTTCCTCCGGCTTTTTGAAATCGTCCAGCAACTTGTTCAGGATGGGAAAGAGGTTCTCCTCTGAGGCGGGCTTTAAAAGATAGTAGTGCGCCCGCACGCTGTAGCTCTCCACCGCGTATTCCGGGGAGGAGGTCAGGAACACAATCTGTATCAGATTGTTGCGCTGGCGGATTTCGCGGGCTACCTGCATACCGCTCATTCCCGGCATCAGCACATCCAGAAGTAGCACATCGTAATCTGAGTTTTCCATAGAAACCAGAAGCTCTATGGCGCTCTGAAAGCTTGCATAGGTGAGTTCTGCCTTGCTCTCATGCCGGTATGCTTCCAGCAGAGAAGCAATCTGCTGCAGATCCCGGATATCATCGTCACAAATGGCAATCCTCAAATGCTCCACCCCCCAAGTTAAATTCATAACCATATTACTATAATTTTTAAACTTCATCAACCGCTCAATTACCGTTTAGGCCGAAATCCATTACCTTTCAGGCCAGAAACAGTATTTGAGTGTTTTTTTGAGGTATTCTGTCGTTAAAAGCAAAAAAAAGAGAAGTGTGACACTGTATACCACGTTTATCGCTGATTGCATCTGCTATATTGAGAGCAGCTTTTATACCGTAAAGTAGGGGTGTATGCGTCAACGGTAAAAAATGCGGTGCTTTATGGTGACGCGCTTCGCTGGGACATGGAGCGAGCAACTCAACTAAAAAAATCAAGAGATCGAAGGGAGAACAAACAAGATGAAAAAACGGCTCGTGAGTCTTTTCCTCTGCCTCTGTATGCTGATTACTATGTTTCCTGCCGCAGCATATGCGGCGCAGGGTGACAGCTTGAGTACAATAGCGCAGACTACATATGAAAAGACAGAAAATCCTTTTACCGATGTAAAAAAAACCGACTGGTATTACAGCGCAGTGCAGTATGCACGTGAGAAGGGATTCTTCTCAGGTACATCTGCAACCACATTTGAACCAAAAGGAACGATGACCCGCGGTATGTTTGTAACAGTTTTGGGGCATTTGGCAGGCGTGGACACTGCAACCTACAAAGGTAAATCTACCTTTTCCGATGTTGCACCAGATGCCTACTATGCCCCTTTTGTCGCGTGGGCAGCAAAGCACGGTATTACATCAGGTGTTGGTAACGGCAAATTTGCACCTGATGAACTGATTAACCGCCAGCAGATGGCTGTATTCTTTGTAAACTATTTTGAGACCTTTGGTGTGAACTACGAAACCGGGGCCAAAATCACCACGACTCCGGCAGATATCGACAAAGTTGCCAATTATGCCAGGGATGCCGTTTTGAAGTTGTGGAAAACCGGCTTGCTGTCCGGTGACGGAGTGAATTTTAATCCTCTGGGCAATGCCAGCCGTGCACAGGCAGCAACGCTGTGTATGCGGACAGACGAGACTGTGGAAACCTGGTATAAGGAACCTGGTGTACCCAAGAAGGAGACACCCGTTGTCATACCGCCTTCCGGTGGAAACTCGTCAGGTGGCGGTTCGTCCGGTGGCAACTCTACTGTCTATTACGAAGTGACCTTGAAAGCGGGAGAAGAATCTACAAACAAGCTCTATCCCGCAGGAACCCTCCTTAACACCATGCCCGTCCCTGCTCAGAAGGGTGGAACAGTGTTCCTGGGGTGGTATTATGACAGTGCTTTGAGCAACATGGTATCCAGCACGGACACCCTTTCAAGGAATCTGGCCCTGTATGCGAAATTTACCGAAGCAGTGTCACTTACCGAGAACGGCGAGCTGAACTTCGTGACCAAGCAGGATGCTGCTTCAAACTTCACCATCACAATGAATGCAGGGAGCGCTCCTGCCTCCGGTACGGATTTCAAATTCCGCAACATTACCAACCCCTCTGTGACCGACGGAACGGATGGTGTGGAGCAGGAAACAATTACCATTACCGGCAGCGCAGGCAGCTTTACTATTGCTTCTGCAACCGGCAACTTTACTCCCGGTCATACTTATCAGATTGAGTTGCTGAATGATGCGATTACCTTTGCAGGTGAGGGAGAGGAAATACGATATTATAACTTCATTATCCAAAAGGATGAAGTTCTGAACCTGGAGCTCAGCGACGACATCAAGTTTATCGAGGCCTCTGCTCTGTCCGAAACCGACCGCAACAATGTGCTGGAATATGCCGGTCTGTATCAGGCTACCACCGATGCCCAGGGCATAACTACTTATACCGCCAACAGTGGAACAGGCAGTTTTACTTACTCCAACGGCGGAATCATAGTGGGTGACACCATAGCCGTTTATACCGGTAAAACACCTGACAAGCGAACTGTAGAGGACAGCGGTGATGTGGCCTATCTGGAGATCACACGTATCGACGGCACCACATATTATTATCAATCTGCTAAGTCGGAGGACGTGCTGTTTACCCCTGATCTGCTACCCATCGATCTGGATGTCGGCGATGGTGTGACAGCAGGAAACACGGTTGCCACCAGCGGAACCGGTAGCATCACCATTTCCACGAGCAAGTTGGATTTCGCTGATAACACATACGCCGATATGGGTTTAAGTTCGGAGACTGTAGTGGAGCCTGGTGATTATCTGAGCTTCTTTAATGACGGTGATCTTGGTGACCCGAATGCCAGCAAGCAGGGTTATGGCGAAATTATCAGTATTACTGCTACTGGTGGCAGCACTATTATCACCTATGCCGTAGTAGGTGAAGAAATTGTACTGTCTGCCATGGAGCTGTATAGCGAAAGTGAGCTGACTGATGCACAGATCGAAGACGCCTACGATGAGCAGCTCATACGTGAATCGGTGGAGTCCCAACTAATGTCCAGCGACTTTATAAAGGATGCTGGTGAGTATTTGGCCGGATTGGCCATCCAGACCGACGAGGTCAAGGAAATCTTCGGCAGCGAGGACAACCTGACCCTGAACGACTATATCATTACCTATAGTGACGGCACTCCAGTCAGCGAAGACGACCTGGCTCTTATGGGCAACATTGTTAATAAAGAGGGCGGCATAAAGACCAGTGTATCCGTCTCCCCTCGTCTGTCCCATTTTGAAGGCAGAAAAGGCATTCGCGCGGAAGTTGCTGTGACATATAAATTTGATATTAAGAAATCCGGCTCGAATAAAAAGGTGGAAGTTGAACTGACTGCCTTCTTCGAACAAGAAGTGCTATTTGGTTTCAGCGTCAGCGGTGGCGCAGTGTGGAAAAAGAAATGGATATTCCCCTACATAGCTGACTACCGCATGACCGGCAACATCGACCTCGGTAACTATACCGGCGTGGGTGTCACTGCCACAGCTAAGTTGACTCAGGATGACGAGCCCTGGGGCATGCCCTGGCCCCAAAGTGCCAAGGAGGCACAGGCCTCTAAAAAGATCTTCAGTCTAAGTGAGTCCATTAAAGAGGAGATGGAGGATCTGGAATCTGTATTCCCTGAGGCCGAAGCCTCTTCTTCCGGCGGTCTTGCCAAAAAGTACGCGGCATTTATGGAGGACGCTAACAAGGAGTGGGTGGATCTGTTTGTAGTTAAACTTATCGACCTGCGTGGCGGGGTAGATCCCCTTCACATTCTGGCCTACGGTATTCAGGTGGACTTTGTGGTGTCCGCAAATTTGAATGTTGCCATCGGCATGACCTTCCAGTATGAAAACTCCAAGCGTCACTCTTTCAGCATGTCATTGAAGAGCAAGAAGGCCGACAGCGAGACAATCGACCTGAGCACCAACGGTTATCAGTTTGACTTCTATGTCATGGGTACCCTGGGCATCCGTGCAGGTGTTCGAGCCAAAGCTTTGGTGGGTCTATTCTCCACAAAACTTGACGGAATCGGGCTACAGATTGAAGCCGGCGCATATGCCCGATTATGGGGTTACTTCTATTACTCTCTGACAAACTATAAAAAAGGGGGAGTATGGGAAAAGAACAGCAGCTCCTCCGGAGCAATGTTGGTGGAGATTGGCGCGTATCTGGATGTGAAATTCGTTGCCGAGGTCTTGAACGGAAAATACTCCTACGCCCCGACCATCTATGCCAAAGAGTGGCCTTTATGGTCGGCAGGTCAGAGAGAGAATGTTTATGACTTCGCCTATGTGACGGCTCCTACATACACTATACAGAATGTAACCACTTATACTCTCCCGACTACGGTATTCAATATGAAGTGGATGGATCTGAAGACTGGAGACTTAGGTGAGGATGACAATCCTAACACCAAAAACTTCGATTCAAATACCGCCCATAACATCGACGATGAAAAATATTTCGCCGTGGAGCTGTCCAACTCTGCATTTACTTATAACCCGGTAAGCAACCAGATCACGGTCAGCCGAGCTTCTGGTGACAGTGCACTCAACTGCGAAATGAAGCTGACTTGGAAGGGCGCTCCTCTGGCATCTTCCACAGAGACACTTAGTCGTACCGTTACGCTGAAATGGAGTGATATGATCAATGGAAAAACCATGGTATTTGATTCAATCGGCGGAAACTCAGTGGATATGATCTGCAAGCTGGCTGGGGCGGACATATCTGCGCTGAGACCTGCAAACCCCACCAAAGCGGGTTATACCTTTGCCGGCTGGTACACCAACAGCGCCTACACAGGGGCAGCGTATACCTTCCCTAACACTATGCCCGGCGAGAATGTGACCCTGTATGCTAAGTGGACCCCCAATTTGACATCATATACCGTGGAGCACTATCAGAAGGGACTGGATGGCATGTATGTGATGGCTGAAAGCCAGACCATGAGCGGAATTAGCAATCAGAACACTACCGCACAGGCAAAGAGCTATGCAGGCTTTACGCCCAAGACCATCCAGCAAAAGACTATTCTTGCTGATGGTAATACGGTAGTTCAGGTCTATTATGAACGCAATAGTTATACCGTAACCTTTAAATATGGTGCGGAAGTCGGCAACAGAAGTGTTGAGATCAAATACCCAATGGGTGCGAAAATCCAATGGAGCAACCCAACGGCCCCCGGTTACTCCTTCCTGCGTTGGGACAACACCATTCCTGAGGTTATGCCTGCCAATGACTTGACTTTTACCGCTGTTTGGGGTGCACGGATAGATACCAAGTACACTGTGGAGCACTATCAGGAGGCTTTGACCGAGGGCAGCTATGTACTTACCGAAACTGAAATCAAACAAGGAACCAGTAACACCAATGTGACACCGGAGGTTAAAAACTATACAGGGTTCACCGAACCTTCCGTGCAGACGGTAACCATCAAGGGTGACGGCTCCACGGTGGTGAAGTATTACTACACCCGTAGCAACTATACCTTTACATATGTGCTGGGTAATGGTGAAAACAATGCAATACTTCCCATTAAGTTCGGCGATTGGGTCTTGCAGCGAAATGACCCTGTCAGAGAAGGCTATACCTTTGTCGGGTGGATGGAAAACGGTGAGGCAGCTTCGATACCAACCACTATGCCTGCAAGAGATGTAACTCTGAGCGCACAGTGGAGTATAAATGAGTACACCATTACCTTTGATAGCAATGGTGGTAGCTTGGTATCCCCAATTACTCAGGAGTACGGCACAGCCGTTACAGAACCCGTAGCACCTACCAGAGCAGGATATACCTTTGCCGGTTGGAAGCTGAATGGTGATGATTATACTTTCAGCACCATGCCTGCGAAAAATATTACCTTGACCGCCGATTGGACAGCCGACAGTAATACCGCATATACGGTGGAACACTACAAGGCAGCACTGGACGGAAGCTATCCTTCTACTCCAAGCGAGACAGAGAATTTGAAGGGCAGCACCGGAGCTACGGTTACTGCCGCCCCTAAGAATTATACCGGCTTTAGCTATGCTTCCAATGCTAGCGGGACGATTTCCAGCGGAACAGTCACAGCAGATGGCAGCTTGATATTAAAAGTATATTATACCCGTAATAGTTACACTGTGACATGGAATGGTAACGGCGGTACCGTGGACACCAATGGTGCAACCACAGGTAGCTTGAAGTACGGTGCTACTATTACAAAACCGACTAATAACCCTACCAAAACAGGCTATACCTTTAGTCTGTGGTCCGGCTACACTGAAAATATGACCATGCCTGTGGCAGATGCTACATTTACCGCCGATTGGACAGTCAATCAGTACACCATTACCTTTGACAGCAACGGTGGCAGTGAAGTGGCAGCCATTACAAAGGCTTATGGTACAGCAGTGACTGCGCCAACAGCACCTACCAAGGAAAACTACAGCTTCGTCGGGTGGCAGCTGAATGGTACAAATTATGCCTTCACTACCATGCCTGCGGAGAATATCACATTAGTGGCAGTATGGTCTGATACACCGTCCTATACTGTAAGCTTCGATGCCAATGGAGGTGCGGTTGGCACAGCCTCTAAGTCTGTTTCTGTAGGCAGCACTTATGGTAATCTTCCTGTTCCCGCCTATGACGGGCACTACTTCCTTGGTTGGTTTACGGCAACAAGCGGCGGCACGAAAGTCACTAGCACAACCAATGTAGAGCTTTCCGCTAACCAGACCCTGTATGCTCGTTGGTCTACTACAGGTTATACGGGCAATGTCCAACAGGTGCTCTATGTTGCAGGAGTAAAAGTGACCACGGAGAATATAAACGACATCCTCGGTGATGGTTCCGCCAGCGTGCAGTTTAATCCTAGCACGAATACGTTGTACCTTTACAACGCAACTATAGCCGGAACATACAGTAGTAGCTATGTAAGTGCAGCAATTTACAGCGAGGGAAGCCTGACCATTGTAAACACGGGTACCAGTACAGTGACAAACACTAACGACGCTACTAATCTGAACAACGTATACGGTATCTGCGTAGCCAGCGCACTGGACATTCAAGGAACCGGTACTTTGACCGCCACCAGCGGCACAGGGGGAACCAGTTACAACTGCGGCATTCGAGTTGGTACCGGCGGAAATTACTTTACCATTAACGGACCCACAGTGAAAGCCTTTGCCGGCATTGCGGGAAGTGGCGGAAAGAGCTATGGCGTATGTGTTGGCAACATAAATTATTCATATTGTGTCAAACTGATAAAAGGCACCTTGGAGACTCATGGTAACGATAGCGCGGCATACTGTGGTCCTCTATCAGATTTTGCTGAATATGGTATTGACTATTTTATTACCAATGGAAGCTCCAAAATTGACACTATCACTGCTGGCACCAGCTACGATGGTACCTCGGTAACTTCTGTACCACAGGATGAAACCTATCGGAACTACAAGTATATCACTGTCACAATTCCGTAAAGTTTTAAAAGAGGCGGGGGAAACCCCGCCTCTTTTCCTCCAAGGAAAGGGTGAGTACATGAGACTGCATATATTTTTCGCCGTAGTGCTGGTCACCATGTTTTTGAACGTACCTGCTTTGGCCGCCGAGTCTAAACAGGTGCGGGTGGCTGTCATTGACACGGGAGTTTCTGAAATAGCTATATCCAAGACAAATATGTCCCTTGGACGAAATTATATATTCCCCAAGCAAACCACCGCCGACACAGTTGGCCACGGCACTGCAATCGCTTCTATCATTGCAGGCAGTGAGGTTGCCGGGGTACAGGGAATTTGCCCGGAGGCCATACTGGTTCCGCTGGTCTATTACGGTAAAAAAGAAGACGGCGGCACCTTAAAGGGTGACGGTGCCATGCTGGCAAAGATAATTCGAGATGCGGTGGAGGTCTATGGCTGTAGTATACTCAATATAAGTTCAGGTGTTTTGAACGACACGCCGGCTTTGCGAGAGGCGGTGGATTGGGCTGATAAACATGGAGCCTTGGTTATTTCAAGTGTGGGAAATGACGGGAATGACTCCGTTTACTATCCCGGCGCATATAGCAGCGTTCTATGTGTGGGTGCGACAAATGAAGCCAACAGCGCTCCGGCAGACTTCTCCAACCGTAATGAGGCAGTGGATTTGTTGGCTCCAGGAGAAAAGCTGCCCACGGCTACCATGAAGGGCAATCGCCTTTCGGCTTCCGGCACCAGCTTTTCTACGGCCTATATTTCAGGTGTTGCGGCTAAGCTGATGACTAAATATCCCGACCTAACAGCGGCACAGGTGAGGCAGATACTCTATGCCTCTGCCACAGATTTCGGCACTACGGGCTATGACAGAGCTTCCGGTTGGGGTATTCTGAATTTCGAGCGTGCACTTGTCTACGCACGTCAGGGCCGCCTATTCCGGGATGTGGATTCATCAAGATGGTACTTTGATGGTGTGAAAAAAGCGGCAAAACTCGGACTACTACAAGGGACCAGTGCGATTACATTTTCCCCGAATCAGCCAACGACCCGTGCCATGCTGTGGATGATGCTCTACCGTTTGCAAGGGCTCAAGCCTTCTGAAAGCACTGAAATCTGGTATAGGGATGCTCAAATGTGGGCAATGGCCAAGGGCATTTCTGATGGAACAAACCCCAATGGCACCATTACACGGGAACAAGTGGCGGTCATGCTGTATGGTTATGCCTCAGTTTTCGATCATGATATAGGTAAACGGGCGAGTTTAAGTAAATTTTCTGATGCCGACAGCATAAGCACTTACGCAAAGGAGGCCCTCTCATGGGCCAATGCCAACGGACTTATCAGCGGAACGGGTACAAATACCCTATCTCCACAAGGCAGTGCTACCAGAGCTCAGGTGGCGGTAACACTAATAAAGTTTTATGATTTAGTATTGGATGGAGCCAGATGACTGTTTTGACCTGATGACTCGGAAAAGCAGAAATGACAAAGTGGAAGTAGTATCCCTTTTCGATACTACTTCCACTTTTGATTTACTTATTATTTGCTCTAGCCCCGCTACACACTCTATTAAGCAGGTATAAATCTGAACTCTGCATGATTAGGTGCATTTGTGCTCTCGTGTGTCCATAAAATAATCCATGTACCGTCTGTATTTTTCTGTCCTGTAGCATTTACCACCATTTTCAAATTGGATGCAGGGCGTAGGCTAAAGATATCATTATTATTTTCGGAATATAACTTCCATAAATAAGGAGAATCGATCTCTTTAAGCTGAATTCCGTCTTTAATAGGGTCGGAAATACCTAAATACTTGCCATTTGCGGTTTTGATGGTATAGTTACCGTCAGCTTGTCTTTTGAACTCATAGGAAGGGAGAGGGGTTACATTCCTAAGCTCTGCACCTCCGTTTGCTGCAACGTTGACACAGTTATACATACAGCGTAAGTTATAACGGCCATCTTGAAGCACCTTGGTATAGCTGCCATTGTCTGCACCATTGCTTGAATTACTAACATTGATATTGTAGCGAAGTACTGTACCTGCAATATTCACCCGAACCTCAATTTTTCCCGCTTTAGTCAGGGGTTTACCCCTGCCCCATGCATCAGTGGTGTACGTACTGAGTTGATCTGTTATGATAAAAAATACTTGCTTATCATTATAGTAGCGTATTTCCTTACCGTTTTGAGTACATTTAACTGCACTGAAGCCTTCAGTTTCAAAAGGTTCACCAAGCTTATAATTGGTTTTTGGCATTTTAATGATATAGGTTCCGTCAGCTTTTGGAGGAGTAACCTCTACCACACAGCTTGCAACATTTTTTGTAGCTGCGGTGTGAAAATAGACTGTAGCAGTACCGTATTCTACTCCGACTGGTTTGGTGGAATCCTTTATTTTGACAATGGACTCGTTAGAGGAGGTAATGTAGTACTCCGGCACTTTACCCGAAGAAGACTTTAACTGAACATTGGTTGTTTGTTTACCTTTCTCCAAGGGGTAATATTCCAACGCACTGTACAATCCAACTTGCTTATTCTTGGGGGTGGCTGTAGAAGATTTTCGTACCTGTGGGTTAGGTGCCTTTGGCGCGGCATTGGTCGTTATCTGTACAGTGGTATAGATACTTTGGTCTACTTTGGTTTGAGCAAAAATCTTATTCGTTGCACCACCTTCAAGTGCAGTAACATAGCCATTCTTTGTTACACTATACTTGCCACTGTTGCCGGATGACCAGATAATTTCGTCAAAGGGACTGTTTGTAGGATATACCTTGGCCGTTAACTTAGTTGCATCACCCCGGTCCATAATTACATTCTTTTGTTCAATTGCAACAGACTGTGGACGGATACCCTCTATCCATTTTGGAGAGGTAGGCGAGCTGATATCAACTTCAAAGAGATAGACACGTCCGGTGTCATCAAATTTATATTTATAGATTTTTGTATTATTGAGATAATAATAATCCATACCAGCTACCCATGGCGCAACCCAGATAATTTTATTATCTTTTAGCAATGGGTAGCTATTTGAATAAAATGCTGTGTTGTCTTTTTTATTTCGTGCCAGTATTTTTCCGCTTTCATCCACTGTAACAAACTCTGTGTAGGAAGTGTCTCCTTTGGAGACTGAGTACACTACGACAAATTGCTTGCCTGATTTGAAAATTCGCGGGTCAGTGATAGTAATATCTTTATTACTTGGGTCAAAAGAAGTAAGCCAAATGTGCTTTGGTGACATGCTTTTTTTATTAACAACTGAAAGATAAACATTACGTCCTTTGTACCATTCGCCATTGGGACTAGACTTACCATTTACACGCTGGTTGTGAGTTACAGAGGTTCCTGTCACCAGATAAGTGCTTTGTCCAATTTCCAAGCCTGATACAGTAGAGCCGGTTTCATTTTTCCCTGAAGCACCCTTAAATGAGAAAATATCAGACTTATTGAAATTACCTTTGCTGTCCATAGTAGCCAGGCGAATTGCTCTTGGGTAGGCATCGCCATGTGAGAGGGTGACAATTGTGCTTCCGTCAAGTTTCATCATTTGATTGAAGCTATGGCTGACGTAAAAATTATTTTTTACCTGCAGGGGCTTCAGGGAGGCCCCATCAAACACAAAGAGGTTAGCAGCCTGATGATTTTTTCCGTCTTTGGCTCTGAACATTTCATGGGACATATGTATATAAATCTTTCCGTTGCTTTCTACTAGTTCTGCTGTACCGGCATTAAAGGGAACGGTTATGCTGGATAATGCAGAACCAAATTGCTTTGCTTTTAGCTCGCCTTTTTTTATTACATCACCTGTTTCAGAGGAAACCTTGAGCAGGCTTACAACTGTCTTTCCGGCATTTTCTTCTTTATTTTTATGCCCAATAACGACATAATAATTACCATCGGTAGCAACTGAAAAGGTACCGAAATAATCGTGGGAGGGAAGGTTTATTACTGTATCTGAAATAACCTTGTAATCCTTATCAAAAATATATGCTCTCGGTTTATTTCCGTTTTTATAGCTAAATAAACCAACATTTCCATTTTTGTCTTTAAACATTATACTATTTTTAGAGATAACCCAGTTGCCTGAAGGAGAATATTGATAGCCAAACCCGTTAACGTATACATCCTTTAGCTTGGTGCGCGGATACACAATACTTTTGTTTGCCGCATTTGCAGGTAATGGCAATAAAGGTAACACCATGCATAGTATAAGAAGCATACTAAGTAATTTTTTCTTCATCTGTTTTGTCCTCACTTTCTATGATTGGAATTGGATACATTCTTTATAATAAACAAGAATTATCGAAATAAGCTTGAGTTTGCCTGAAATGTATGAGACTGTGCCCTGAAATGTAAACTGTGGCGAGATATTTATAAATAGGATTGTGCTGTCGCTAAAAAGCATTTCATAGAGGGCAGCTCGCTTTTTGGCATTGCAGGAGATTGGGTAGTTTCCGGATCATGTTAAGACGTGAGAAATACAAAACAACTCTGATTAAACCGGATGGAACAAAGCCTTCCGTTAAGTTTTAAATAGTGTACTGTCCTTAATTGGGAGGTAACTCCTAACTTGCCACAACTCAGACATGAATTTTTCAGCTATGAGGTAGCTTGAAATATAAACCAACCATCCGAGACTGAGAATTGGAATATGCCACCAGATTTTTCCACAATATGAGCCATACTCTTTGTGCCAAAACCATGGCCCTGTTCTTTAGATACAGGAAGGCCCTTGTGAAATATCGGTTCTGTCTGATAAGTGTTGCGTATGTCAATGCACAGCTTATTATTTTTGGAATATATGCGTAGCTTGATATAGCGTTTATTACTGTCGGCTATTTTTTCGCAGGCATGTATGGCGTTTTCCAATGCATTTGACAATAGTGAACAAAGCTCTGTGTCACTGAAGGTCAGTGTATCAGGCAACCTGGCATCTACCGTCAACGTGATTGCAGATTGTTTTGCTGTGACGGCAAAAGAGGATAAAATTAAATTGACAGTTTCATTTTCGCAAAAGCGTATTGGCGTAATGGCATCCATGTCGGACTGGGCAGTACGTAGATACTCTTTCATCTCCGCTATGCATCCATTGGATGCCAGACCCTGTAAAAGAGTGAAATGGTGGCGCATATCGTGCCGATAGGCGGCAGCATTCTGCTGCATCTTCCGCAGGGAAGCAAATTCCGTTTGCGCCTGTCGGAATTGTGTGTCCAGCATATCCCGCTCTCTTTGAGTATTCACTTGTTTTTGCATCTCAGCATAGTAAAGGAGGACAAACATAAAATATAATGCCGATGTCATGAAGGGCATTAACTGTACTGTCGCGCGTGATCCACTGTACATAATATCGGTATAAACAGTGGAGGCGTAGTCGAACAGATAGTAAAAAGCCGGCATGGCGCAAAACAGCAGGCAGGATTTAACAGAGCGTTCCATCAGATGCTGAACAGACTCCACTACATATTTCTGCAGGAAAAAAAACATCACAAATACAGCTATCACATAGCTGGCATGGTTTATGGAAACTTTGTCAAAAGCGGCACCCGCGACACTGCCGATCCAACGGGGAGGCTGGCAACACAGGAAGGAGGCAAACACGCTGGCTACTGAAATCAACCATGGGCGCTTTAAGAACATGATGATAAAAACAGCCACAGGCAAATGGGAAAGCAACGGATATAATTTTATGGTCATAGCCATACCCCACAGCCTTAGGCTGGTTATTTGCATAATAAATGTAACGACAATAAAGCACCCGAAAGCCAGATAATTTTTTCGTGTACGTGCCATTCCGGCGAAACTGACAGCAACCGTTGCACCGAACAACAGTGAAAACCAATAACGAGAGAATTCAATGATAGTCGCTATCATTTTTTTGGTTCCTCCTTAGGATACAAGCGTAAATAATCAATGGATAAGGTGTTAACGAGCAACAGTGTATATAACTCATCCATTCTCTTATTCTATCTCCATTTGATAAGCCAGGTACTGTTGCTTAATTTCCCGTGCCTTTCCTTGCGCAATGGGAATTGATGAAATTGTTTGCAAAGTCACCTGGTGATTTTCAATGGTATCCACATACTGCATATTAACAATATAGGAACGATGCGTCTTAATAAAGTGGTTATATTTCAGCAATTTGTCGCAGACAGCGGAGAAGGATTCCGTACACTCAATCACTTTACCGGACAACATATGATACAACACATTCCTGCCAATAACCTCAGCAAAAACCAAATTAGAAATCAGTATTTTTTGAATCCCTTCCTTACTTTTTACGATAAGTGCATTGTCGTTTTTTTCAACTTTTATACGCTCCAACAGCTCGTCAAAGGTGCAGAAAAATTTCTCTTTAGATATGGGTTTTAATACATAGTTAATGGCCTTAACTGAGTAGCTTTCCAAAGCAAACTCCGGTGAGGATGTAAAAAACAGAATCGGTACATTTTTGTCAAAGGAATGGATTTCCTTTGCAACATCAATTCCCGTATAGCCTGGCATTATGATATCCAGACAATATATATCAAACCGCTTTCCTTTTTCTAATGCTGAAATCAGCTCAAATCCGTTTAGAAAGGCAGTATATTCACAGTTCAAATGCCTAAAAGAACTGTATTGGTTTATAAGTTGTACCATATTGGACAGCTCGTCTATATTGTCATCACAAACAGCAATTTGTAGCATAAGCATCCCTCCATCCCCATTCTAACATAAAAAGTGATTATTCGAGAAAATATTTCGTGCAGAAAAAAGAATGTTTTATGCAAGGGACGGCTTCACCGGGTAATTTTTGATAAATTGAACCAAGGAGATGTTCCTATATAAACTAATCGAAAAACGGAGGATTTGAAATGAAAAAAATACTGGTACTTATGACGGCACTTGTCATCAGTTACCTTAAGGCTGTTGATGCGGGAAGAAGTTTGGACGCCAATATAGAGAAAGTTAGGGCAACTGTAAAGACCGCCGAGTAACCGGCTGTACAGCTCAACAAATAAAACTCGCAAAATGAGAGGACGGACGAAAATATGGTCTGCCCGATTATTTATAAAATGAACAAGGAGGATTTTATTATGCTACCAACTTTAATCATAATCATTGCAATTGCTGTGGTAATTGTTCTATGGGCAATCTCTACACAGCGCAAACTGGTGGTACTTGATGAGAATATCAGCAATGCCATGAGTCAAATCGGAGTGCAGCTATCAAGCCGCTTTGATGCCCTGACGGCTCTTTTGGATTTAACAAAAGGCTATGCCAAGCATGAAAGCGAAACGCTGATTGAGACAATCAAATCCAGAAGAAGCGTGATTACGGCAAAATCCACACCTGATGATGTGGTAAGGCAGGAAGGGGTTATTTTCGAGGCATTGAGCAGGATCGCCATGGTGACGGAGCAGTACCCTGAGTTGAAAGCCAATCAGAATTATATCAAAACAATGGATGCTGTAGAAAATTATGAAAACATGGTGCGCACCAGTCGCCTGATTTACAACGACAGCGTTACAAAGCTGAACCGTGAAATCCGAATGTTCCCGGTCTCCTTGATTGCCGATAGGTTAGGTTTCTGGCAAAGAGAGTATCTTGAGGAGCAGATGGCCAAGGTTGATATGCCAAACATGAAATGAGGTGCTCTATGAGGAAAACAAAGAACTGCCTTTTCCTATGCTTTATTCTGTTGGCTACTTTCACTCTCCCTGCTTTTGCCACAAATAAGGTGAATACAATTGATATTCAGGCTGTCATTAACGAGGACGGCTCCATGTACATCACACAGAACTGGGAAGGGCATTTTGAGGAAGGAACAGAAAGCTACATTCCTATGAATGCGCCCGATTATCTGACTATCAGCCAGTTAAAAGTCTCTGACCAAAACGGTATCTATAATACAGTTTCAGATTGGGACATTGACTGGAGCTTTGAAGAAAAGGCCCAAAAATGCGGTATTCATGATACTGACAGCGGTTATGAAATCTGCTTTGGAATCAGCCAATATGGTCAAAACCGCTATACCATTGAGTATAAGGTGGATAATGCCATAGGCGGTTACAATGACAGGGACGGAGTAAACTTCCGATTTGTCAATGACGGTATGAATACAACGCCTACTAATGTGACGGTTCAAATCCGGCTTGCAGACGGCACACCCATCACTGATGGAATTGCGGATGTATGGGGCTTTGGCTTCGCAGGCAAGGTTACATTTGAGAATGGAAGTATTATTGCCCGCACAGATACACCGATTTATGCTAAAAACCATGTGACGGTACTATTTTCCATGGATAAGGGAGTGATATCTCCCTCGCGGCAGGAACCGGGAAGCTTTGAAGAGGTGAGGACAAAAGCCTTTGAGGGCAGCGATTATGATGGCTCAGGATATACCGGTGAAGAAGTATCCACATTTGAGGCAATTGTGGTGACTCTGCTGTCCATAGGACTTCCCATAGGGCTGATTATTTGGATTCGCAGGATAAAAAAGAAAAGGGCAGAGAAAAAACTCCAAAGGTTCTCCCAGCGGTTCGGATATTTCAGAGAGATTCCCAACGAAGGCAACCTGAGTGCCACCTATGCGCTAGGAAGAATTTTTGATGTGTGTGAGGAAGGTGCTATCCTTGCCACAGGGATGCTGCGACTTACTCAACTGGGTTGCCTGTGCCCTGTCGAAACGCAGGACGTCGCCTTTATGGGAAAGACCAAAGAAGCGGTTAATCTGAGGTTGATGGGTAGCCAGCATCAAAAAATGAACGAATATGATGAGTACCTTTATACGATATTGGAGTGTGCAGCCGGTTCAGACGCCACCTTGCAGGCAAAGGAACTGGAACATTTTGCAAATCATAATGATACACTTCTTCGTGCCTATATTAAAAAGCATGACAGTGCAGGCAAAGCCTATTTGAATCAAAAGCACTGCCTGAAACGGTGGGGTATTCCTACAAAACTAACCGATCTGACACCAGCCGGCGAAAAGGAGTTGGGCGAGCTGATGGGACTGAAACGGTATCTGGAGGATTTTTCGCTGGTTGCCGAGCGCGGTGTCAAGGAAATGCCAATTTGGCGGGAGCTGCTTTCCTATGCCATGTTATTTGGCATAGCCGATCAGGTAGCAGAGCAAATGAAAGAGTTATATCCGACGCTTTCTTCTGAACTGACTGATTACAGTCGGAGTATGGTTACAGCATATTCCTATCACTATCTGCTTTACAGCAATATGATAAAAGCCGAACAACAGCGTGAGCAGGAAAAGCGCAGCTCCGGAGGTGGAGGATTTGCTTCCTTTGGCGGAGGCGGTGGCTCCATCGGTGGCGGTTCAGGTGGCGGAACGAGATAATTATTTAGAACCTATGGAGGAAATGATTATGGGCTTATTTTCTAAAAAACCCCCTTGCCCCATTTGCGGTGGCAAAATTTCGTGGTTTCTGCCATCGAAAATAGAGGGAGAATACATTTGTGATACTTGCTATAGCAAGATTGATATGGAGAGCGACAGGGAAAGCCATCTTACGATGCAGGGCTTCCGGGAGTATTTGGCGTTTTACAATCAAAACCAGCTTCTGAGGTGTCAGTTCGTTATATCTGAAAAGATAGACTTCGGCCTTTGGGATACCAAAATCATATTTGATTACCAGAGTAAGCTGTTTTGCATGAGTAAAAACCCTGACAAAACCGTATTTGAGGGTAAACAGTTGAAATCCTTTACCATTAAAGAGGACAGCACACCACTATTCGAAGGCTCGGCAGAGGGCATCTTGCGCTATGCCAGCACCGTGCCGGAGCGCGCTATGGCTCTTGCACCGCAAATCACACAGTATAGGATGAACAGGCAGTTTGCCAGAGCCATTGACAAGATGGATGATGGCAAGGAAAACAGAACAGCACCAGTACCGTATTTTGATATGCCGGAACCTTTTCAAGCTTTTAACGTGGAGCTTCATTTCGACCATCCATACTGGACGGTTATCAAATGCGATATGGACGGCCCAAGATTCTCCAATGAATACCCCGATGTGAACGATTACATTCGTTCGTATGAGCAAAGCATTGAAGAAATTGAAAAGTTGGTGGTTGCATTCAAGACAGTGGCCTTTCCCAATGCACCGGAGCAATCCTTCGGCATTGGCCCGTCGGGGTCACAAGTAGTACATACAACCAGTGCACTTCCAGTGGACACCATTGAGGAGATAAAAAAATACAAGGCGTTGATGGAAGAAGACGTCATTTCTCAGCAAGAGTTCGAAGCAAAGAAAAAGCAGTTACTTGGAATATAAAGCAAACTACTGTAACCATACGAGGAAGGGACAGAATGAAGAAAAGATAACTTTTTTTTTATTTTTCTAGCCGTACGTGAGTATAAATTGTATCAATGGAAGCTTGGTTAAAGATATTTGCAGTAGTTTATCGGCGAATAAGGGTATTTTACCGGAAAACCTACCACGACGTAGGTTTTAGCGACACAATGAATCATGGACGATGAATGTGAGCGACGGTAAAATATCCTATGATGAGCCGCTAGAAACACATGCAAATATCTTCAAGCAATCATTGATACAATTTTATACGGGAGTACAGGTGTTAAAACAAAAAACTTTTTGTTTTGCAACAGCCTTTTCAGATATTATACACCTTACTTATCACCCTCATACTTAGGATTATCCAAAAAACGCTTCTTTATAAAAATTACACCGACAACAATCCCAATCAACACAAAGACGGCTAAAGCAATCATAGAATAAACATCAAAATAACCGGCGATTGTTTCCCAGGCGTTCCCTGCAACCCGTCCCAGGAAGACTAACACGATGTTCCAAATAAAAGTTCCAATAGTTGTCAGGATTAAAAAGGAATATAGTTCCATTTTAGCTACTCCAGCGGGTATGGAAATCAAGCTTCGTACAATCGGAACAAAACGACAAAAGAAAACCGCCTTGTTTCCATGCCTCAAAAACCATTTTTCAGCCTTTAATACATCTTCCTTTTTCAGACGCAGGGCTTTGCATAATCTGCTGTCAAACAACCTTGTAAGACGGTCAGTATTTAAAATACGCCCGATTATATACAAAAAAACTGCGCCTGTGACAGAACCGATTGTTGCCGCTATTATGACTCCCCAAACGTTCATATTTGTATACGTTGTTAAAAATCCGCCGAAGGTCAAGATAATCTCGGAAGGTATAGGAGGAAAAATGTTTTCAATGGTTATTAACAAAAAAATACCGATGTAACCAAATTGATTCATGATGTTAAAAATAATTTCCTGCATGGTAATCTCCTCTATTTTAAACAAATTTTACATAATAATATTAAGTACTTAATCAAAAATGAAAGGCAACCTTTCACACGAAAAGTTACCTTCCCGTAATACTATTTTGCTCCTTAAATGAACTTCTCTACAAGCCGAGCGGTTTGATTCCATTCTGAAGTCAACTGTGCTAATTGCTCGTTACCTAAATCAGTGATTTTGAAATATCTGCGTCTTCCACCGCCTGTTTCAGTACCCCAATAGGCTTCAATTGCATTATGTTTTTCAAGCCTTTTCAGCGCAAGGTACATAGTGGCCTCCAATATCTCAAATAAATCACCTGATTTTTTTTTAATTATTTTTGATATTCCATATCCATAGTTATCTTGCTCTTTGAGTACGCTTAATATGAGAATATCTATTGTGCCTTTGAGCATTTCTTTATTCAAACTTCTCACCACCAAAAATACTACACGTATTTATGTACTTAATAATATAGGAAGTCTACACTTTATACTCAACAATGTCAAGTGCTGAAAACAGGCCACAAAAGTAGCATGTTAAGGGACATAGTTTTTGTATTTTTAAGGCATGTTAATCTATTTTTATACTATAATAAGACGTAATATCTTGTATCAATATTGTATAATTATGGTGTAATAGAGTTTGTATAAATCATTATTATGATAGCTTCATATGTAACATGGAGGCATAAATGATTTTAAGGGATTTTACTTTTTACAAATTATTAAACCATGATTACTCATTCCCAAGATGCTTTTTTCTCTGCAACTGGCTAAACAATAATTAAGCCAAGTAGAATACTCTTCGGCATTCAAACTATCTACAAAATCACTTATCATCGGACTTATACCATCAGTTCCTACATGGTCGATAATTTCAATACCAAATCTTGAGATGAAATTTTCTATTTCTATAGGAGTGGTAAAAAAGTTATCTGTCCAGAAACATTCTTTTTCTCCTTCCTTTATAACTCCTGTATGCATTACTTTATCCACAAAATTATTCGTAAGGAAATTTTTATCCCTTGGCATAACAAAATTCAAGATAAAATGCTTATTTATATATGCAGTTGCTAATATACCACCTTTATTCAATACCCTTAAAGATTCTTTAATACATCTTTCTCTATCGATTTCATTTGTAAGATGATACATAGGTCCAAGATTGAGTACTACATCAAAGCTTTCAGATTCATAATTACTTAAACTAGTAGCATCTGCCACTTCAGCAGATAAATTAATAGAATTCTCTCTTTGGCTTAATTTTTTATTAATTATATCAACATGTTTTGGAGTTATGTCTGTAGCAAGTACATTATTTCCTCTATCAGCATAGTAAAAAGAATAAACCCCTGTTCCAGCACCCAATTCAAGAATAGTACTATGAGCTTTTATATGTTGGTTTAGAATAGTTGTAGTTACCGCAAATTCAACCTTTCTGGCATTATTAGTTGTAAGTCTGCTTTCCTCATCAGAGTTTTTATAAAAGTTTACAATATTATTCATATAAATCCCATCTCCCTTATATCTTTATAACAAAAGAATATCATATATTTGGGAAATATTGTATATTAAGCACGTGCCACTTAAATATTTTTCAAATAAAGTACATATGTATGCTAATTAATGCTATAATAAAATGATTACAAAAATAGGAAATCTGATAACTTGAATTTGATTTATAATTTTGTGAAAACTTAATGATATCAAATTTAGTGGTATAAAAAGATTTATAAAAAAATTGTAAGTATGCAAAAATATCTATGGAGGTGTTTTTTATTAGGAAAAACCAAGTACCAATAAATGAAGACATAAGGGATCCAGAGGTTCGACTAATTGACTCGGATGGTGAAATGTTAGGAGTTGTGTCATCAAAGGATGCACAAAACATGGCTATAACAAAAAATCTTGATTTGGTAAAGATTGTATCAAATGCAACACCACCCGTGTGTAAAATTATGGATTACGGTAAATACGTATTTGAGCAGGGTAAAAAAGAAAAGGAAGCAAAGAAAAATCAGAAGGTTGTTTCAATTAAGGAAGTAAGGTTGTCTGCCAAGATTGAAGAGCATGATTTTGACGTCAAGGTTAAAAATGCGTATAAATTTTTAAAGGATGGGGATAAAGTCAAAGTCAGTATTAGATTCCGGGGCAGGGAAATGAAATATACGTCAGATGGAAAAGAAGTGCTCGAAAAATTCACAGATGCCGTTAATGAGGTTGGTACTGCGGAAAGACAGCCAAAGCTTGAGGGCAAAAGTATGATAGTCATACTAAATCCAATCAAAAAGTAGTGAGTCCAGGGATACAAGCATAAAATAGGAAATAATCAAATATTTGTTGTTATATTTAGAATAATATGTTAAGATTAAAGAAGTTAACTAAATATTTATGGATTGATTTTTTGATTACAACTCTCTTTAATTTATTGGAGCGGGAAGTTATAAATTATATGATCCAAATAAATTGAGGAGGTATTTAGATATGGCTGATAAAATAATAACTTGTAAGGATTGTAATTCACAATTCACTTTCACTGAAAACGAACAGGCTTTCTACAAAGAGAAAGGGTTCGACAATGAGCCTCAGAGATGTCCTGACTGCAGAAGAGCAAGAAAGCAGCAAAACAACAACAGAGGCGGCGGAAGAAGCTTTGGTAATAGGTGGTAAATAAGAGGAGAGCGTAGGCTCTCCTTTTTAAATTTCAGCTACAGAATGAGTAGTCAGAATTCTGTCTCGCTTTATAGATACGGTATTCATTTTACCTGTTGATAAATGCCTTATCTTCTTATGTAAATGTATCATATTGTAATCTGTAAAAAGAAGCAAAACAGCGTCTATACCTTTTGTAGAAAAGCCTACAGGGTTTATCCAACGGTAAAGTCTTTTAAGAACACCATACAAATAATAGATATAAATCATAATTACACCAAGTTTAATATTTATTTCCTTTCCATAAGAGGACATAAGATTGACAAAAAATAAACAAATAAAGTACAATCTAATTATAGATAAAAATAAACCCTAGGAAAACTATTAGTATAAGGAGAGCTGAATTATGGCAGAATTATTCGATTTAACAGGGAAAATAGCAGTTGTTACCGGAGCATCCTCAGGTTTAGGAGTTCAATTTGCAATGGCGCTTGCAAAGCAAGGAGCTGATATTGCAATCGTTGCAAGAAGAGTAGAAAAATTAGCAGCAGTAAAGAAAAAGATAGAGGAACTTGGAGTACGTTGCCTTGCAATAAGATGTGACGTATCAGACAGTGCTGATATAAAGAGTGCGGTTAAAGAGATAAATGAGCACTTCGGAACTATTGACATATTGGTAAACAATGCCGGTATTGCGTTAACAGGGCCTGCTGAAGAACAATCAGATGAATTATGGCAGACAATGATGAGTGTTAACATAAACGGAGTTTACTATTTTGCCCGTGAAGTTGGAAAGATTATGCTTGAAAAGAAATACGGTAAAATAATAAACATCGGTTCGATTCACAGTACCGTTGCCATGCCAGGACTTCCTATTACTGCATACTGTACTACAAAAGGAGCAGTAGAAATGCTAACAAAATCACTGGCCAATGAGTGGGCAAAACACGGTATAACAGTTAATGCAATCGGCCCTGCATATTTCCCAAGTGAAATGACTGATGATGTTCTTGCAAATGAAGATTTCCATAATCTTATAAAAGCAAGCTGTCCAATGGGCAGAACAGGAAGAGACGGAGAATTAGACGGAGCTTTAATTTATTTTGCATCCGATGCATCCAGTTACACAACCGGACAATTGTTGTCAGTTGACGGTGGTTGGACAACTGTATAAACAGTTTATAACAAAATACAATTCCCATTATTTAAGTTACACAAGCTTATTTTGGGGGTTGTATTTTTTTGTGTATTGCTCAAAGACGGTAACGACTTAAAACTGACAAATTATCCGTAATGACCAAGATACCCCAAACTATTAAAAGAATACCGCTGAAAGCTGAGAAAGCAGGAAAGTACTTAAGGTAATTTACCAAATAACGGGATACACTGCCAATAGCCAGAGCTGTTAAAAGGAAGGGGATGGATAGGCCAAAAGCAAATAGAAGTAAAAGTAGTATTTTTATTCCCATAGTGGACGTATTACCGGTATATTTAAAAATGGATGCTATAACTGGCCCTACACACGGAGTCCAAACTGCCCCAAAAACCATTCCCCAATAAAATGCACCAAGTCTTTTGTGATGGCTGCCAATAGGAATGAGCTGCTTTTCGTAGTACAGCATTTTTAACCTGAAAAGGCCTGCTGTGTGAAGACCTAATAGAATAATCAGAGCTCCCCCTATTTTTCGAATAACATTTATATTCTTCAAAAACAAATCCCCAAGAATACTTATAGCAACACCTATTATAATAAAGATGAAAGTAAACCCAAAAACGAATGCAATTGACCGGATAATTACATTGAGTTTTGCAGATGCAGGGTTTAGCTCCGGAATGGCCGAGCCCGTAAGATAGCAAACATAAGCAGGAACAAGAGGAAGCACGCAAGGAGAAAAAAATGTCAGTAGTCCTGCTGACAATATAAAAATCAAAGTAAAGTTATTTGAAATAAAAATCACCTCTGTCCAAAAGTACAGTTACTGATTAGTTTCAACAAAAACATAAAACTTACCCGGGGTAAACACAACAATTTATTCCAATACTTATTTTACCAAAACAACAATTTAATCTATTGATAATAGAAAAATATGGAAATAGAATATACTTAAATAAATAGAAAGTCAGGTGAAAGCGATGATAAGTATTTATGTGGTACTGGCTGCGATTCTCCTTTTTGGAGCAAAAGTCCGTATAAAAAGCTGGGATGACAGTTTTTTATCCCTCGGTAATACAAAGATGTTACAGGGATTCTGTGCGGTTCTGATTATTATTCATCACATTTCTCAAGTTTTATCTGATTCAAAGCAGTTGTCTCCTTTTAACGAATATGGAGTTTTATTTGTAGGTATATTCTTTTTCTGTTCAGGTTATGGATTAATAAATAGCTTCAAGACCAAAGATAATTATATGACAGGCTTTTTGGGCAGAAGACTTCCCAATGTATTGGTTCCGTTTTATATTACTACATTTATTTATATGGCAATATTTTTACCATTAAGTCCAAAACCTTCTTTAATGCAAATAATTTTGAATCTTACAGGTATACGACTCATTAATCCCCATGCATGGTACATAGTGGCAGTGTTAATTTTCTACATAGTCTTTTATTTCATATTCAAATATATAAAAAATGAAAAAGCAGCATTTGTGTCTATGGCAATATTTATTGTCTGCTATATAGTATTAAGCATTATTCTGAGACATGGCCCATGGTGGTTGCAGGGTGAATGGTGGTACAATACCTGTTTCCTGTTTTATATTGGGATGCTGATAGCCAGATTTGAAAAGGGACTGATAGCAATAGTAAAAAAGTACTATGTTGTGATATTGCCTGTAGCCATTGCGGCGTTTGTGGTTATGTATAAGGTTTCAAATTATACCATTGGAAAATTCTCATATTACGCACAAACTGAAACTGCTTCCGGTTACTCTGAAACCTTGATATGCTTTTTCACTCAGCTTCCGGCGGTGATTCTTTTTGTAGGGGCTGTTTTTATACTTTGTATGAAAGTTACATTTAGTAATATAATGCTACGATTTCTTTCAAAGATATCATTGGAACTGTATCTGATACACTATCTTTTTCTGTTGCTATACAAATCGGAAATAATAAATATTACCAATGACCTCTTGTATGTAACGCTGGTAGTTGTATCTTCTGTTGCAGTGGCATTCCTGTTGCATATAATCCATAAGCCTATAATTAGAATAATAACTTCAAAAGGAGGAAAGACCAGTGGAAAAAGTACATTCTATTGATTGTATGAGAGCTATAGCAGCCTTTCTTGTTGTATGTATACATATCCCGTTTTATGGTATGGGAGGAAGTATTGCCATAGCAATTTCTTACACGACTGAGCAAGTGGATTCTTCCTATTATAATAGCAGTATTACTAATTACCAATTTTATTGAACTTACTATATACAATTCTGTGGCACCTCCTTTTATAAGTGCTGAATTGCTGGTAATAGCCTTAGTATTGTTCTTACTTAAGTATCCATGGATTGGAAAAAATACTATTCTTGAGAAAATAGGACGTGAGCATTCTCTTTTCATTTATATTTTTCATATGTCAATTGTTATTCTGATATTCAGGTGGTATGAAACAGGAGGTTTGCCTGACTTTCTCTTATATTGTGCACCTGTAGTGGTATCTTTCATATCCTTGGGGGCAACGTTTTTGTATAAGTCGGCTAAAAACTTAATTATTTCTAAAATGATTAACAGGGTGGCACATAATACTTAAAAATCAGGGAGTGTACCGAAATTAAACTTTTTGGTACACTCTTATATTAATTTCTACCTCCGTAGTGAATTCTCCGGCGGTTTTGAGCTTATCCTCAGTCTCTTGGTCAGCATGACGGCTATATGGGGTCATATTGAACAGGTTGAAAATGTCCTCTTTGTTGTTAATGGTGATTGAATAAGACACTATTTTATGCTCCAGAAGATTAAAGCCTTCTTCCATCGTACCCTTTTGTCCTATTGCGTCAGGATTATCATAAATAAATTTTCTTAGACTGTATAGATGTTTTGGGCCGGGCGCAGCTACGAAAAGCTTACCGGATGGTTTTAAAATACGTTTGAACTCCTGTTCATCTCTGGGAGCGAAGATACATAAAATACAGTCAACAGAGTTGTCTAAAAGAGGAACGTGGTAATTGCTGGCAACTGCAAAACGAATATCTTTATCACGCCCCGCAGCACATTGTATTGCCGATTTAGAAACGTCTATACCGTACATGTCGGGATGCTTTAAATTTTCTAAAGTAGCGAATTCTTGCTTCAATCTGCTGATGTAGTAGCCTTCTCCGCAACCTGCATCAAAAATATTGATATTGTCAGACTTTTCAACTTTCAGTGTGTTAACAACCATATTGTTAAGGGTATCAGAAAACTGCTGATAATAACCTTTATCGAGAAATTCTCTCCGGCTCTTAATCATTTCCTTACTGTCCCCGGGTTTTCCCGATCCAATATGGCTGGACAGCAGGAGGTTAACATATCCTTGCTTTGCAATATCAAAACTGTGACCGTTTGGACAAAAGTACTGTTTTTGCCCTTGCTTTAATGGTTTTAAACAATTGGGACACTGAAATTGAGTTCTATTTACCAAGAAAACACCTCCAAGTATTAAATACCGTAAAAGTATACTATAAAAAATTATATCCTTCAAATATTTAAAATAATAGAAAAACAGTCTTGAATATTAATTTATTGTAAAGAAAAACGAGCTTATCAAATTATGATTGATTGTTCATAAATTCTTGATATAATGGTAACTGTTAACTGTATTATAACTATTATGTTAATTAAGGAGAAAGTCGCATGGATAAAAATGTAAAGCAAAAAGAGCCTCTGGTTACTCACATTTATACAGCAGACCCGTCTGCTCATGTATTTGACGGAAAAATCTATATTTATCCTTCACATGACCTTGACGAGGATATAGTTTCAAACGATAATGGAGACCAGTATATGATGGAAGATTATCATGTATTGTCTTTAGATGATTTAAATTCACCTTGCATTGACAATGGTGAAGCCCTTCACATGAAGGATGTTCCATGGGTATCAAAACAAATGTGGGCACCGGATGCTGCATACAAAAATAATACCTACTATTTATACTTTCCTGCAAGAGATAAGGATGGTATATTCAGAATCGGAGTAGCTACAAGTTCATCCCCAACAGGTCCGTTTACAGCTCAAAAAGAGCCTATTCCCGGAAGTTTCAGCATAGACCCTGCTGTATTGGTGGATGATGACAATAGAGCATACATCTATTTCGGCGGCCTTTGGGGCGGTCAGCTTGAAAAGTGGCAGACTGGCTGTTTTAACCCTAACGGTGAAGGCCCTGATGCATCAGCGCCTGCTATAGGCCCAAGAGTTGCTGAATTGAGCGATGACATGCTTACACTTAAAGAAGTACCTGCAGAGATATCCATCGTTGATGAAGATGGTAATCCAATTCTTGCGGGGGATGAAGACAGGAGATATTTTGAAGGCCCGTGGATGCACAAATATAACGGCAATTATTATCTTTCCTACTCAACAGGTACCACTCACACCATTGTATACGCTGTAGGTAAAAATCCAAAAGGACCCTTTGTATTCAAAGGCAAAATACTTACACCTGTAGTAGGATGGACTACTCATCACTCAATAGTACAATACCAGGATAAGTGGTATTTGTTCTACCATGACAGCTCATTATCAGGTGGTCGTGACAATAAGAGATGCGTTAAATTTACCGAATTGAAATATAACGAGGATGGCACTATTCAAACAATAGACCCATACAAGTAAATCATTAATGAATATAGATGACTAAAAAAACTCCTTCTTGGCATAAATTAATAACATGCTAGGGAGGAGTTTTTTAAATTGCATTAATTTTCACAATAATATAAAATTCTCATTAAGAATAAAATTAGTCAAAGAAAAGAGAATACAATGATTAAGATATATAACAGACAAACAAAGCAATATGGTATTGAACAGGTGGCAGGGGGAAAGCTCCTTAATACGCTGTATACAACAGGAAGAGGAAAGCTTGGACTGGAACTCCTTGTAAAACGTAAAATATATTCTGCCCTAACCGGTTTTTTTTGCGACAGAAAAATAAGCAGGAAAACAATAAAGGGTTTTGCAGATAAATTTTCAATAGATATTAACGAATGTGAAAACAAGCTGGAGGATTTCAATAGTTTTAATGATTTCTTTGCAAGAAAACTAAAACCCTCTGCCAGAAAGTATGATGTCGCTGAAGAAAAACTGCTTTCTCCGGGGGATGGGAGGCTTCAAGCCTGGGAAAATATAGATACGGAAAAACTCCTCCAGATAAAAGGAATGCCCTACAGTTTAAGTGAACTCCTAAAAGACGAAAAGTTGGCACGAGAATACAATGGAGGTACTTACCTGATATTAAGACTTTGCCCTGTAGATTATCACAGGTTCCATTTCTTTGACAGCGGTAAGTGTATGGAAACGCAAAAAGTAAAAGGTGAGTACTATTCCGTAAACCCTGTAGCACTAAGTAAAATACCTGAACTTTTTTGCAGAAACAAAAGGGAATACAGCATATTTAAAACAGACAATTTTGGTGAAGTTCTGTTTATCGAAGTAGGAGCAACCTCGGTAGGCTCAATAATTCAGACATATACTCCCGGAGAACGTGTTTCAAGAGGCGATGAAAAGGGATACTTTAAGTTCGGAGGTTCTACCATTCTGTTAGTATTCAAAAAGAATATGGTAAAAATAGACGAGGATATAATACAACAGACCGAAGAAGGCTTTGAAACCAGAGTTCTGGCCGGAGAAGCCATTGGAAATTGTATGTATAAAAAAACAAAGTAGCTGATTTATATTGTTTCTGAAGGTGTATTGGTTTATAATGAACTCAATTGGGTTCAGTTTAATTAAAAAATTTGATGTATATATACGACATTCGGATTTTACTGTTTACGGGGAGGGTTTGAAATGAGCGACATTAAAACAATAGGAGTACTTACCAGCGGCGGAGATGCACCGGGAATGAACGCCGCAATTCGTGCAGTTGTAAGAACAGGCATATATCACGGTTTCAAGATGCTGGGTATCAGAAAAGGTTATAATGGTCTTGTTACCGGAGATATATTTGATATGAGTGCCAGAGATGTGTCAGATATAATTCACCGTGGAGGAACGATACTTCAAACTGCCAGATGTAAAGCATTTACAACTGACGAAGGAATGCAGAAGGCAATGTCTATTTCAAAAGCTTTTGGTATGGATGCCCTTGTTGTTATCGGAGGCGACGGCTCATACAGAGGAGCCAGAGATTTCAGCAAATTTGGCATGAAGGTTATGGGTTTGCCGGGAACAATTGATAATGACATAGCGAGTTCAGAATATACAATAGGCTACGATACAGCAATGAATACTGTTCAGGATGCACTTGACAAAATAAGAGATACGGCATATTCACATGAACGATGCAGTGTGCTTGAAGTCATGGGAAGACGTGCGGGACATATCGCATTGAATGTAGGTATTGCAGGAGGCGCAGAAGTAATACTGGTACCTGAAAGAGAATTTGATTTTGATAAAGATATTATCAGGAAAATAATACAGGGAAGAAATAGCGGCAAGAAAAACTATATAATCATATTAGCTGAGGGTGTTGCTGAGAAGATAGGAGGAGCACTGGAACTTGCCAAGAAGATAGAAGACCTTACAGGAATAGAGACAAGGGGAACGGTTCTGGGGTACATCCAAAGAGGAGGAAGCCCGACTATACAGGACCGTGTAATGGCAAGTGTTATGGGAGCGAAAGCTATAACATTGCTTAAAGATGGTGTATACAACAGAATCATATCTGTAAAAGATTCCAAGGTAATCGATATAGATATAGACGAAGCGTTAGCTATGAAGAAGGATATTGACAAGGATCTGTTTGAACTGAGCAATATACTTTCAATATAATAAAAAACCATAACTCATTATATCAATTTAAAAGAACACAGATTTCGTATGGAATATGTGTTCTTTTTTCTAACCTACTATCTAAAAAATAATATCATGGTATTTGAATTTAACAGACAAGTCGCAGTCTGTTCCAGAGGTATAGGAATCGTTACCAAAAAGCTGCAAAGCATAGGAGACGTTGGAATTATCTCCTGTTATAGTTGAATAAAGCACCTGACAAAAGCGTTGTGTTTTATAGCAGGCTTCTTCAAACATTTCTATAAATGAAAGATTACTTTTGTGGGCATTATCATATGGCATGGCCCATTCTTTTTTTGCAAGGTTCAAGTAATCCAAGCCGTCCTTTAGCTGTAAGGGAAAGATAAGGCTGGAGAACAGCGGAAACCCATAGATAAGCTGGTCTATGCCAGCTACAAATTTCTTTTTTATACCGTGGGGGTCCCTAAGGATTTTTTCTACTGTATTCATGTCCTTTATGGCTCTTGCTATAAGTTTACCGGGAATATTAAAATTGAAAACTGAGGATATAACGCTTTCATACATACTTCCGATTACGTCACGCTCCCTGACGGTTACTCCTATAAGCCTGTCAATTCGTATCTCATGTACTTTTTTATTCAAAAGCCGCTGACACATCAATACGTCGATAGAAGTCTCAAAACGCCTGTGATAGTAATGGTACAGGTTTGTGCGGGGATCATCGTCAGTTTTGAAGCCCGATTTGTAGAAAATATAGGGATGGGTAATACTGTCCAGACAGTTATGACATAAAAAGCCCATGAAATAAACAGTAAGAGTATTTCTCACAGTCCCTTCTTGCTTTAAAATGTAGTCTATCATTTTACTGAAAACAATATTAACTTTAGATGTGTGAAATTTCTCCCCTATAGAGCTATTTTTAGTTTTAGGAGACCAAGGCCAGATACCATAATAAAAAAGTATATCAGGGCCCTGAACCCCTAGATTAAAAACGTTTATATTTTGCTCAATGAGCTTTTTGCAGTCTTTATTGTCAATCATTTTAACAGCTTCCAAGCCACAAAGACAGTGAGTAACCAGATTAGGCATGGTACCTCCCTATACCCCTAAAATCGGGATTTATTTGTAATTATGTACAAAAATCATTTCATATATGTAAATTATACGATTTAACTTTTGGAAGGTATGTAAAAAGTTTTTATATTTATATATTGACTTTTTGGTTGTTTAGTTATATAGTTAGTTATATAAGTAATTAACCAATTAACTAAATAGGTGGTGAAGGAATGAAGTTAGATTTTAATATTGATAAACCCATATACCTGCAACTTTCAGAGGAACTAGAGGATGCCATTATATCAGGGGCATACCAAGAGGAGACACAAATTCCATCCACAACAGAGATATCGGTAAACTACAAAATAAACCCGGCTACTGCGTTAAAGGGAATAAATATTTTAGTTGATAACGGGATTGTATATAAAAAAAGGGGGCTTGGCATGTTTGTTGCAAATGGAGCAAAAGAAAAAATACTTGAAAAGCGGAAGGTGGATTTTTTTGAAAGCTATATAAAATCCCTTGTGACAGAGGCTAAGAAGCTTTCAATCTCAAAAGAGGATATATTAAAAATGTTGGAAAGAGGGTTTGAATTATGAGTCAAATGGAAATCAAGAATATAACTAAAAAATTCGCAGATGTGACAGCCCTGGAAAATATCAGCCTGAAACTGGAAGAAAACAAGATTTACGGACTGCTGGGCCGTAACGGAGCAGGAAAGACAACCCTTCTGAACCTGATTACAAACAGGCTTTTCCCTACAGAAGGAGAGATTCTGGTAGACGGTGAAAATGTTATAGAGAATGACAAGGCTTTATCGAAGATGTATTTTATGACTGAAAAGAACTTCTATCCTGAGAATATGACGGTAAAAAAGGCATTTATATGGACTAAAGAATTCTACACCAATTTTGACAGTGAATATGCTACTGAGTTGTGTGAGAAATTTTCTCTTAAAATCAGTCAAAAGATAAAAACTTTGTCCACAGGTTATACCTCTATATTCAAAATGATTCTTGCATTATCTTGTAATGTACCTTTTGTTCTTTTGGATGAGCCTGTTCTGGGACTTGATGCAAACCACCGTGACCTGTTTTATAAGGAATTGCTTAAAAATTACGGTGAAAAGCCAAAAACTATTATCATCTCAACACACTTGATTGAAGAAGCGGCAGACATAATAGAGGACGTTATAATAATAAAATCAGGAAAGCTGATTTTAAACCAATCAGTTGAGAGCGTTCTGTCACAGGGTTATGCCATAACAGGAAGTATATCTGCGGTAGACGATTTTACTACAGGCAAAAATGTACTTGGAGCGGATTCGATGGGTGGACTCAAATGTGCATATGTACTCGGGCATCTGGATAAGGCAGGTGTTCCTGAAGGATTGGAAGTTACAAAACCTGATTTACAGAAACTATTTATTCACATGACTAATAGATAATGGAGGGGATTATTAATGAGATTGAAAACAACTTCTAAATATTTTTTTTCGGATATGAAAT
>JAEZUC010000108.1 GCA_023443515.1 Bacillota bacterium
CTTGCAGTTTAGCGAAAGCTGAAGGAAGAAGAATATCGGAAAGCTGTGTGCGAGAAAATCGCATGCACAGTTTGATGCAGGGGAAAGAGGGAAAAGATATTAAATTTCCCTCCTACCTACTCTACTATTAAAACTAGTTGAAATACAAGGAGGCTTTATGCACAACAACATCATCAATACGTATCCATCTGACAAGAAAGGTAAGTACAAGCTTCTGGCTTCACAAATGAAGTCACTTCTCCAGGGAGAAACAAATACTATAGCAAACTTGGCTAATGCATCAGCCTTATTAAATGATGCACTGGACTGTATCAACTGGGTGGGTTTTTATCTGATTGAAAAGGGGGAGCTTGTACTGGGCCCTTTTCAGGGCAAGGTAGCATGTGTGCGTATAGCTGTAGGAAAAGGTGTTTGCGGTACGGCAGTGGAGGAAAATGCAACTCAATTGGTCGTAAATGTTCATGATTTTCCGGGACATATTGCTTGTGACAGTGCATCGAATTCTGAGCTTGTAGTGCCCCTTCGCCATGAAGGAGAGGTAGTGGGAGTGCTTGATATTGACAGCCCCCAAATAGGCCGCTTTGATAGAATGGATGCGGAGGAACTTGAAAAAATAGCACGTATTATTGAGGAAGCTTGCCATTGGAATACAAAATAATCAAATGTAAAAAGTATAAACTTGTATTAATAGCAGCCAAAAGCAATTCTATGATACAAGTTTATACCTGCAAGTCTATTATTTACTTGTTTTCCAGGAACCTTCTTCAGTACAAACTGACTGCAAACCATTTTCAGTTGTAATCTTTGACCCTACTGAGTGTCTTTTGTGGTCGTATACACAAAATGGGTCTTTCCCTGCATTTCCTGTACCTTTATTTGTTACTTTTCTTATTTCATTTTCCTCACTTATATTATCAACGGAGATATTGTCTTGTTGTTTTCGGTTCTGCATAGTATCAAATCCTTTCTTTTTTTAGCTAATAACCTTCTATATAAATATGCGTAAAATTAAACATAAAGATTCCATGAAAAATCAGGCAAGATTATTTGTTAAAAATATTTAACATTATCACCATACTTTTTTAATAAATTTTAAGTATAATGTTTATGCAGAGAAAATTAGGGTATATATACTGTGAAGGGAGTGTGTAGCTTTGTTGGATTCGAGAAAATGTTTGGAGATTTATGAATTTTGTCAGAGTCAGTATAAAAAACTTGAGAAAAAGACCGGATATTATAGTCCTAAGCATGATAAGGTTGTCATGGAACTTGCTTCAAAAGAGTTTCAGATGAGTGAGGCTACCATTAATAATGCCTTTGATTTGGCTGCACAAACATTAAGTAAAAACAGTAAGAGCAAGTCTGAAAAAATAATTAGAAACAAACTTATTCATGGAACTTTTTAATCAATATATAATATATATAAAAAAATCAGGCATAGGCATTAGAAGTCTGTGCTTTTTTTATATATCAAAAACACAAATCTGGAGTAAAATTGTATCCAATACAAATTATTGACATTATTACAATATTATCGTCGATTGTTGAGAATAATTGGTTTGTAGGATATAATTTAACTAAGATTATACTTAATAGTACAATCTATATTTGGGGGTGTATTATGTATCACTTTTATACAATAGTTTTTTTGGTCGGGGTTTTTTACACCATTGTTTCTTTGGTTATAAGTGGTATATCAGGAGCGTTTCACTCAAACGGTGACTTTGGCGGCTCTCATATGCACGGCCATGGAGGCGACACCGGGCATATGCCGGGACACGTTCATGCCGATATCGGGGGTATTCATGGAAGTCAATCCATTGACGGAAATCATGGAGCTCACGGACATGGCGGCGACGGGCCTGATATGTCAAACAGTTTTCTTTCTTGGTTTGGGTTGTTGTTTAATCCGTTAGTAGCAGTTTCCTTCCTGACCGTATTTGGAGGAGTAGGGATTACCGGTACTAAATTCCTCAGCTGGAATTGGGTTGTAGTTTTAATTGTTGCACTCAGCTCAGGTATAATTATTTCAGCAATTCTGTACAATTTAGTTGCAAAGCCCCTGTACAGAAGTGAAAATACTTCTGATGTATCGAGAGAAAAGCTTTTGGGGGTTCAGGCAGAAGTGACAACCGATATCATAGAAAATGGTTTTGGTACTATCAAGTACACTGTGAATTCAATTAAATACACCGCACCCGCAAAGCATATTGACAATAAACCCGTAAAACAAGGTGAAAAGGTATTTATTTGTAAGATAGAGAATAATATTTTCTATATAAGCGAATTGTCACAAGTATTAGTTTAAAAACAACTTTCATTTTCCATATATCAAACCGGAATTTAAGGTTGAAAAATAAAAATCACAAAGGAGTGTTAAAATGTTAGATTCAGTTTATTTTGTACCGGCAGTAATAATAATTGTACTATTTATATTGATTCTTACCTTTGTTTCAATGTACAAAAAGGTACCTCAGGACAAAGCTTTGGTTGTAACAGGATTCAGAGGCAGGAGAGTTATAACCGGCGGAGGCGGTATTGTAATCCCAATGCTTGAAAGAACAGACATCATTTCGCTGGAAAACATGCAGATAGATATTAGAATTGATGGGGCATTGACTTCTCAGGGAGTTGGCATAGTAGCTGATGGAGTTGCGGTAGTAAAAGTTAAATCCGATAAAGAATCCATCCTGTCTGCTGCCGAGCAGTTCAATACTTCAAAGGGACTTGACTACATGCTTGGGATAATAGCAAAAACTACCCAACAGGTTCTGGAAGGTAAACTCCGTGAAATAGTTTCAAAAATGACTGTTGAAGAAATATATAAGGACAGGGAAACCTTTGCATCACATGTTCAGGGTGTTGCAGCAACAGAATTACAGAACATGGGACTTGAGTTAAAGGTTCTTACTATCAAAGATATAGCGGATAAGAACGGTTATCTGGAAGCTCTTGGAAAACCTAGAATAGCTGAAGTAAAGAGAGACGCTCAGATCGCAGAAGCTAATGCTACAAAGGAAACCAAGGTTAAAACCGCTGAGGCTAACAGAGAGGGTGAAGCTGCAAGAATCCAGGCTGAAACTCAAATAGCAGAGGCAAACAAGGACAAGGAACTAAAGGTTCAGTCCTATAACAAGGATCAGCAGACAGCAAAGGCTGAAGCTGACCTGGCATACGATATTAAAGCAAATATCGTTAAAAAGGAAGTTGCCGAAACTGCAATGCAGGTCGAAATAGTTAAGAAGCAGAAGGAAATTGAACTTGCGGAACAGGAAGCCTTGAGAAGAGAAAAGGAACTTGAAGCTACTGTAAAGAAGCAGGCAGATGCCGAAAACTATCAGGCAACAAAGGTGGCTGATGCCAATAAGTACAGAGAAGTTGCAGCGGCGGAAGCAAGATCACGTGCTATTGAGATGGAAGGTGAAGCTAAAGCTAAAGCTAAGAGAGCAGAAGGTATGGCAGAAGTTGAAATCATTAAGGCAAAAGGTGAAGCTGAAGCGCTTGCTATGGCAAAAAAGGCAGAAGCCTTTAAAATGTACAATGATGCTGCCGTTACACAGATGATTATAGAAAAGCTTCCTGAAATAGCAAATGCAGTAGCCAGTCCTCTTTCAAAGACAGAGAAGATTGTCATAGTAGACAATGGCGGAGAAGGAAAAGGCAAAGGAGCAGCCAAAGTAACAGGATATGTAACAGATATAATATCTCAATTGCCTGAAACAGTAGAAGCACTTACCGGAATGAACGTACTGGATTTCCTTAAAAAGAATAC
>JAEZUC010000110.1 GCA_023443515.1 Bacillota bacterium
TAAATATGATGATTGGAACCAATTGGTAAAGACTCTATCCAATATAACCTCTACATACAAATATAACGGTGATGGCTATAGAGTTGAAAAGACGGAAGGCAGCACGACAGTAGAATACCTGTATGAGGAAGATAAGGTAATATTGGAAACTGATGAAACCGGAAAGCTGCTTTCAGTAAATGTATATGGTACAAACCTTATATCAAGAAAAACAGATACGGATACAGCGTTCTATCTGTACAACGGACATGCCGACGTAACAGCCTTGATAGGCGAAAATGGCAATATTATGGCCAGCTACAGGTATGACGCCTTCGGAAACATAATTGAACATACAGGAATAGACAGCAATATAACCTATGCCGGCTACCAGTACGACAAGGAAACAGACCTTTACTACCTGAATGCCCGTTATTATGACAGTAAGATAGCGAGGTTTATGACTGAGGATACATATACAGGTGAGGCAGATGACCCGCTGAGTTTGAATTTGTATACGTATTGTTTAAATAATCCAATTACATATATTGATCCAACGGGACATCATGCATCAGGTCAAAGGTTATCTTATAGCCAAGAATATAACAGCGATGTTGCTGAATTACAGAAAAAATTAATTGCTATTGGAGCTATGTCGCCTGTACCGCAAAACCAAATAGGATTATTTGGACCCAAAACTGAAGCGGCAGTAAACGCATATAAGAATAAGTATTTACCATCGGGTAATACGGGCAATAACAAAGGCGTAGTTGGCGATACCACTTGGGCATATATTGATAGAGACTATGCCCTAATGACCAATTCAAGACAGTATCAAAATGAAGCACTGAACCAGGCCAATAACAATGTGAATAGCAATTTTAACAATACATTAAAAAATCTAAAGAATACTAATTCACCTTCACCGAAGCCTTCATCACCGAAACCTTCATCGGTGCAAACCACACCGAATAGGGGGGCGGGTAATGAGAAGTGGACAATAGCGGAGCCAATACTAGATATTGCAGATTCTTTGGGGAATACTTTTCTGGAATTAATAACATTGGGTAAAGTGGGAACAGATGAACTTGGCGCACTAGCATTGGATATGTATAAAGATAAAAATGGGGTTTACCATGCTCGAACAAGTGCTTGGCAGCAAATTGGTGGATATAATGATTTATATGATTACATATTTGATATTGGAACAAGTATGGAAACAGCTAAATTTGAATTTACAGATGAAAATGGTAGAGATTATATTCTTTGGGCATGGAAAGGTGATTATATAAACTTAGGAGCAGGAGCGGAGCTGGGCGTATATTCCAGAGATTCAGGGATTTTAGGTGTTGTTGATGTATCAACTCCACACGATGACCATTGGCTAGTTGATACAAACCTCGCCATGCCGATGACGATGACCCTGAAAGAAGGAAATACAGTAATCGCTAAATACACGCCAAGCGAAAATCAATGGTGGATAACAAGCTTTAATCCTGAGTACAAAAATCGCAAATCCAGTGAGTTGACAGCTACTTACACAGTTGACTTTTCTGGCAAGAAAGATATGTATGAAGCATTTATAAAATCAAAGGGGTACTTAGAAAATAAGGATTACTGGTCGATTTCAAATGATAATAAATATAAATTGTCATTGACATTTTAGTAAGGGAGGAATAAAAACCTATGCAGAAGTTTATAATTGGCTTAATACTTATATTTAGTACGTTGTTTTTAAGTTCATGCTCAATAGGAGGGGCAAGAACAGAAATGCTTAACAAAGATCGCAGTGATAAAAAAACTGATGCCAGATTGGAACAATTGATTGAAGCTATTAAAAATAAAGACGAAAATGCTGTGAAGTCTCTATTTTCTAAGCAAGCGTTAAGTGAAGCTGTTGATTTTGATAATAAGCTGGATAAATTGCTTAATATTTTCCAAGGGAAAATTGATTCATGGGAAAAATCAGATGGTGCCACAGTGTTTGAATCAACTGATTCTGGGCGTAGTAAGAAAGAAGTCAAATCGTATTATTATGTAACTACAAATAAGCAAAAATATTTCTTTTTATTGCGAGATTACCCAGTTGACATGGATAACCCTGATAATGTTGGTCTTTATATGCTTTTGGTAGTAAAAGCAGAGGATGAAGAAAAAATATATGATGAGAACCAAAAGATATTATATGATGGCAAGAAAAAATTATCACACGCTGGAATTTATATACCACTAGAATAATTAAGTTAAACTGGACTTAATAAATTAATTTTAGGAGAACCCTTTTTAATGAAAAAGCACTCAACCACCTACCCGACACACTCTTGCTCATTCTGACCACCTAGTAAGAATCTCTGTTTTGTCGGCACTGCCGGCGAAGGTGACTGGAAGTTGCCGCTTGCGACCACGCGCCTTTATCCAAGTGTGTTGTAGTAATTGAGAATGGAAAGTAAGATAACTAGGTTTTTTCCTGTATACGGTCACACAGTTTCGGCTGATGTGGCCTTGCTTTTTTAGTGTTGAAAGTAATAAAAAAATACTTCAAAAAATATTTATGACCCGTTAAACAGACTGATAGAAAAGAGAGACCCATATACAACTGATACACCTATGACAAAGCAGGAAACAGGCTGACAGAGACTGTTAAGAACGGTAAGGAAACCGTAACCACAGTATACACATATAACGAGCAAAACAGGCTCACAAAAACAATTGCAAACAAAGGAGGAGAAACAGAGAGGATAGTATACCGCTATGATGCCAACGGAAATATGATCTCTAAGGAGCAGTCTGCAACAAACGACAGTAGAATACCTGTATGAGGAAGATAAGGTAGTATTGGAAACTGATGAAACCGGAAAGCAGCTTTCAGTAAATGTATATGGTACAAATCTTATATCTAACGATTTTTATGATACTATTTTTCATTACGCTACAAGTATGGCAAAAGAAAAATTTGAATTTAATTCAGATGGTAAAGATTATATTTTGTGGGCATGGAAAGGAGATTATTTGAACTTAGGTGCAGGAGCTGAAATGGGTATATATAAAAGAATGGAAGTTAACGGTACTGATACGGAACACTGGATTATTGATCAGAGTCTTGCTATGCCAATGACATTAAATTTGGACTACAACGGAAAAAGAATAATATCTTACGATCCCAAGAAAGTTGATCCCAAAATATTCGATCCACTACGCAAAAGCACAGATAAATGGTAGGTGACAGGCTTTAATCCGAAGTATCAAGACGTAAAAGCTAGTCAGCTAACAGCTACTTATTCGGTTAACTTTTCGGGCAGGGAAGGACTGTATAATGACTTTTATAATACATGGAACGATGATAAAAGATGGAATTTTAATGCACGATCACATATTGCAACATTCACATTTAAATGAAAGAGGTGATATAATTGGTTAAGAAAGTAGCATTTCTAATATTTATTTTAGGTACTTTCGTAATGACATCATGTTCGTTTGGGGGGGGGAGAGTGTTAATTAATAGTGAGGATAAAAAAGCAGATTTACGAATAGAACAAATCCTTTCAGTAATTAAAGATAAAGATAAAGAAGCCATGAAAACATTATTTTCTAAGAAAGCAAAGGATGAAATCAAAGATTTTGAAAGTGAAATTAATTATTTACTTAGTTTTTTTCAAGGTGATGTAAAGTCATGGAAAAGAGATAAGTGGTCTTCAGGTGAATCAATAGAATACGGTAAAAAATCTGTAATGCTTAGGTCTTGGTATACAGTAGATACAGATAAGGGAAAATACATGTTTTTCATTATTGATTATACAGAAGACACCATAAATCCAGACAATGCAGGATTGTACACATTACGCGTAATTAAAGCTGAAGATAGAGATACACAATTCACTTACTGGCAAGACATGAAGATAGCAGGCATTTATACACAAAAGAGTAACGAAAATTGTCAATTAGATAAGTATTAACCAGTTATACAAAATAGTTTTTAACGGTTGTCCACATGATGACCGTCTTTTTTCTTTGTTACTATTATTTTATTAAAATAATAGTATGAGGATTCGCATAACTCTTAACCTTATGTAATTTATCAACAATAAGTAGACAAATGTTGTGTGGTCTGCTACCAGCGAGGTGCCATAATTAAGGAGAGTATAATGATAATTAATAATAATGAGGACATTTGCTAGTTTTCCAAAGAACTAATTGTAAAAATGAACAGTATTGGTGGATATGCATTTGCAAAAGAACTCGAAAATTGAAGTAGAGGGTTTTATACCACGTCATCTGAGATTTTAGGTGAATTTAAAATGATTCTGGAGAGGATGATTGGTTGTAAAAGCTGAAGACGAAAAAAATATATATGATGGTGACCAAAAGATATTATATGATGGTAAAAAAAAGATATCACACGCGGAATCTATTTACCAATAAAATAATAATATATGGAAATAGTCACCTATCGGCTTTTCAGCCAATTTTAGGCGCTAGTTAAAAATTAACTGTTATTAAATTCAATCCTTTTTAATATAAGTATACTATCTTTATTTTAAGAAAAGAGGTAATTTATGAAGAGAGCATATCTTATATTTTTTTTATCCGCAGTTTTATCTTTATTACTATGCACCAATGTTGGTGCAGCTAATTTTGATTCAAAAGTTACAGTTATACAAGCCAAGTACGACAATTTAGTGGGATTATCAAGTTCAGATTATGATATAAATAACAACCAGCTACCTCTTTTGAAATTTCAGAAAGGTGAAAAATATGGAATTATAAATAATGATGGGGTTGTGTTAGCGGATGCTATTTATGATAATATATGGGACTACTTTCATGGATTTATTATTGTTACTAAAGACGATAAAGAAGGTTTTATAGATGAAAACGGTAAAGAGATTACTGAAATCAAATATGATATGTATGGTGTGGGAAACTTTTTTGAAGGATTTGCCAGAGTAAAATATAATGGGAAATGGGGCTTCATAGACACTACGGGAAAAGAAGTCATACCACTAAAATATGATAATGTATTTAATTTTGTGGATGGTGTTGCACCTGTGTGTGTAAAAGGAAAATGGGGACTTATTGATAAGACAGGTAAAGAGATACTTGCCCCTAAATATGCTCAAATTGGCTATAAAGCAGAGGGAATAGGCACACTCGTGGGTTTTAGAGGTGGGATTGCTCAGGTAAAGGATTTTAATAACAAATGGGGGTATATTGATGAAACCGGCAAGGAGGTTGTTAAGCCTCAGTTTGATGAAGCATATGATTATAGAGACGGATTTGCTCCATTTGTAAAAAATAAGAAAGTGGGTCTTGCAACTAAGGAGGGGGTAGTACTTAATCCGATTTATGACAATGTTTATGACTTTGGGAAAAATGATATTACCTTCTTTTCACAAGGCAAAAAATTGGGTCTGATAAATAGAAATATGACTGTATTAGCTAAGCCACAATTCGATGCTGCCGGAACAATATCTGCCGAAGGTTACATTAAAGTAAAAAAAGGTAACAAATATGGTTTCATATATAAAAACGGTAAAGAAATAATAAAGCCTCAGTATGATGGGGCAGGGTCATTTTACAATGGGTTGGCACCGGTTGTTATAAAAGGAAAAGTAGGTTATATCAATATCAAGAATAAGCTGGTTATCCCGGCACAATTTGAAAAAATCAACACTAAAAACGGAAATGAGAATTTTGTGTTTGGTACGGCAGTTGTAATAAAAGGCGGTAAGTACGGGATTATAGATAAAACTGGAAAGTACCTAACGAATCTCAAATACGATTTTATTGAACATAGTTACGACAATCAATTGTATATAGTAAAAGAAAAAGGAAAGTTCGGAATACTTGATAAAAATGGTAAAGTTATCCTAAACCCAAACTTCATAAGGATTCAAGTTGTAAAAAATATAATTTGTGCTGAAATCAATGGATTCACAAAACTTTTTGGAATAGACGGGAAAGTAATTACACAGCAAAACTATAGAAATATGACTCCTTGTTATTCAGACTCTACAGAGTTTGAGATTTTTGTTTTTGATAATAATGGAAAGAAGGGCGCGCTAATATATAAATATTAATATTACACCAGAATAGTTTATATAATGTAAAAACAATTGTTGAATATAGTGTACGTATGTAAAGATTTTACAAATAGGTCAGCAGACTGATTTACAAATTATAGAAATAATTGTATTATTATGTAAGTTATAATCTTTTATTACCTTAAATTTATTTTATTTAGGGGGGCGATGTATTTGGAAAATGAAATTTTCCGATTTGTAGGCATCAGGCCTGCACAAAAAGTAGTAAATTATAAGGACGGTTTGAAATACATAAATTGTACTCTAAACATTGATGACAATCCGACACATTCTATAGCCAATTATCGAAACAGATATCTCGCAGCCAGAAGTATTCGCTCATACACAAAAAAAATCTCACCATCTTTTTATGATATTATGCATTATATATATAATCTGGCATCTAAAATAGAGAAAAATGAGTACATTGAAAAACTCATACATGATATAGATGCTATTCTTATGGCAAAAGGGTATGCGAAAAGCTCATTGGAGCTATATAAAACTGTTAAGCAGGAAATTAAAGAAACGAATGAAAGTACTTACAGTATACTTTGGAAACAGTTGCTTTTGTTTGCCTATTGGACATATGACGATCCTCAAGCTCATGAAAATGTAATAACCTCCCTAAGAGTAATTAACCTTCTAGATTATTTAACAAATAATGATATAAAAACAAAGAATACTAAGGATATAAATACAATTCTAAATGCGTCAGTTGTTATTCCAAAGGATTTTTTCAATAATAAAACCTCTTCAAATCCTTCCAAAAGTGAACATTTTAAAGTACTAGGTGTAGGCGACCTTAAAGTCGTCAAGCAGACATATAAAGGAGCTAAAATGGGTGATATCGCCTATATTGAAAATGTGCTGAAGGGGGAGCTTAGAGAGAGGATTCACCGTAGGCTTGATAGGACAGAAGATATATCATTTTTAGAAAAAGAAACAACAAAAGAGGATGAAAAGGATTTACAAAACAGCGAAAGGTTTAGTCTCCAAAGAGAAGCCCAAAGCATAATTTCCTCCAATACCGATTTTAGTGCGGGCTTAAGCGTATCCGCTTCTTACGGACAATTTGTCAAACTTACTGCAAATACAAATATATCACACTCCGGGTCACAATCAGAAACAAACAGAATAGCTTCGGACTACTCCAGAGAAATAGTCTCACGTGCAGTCTCCAAAATAACGGAAAGAGTTAAAGAGTCCCGTACAAGTACATTGATAAGCGAGATAGAAGAAAAAAACAGCCATTCTTTCGACAACAAAACAGGTGCTGATAATGTGGTCGGGATATATAGATGGGTGGACAAGGTTTACCAAGCAAAGATATTCAATTTTGGCAAGAGAATGCTTTATGAATTTATCATTCCCGAGCCGGCTGCTTTTTACAACTTTATAAATAAGAAATCAAAGACTGAAATGAAAAACGGTGTAAAAATGCCCGAAGCACTGAATATAACACATAGAGATATAACCGAGGACAATTTCAGTAACTTTATACATAAATATAATGTAAAGGGAGTTACACCGCCACCTGTTAAGATTGTGTCAATTGGAGAATCCTATGATATACCTTCAGAGCATCCTGCTATAGTTACAAATGTAACCAAAAAACTTAAAGTGCCGGATGGATACAAAGCTGTGAGGGGATATGCAGGAGGAGGCGGTGTGGGTAATAAAAGTGAGTTACAGTTAGTGATAGGAAAACAATGGAGAGCTAAACCCGGGCTAGGAGATATAATAGACCTTGACGGTTATATAGGTGATATACCTGTAGCCATAATGATGAGAGATTATGCCGGAATTGCAATAAATATCGTAGTGGAGTGTGAGAGAACTCCCGAACTATATGAAAGCTGGCAGATTAAAACATACACAGCCATAGTGGAGGCTTATGAAGCTCAGATGGCAGAATATCGCAAACAGCTCTCTGAATTAGATTATACCCCACCCGTTTATAGTAATCCGACCACAAATAGAGAAATTGAAAAGAAAGAATTGAAAAAGTGGTGTATTCACTTTCTGAGAGGAGAAAAATTTAATTTTAGTGCATTCAACGAAACCGATTCAGAAATTGATATAAAGCTTAACTGTGTTCAAAAAATTGGTGAAAATGTGCAATTCTTCGAGCAGGCTTTTGAGTGGGAACAAATGTCCTATGTGTTCTACCCTTATTTCTGGGGAAGGAATGAAGGATGGGATGATGCAATTAAAGACACTGAAGGCTCCGACCCACAATTCACCAAGTTCCTGCATGCAGGTGCAGCAAAGGTGATTGTCCCTGTTCGCCCCAATTATGAAGAAGCACTGGCTTTCTATACAAACACCGGTGAGCTTTGGAACGGAGGTACTGTACCTCTTATTGAAAATGAACTTTATGTATCAATAATTGATGAAATAAAATCACAGACAAATGATACGGCAGAAGGTGTATTTACCGGTGAACAGTGGGAAGTTACAATCCCAACTTCTTTAGTTATTCTTCAGAAGAGTGATGAACTGGAAGCTTAGGAATTCAGTGAATTTTGTTTACGAAAGTAATTTATTGTTTAGATAATAAACAACAGCTATAATAGGAGGATTACTTAAGTTGAAGATAATGAAGGAAGATATAGAATATCTGGCTTTTGAAGGCGGAGGAGGCTGTGGCAATGCTTTTATCGGAGCAATCAAGGCTTTAGAGGATATGAAAGTAATTCAGTATGAGAACTTCCGCCTCAAAAATATAAAAGGAGTAGCCGGTGCTTCCGCCGGCTCTATAACATCACTTTTTCTGGCATGCGGATATAATTCCAGAGAGATAACAGACATTTTAAAGCTGGAAAACTTTAATAAATTCTTTGATGGACCGAATACAAATAATCAGCCGTTTTTAATAAATAATAATAAAATGAGCAACGAAAGGTTTCTTGAAAAGCAAAAACAACGTTTAACAGGTCTTGGTTACATACACACCATGATATTAAACAGTCTTGGAGTAAATGTATCCAGTACAATAAGGCCCTTCGAGTTGGGGGAATTTCAAGGAGTTGGGATATTTTTAAACTCAATTATAGACGATGTGATTACAAATTTGGGTAAAAACAACCTGCCTGACGAAGTACTCCTTAGACTCAAAAAAAAGAAGGCAGATTTAATTTACTGTCTTTATACAGACTTTGGAGTATTTACAGGAAATGAAATCAGAAACTTTTTCAATAAGTGGATAACTATGGCAAGGGTGAGAATTGAGAACCCTGATATGTTTAAAAATGCCAGTATATCTGACTTATCCCGTACTTATGATCAGAGTAAATCATCTTATGAATTTAAGAAACTCTATATGAATACTTCTATTGGTGATTTGGGTAAGTTGACTAAAACCAAGCTTGCATTTACAGGTACTAATATGCTGGATATGAAAAGTTACATCTTTTCCAGCTTTGATGATATGACAAATAAAATATCCGTGGCGGATATTGTCCGTATTTCAATGAGTATTCCATTTGCATATAAACCTATAATAATTGAATCCGAAGACTTGAAATATATCTTTGGAAGTTCAGACTGGAAAAACCACAGGGCACTGGTAGGGATCTGGGTAGATGGAGGACTAACTAACAATATTCCCATAAATGCCTTCAAACAGTTTTCAAACAGCTCATCCCAGCAAAATACTTTTGGTCTCAGGCTAAACAAGGATGAACAAACACCGATATTTAACATTTTGAATTTTATAAAACAATATTTGAGCCTGCTTGGAGGTACCGGAGAGGCTCATATGTCAGGAACACAGCCTTTTAATGATAACTGTATTCAGCTGGATGCAAGTCCCCTCAAAATTTTCAGCTTTACACCTGATCCAAAAGATTTTGACAAGGTCAACACCAAATCTTACTTGGATGTGGTAAAGTATTTTGAGTGCCAGAATGTGTGCAGCCCTGTCTGTGAGTTTTATTAAGTCAAAATGGGATAGAAAAAGGAATAATGGTGGTGTGAGTAGGAGGTAGGTGAGTTAACCACCTACCTCCTACTCAATTGCAGACAGTAGGATTTAAAACCATACGGTCTCCAATACGCTCCTATCTAGGGTTACTTATGCTGGTTAATGTGATTATGTCATTAATTAATGTAAAATATAGGCAATATAAGACATGTTGTAAAATTAAGGTTACATTCTAAATCCACCAAAAACAAATTAATATAATTACGCAGGAGGCATAAGAATGAATAGCTGCAATATTGATTATAAGAAAACCATCACTGTCAAGAACCAGATATTAACAATCATATTTGGTATAAGCGTACTTCTAAGGTGTGTCGTCAATTCTGCATTTATTAGTTTTTCATCAATTTTAGCATTTGCAACATTAGGACTTACAATAACAGGAATTTTGGCTCTGGCTTCATGGAAAATCAGAAATCCATACATTGTTATGTATGCTACAGGATATATCAATGTCCACTAATACAGTATCAGATAGGGCAGAAGAAGAGGTAAAAGGAACAGAAAAAATTAAATTACTTGTTGAAGATGGTGTATCAAAGGTACAGGATGTACTGGTTGCTAGTAATGAAATGGTAGTTGCATCGAATTCTACAAATGATGCAGTGATTAGTGGCGGTGTCAAGGTAACAGATTTGAC
>JAEZUC010000133.1 GCA_023443515.1 Bacillota bacterium
TATATCTGGAAGTTCCACCGGATATCCACATTACTATTCCAAAACTATTTTTATTGTTAGTTTTCCCATTGACTTCATGAACCTCTAAGTTCCTCAAGTATACATGATCCAGCACTCCACCAGCATAGCCTTTTACTTCTACTCCGGCGATGTCATCGGCTCTGTACTTATTACTTGTCTCACCTACGACAAAATCATTGGTTCCAAATTTATTTGTAACCTCAAGATTGCTTATTTCCCAATATTCCTGGTCATATAAGTATACTGTAGCTTTTTTCCCATCCGGGTTAGTTACATTACCATGTATCGTCGGTTTTCTACCCACACCTGCTCCAACAGAAACTTTGTTATTTCCGTCAACAGCATAGATATCAACGATAATAGGATTTCCTTCGCTTCCAGATCCCTTTGGATATAAGTACTGGCTGTTGTATATTGTCCCGGCTTTGATTAAAATTCTGTCACCAGGCCCAAAAGTAGTACTATTTACATTGGTTAAACTCTTCCATGCACTCTGAGGCGTTGTTGCATCATTTGTATCATCACCTGTTTCAGCGTCAATATAATAGTCTCTTCCCAATACTGACTTTGCAGGCACATTCACCGCTACAGCAGCAGTATCAGCCTTCTCACCTGTCTCAACCTTAGTGACCTCAAATACCAAATTTACAACAGATGCTTCACTTGACATATTTATATTTCCCAACAGGTCTATTACACTTTCATCGCTTGATGATTTTATTGCAATACTATACCCTGAAGGTACTGAGGGTAAAGTGATCTGCTTATCATTTACAGAAGGATGTTTAATTTCCTTTATTTGTTCTGCAACTGCTTCTACTGATGTATCAATATCATCATAAACCCTAAATGCATCTATATTCATAACATTCATAAAGTTTACAACATCCTGTTCCATCCTTAGTGTATGCACTCCATTTTCCAGACCACTTATAGAATATACACACATCTGATTTGCACTGATAGGATATTCTGCTACAGGAACTTTAAGGTTTATTGTCTTTTGTTTCTGACCATCAACTGAAACCGTTATTGATTCTGAGGAGTTTCTGTCTACCTTAGTGATTACATCTATTCCTGTTCCGGTAAAAGTAACATCTACATAGTTTCCATTTACATTACTAAAATGAATGTCCCCATTATACTCTGATGTTCCCGTTGTATCAGCACCATTTACATATTTATCATTATATGCAAAGTTACCAGAGTATCTGACACTATCATCATTGTCATTGATAATATATTTTGGAACTTTTCCCTTAACAACAACGGTAAGCTCAGCTTTTACAGAAGTATCATTAGGATCTGAAACAGTAATTTTTGTATTACCTTTTGAAACTGCTTCTATTGAAAGAACTCCATTTACATTCTTAACGCTTGCAATCTCGGGATTTAATGATGTTGCAACTGCTGAAGCAGCCAATTCATCTATTGCATTTATTTTTACATTGGATTTATCCCCAACGACGTTTAAAGTAACTGTGTCTTTGGATAAATTTAACCCAGCTTCTGTATATAACTCAAAAGCCCCTATATCTGTCTTTCCATCAAGTAGCATGTTACCAAAATAATCTCTTCCTCCGTTGTCTGCAATTGTTTTTCCTGCATTTATAAGCGGAGATCCTGGCCTTACCTTGTAACCTGTCAGAGTATCATTTTTTTGGTTAATCTTGATTTGTCTATTAGCGTCTACCTCTATATTAGCTGTTTCTCCTTTTCCAGGGTCAACAAATAACGGATTTGTATATATTCCATTTGGATCTGTCGGTGCATTGCCAAATCCATAAAAAGCATTATTATCAAATACTACTGATTTTGCCACTGTTCCCCAGTTTGGATTTAAAACTCCCCCATCATTATAAAAGACATTGTTTTCAAATATGGCGTTACCTTTTGCTGCACCATCACTTCCCAAGGCAGAATCAATAATGAAGTTATTATTAGCTGTTTTGCCAAAATAGAATACATTATTATAGAAATGGGCCGGACTTTCATTATTTATAAACATCAATCTGGATCTGTCACTTTGGCTTATATTGTATCTTACAACAGGATCTCTTACCTCTTCCAGACATACTAACATAAACCCGTTACCGTTATCATGGGAATAATTGTACTGATAGGTAGTCCTTAAAGACCAGTCACAATCATAAGCCTCTCCATCAGCATTCTTCTCTGTCAGAAAAGCTTCATTGTATTGGAAAATGGTGTCAACAGTTCTCCAAGGCCAGATAGCAGCATTATACATATATGGATCTAATTTTGAATCATAGCTTGCCTTTTCAGAAACATTATTTTCAACAAGTGCTGACTTACTTTGTCCTATTACTATAGCATCTCCGCCAACACGCTGTACATAATTGTTTCGTACTACTACATTTGTATTGGCATATTTATCTATAACCTCCTGAGGGTAATAGCCGTCATGTCCCTCCCAAAAGCCTCCATTAGTTCCGGTCACACGGATACCGCTACGGGCCAGGTCATGTACATAGCACCCCTCAACCTTAACATCATTATATTTTGACAGAACGGTATCACCGTAAATACCAAAATATATACCCATTGCGGACTTATTATTGGTTTTACCATTTACATTATGCACTTCAATATTTCTAAAGTATATATGGTTCAGGGTTCCGCAATTAGTACCATAGGATGCAATTCCCATAAGACCGTCTTTTCTGTATTTATTACTTGTCTCTCCAACTACAAAGTCATTAGTTCCGAACTTGTTTGTGATTTCCAGATTGTTTACTTCCCAATATTCTTGATTTAGTAGCAGAAAGGCTGGTCTGTTATCAGGAAATTCCGGAACGGTGGGGCTGGTATCATTACAATGGATTGCAGGCTTTCTGCCGGCAGTGGTTCCAACAACAATATTGTTTTGTCCATCTATTGAGTACATGTCAACAATAATAGGTTTTCCTTCTACACCTGAACCGCCTTCAGGATAGAAATACTGGCTGTTATATACTGTCCCTGCCTTAAGCAGAATCCTGTCACCAGGCCCAAATACAGTGTTGTTAACATTTGTCAAACTTCTCCATGCACTTTGAGGAGTTGCCGCATTATTTGCATCATCTCCTGTTTCAGCGTCTATGTAATAATCTCTGCCTACTTCCAGTTTAGCCGGAATTTCAACAGATATCTCAGCAGTATCCGCCTTCTCTTGTGACTCAATACAGGTTACTTCAAATACAACTTTTATAATTGTACTTTGACTTGGTAAATTTATTTTACCTGTTAAGTCAATAACGCTCACGTCACTGGTAGATTTTAGTGCAATACTGAAGCCTTCCGGTACAATCGGCATAGCAAGCTGTACATCAGTAACAGTTGGCTGAGTTACAGATGATATTGATGCTGCCACGGTTAATGCCGAATCGGTTGTTGTTATTTCGGAATCGGGTGTGGTAAGCGTTTCGGTCTGAGTAATACCTTCAGCTTCTACAGGTATACCGACATCATTTTGGTCTAATGTGAAACCACTATCGTCACTTACCAAATCTGTCAGTACTTCCTGAGGAGTTTCTGCGTATGTTGGACTTATAGAACTAAACAATATCGCAAAAACACATAAAAAAGCCAGCCATTTTCTCATAGTTATCCTCCCTTGTAATATTAATATTTATATATTTCTTAAAGTCCAGAGCTTAATGTACTAGGTAATTAATTGGTATTTGTATTGTGTAAAAGTGTGCACTAATATAAAGGTTCATATGTTTACATAATTTCAAAGCAACATAAGTACCTTGTTCAAAACCAAATACATTAAATTAATAGACTTTAAAAATTAAAATATTATGTTATCTATAACTTGTGAAATGTTAATTTTCTTCCTTCCATTTTTGATAGGCCATCTCAAATTGAGAATCAACTATTTTTACTTTAGACTCTTTATATAAACTATCTATTGTTTCTTTTACCTTTGTTTGTTCTATATCATATATCAAGGCTTCCTCAACTTCATCAGCATCTGAACTCATAAATCCCCCGTCTTTTCTCTCAGCGCACCTTACAATTATATTCCGTGACCCATCATTAATAACCTCTGATACATCTCCTTCAGCCATCTCTAAACAGATATCCATAATAGTCGCATGGGACCTTATTAGCCTTCTATAACTATCATTATTTACATCAATAATTTCCTTTTTTATTTCATCAGGCAATTTATTGTTACTATTTGTAAAATCAATACTATTTAGTATATCTGTTGCTTGTTGTATTTCTTCATTACTTGGTAGGTTTATTTTATCTTTGAATTCGAAAGAATATATCTCAAATTTTATATTATCTATCTTTTCAAATTTTTCCTTGTTTTCGGAATAGTATTTTTGTACTTCCTCTTCGGTAACCTTAACTTCCTTGTCCAATAAAGCTCTTTGTATTTTTGCTACAGTATTTCCTACCGCATAAGCCACATAGGTTTTTAAATCATAATTTGTATTTCCATAAAAAACCTCTCCGTTTTCAACCTTCTTCTCATTCTCTTTATTTGTTTTTTCCATGCTCTTAATTAGACCTTGAAAATCTTTATAGTCATTAATTTTTTTTGAATAACCCTCTTGTAAAATAATATTGTTTTCAACACACTCTTTAAACGCAATATAGTTTAAATATTGGGTTGGGGTAACTCCATCAAAATCTTTGTTCCAAAAGGCATCATCAATATCACCTTTGTAATTAGAAAATTTTAAAACTGCATTTGACTTATTTTTGTCAACATAAAATTCTATTTCATCTTGACTAATTTTCTCTCCATTTATAGAAAATACTACTTTTTCATCATTACCACCACAAGCACCTATAAAAACTATTCCTAGAATTAATAAGACTACAGCAAAAACTCTCTTCATAATAACCACCTTATTCAATTAATATTTTATTAGTAGGATTATATAGCATATTTTTAAATATTAGTTTACATAATTCGGATTTATAGTTATGCCCTATAGTTATAATATATAGGTATACCATAAAGTTTAGTGAAATCTCTAATTTTATTATACAACTAAGTTCTAGAGTGTATAGTCTAAAATGTTTAGTTTTACTCTGTAAACTTTAGTTACAATTAAATCCATTTCATTAACTGTAAAAATTATAAAGCTAAATATTTTTATTGAATACAAACTTGAAAGCATTTGAAGTTTGTGCAAGTGTAGGGATTGAAGACTCGGTCCTAAGGATACAATCAATATAATTTGTTGAACACATAACCATAAAGGGAAATGATTTTCCCTTTACGTTTATTTAATTCGAGCTGTATCTATCTGAAATCTGAAGGAACTTTTCCTGTATGGCGTTTAAACGTTTTGTTAAAACTTGCGGTACTATTAAAGCCGCAAAGGCCTGCAATTTCCAGCATTGTTTTATTGCTGCTATTCAAATATTCTATAGCCCTACGTACTCTTTGCTTCGCTATGTACTCCCAAAGGTTGATTCCCATATACTTTTTAAAAAAACTGGAAAAATAGGACGGATTCATATGGGATACTTTTGCAATATCTATCAGTTGCATGTCCATGGCAATATTATTGTTAATATAGTCAATAACCCTATTTATTATAACTAGGTCCTGTATTCGTTTGGAAAAACTGTTTTTATCATCCTCTCTTGTATATCCTGAATACCTTATCAGCAATACCAAGATATTTAAAAGCTTTACTTTAATCATCAACTGATATTCCGGCTGTTTGTTGATAAATTCTTCCTCAATCTCCAGCAACAGCTTATGTACCTCAGCAGTAGCAGTATTATTACGGTCAAGCTTGTTTTCAAAAAACTCATTTCGCTGAAAAAAAATTCTAAGAAAACGTGAATCAAATAAGTCACTTTCCATAGACCAGATAAAGCGCGGGTCAAACATAATTACCATATTAACCAATTTGCTGGTGGAGTCGATACTACTTATGGCATGAGACTCGATATTATTAAATATAAAAATATCCCCCTCACGAATATCATATTCTTTTCCCTCCACCCTGTATACACCTGCTCCCGATTTTATCAAAGAAATCTCAAGCTCATTATGACAATAAAACTTATTATCAGCATTTTTAGTTGATAAATGGTGGTTCATGAAGTGCAGCAAAAAAATACCGTCCAACTCAATGCAGTTATTTGAGATCATGTAAGCCCCCTAATTAGTACTGCTGAAATTGTAACACATCCAAATAAAGTTTGCATTCGTATAGATAAAGTTGAGGAATATGCCTAGAGCATTTTTTATAATTATTTTATGGGAAAAAATGAATGTTCCTGAGGGAATGGAGGATTTTTATGACAAGAAAACCTAAAATAATATTAATAGGTGCAGGAAGCACCAGTTTCGGAATGTCCTGTATAAAGGACTCATTTTTTACAAAAGAATTATGGGGCAGTGAATTGGTTTTTGTAGATCTTGATCAAATAGCTCTTGACAGAATGGTGAAAGCAGCTAAGCGAATCAATAATGAACTTGGTGCAGGATATAAAATTTCCGGTACCACCAACCGTTGTAAAGCTCTTTCTGGAGCAGATTATGTTATTACTTCTATTGCAATTAACAGAATCGCACTGTGGAAACAAGATTTTGCAATACCTAAAAAATACGGCATCAATCATGTATTGGGGGAAAACGGAGGTCCCGGCTGTGTATTCCATACTATGAGGAACATACCAATCATACTGGATATTTGTAAAGATATTGAAGCACTATGCCCCAATGCTCTTTTAATTAACTTTACTAACCCAGAAAGCAGAATTTGTCTCGCTATAAAAAAATACACATCTGTTAAAGCTGTTGGTTTATGCCACCAAATAGGTGAAGGTATAAGAATAATTAGTAAAATCATGGGTAAAGTGCCTGAAGAAGTTGATGTAAAAGCCATGGGTTTGAATCATTTCACTTGGATGGTAGATATTAGAGATAAAAGAAACGGAGAAGACTTGTATCCATTGCTTCGTGAAAAAGAGAAAACCTTTGATCCTGAATTTGAAAAACTTTCAAGGTTCATGTTTCATAAATTTGGACTTTTCCCAACTTCCGGGGATAGCCATCTAGGCGAATACATTCCATATGCCCATGAAATGATGAGCACTGAAGGTTACAACTTTCAAGAAGATGAAAAGTGGAGAGATGACTCTGTAAAACTCATCGATGGCCTTGGTGACGGTACACAGGAGCTTACTCCTGAAATTCTTGCTCCTTCGGGTGAAGAGGCATTTAAAATTATAAAAGGTATTTATTGCAATTCAAACGAATATATTATATCCGCAAATCTTCCAAATAACGGATATATACCAAACCTTCCTACTGATGCCATTGTTGAAGTACCTGCTTTTGTTAGTGGAAATGGCCTTACAGGAATAGGTATGGGTGAACTTCCTAGGGGTATAGTTTCCCTTTGTCTTTCACAAATAGGTGTACAGCATCTTGTTGTTGATGCAGGTGTTACTGGTAATACAGAACTGGTTTTACAAGCTCTTCTCGCAGACCCTAACATTCCTAGTGCTAAGGCGGCAATGGGCATTTACAGGGAATTAATGGAAATTAGCAGGCCCTATTTACCACAGTTTAAATAAATAGATAATATATTTACTCTTTAACGACGAAATGCGTACTATCCTTAACAAAACTTAAAAATGTTTTCTAGTCAAAAATATTTTATCAAAAGGTGCGGTCTTTTATCTATTTTCTTCCTACAGTAATTTTAAACTAGCTTGATTTTGAGAAGAAAAAGAGGGCTGTCTCTCCACTAATTAACCAATTAGTTTTGAAACAGCCTCTTCTAAATAATGATAACTCATCAAAAGAACGGTACGGTTGTAAGTAACGACTTTCACGTGCATCCTATTAAACTTAATTGCTTATTCTCTACCCTTTATGCCTTTAGCTAACTTTTAAAATAATTTGTCAGTTTTTTCTGATATATAAGGATCGATACATAGTTGGTGAAATGCCGAAGTTATTGCGAAAAGCCTTGCTGAAAGTATGAATGGATTGGTATTGAAGTTTTTCAGCGATTTCCGTTACACTATAATTTACATCCTTTAACCATTCTATAGCCTTATCAAAACGTTTACGGTTGTAATATTCTTTGATGGTAAGTCCTACTTCTTCCGAAAAAACATGTGAAAGATGTGAATAGCTATAGCTTAAATCATCAGCTATCTGGGTAAGCTCTTTAATTCTACATAAATTCACATCAATATAACTAATGATTTCATATATAATTCGTTTCTTTTTATCCATAATTTCATGTGGATCATATGCTTTTTCCCAACTGTCAAAGAAATCTCGGTAAGCTAGTATGATAATCTGGTGAAGACATGTTTTAATAATATAGGATCCATAATCCTTTAAATTAATCAACTCTTTTAAGATATTCATAAATGGAGTTTCAATACTAAATTTATCTGATACAACAGTTTTTTTTGTCTGGTCGAACATTTTTCTTATGTGTAAAAAAGGGTCTTGCTCACTACAAGATGAATCAAAATTAAACCCAACGTAAAAATAGCGAAAAGGGTCAATTGTATCCGCTATACCATAATGATGCTGCCCGGGTAAGCACAGAAAAACATCTCCCTTTTTTACTTGATAAGAACGTCCATTGATGTAATAATACCCGCAACCAGAAACAATATAACTAATTTCATAGCATAGCTGTGTATGTTCTTTGATTACATATCCGCCTTCACAACTCAAATCGCCGATCTGATATAAAATGATTGATTCATATGGCTTAGGACTATCTAAATACATATTATCAAAATGAAACTTATTTCTTTTTTCACTTTTCATCACCTTAAATTCCTCCCTCATTTTACTTTTACATCCCGGTATAATAGTTATGTTAATAACTGTGGAGAGCTAGGCTATATTCACGGCAACATCCAGTGCCTTTACAACAAAACATCCTCTTTTTTCATGAGATTATCATACAGTATTCTTTATGTCAACTTTTCGCCTCCATTATCTACTTTCATTAATTTCGAAAGTAATGTTGAAAAAAACAAATAATGAACAACGAAAAGCAAAGTACGGATAAATACACCCTGTTAATCTTTTGTTATGCTAATGGTAAATTAAATGTAGGTGGTGAATTTTATGAATAACTTTCATATAGGGGTAATGGTTGATTCATTTCGGTTAAGTACGCGTGATGGGATCAAAAAAGCAAAGGAATTTGGCGCTGAGGGGATTCAGATTTATGCCGTTCAAGGTGAGATGGCCCCTGAAAATCTTACATCTGAGCAGAGGAAAGAGATCCTTGACTTAACGGTTTCCAACGGTCTTGTTGTTTCTGCATTATGTGGTGATTTTGGAGGACATGGTTTTAGAAATATTCAGGATAATAAATGGAAAATAGAAAAGACCAAAAGGATTATGGATCTTGCCAGAGACCTTGAATGTAATGTTGTTACAACACATATTGGCGTAGTACCGGAAGATAAGTGTAATCCGGAATGGAAAATCCTACAGGAAGCCTGCGAAGAGCTGGGGGAATATGGGGATAAGATAGGTGTCAGGTTGGCAATTGAAACAGGGCCTGAAACTGCGAGTACACTAAGACACTTTCTGGATAGTCTTAATTCAAATTCAGTCAGGGTTAACCTTGACCCGGCCAATCTTGTAATGGTAACAGGCGACGACCCGGTTAAGGCTGTATATGAACTGAAGGATTACATCGTTCACACTCACGCGAAGGATGGGATTATGTTAAAAAGAACCGATCCTTCCGTAATATACAATTTCTTTGCAGATGGAGGAATTGAAGACTTACATCTGGAGGATTATTTTCGTGAAACACCTTTGGGCGAGGGTCATGTCCCTTTTGATGACTACCTCAAGGCATTAAATGACATAGGTTATAATGGCTTTTTAACTATTGAGAGGGAAGTAGGAGACCAACCTGAAGAAGACATCAGGAAAGCGGTAGAGTTCCTAAAAATAAAAACTAATAAAGCATAAGGAGGCATCTATTATGAAAAAAACAAAGATTGCAGTTATAGGTTGCGGTACAATAGCACGCAACGCACATATGCCCAGTTATTCAAAGAATCCTATGGCGGAAATAAAATATCTTGTGGATATAAAGCCTGAACGGGCTATAGAGCTTGCAAAGCAATACAATGTCCCATATACTACCGCAGACTACAAGGAAATACTTGGCGATGAAGAAATAACTGCAGTGTCAGTTTGTACACCCAACAATACACATGCACAGATATCTATCGATTGTCTTAATGCCGGAAAGAATGTCCTCTGCGAGAAACCGGCATCAATAAACTTTGAACTGGTAAAGCAAATGAAGGAGGCTGCTGACAGGAATGGAAAAATCCTGAACATAGGCGTTGTCAATCGTTTTAATACAGCAGTAAATCAAATCAAAAAAATTATTGATAATGGTGATCTAGGAGAATTATACCACATTTACTGTTCATTCAGATCTCACCGTTCCATACCTGGTATTGGTGGTCAATTTACTACAAAAGCAATATCCGGTGGTGGTGTACTAATAGATTGGGGTGTCCATTTCCTTGACCTGATTTTTTATTGTATGGGCATGCCGAAAGTATTGTCAGCATCTGCACAAATTTACGGAGAATTAGGAAGGGATATGAAGAATTATTCCTATATTGATATGTGGGCTGGCCCGCCTGATTATAATGGAGTTTATGATGTTGAAGATTTCATTACCGGGTTTCTGCGTACAGATGGCCCTACAATAAGTCTGAATGGAGCATGGGCTCAGAATATCGGCGAGACTGCCATGTTTATAGAGTTCCTTGGAGATAAGGCAGGTATTAAACTGCAATATGGAGGCGATTTCAAGATTTACTCCGCTAAAGATGGTGTATTATATGAAACAGCTCCTACCTATACAGAAGCCGATATGTTCTACGATGAAATTGACAGTTTTCTCAAATGTTCTATTGAGAATACTAAAAACAGAGCAAATATTGACAATGCAATGATAACCTCAGAAGTTATGGATGCGTTATATAAGTCAGCAGCTCTCAAGAAGGAGGTTATATTGTGAAAAAAATCGGTTTTATAGATTTCTTTCTTGATGAATGGCATGCAAATAATTACCCTGAATGGATAAGAGAAAACTGCAAAGCCATGGGCAGGGATTGTGATTTGAAATATGCATGGGCAGAGATGGACAAGCCAGGAGGAATAGATACCTCCTCCTGGTGTAGCAAATATGGTGCTGAAGCCCTTGGCTCAATAGATGAACTGGTAGAAAAATCTGACTACATAATTGTTTTATCTCCCGATAATCCAGAGCAGCATGAAAAGCTTGCACGGATTCCCCTAATGTCAGGAAAGCCTGTATATATCGACAAAACCTTCTCACCCGACTTGGCATCGGGAGTAAGGATGTTTGAACTTGCAGAAAAGTATTCTACCCCTTTCTTTTCAAGTTCTGCCCTCCGCTTCGCTCAGGAGTTTTCTACCTATCCCGATGAAAAGGTAAACAGAAACTCATTGGAATTTGTATCCACGCTGGGACCAGGAACTTTTGAAACTTATTCGGTTCATCAGTTGGAAATTATTGTTTCTCTTATGGGACCAGGCACAAAAAAGATAAAATGCCTTTCAACCGATAACACAAGGTCATTGATTATGGAACGATCAGAAGGCAGACGAGCATCAATGCTCCAGATGGATAATGTTCCATTTCAAGCATCCTTACAGCTTAAAAACGGAGAAGGCATATTTGTTAATGAGTGTTCAGACATTTTCCCCAGGCTGATTAATGGTATGATGGAATTCTTTGAAACTGGAATAGTTCCTGTTCCCAGGGAGGAAACTCTGGAAATTATGGCACTTATCGAAGCAGGACATAAAGCACTAAAAAATGATGATACATGGATTACAGTTGAGCATGCGTAAAACAGGAGAGAAGGAGATGTCGTTCAGGCAATGTTAAAAAAATACCGGGTTGTTTTAGTAGGTTGCGGTCAAATGGGAGCAACCCACTTAAATGAAATATATTACATGGATGAAATTGAAATCAGTGGAGTAGTGGATCTTGACCCTAATAGAGCGCAAAGTTTTAAAAAACGGTATGGTGCATTGTCCTGGGACACAGATTATAAAAGATATCTAGAAGATAAAAGCAACGATATTTTTATTATAGCGACATATCCTTCTAGCCATCTGGAGATACTGAGAAATTGCCTGAAATACAATAAAAATGTACTTTGCGAAAAGCCAATTACAAATAGTCTTGCAAGTGCAAGAGAATTTGTAAGCCTTGTAAAGGGTGCAAAATCAAAAGTGTTGGTGGGGCATATTCTAAGGCATAATAAAACCTATAAGAAGGTGGCAGAACTTATTCATGATGGTTGCATTGGGAAACCTGTAGTCATGAGAATGGTTCAGAATCATCATACAATGGATTGGGAAAGATACCGGAAATTGATTCTGCAAACATCACCTATAATTGATTGTGGAGTGCATTACATCGATATAATGCATTGGTATACAGGCTCAAAAGTCTTAAGTGTTTCAGGCATAAGTGCCCGGACGGAAGCTGATATTCCCGAAGATTGCTATAATTATGGAATGATATGCGTAACTTTTGAGGATGGCTCTGTAGCATACTATGAAGCCGGATGGGGAAACACAATTGCTTCGGAAAACATTAAGGAGTTTATCGGTCCTAAGGGGAGAATACGGATTGTTTACAGGAATGCCCGTGAATCACATCAGGAAGAAGGAGACTTGATTGAATACTATACTTGCCATGATAATGAATATAAAATAATTAACGTGAATTCAGTCAGGAAACCAACATGGGATCAGTTGGGTCAATTGATAGATATGATTGAAAAGGATGTACCGGCGGTTCCGACCATTGATGAGGTTTATGATGCATTTGAGATTGTTATGGCTGCGGATGAGGCTATTAGGAACGGCATTGCAGTTAATATGGAGGAGTTCCGAAAAGTACCGTTCCCAGAAGTAAATTTTAATAAAGCTGTGCAATAAATTATCCTAAACAAAGCTTTCTATGATAAAATCAAAATATCATAGAAGGCTTTTTTATGGAAAGAAGAAACCTTTTAATTCCTCCTTCCCTGCTCCGGCTACAACTTCAATGTGTTAGTCGAAAAATTTGTCAGAACTCAAAAAGTATCCCAATATATCAGATATAATTAACACTAGGGCTATCAGATTATGTGTATTACATCATTACGTGGAGCAGCCGGTGCGGGTTCTTCTGCCACATAACCCATTACAACTGACCCATATATGATATGATCTTCAGGAATTCCCAATTCTGTCATCAGTTCGCGTATTAAAGGCATATTAGTAAATCCCGGCAACTGGTTTAACCAACAAGAACCAATTCCAAGTGAGTGTGCTGCCAGCATCATATTACCAATGGCTAAAGCTGAATCAGGCATTGCGTTTCCATTGTCCTTTAAATTTGATACAATTATATAGGTAGGTGCATTATAGAGAAAGTTGGCGTTCTTGTCTTCTGCTTTTTTAATCAGGCTCACAATATACGGGTGTGTTTCCGCCACAATCGGAATTGTTAAAAGGGTTTGGCGGATAGCCTCATTGACCTTTTTCATTGTATCCGCATTTTGTATGGCAGTAAATTTCCAGCTCTGCATCCCCATACCACTTGGAGCATAGCTACCTGCCAATAGAATTGCGTTTAAATCCTCCAAAGATATCTGATCCTTTTTATAGTTTCTTATGCTTCTTCTTGTTAACATATTTTCAATTATACTATTCATTGTTTGTCTCCTTTAATAAAATAACCTCCAATAAAAAATTACAGATAAATTATACCACAATTTTTTACTGCTTTTCCCCGATTGCAGTAAACAGCCAGCACAATCCTTTGAAATGTTTAAAAAATTTATACTTCCTCATCTTATTAGCAAATTCGCCGGATATATTGGATGGCAACCAATAATTAATTGCTTGCACTTGTACATTTGATAATCCTGCCTCCTGCATAATTTTCTTCAGCATCCGATATGAGTAGTATTTCTCGCTACTTTTTCCAACGGTAATTGTTAAATATATAAATTCCGGGGATATCAGATTAGGCAGAGTTACCATAACTTTGCCCCCTTTAGTTGCGTGCTTTGCCATGATTCTTATAAGCTCTACAGCCTCATCCCAATTATAATGCTCTATAACACCACAGTTCCATACAACGTCAAACTGCCCTATATTCAGGTCTTTTGAAAAGGCATCATCTGTTATAAAATTAATGTTGTTAGCATCTAAATTCATATACTGGCATATCTGCTTTGAATATACGGCAGAAAGAGGTGCATAATCAACCAGTGTCACCTTAGCCCCTTTTGTTGCCATCATCAAACTGGAATAACCTGAGCCACTTCCTAATTCACATATTGATTTGTCATTTATTGTACCTAAAAGCTCTATATAATGCTCCAGCATTTCATCGTATAAATACTTCCACCAAAGGCTTTCTATTTCTTCCGGTATCCCCTTTTCCTTGTAATAATCAATACTTTTCTGCCAAAGTCTATTCCAGTAATCCATTTCATTCTCACCTTCTAGAGAATTATTCCGGTATAGTTTTTGAATAATTTTATCTGTAAAACTTTCACATTTAAACATTTTTTCCTCCTCCTGTACTTTTTACTACTTAACCATGTAAATTTTAGACATTTTGGACTTTAGCTTCGTTGCTTAGCCGACATAGCTTAATTTTAAATTGGCATTTAGCCTGCAACCTACTTGTGATAATGATTGAACTTGAGACTAAGTCAAATAGCTTTCCAAATATGATATACATATTTTTACATATAATCATTATTATACAACTTTTACCCATTACTGTAAATATATTGTATTTTTAACGTATTTTTAAAAGCAAGCATGTTTACAAATGCTCTGATTGATAGTATAATATTTTAATATATGTAAATATTTGTAATATTTAACGCGTTATAGGCACTAAAAAATAGCACTTATTACAGCTGGTTAATTATGTGAAAGGGGGATTAAACAGTCTCACTTATGAACGGTAAACAAATACAAGAAAAATCTATAAACCGCATCGAAGATAATGTGGATGAATCAAGCATATTTAACAGTTTTCCTGATGAAATCGAGCATCTTGAGGAGATTAAGGGTAAACTGAATGACGCTCTAAAAAGTTATAGTAATTCAGTCAAACAATTTGATGAGCAGTATATGAATTCTAAGCGATATCTTGCAGATTTTCGCAGTGAAATAGACCCGAAAGAAATATTCCAAAATGAGATTTCTATGAAGCAAATTGAAAGAGCAGGAACTCTTGCGGTAAAAATGAGGGATAGAATTAATAAATTGATAGAATCTCCTTACTTTGCAAGGATTGACTTTAGTGAAGATGAAAGTGAGCTTCCCTCTGTTTTCTACATCGGCAGATTTTCCTTTTCTGATGCAGATCAGTCGAATATTCTGATTTTCGACTGGCGAACTCCTGTCTCAAGCATGTTTTATGACTGCGAACTGGGACAAGCAGGCTATGACGCTCCAATTGGAAGAGTTAATGGGAATCTGACCCGTAAAAGGCAATTGAAAATTGCTCAGGGGGAAATGAAATATGTTCTAGAAAGCTCACTCAACATTCAGGATGATGTACTGCAAAGAGAGCTAAGCCATACATCTGACGAAAAAATGAAGACAATAATCGCTACCATACAAAGGGAGCAGAATCAAATTATCAGAAATGAACAAGCAGAAACTCTTATTATTCAGGGGGTAGCCGGTTCCGGTAAAACGTCCATTGCACTACATCGAATAGCATACTTACTTTATAGGTTTAAGGACACCTTGTCCGCTAAAAATGTAGTTATACTTTCTCCAAATAAGGTTTTCGCAGACTACATTTCTAATGTATTGCCTGAATTGGGTGAAGAACCAATCTTTGAAATGAGTTTTTCTGATGTTGCAGAAATACAGTTGGATGGGATAATTAACTTCGAACCCGACAAAGACCCTCTTGAAACAAATGATCCTGCTTGGGCAGAGAGAGTAAAGCTTAAATCCACACTTGACTTTGTAAAAATGATGGATAAATATCTTGAATATGCAACTACTGAATATTTCCAACCCACTGATTATGAGTTTGGTCATTTTAAGGTTGACAAGGAATGGATACTATCACGGTATAATGCATATAAAAACTATTCCATAAAGAAAAAACTGTCCGAAGTAGCAGCAGATATTTACGATAAACTCCAAACAGAAAACCTTATGGGTGATGAATTGCCAAAGACAAAGGCTATTTTAAAGAGATTAGGTGATATGTTTAAGATTAAAAACACCTTGGCTCTTTATAAAGACTTTTATAAGACAATAAATTCTCCTGAGAAATTGGTAATGCCTGATAAGAAAACCTTGGAGTGGGCCGATGTTTATCCTTTTATGTACTTTCATTCCGCCTTTGAGGGTTTGAAGGAAAACCAATTAATAAAGCATGTTATCATTGATGAAATGCAGGATTATACACCTGCTCAATATAGTGTTTTAAATAAGCTTTTTAAATGTAAAAAAACAATACTCGGGGATTATGGGCAGTCTCTTAATCCCAATCACCTTCATTCCCTTGATGACCTTAAAAAAGTTTACGAAGGTGTTAATTACGTTGAACTCAACAAGAGCTATCGTTCAACGTACGAAATTATTAATTTTGCCAAACTGATACAAAATGTTACAAAGCTGGAACCGATTGAACGTCACGGAGATACACCCGAACTTATATCTTGCAGTGATTCAGAGGATGAACTTTTAAAAGTAAAAGATAAAATTGATGCCTTTCAGGAAAGTGGTAATGTGACACTTGGCATTATCCTCAAGACAAACGGTATGGCCGCTTCAGTATACAATAAATTATCCAAGGATTATGATGTCCAGTTAATTACACCTGATAGCCGACAGTTTGTGAATGGAATCACAGTTACCTCTATTCAAATGTCAAAAGGGCTTGAATTTGATGAGGTAATCATCCCTTCCGCAAACACTGCTACCTACTACAATGATTATGACCGTAAACTTTTGTATATTGCCTGTACTCGTGCCATGCACAAGTTATCACTTCTGTATACCGGAAGTTTAACCGAATTAATAGAAAACAAATAAATGAACCTATGAAAATGAAAAACAGATAAGTCACTTGGACTTATCTGTTTTTTTGCCATAATTATTTTAAATGAGGTTCCGGATCATCTAAATACTCTTGAAGCAGAGTATAGTATTTACCCACATGCAATCCATCAATCAGAGAATGATGTGCTTGTACGGCTAATGGCATTTTTTTCCTTGGGCCCTCATCAAAGTATTTTCCCCATGCAATTCTCGGAAGGCTATCTACCGGATGCATATGTGCCGGATGCATAATACTTGTAAAAGATATCCATGGAGTGCATGTGATAAATATAAGATCATCCCGTTCAGGTTCATGCTCCAAGTCAATATTACCCTGCAATTCCTTTGCAGTACGTACAGCTTCTGAGTAAAACTCAATAAAATCGTCTTGAAATTCAACCGTACAAAAATTAAAGGCATCTTCCTTAGTCAGTAAAATGTATGAGGGATGCACCGTATCATACTCTACCACATTTTCCCCTTGAATACGATAACGAAATTCTTTGATTTCATTTGCCGTTTTTGACACAAAGAACATCATTGTTTTAAAGAAAGATAAACTATACTTACTTGCATAATTATACAATTCTGTTACATCTACATTTGCACACAGATTAAAGTGAGGATAATCCATCTGTCTGAATAGGTTATATATATTTTTCCTCGGACTATTTTCCATTTCTATATACTTCACACTTAATCCTCCCACTAGAATCATTTATAATTAATACTATGTTAGCTTCTGTTTCTATAAACGGCAAACATATGCTCCCATTTCAATTCTCTTTCCCGAATATCTTTCTAATACTGTCAATCCCGCTGACTCAATTGCATCTCTATACTCCTTATCTGAAAAAAGACCAATCTCAATTACTCCATCGTTATGAACAACCTTATTGTCACTATAGATGAGATGATGGTATTCAACCTCTGCCATATCAAAAGATTTTCTCTTTATAACCTCTATAGCAGCAACCTGCATTTCTCCACATGATTTACAGGTTGAAACAACACCCTCCTTAAATACATCTGCATTACCCCAAGGAACAAGTATAATAATCCCCCCTGGAAGCAAGTGCTTTTTCATACACTTTACTGCTTTTTTCAAGTTTTCCGCTGTTTTTACAAAGCCTATTGAACCAAACATACAGATTATAATATCAAAGCTTTTAGAAAGATTAAAATCAATCATATTGCATTTAAAAAACTCAGTACCCGGCAGTCTCTGTTTTGCATATTCCAGCATATTTTCCGATAAATCAACCCCGCATACCTTATAGCTGTCTTTGAGTATTTCCATATGTCTTCCGGTACCGCAAGCAACATCCAGTAACGAATTGCCCGCACTCTTTTTATATTTTTCAATAAATTCCCTAATCTGGTCTGTTTCATCTTTATACTCAATATCACTCATATATATAACATCATAGTATAAAGATATATTTTTAAACTCTCCAACCATTTTTTTCATCCCTTTATATATGTTTAAAAAAAGTCGTAATCATTTAATTGGTATCCAAGTTTTTTCATCTTTTCTAAATGCCTTGAGCTTTCGGTAGCGACGCGTACGGTTTTTTTCAAATCTCTGAGTAGCCTAAGTGTATCCTCTTTAGTCTGATACGGCATATCATGTGTCACTAGCTCCGGATAAATGCCATTTTCCCTACGTTCAATCGTAGAAAAAACCTTAAAATCATTATAATTATGAAAGTATGCATTAATATCATACAAATGCCGGTTTTTGTACAATTCACTCTGAGGGAAAAGCAGCATTTGAGAAACCCTTTCAGTAAACACTCCCAAATCAATTGTATTTTTTATTGCATCCTCCGTCAGCCTAACATCTTCCTCTGTCTCTCCAGGAAGGCTTATAAGCCACCATGCAGTTGCCAGTGTATTTGTCTTTCCCAAGGCTTCAATATCCCTGTATATGCTGTCCATTTTAAAGAATCTATTCATGTTTTTTGCAACTTTTTCCGATCCGGTCTCTATACCATAGTCAATAGCAACCTTATTGGCAGGGAATTTCTCAAGCACCTTAAATATATCACTGCTTACATAACCCGGCTCTATAAAAAAGTGCATCGCATCTGTTCTAAGATTGTCCTTGCATGCTCTTTCTATAAATTCTGCAATAGGTCCATCCCCATTTGCATAAAATGAATCTTGTATAACAATGTAGGTTTTCCCTTCGTCCAGATACCTTTTCAACTGCTCAGCCAAATACTCCGGAGAATGAAAAGCCCTTTTTTCTCTTCCATGCTTTCCTATACTGTTTGCTTCAAGACAATGCCCGCAGTTTGTTGGACAGCCACCTCTAACAGTGTCTATCGCTGCGACTGATGGAATGATGTCTCCATTTTTCGGACGAACCTCGGGCCAGACCCCCTTATGGGACATAAATGGCAAGCTATCCATTTCCAGTGTAACAATTCTTGGTGTATATACTATTTCTCCGTCCTTTTGTTTAGACATAAAGCCCGGAACAGTTGGATCTATGGTGCCTCCTTCTTCAACTGACTTTACCAGCTGATAAAGTGTTTCTTCCCCTTCTCCCACAATAACACCATTTATCTTATTTGAATAATCCTCTACAATATCCCTTGCAAAAAAGCTGGCATGCTGACCTCCTACTACTATGGGTATGTCACCATAAATATCCCTGATCATTTGTGCTGTTTCCAGCATACCTACACTTTGATGAAGCCACATGTTTCCTATACCAAATAAAATCGGTTTACGAGATTTAAGTTTTTCTTCCACCTGCTTTTTTGTATAACCGTTCCTGTATGCCTTAGCTAGATGCAGAATATCTACTGTATACCCCTTTTCCCTCAGATATCCTGCCAAAGCAAGCAAGCCAATACTGTCAAACTGGTCAAAGAGTGCAGGTTGAATAGTTGCCAGCTTATAAGATGTATGCGGTTGTATCAGGCAAACATATTTATTATCTTTCAATATTTATCCCCCTACCTATCTAAAAAGAATTTGTGCCGGAAACCAACTGCTATAAAAAGCAGTCTGGATTCCCGGCAGGCAATGCATATCTATGTCCATTAGAGACTTACTTCACTTACCTTTATTCTTCCTTCTCTTATATCATTTCTAATCTGATTCTGTTTCTTCCTGTCAAGACAAACGGTGTCAAAGCAGGTCTGCCAATATGGATTAGGGCTCTTGTCTGCATTAATGCAAATATCAGCATTGCTAAAAATAACTGCTTGTGATTTTTCTTCTTTAAAAACAAAGTAGTTATTTTCCTTGAGCCTTTCTATCAAATAATCAATACGTCTTCTCTTTACAGCTTCATCAACCTGCCCTTCAATTGCTGCGGCTTCAGTCCCCTTTTTGGCAGAGAAGGCAAAAATATTACCCCAATCCAATTTTGTGCTTAAAACAAAATCTACACTTTCCATAAAATCGCTTTCGCTTTCTGTTGGAAATCCCACAATAACTTCTGTTCCTAAAACCATTTCAGGGCTTTTCTTCTTTATCTCAATAAAAGCCTCCTTCAATTTTCTCATGTCTGCTTTACGCCGCATTAGTTCCAAGATTCTTTCATTCCCTGCCTGTATAGCAGATACAAGCATACCAAAACGGTTTTTGCTTATTGCTGACAATACTGCATCATAGTACAGTAATAGCCATCTTGGATGTAATGAGTCAATATATGCCTTGTATTTTCCATCTTCAATTGGCAGAGCTGATACTAATGTACCAAAGGTTTCTTTTATATCAAGCCCGTAAGCCCCAACATTATCTCCATTAATTACAACCTTACTAAATGTACTTTTTTTGAATTCTTCAATTTCCTCTATACACTTTTGTATTGGCTTGCTCTTCATTTTTCCAACAGCCCATTTTGTTGCACAGTACGAACAATTTTCGGGGCATCCTCTGCTTACCTCGACACAAAAGTATTCACCCTTTCCCCACGGCATATCGTGTGCATCAGGGATATCCTCAAATTTTGTATTACAATTAAAATATTCATCAAATTTATATAATTCTGTATTTCGGACTACTTTGCCACTATGTACCTGCTTGAATCTCTCCGAATCTGTATCCGGTAGACAGCCTGTGACAATAAGCTCACCAGGCAGTGTATTCAGCCTTTCTATTTCATTAAATGCTACTTGTGCCGTTTCATTTATAAAACCACATGTTGTGTAAACAATTTGATTCGCCTGGTTTTCATCCTCAACTATTTCATATCCGTTTGCTGATAGATAGGATTCCAGCTTTACCATGTCCATCTGTCTTCTGCTACAGTTTAAATTACATATTAGCCGTACTTTTTTACTCATTAATATAAACTCCTCTCAAATTATTAATCATTCAATTACTTTTGCTTTTTCTAAAAACACCTCTTAACACGCTTCTGTCTCCTGTGTCTACTTTGGAACGATACTCCGCCAATTCACCCTCAGGTCTTAAAGAATACTTTTCTAAAATAGCAAGTATATTTTCTGTGGGAAGAAGTACCATATCCAGATTATCAGGAGTAAGATATAAAAAAGGCTTCTGCTGTTTTTGCAAATTATCTTCTACATGTTCTTCAGTAAATACATTCAGGCATAACTGTCCATCTTCTTTAAGAACTCTTTCTGTTTCCTTTATTGCCGTTTCAAACTCTTCAACATTTGAAGCATTATGAAAAATACCATTGGATAAGACTACATTAAAAGAATTATCTTCGTATGGTAGTTGGAGCATACTGCCTTGTCGTACAATCGTTTCAACATCCTGTCCAGCAACAAAGGATTTTATCCTTTGACGGGTGGTGTCTACCATCCCCTGATGCAAATCACATGCCCTTACATTAAACCCCATTGATACCAGCATATGAGTATTTCGTCCACCCCCGCAGCCTAAATCCAAAACATTGCAGTTCTGCGGAAACGGGATTTTTAAAAAGAAATCTTTCCAGTATTGAGGTGCCTCAAAATTTGCAAATTCCTGAATTATGTCACAATTATTCCAATACCTCAATGCTCTTTCTTCATTATTATCCATTTTATAATCACTACCTTTCTTTTATAATTTATTATAAAAATGCTGTTCCAAAAAATCCAAAACAGACAAACCTTCTTGATAGTTTAAGCAAATCGTTGCTTGCTCTCTCAATAAATACGACTCATTACCTACGGCAACACCTATACCTGAAGCCTTTAGGAGTTCTATGTCATTGTCGTCATTACCAAAGGAAACTATCTGTTCCTTTGATTTAATCCCGCAATAATTAGCTAAATCACATGCAGCAACTCCTTTTGATGCTGTATCAGATAATATATCTACAATTTGTATATTTTTATCAAATGGATCATTATACACATGTATACTCAGTGATTCTTTATTCTTATTATTCAGAGCCGAACAGAATTGTCTTATTTTATCCTTTGAATCTACAAAAGCAATGGAAATTACATTTTCAATTATTACTTCATCTATAGAAGGGACTTCAAATGCCATACCTTTTTTTTCTTTTAGCCTATTTTGATAATACTCCTTATTTTTACGCTGATGTACCGCGACATAACAAGCTTGAATACGATCCCGGTAATATACATGCATATTGGGGTATAAGGAAAATTGACAAGCTGTCTGAATGATTTCCATCACCATGTCACTTTTTATGTAATAGGCCTTTTGCATTTTGCCTGTTTGAGAATCTACAACTGCTCTTCCATTACATACAGAAACAGGCAATGTAAGTTTGACTTCAGACATAATTTCTTTTGAACTTAACCAATCTCTTGCTGTAACAAATGTAAACATAAGTCCGTCACTTATCATACGATTTAACCTATTAGTGCATTCATCCAACAAACATGCTTTACTACTTAGCAATGTTCCATCCAAATCGCTGATGTACAAATACTTATTAATAGCCCTACCCCCTCGAAATTACTTATTCATCGAATAAGCTCTATTAACGCCCTCTAGCTCACACACCAGTTCCTTTACACCATTATAAAGATAGTTAAAACTATCCTCACCGCTGTGGATTGTTAACCTTACACAGTTTGAGGAAAGCATTCCCTTCTCCTCATCCAGCGAAAATGCTAAAATTCCCTTATCTTTTAATGCTTGCCATAAATTCCATTGGATATTGTGACCCCCGATAACGATTGTATTGGTCAATGATTTATATGGAATAAGCGTAGAAGTATTATTTAACAACGAAATCATTAAGTCTCTGTTATGATTTATTTTTCTCCGAATATCCTGAAATAGATTTTTTTGTTCCAGAATTTTTTTTGCTACGTAAATACTAAAACTACTTACCGGAAATACCTGTCCCAAATTCTCAATGCATTCTGCAAGCTCTTCACTTAGTGATGCATAGCCAAGCCTCATCCCGGGCAAGCCGTAAAACTTTGAAAAAGTTCTAATCACAACTAAGTTTTTTAAATTATAACTGTTGCTAAGTATAGAAAATCTGTCAATATCCAGAACTGAATCAACTGAAGCTTCATCAACAACAAATAATGTGTCTTTGTTATCTTCTATTACATTGAGCAATTCACTTGCATAAAATCCCTTCCCGGTAATTGGATTAGGATTAGTTATCCAAACAGCCTCATATTTTCCTTCATTTATTTCCTTACGCAAACTGCAAATATCCAAAACCTCATTATTGATATCATAAGGTATATTTATAAAGCATGGCTCTTTCAAGGTCTGATATATTCTATAGAATGTAGGTAAGATTACTCCGACCTTTTTGTTTCTTAAAATAAAATTATTAATCCTCCATATCAAATCTTCAGACCCACTGCCAAGAACAACCCTCATATCGGGATATATTAACCCCAAAAGCTCCCTGAACTCAAAATAGCTCTGCTGAGGATATCTGTTAATCATCTCAGCTACTTCACGGGTTTGGATATCCTTAAGAATTTCAAAAATTGTCTCATCCCTATTAAAACTTAGAGAATAGTCATAGTAGCTTGGGATATTTCTCAAATCTTCATAAGCGTTCATATAATTCATGCCATCACTCCAAGCATTGTACCTTGTAAGTACAGTTATTTATTTTGGTTTTAATGATTCTCATTGAATTTTCTTTAAAGGCTTCGATACAACGGCTTACATCTTTAGCAATGGCAAATACAGCAGGGCCAACGGAAGATATGGATAAAACATCTACATATCCCTCTGTTTTAAGAAAAGACAATCGATTCATAAGTTCAACCAACCCCGGATATGTATATTCACAATTTTGTATACTTCCTTTTTTATACCGATAATCGTAAATAACATCTCCCATTACTTTCAAATTTTCTCTCTTCATTGCAGGTAAAAAATAATGCAGTATATTGTATGCTATTTCGTCTTTATAGCACTTTCCACACTCTAGAAATTTGTCCAAATTCTCTTTTTCTTCTTCAAATTGAGCTTTTGAATCTACGAAATCAAAATCCTCGGGTATACCGATTACTACCTCATAGCTTTCCGAAATATCGTCTGCCGCTATAACTGTGTTTTCTCCGGCAATCACTAATACTCCACCTTGGCGTAATCCTGACGCTGCTGAACCACCAATACATTGAACAGGGTTCAGGTAATCCGGTTCGCCGTCTATTTCCTCACCATAATTCTGAGCCAGGTACCTAATAAGGTCATTTGCATCAATAGGTGAACCAAATAAATGGTTTATCGCAGCCGCAACCCCTGCTTGCAGGCAACCGGTAGAACCCAAGCCGCAATGCTTTAAGTTATGGTAGCTTTCCACGTTAACTTCAAATCCCCCGGTGTATCCCAATGCCTTTTTCATTATTTTGCAGGCATGCTCAACAACCGATTTTCTATCAGAAACTGTATTACAAACAACAATTTCCTCGACTTCTAATAATTTAACCTCTATGTCTAAAAAAATCTGAGTAGAAAATACAATTTCACCCGGAGTATATTTCATATTTTTGTTTTCTACTATTTTGCTGGGATCTATAGCCATTGCATTTAGACGGGATGGATACTGAATACTAATTCTTTTTCCCATTATTTTTGGTGTTTTACAACATTTTACCGGATTAAATACCGTTCCTACTTTAAAAAAATCAAAATTATTAATTTCCATGTTAAACCCCCCCCCATCTTTATTAGTAATTCTTTGAATAAATATCTTTTTCTATTTTGAATGATAATTGCGTGTCCTTTATCTCAGGCTTCGCAAAATCACTCTTTATTTCAAGTTGATTTTTTTTGTATAATTCAGAAACTACGTGGTTACAATACCTTATTTCATCTGTAATATCGCCATTCTGAGGAAACTTCTCCAAGAAATTTTCTAAAGCTTTATTGGAAATATATATCCAGCGTTCTGCCTCCAACTTAGGATCGACTCCTAAAAGGCGAATCAAGTTTCCATCATATTCTCTGTTCAAATATGCTTTTACAACTTCCTGCAACCACCCCAATGGTTTTGACCTTCCTGTTACCTTAAATAATTTAATCCCTTTTTCTTCATATATTTTTAAATCTTCAGGACGAATAAAATTTGACATTAAAAATTGATACGGATAGGATACCTTCAAGCTATTGCACCATAGATGGAATTCGTTATCACCACAGCCCTTTCCAAGTGTGCTGTAATGCTCATGCCGTTTGGCGCATCTTCTCAGACAGCTTTCATTTACCATAACTTCAAAATCTATTTTATTTGTTTTCAAGAACTCTATGATTTCTTCCAAATCCTTGTAGTTTCTGTTTACATCATGATGAGTTATAAACTTACTGGGATTAACTGAAAGGTATTGTTTCATATCTTCAACAGTTTTAACCCCGGCAATAGTTGATACATTAATTTTTAAATCCGGATATTTTTTACGGACAAATTTCATTAGTTTTAAAGAGCTAATTGTAATGGAATCTGCCTTAAAAACGTTTACTATCCAATCAAGGTCTTTTTCTAAAAATTCATATGAATCCAACTCAATGGGCGCATTAATAAGATAGGCAAATGAAATACCCTTTTCTGAAACAATTTTCTTTATTTCCAGCGCATCATTCTTACTAATTGTCTTAGTAACCTCAAAGGCTCTTCCGTGAGGCAGACTATCAAAAGATAAAGTTCCGTAAACTTCCTTAATATCAATTCCATTACTCATCCTGTAGTTTAGAATCTCAATGAGGCTGTCTTTATCCCATTGACATGGAATAGCCAGTCCTGTTCTTTCTGGTATCATAAGTTCCTCCTTTGTATAATAATTTAAAATTTATTGAAATTTCAATAAAACCCGACTTAAATTTTGCCAACTAACAGCCGAATATCACCAACAAACTGGAGAACAGCTTCTTTTGTCACATGAGGCATTATATACGCCTTGTAGCATACAATCATTTCCTCTTTATGTTTCAATTTAAATCCATCCAAGGTATATTTTTTTTCAATCCATTCTGGAAGTAATCCCTCTGGAAGGGAATCAAAATGAAGACATACCATGTTGGTACCCGGATCGGAAATCAGTACAGCCAATTTTTCAGCCAAAAGATTTTCAACTAAATACTCCTTCATTGAAATAAGTTTTCTTATTCTTTTTACAAAGCCTGATATACCTAAATAATTAAAGGTTGTCCAGCAAGTTGCTGCCGCCGCCGCACTTCTTGAACTCACCAATGTTTTATCCATAACAGTTTTTGCATACTTTATAGGTATTGCAACATAATCCTGCAAATTGCGTCTGCAAAGGAATACACCAGCTGAAAAAGGTACATATCCCATTTTATGAGGATCAACAGTTAAAGACTTTACACTAGCATATTGGAATGCAAAAGGCTCCTTGTTGCAAAAAGGGTATACAAGTCCTCCAATGGCTGCATCAACATGAAGATAAAAACTGACATCCTTATTTGTCGAATAGTCCTGTATAATTCTATCAATTTCAGCAATCGAATCACTTGTCCCCGTCATTGTATAACCTACTGTAGCAACAATTATAATTCTGTTTCTACCGGACTTTATCTGAAAATCAATCTCTTTTATAAGTACATTTGTATCCATCTCAAAATTGTGATTATACGGGATTTCAACTATGTTTTTTATATTGTTTAAGCTACAAGCCTTATCAATTGATTGATGTGTAAGGTATGTTTTTATAAGGCAGATATTATCTGTTCCTCCTCCAAGATAATTTCTACCTATCCAAACGCCCATAATATTACCCTCTGTACCTCCTGACGTAACATAACCATCTACTTCAATATCTCCATACAAATCACCTAACATTTCGATGAACTGTTTCTCCATTCTTCGGGTTATATTCAAGTCAGCATCATTGTTGCTGAAGGTTCCCACATGATTATCATTATATTCAAGATAATTCTTGTATGTCTCAATAGCAATAGGGTGGGGAGTGGTCTGCGGATAACCAAGAAACACTCTGCCGTTGTCCAGGCAATCATAATTTTTGCCAGGGACCATATATTCCTTAATTTTCTCCATACTTAGCCCATTTGCGGGAAAACTCCACCTTTTTTCTAACATTTTATTCCCCTTTCACCAACTCTAATATAATAAAAAAGCATTAAAAAACCCTTATCAAATAAAGTTTGTAATATATTTGATTTATTTGTAAATAATTACATTTTAAAAAATATTACCATATATACTCACTATAGTCAATATTTTACATATTTTTCTTAGTTTGTAATATAGCCGTTATAGAGTGTATATTGCCACGGACAATAAAAAAACCGACTGCTTTTAATTAAGCAAACGGTTTAATCAATGAATTTTATGTTTAAACAATCTCCTGACTCTCAAACAGTCTGGAAACTGCTTCGTCATAATCAGATAATCTTTGTGACTTCTTAATTTTCTTTGCGTACTTTTCATCGTCTATAAAGACATTTATCATATAAAACCACAGTTCTTTCATTTTGAACAGAACATTGCGTTCCCCGGAAAGTACGTCTTTATAATCATTATATACTTTATCATGGAACTTTTTTAGTAAATCCTTATCCAGTTTAGCAGCATTTTTTATACAGTCTGCAAATGCAGGATTCATTAATAACCCTCTTCCTAACATTACAGTACTCACATCAGGAAAGTCCTCACAAAACTCTTTATAAGCCTTTGCTGTAAAAATGTCCCCATTATAACAGACAGGATTTTTACTAAGCTCCAAGGCATCTCTGAAAACCTTCATGTTAGGCTTATTTTTGTAAAAATCCTTTTGGATTCTAGGGTGTATAATAAGCTCTTCTATTGGGTATTTGTTAAATATATTTATTAAATCATAAAATTCCTCAGGCTGGTCTTTGCCTATCCTAGTTTTAATTGATATTTTGGTTATATCTTGAGAGAAAATTTCCTCTAAAAAGGCGTCAAGTTCTTCTTTTTTTGCAAGAAATCCGGAGCCTCTGTTTTTAGAAACTACAGTTCCGGAGGGACATCCCAAATTCAGATTTAGCTCTGTATACCCCATACTTTCGATTTTCTTGGCTGTATAGATAAAGTCTTTAGCATTATTTGTCATCAGTTGCGGAATCAAAACCAGAGACCGATTATTTTCAGGTAAAATATCTTTTAAATCTCTGGTCTTAAAGCCATCTATTTGATTTGCATTAATAAATGGAGAAAAGTATTTGTCTATGCTATTAAAAAAAGCTTTATGTGCATTTCTATAAATATAGCCGGTCAACCCCTCCATTGGTGCAAAGTAAAATTTCATATATTAAACTGCTCCTTTGACTTAAGTTATTTGCTATCCTTTTCTTTTATTAATATCTCCATTTGCTGTTTCGCTTCCTCCGGCAATGCATCCATCAGATAGCTACGGTCTCTTGCCTGTATTTCCTGAAACTTTTCTTTTATTCTTTTACTGGCCTCTTCCACATCAACCTTCAGCTCTCTTGCAGATAACAATTGACACCCTGCACCCCTTACAATTATCTGTTGCAATCCGTCTGAGGTTGCAACTGTTATTTTATATTTTTGCTGATTATCGTGAGCGAACTTTTCAATATACTGATCCGCAGTTTGGGCCTCTTTAGTGTATACCACATGGATGTTATGGTAACTTACTATTTCCTCACGATGGCCTTCAACTCGATAAGCATCAAATACTACTATAATGCGGCACTGACGAATTCCCTGATAATTACTGAGTAAATCAAGAAGTTTCATTCTTGCAGCGTCTGTATCCTTATCTGAAAGCTCTTTAAGTTCAGGCCATGCAAATAAGATATTATAGCCATCCACAAGAAGGTACTCTTCTTTGTTTTCCTTCTGAGCACTCACATAGGATTTCTTTTCATAATAACTTTCCTCGGCTGTTTTGCGTCTTTTCCAAGCAGACTTTTTCCCTTGATTTACATAATATGTTCTTTCTATAATCCGGTCAATCTCCTCTAAACTGATAGACTGTTCTTGAGACACAGCATGTCTTTTTTCAGGTTTTTCAAGTGTATCGTCTTTTTTTTGAAGATAGCTTTCTATATGCATGTATTTCTTTACTTCATGCCAAGGAACTGAAAATCCCGTCCCATTTGCACAAAATACAGACCCGGTGGGGTTTGCCAAATCTCTTTCGGAGTCATACCCAATGCTATCTATGACCTCCTGTGTATTATGGCAGGGTTCATAACCTTTCACACTACAAAATAGCCTTCCGGCACCCTTTGTGTAGGCAGTTACTTCTTTCTGATAATTCATCATGGTTATAACCGGAGCACTCCCCACAAGTACTGCTGTTTCACCGTTTGTCTGTGATATTTGGCTTGTGCCGTGCATTTTCTCAATATCAGTCATAGCTCTGCCTACCATTTTTTCAGGCAATTCCAACTGAAATGTATAATACGGCTCTAGGAGTATAGATTCCGCTTCCATTAATCCCTGTCTTACCGCACGGTAGGTTGCCGCTCTGAAATCGCCGCCTTCTGTATGTTTATTGTGTGCTCTTCCCGAAACAAGAGTAATATTAACATCAGTAAGGGCTGACCCTGTAAGCACTCCTTTATGCACTTTCTCTTCCAGATGGGTTAGAACTAATCTTTGCCAACTTCTGCTCAGAATATCCTCACTACATTCCGTTCCAAAATGCAGACCTCTTCCAGGCTCTCCCGGTTCCAATAAAAGATGAACTTCCGCATAATGTCTAAGAGGTTCGAAATGCCCTACTCCTTCGACAGTATTGGCAATAGTTTCCTTGTACACAATCCTCCCTGCATCGAAGGACACTGCTACTCCAAAACGGCTTTGTATCACGCTCTGCAATATTTCTATCTGCACTTCTCCCATAATCTGAGCATGTATCTCCTGTAACTGCTCATCCCATACAATATTAAGCTCCGGTTCCTCTTCTTCAATCTGTCGCAGCTTCGGGAGCATCATTCTTGGATCACAGCCTTCCGGAAGAATAATCCGGTAAAACAATACAGGCTCCAATAGCGGTGAACCTGAAGCTGACTCTATTCCCAGGCCCTCTCCCGGTCTGGTGTGATTGAGTCCCGTTACTGCGCATACCGATCCTGCCTCTGCTTCACTCACCGCCTCATATTTCTTTCCCGAATAAATACGGATTTGGTTTACTTTTTCTTCCCATTTTCCGTTTGTTAAGAGGTCTTTTACCTTTAGCTTTCCCCCTGTAAGCTTCATATGGGTAAGACGGTTTCCTTGATCGTCCCTTGTTATTTTAAATATTTTAGCCCCAAATTCTTCGGAATAGGAATGCATCGTTGTATACTTCGCAATTCCTTGCATAAATCGCTCTATACCCTCTAATTTTAAAGCCGAACCGAAAAAACATGGAAATACTTTGCGCTCTTTTACAGCATTACTAATATGTTCAGTCTCTATATGATCTTTTTCAAGATAGGTTTCAAGAATTGTTTCATCACACATGGACAGCTGCTCATAAAACTCCGTTGTCTCAGCCTCCCCAAATTCAATACATCCATCGTTTAACTGTTTTTTTATGTCTTTTATTAATTTGCCTTTGTCAGTCCCGTTCTGATCCATCTTGTTGACAAATATAAAGGCAGGTATATTGTACGTATCCAGTAACCGCCACAGTGTTTTTGTATGCCCTTGCACTCCATCCGCACCGCTTATAACCAAAATAGCATAATCCAGCACTTGTAGTGTTCTTTCCATTTCTGCTGAAAAATCTACATGCCCCGGTGTATCCAATAATGTAATATTAATCCCGTCTGTTTCAAATACAGCCTGCTTGGAAAAAATAGTTATACCTCGGGATCTTTCCAACTCATAGGTATCCAAATACGCATCCTTGTTGTCTACTCTTCCCAATTTTCCAATTTTACCACTAAGATAAAGGATACTTTCTGATAATGTCGTCTTGCCTGCATCAACATGTGCCAATATTCCAATGATTAGTTTTTTCATGTTTGATTCCAAATCCTTCAGTCTTTCTGTCTGTATATATAGTTTAAGGCCCGTTTAAGCCTGTATGTTTAAGCTTTTATTATATGATACCAGTATGTTTGGATTTTGACAATTTTGCAAGGCATAAAAAAGATGCCGTTTGAAGCTGGCATTTTTTAGTATCCATATTATGTCCAATCTCATTCTAATGCCTTTATTATAAATGACTTTGAAATATACATAGCTTTTATCATCTTATTGAAGCGAGTATA
>JAEZUC010000159.1 GCA_023443515.1 Bacillota bacterium
AATACTGGTCAAGGGCTGTGGATAAAAGGTCATAGTTTTTGTAGAATACCTCCTTGGTAGGTTCAAAGCAATAAAAGTCAATTGGCCTCAACAAGCTTTTATCTTCATAAACGATACAGGGCGAGAAATTATTGCTTTTTATCTTGTCAATATAATTGGCAAGGGCAACCTTAATTTTAGCTATATCGTAGTCATCCAACTGATTTATAGGTGTTTTAGGCAGAACCCCTGCAGCAGCACATATGTCTCGGCAGGTATAAGGGCTGAAACCCTTGACAATATTTAGTATTAAACCTTCAATGTGCTTTGCCACGCTAATATTTTCTTCACTAAAAATACTATCAACCTTTATATTCTCAGGAAGTTCCTTGTTCTGAGCAGGAGGCAGGATATAAATCCTGGCAGGCATTACTTCTCTGACACTGCTTATATCACTGTCAACGTGCTTAACAGAATCTATTATTTTATTTTCGCTATTAAGCAGGATTATATTACTGTATTTACCCATGATTTCCACCACAAGCTTTTTCACTGTGAGGTCTCCAAGCTCATTGACAGACTCTATATTTAATGTAATGATACGTTCATAATCATGGAAGCTTATATCCAACAGCCTTCCTCCTGCAACATGTTTCCTCATAAGCATACAAAAAACAGGAGGGACAGCAGGATTTTCTTTTTGTAAGGTTGTCAAATGAAGTCTTGGGTTACTGGCATTTGCACTTGCAACAAGTCTATGGTTCTGACCTTTTGCACGTATCAGCAGGACAATTTCATCGTTCTCAGGCTGAAATACCTTGTCGATTCTACCTCCTGACAGTAAGTCATTTAATTCATTTACTATACATTTTGTTACTATTCCATCAAATGGCATTTTAAAACTCCTGACATGCATATTTTAAAAATCAATGTTGCTTTGTAAAAAATAAAGCTGCAATAATTGCAACTTATTTTCCAAATAATATTTAGTATACCATTTTACAGGCCAACAGCCTAGCTATTTTTGCTCAGCCAAATCCACCGGCAGGCAGAAACTCTGCTTGTCAGTGCTTAAAACCATGCTGGTTTCAATCTTGTTAACGCCAGGAAATGAAAGAAGAGTATCTATAAGAAAGTCCCGGCAGTCGGCTAGGTTGTGGGCAGCAATTTTAATAAGGTAATCCCAGCTTCCTGTAATATTATAGCACTCAAGTATTTGTGGTGTTTCATTGATTTTAGTCAGGAAAGCATTAGTTATATCCCTGTTATGAGGTGAAAGGGTTACAAAGGTAAAGGCTATTACTTCATATCCCAGTTTTTTTTCATCCATAACTGCAGCAAACTTTTTTATAACACCTATTTCCTTTAGTCTCTTGGTGCGGCTGAGACATGCAGAGGGAGAGAGCCCTACTTTTTCGGCAAGGTCTTTGTTAGAAATTACGGGATCTGCCTGTATGATTTCAAGTATTTGTTTATCTAATTCGTCAAAAGTAAATTGCATAATAACACCTCGTCATAATATTGGCTGGTACAAAATAATATGGATAACACTGTCAATTTAATACTCAGCAGCATTATCCATACTATATAATTTATTAGTCTTCCAAGGCCTGTTTTATGTCGCCTATTATATCCTCGACATTTTCAATACCAACGGAAAAACGGATAAGACCAGGGTCGATTCCAGCCTGTACAAGCTGTTCATCACTCAATTGTCTGTGAGTGGAACTTGCAGGGTGAAGAACCGCTGTTCTGCAATCTGCCACATGAACTACTATAGCGGCAAGCTTTAATTTATCCATGAACTTAACTGCACCTTCTCTGCCATCCTTAATTCTGAAGGACACAACTCCGCTACAGCCCTTTGGAAGATATTTTTCTGCAAGTGGGTGATAAGGGTCTTTTTCAAGAGCAGGATAGCTGACAGATATTACTTTATCGCTTGTTGAAAGATATTCTGCAACTTTTTCGGCATTCTGACAGTGACGTTCCATTCTCAGGTGAAGGGTTTCAAGGCCAAGATTCAGCAAAAATGCATTATTTGCAGACATATAACAGCCGTAATCCCTGATAAGCTGCACTCTTGCTTTAGTTATATATGCAGCTTTACCGCAGTCTCTTGTATAAACCATTCCATGGTAGGTATCATCAGGTTGAGTTAAACCGGGAAATTTGCCGTTGTCCCAGTTAAAGTTGCCTGAGTCAACAATAACTCCGCCAATGCATACAGCATGTCCATCCATGTATTTTGTAGTGGAATGAATTACTATATCCGCACCGTATTCTATCGGCCTAAGCAGAAATGGCGTTGCAAAGGTATTGTCAATAATAAGGGGAACATCATTTTTATGTGCTATCCTTGCAAACTTTTCTATATCCAGTACGCTGATTTTAGGATTGGCAATAGATTCACCGAACAAAGCTTTTGTATTGGGCTGAAAAGCTTTTTGAATCTCTTCCTCCGAGCTGTCCTGATCAATAAAAGTTACACTTATACCGTGTTTTTTCAAGCTGGCACCAAAGAGATTTATTGTTCCTCCATATATTGTTCCAGAGCATACAAAATGATCTCCGGCTTCGCATATGTTCAGGATTGATATTAAAGAAGCAGCTTGCCCCGAAGATGTACAGAGTGCTCCGATACCACCTTCTAAAGCGGCAATTTTGTTTTCAACACATTCAACGGTAGGATTGCTGATTCTGGAATACATGTGCCCTGGAACAGATAAGTCAAAAAGCTTTGCAACATGTTCGGTTGAGTCATATTTATAGGTTGTACTTTGGTAAATAGGAAGTACACGGGGTTGACCGTTTTCGGGTTTGTAGCCTTCCTGAAGGCATTTGGTTTCAATTTTCCATGACATATAATCACCTCATATAAAATTAAACGAATTATCTCTAAAACGAATATTATTTTCTTATAACAAAAGAATATAAAATAGAATACATATTTGTCAAGACAGGTGTGAATATAATTTAATAAAAAAGAGAAAAAGGGACTGCTGCAAAATAGCAAGTTTTTGTTTTAACACCTGTACTCCCGTATAGAATTGTATCAATGATTGCTTCTTTAGATATTTGCAGGTGTTTCTAGCGGCTCATCATAGGATATTTTACCATCGCTCACATTCATCGTCCATGATTCATTGTTTTGCTAACCCCTACATCGTGTAGGGGTTCCGGTAAAATATCCATGTTCGCCGATAAACATCTGCAAATATCTTTAACCAAGCTTCCATTGATACAATTTATACTCATGTACAGGCTAGAAAAGATAAAACTTACCTGAATTTTTCAATATCTTCCTCTGACATTTTACTGTCATCGTAAGTATGTTCCCGACTGTTACTTTGAAATTTTATCGGAATACTATTAATAATTCGCTCAAAAACGGTAAAAAGCGAGTCATCATCTACTTTTCTGTTTCTCATGGTTTATACCTCCGTCTGCCATATATTGGCTAAATGTTAAAGTGAATACCTTTATTAATATTTTGCTAGAAAAACATAAAAGATATGCTTCCAATAAAAAACTGACACAGTGAAAAACTATGCCAGTTTAAAGATATTGTAAATTGTTAAAAATTTGTTTATTTAAGCAGAAACTTCTTCGGATATTTTTACAAAATCATCAGAATCAGAAGAAATGCTTCCAAATCTCAGTTTTGTTACAACAAGGTTCAATATAAGGAATGCTGTCATAATAGCAACTAAAACAATAAGGTTCTGTGCCAGGAAGCCGTCATTAATACCTGAAATTACTTCTCTCAACGCATTAACTGAATATGTCATTGGCATAAACGGATTAAGAACATTGAAGAATCGTGGAACAAGTTCCATAGGGAAGGTTCCTCCACAGGAAGTAAGCTGTAATATCAAAAGGAGGACTGCAAGGAACTTGCCTACATCTTTTAATTGTACCAGTAAAAACCTCATAATGGATGTAAATGACAATGATATTATTATACTTGTCAATACAAAAAGCCCCATATTGGAAACTTCCAAGTGTAACCCTTTTATAATAACAACGTCTAAAACAAGAGCCTGGGCAATGCCTATGAATGTATATGCAAAAAATCTCATAAAGCCTTTAGATGAAGAAGAAAATCTACGGAATCTTACTTCATCATCCAGATAAATTGCAAAGAACATCAACAACGCACCAACCCAAAGGGAAAGTGATACAAAATAAGGTGTAAAGGCTGTACCATAATCAGGAATACCGTAAACCTTCTTTTCTGTTATCTTAACAGGGTCTGCGGCATATTCCTTCAGGCCGTCCGTACCGTCTAATTTGTCGTCAGCTTTCAGAAGGGAAGAGGATACACCGCTGCTGGCTTTTGTTACTCCATCCTTAAGTTTGCCTAAACCGTCCTGAATCTTTGCTTCACCGTCTAGTATCACTCCGGAATTCTTGGATAATTCCTCACTACCGGTCGCCAGCGTTGAAACACCCCTTGAAAGTTTTGAGACTCCTGCACTAACTGATGAAGCACCGGAAGCAAGTTCCTTAGATTTATCAGATGCAGTTTTGATACTGGAGGCAGTTTCAAGGATACCCTGGTTGATCATTGGATATGACTTATTCAATTCATTTGACCCAGTAGTCAGTTTATCTATACCTTCCGTTGCAGTACCCAATTTTATAGCCAACTGGGAGACTCCTGTTGCAATTTCCCCTGAACCCTGATTGAGCTGTTTCCCAAAAGCAGATAACTGTTCTCCACCAACTTTGAGCTGTTCAGGGACAGACTTTGAGTTTTCCAAGGTAGAGATTATATCTTTGAAGTTCGGGTCTGTCAGGGCTTCAGGATGGCTTGCCACATACTTCTGAATAGAGGTCGCCAAACCAGATTGAGCCTGTGTAACCTTGTTTACCGATTCAATATATTTGTCAACATTAGATGTATAGGATTGTACTCCGATGTTTAAGTCTGAGCTTCCTTTAGTCAACTGTGAAATCTGAGGAGCAGCCGTAGTAATGTCTGAATTCAACTTATTTAAACCTGAATTCAGATTTGACAGGCCGGACATAAAAGTATTTGAACCGCTAACCAAACCGGTTATTTTATCGGAACCGCCGGATAAACTCTTGTAGAATAGTTCTGCACCGTCACTGAGCTGTTTTGTGCCTTTTGCCAGAGTATTTGAACCAGTTTTAGCTTCTGAGAGTCCATTGTTAAGTTTAGTGACACCGTCATTGAATTTTCTCTGACCGTCTACAATTTTTCCGTTGCTGTCGTAGAGTAGTTCAGCTCCGTCTTTTATTTCCTTTAAGCCATTATCAAGTTCTTTTAGACTATCAGGAAGGTCCTTTATCTGGTCTAAAAGGGTTCCTACGATTTCTTCAGAAACGGACTTGGAGACTTTATCCTTAAACTCCAATGTAACCCTGCTCAAAACCTGACTTGCAAGATAATTTCTCTTTTCATTAACAGTATATATTAAATTACCTTGAGTCCTATCACTTTCACCTGCTGAAGAAATATTTTTGGAGAAGTCACCAGGTATATTAATCATTGCGTAGTACCTTCTGTTCTCCACACCGTCCTTTGCATCAGATTCTGAGGTAACAACCCATTTGAGATTTTTATCGTTTTTTAGATTGTCTGTAATTTCTTTTCCGAGATTTCTGTTTTCGCCGCCGATAGTTGCGCCGTTATCTTGATTTACAACGGCTACAGGAAGTTTGTCAAGTTTACTGTACGGATCCCAAAAGGCATCGAGATAGAAGAAACTGTAGACCAATGGGATTAAGATAACTGCAATGACCACGGCAAATTTCTTGTACTTTTTCAAAGCTTGCATAAAATTTTTACCTCCTTTTTCTCTGGATAGATGTTCGCTTTATTTTTATTTCACCACCTCGAATATTGTAATTTAAAATAATTCGAAATTCAAAGTATTTTGACAAAAAAAACTGTTTATTTCTTAAAGCAAAAAATTTCATCAAAGTTTGAATTAAGTGATGAAAGTATATTAATGAGGACTTTTCTTTCTTCCTCACTTAGGATTCCGTATATTTTTTCCGCAAGTATATTCCTAATCATAATAATAGATTCAAAAACATCTTTTCCGGTTTCAGAAAGCGAAATAAAAACCTGTCTTCTATCTTCTTTGTCACGCCTTCTAATGACATAACCCTTTTTAATGAGTCTGTCAACGGTTACAGTAGGAGTGCCAAAGGTAACGCCCAAAGTATTTGCAATTTCAGACATTTTCTTATCTTCTTCACCGTGACCTATCACAACTATTGTATTGATTTCAATGACAGTAAGATCATCAAGTGTTTTGCTAAAGAACTTTTTACTTTCCAGTTTATTGTACTTGTCAAATAGCTTTCTAAATAGCTCATCCACAATAAGTAAACTGTTTTTAGTTTCTGAGTTCATAATTATTAATCCTCACTTAATTTGAATTTCAAACTATTTTATTTTAATATACTACCGAAAGCTTGAAAAGTAAACTGGTTTATCAAAAAAATTCGCAATCTCAGCTTACAAATATTTATGATATGTATTTACTAATGTACAAAATAATGGTAAAATTGGTATATATTTTACCAAAGAAAAGAAGTGGGGTTACATAATGCAAACAAATATTTATACACTTAACAAAGAAGTAGAGTGTCTGAAGCAGCAGCTTTATGATTTGTTAGACAATGAACCATGGGCGAAACACGACATTCTTAGAGTCAGCAAAAGATTAGATAACCTGATTTTGCAATTTTACAGTTTTAGCAGTTGCGGTTAATTTCAATACATTCGTGAATTACACATTCAATAAATGACCTTCTTTCAATTTGATTTATATGCTCAAGGTTACTTTGGATATAACTGATTTTAAGTTCACTATTGGTCTTAAAATCAGTTATATCTATTAGATTTTTTTTAAACACTTCCAGTAGCAGTTTAAGAGTTATAAAAGAACATTCAAATAATTGCTCGTTAAATACCTTACACATTTTTAGTTCCTCTCTGTCTTTTGTAAAAAGTTTATATAATAAAAATAAAGCTATTTATAGTATGTGTCAAATATTTCCTAATAAATGCTGTTCTTTATATTGAGTTCTTTGGTATAATTCAATATAACAATACCTTTTGTTCAGTAAGGATACGGTAATATGTTAAAGATTGATATATTGGATGATGATTTGCGGTTGAAAAATATTAGTTACGGAAGTATTAAAAACATTTATTCAATCTACGAGAATACAGACGTATTCAAATATGCAACCGGTGTCTTTAGTTGTATAAGCTATGATACGTTTTCCAGTCAACTTTTTAAGTTTATATCTCAGAATAATGTATTCTTTTTGGATATCTTTCTGGAAACAAAGGATTCTTTCATTATTGACAAATCTATAGGCCTGATAAAAGGCTCATTGTCTGTTGAGGAAAATATACTGTGGCTAAATTCAATTGCTATTGATTTGCCATACCAATCAAGGGGTTACGGTAAAAAAGTTATCAATATTATCGAGAACTATTTTAAAAATTTGTATAATGTGAATACTGTTTGTCTTTCAGTAAGCAAAAGTAATTTAATTGGTATAAATTTCTGGAAAAAATGTGGTTATGCTGAACATGAATTTGAAACCTTTGGTGATTTCCAGAAAATAACTGAACATGCTCTGATCATGTGGAAGAAAGTGTAAAAATAATTAATATTACAAAAATATTACCAAAAAATTGCTGTTTTATTACTAAAAGTTTGACAAACTGTAATAAATTAAATATAATAATAACGAAATTAAAAAGCTGAATCCTCGAAAGAGGTACGGAGGAACCAAGATTTGGGGTTAATCCATTCTTTATTCTTTTATTGAATGGTAGGGAGGTCCTATTGCCCGAGCCCGTCAGCTAACTTCGGAAGCGCTACTATAGGAGGGGCCAATGACAGGTAAGATTACCAAGGTACTTGTCGGTTGTATTTTTGCCTTTTCACTTGTGCTGGTATGCTCTGTAGCAATGGCTGCTTCGCAGGCAGCTCAGATTCAGGGTACTGGTGTAAATGTAAGAAAAGACCCAAATACTTCAGCAAGTGTCATCACTAAACTTTCTAATAAGAGAGTTTCAGTACTTGATAAGTCTAGCGGTTGGTACAAGATTTCTTTTGAGGGAAAGACCGGTTGGGTAAGTAATGACTACATAAAGGTTCTGTCCACAAAAGGAAGTATTAATGCTAATGGTGTCAATTTCAGAGAAAGTGCCAGTACAAGCAGCAAGGTAATTAGTTCTCTTAAAAAGGGAACTGACATACAAATACTGGATACACTAACTGAATGGCACAAGATTAAAGTAGGATCAAAGGTTGGATACGTTTCGAAGAAATTCGTTTCTTCAGCGGTTAATTCAACAAAAACTTCCCGTTCTACGGAAGCTGCAACATTTGTCAGCGAGGATGATAATTCTCAAGTTGGCAGGGTAATTGCATATGCAAAGAAGTTTATTGGTGTAAAGTATGTTTATGGTGGGAAAAGTCCAAGTGGCTTTGATTGCTCTGGCTATGTAGGCTACGTATTCAAGAATTTCGGTGTTAGTCTCAATAGCTCAGCATCCAGTATGTATTCAAACGGTACAAAGGTTTCTAAGACAGCTTTAAGAGCTGGTGACCTATTGTTCTTTGATGCATCTTCCAGAAAATCAGCTGGTGCTATAGACCATGTGGGTATTTACCTGGGTAACAACCAATTTATTCATGCATCAACTTCCAATGGAAAAGTACTTATTCAGAGTTTATCTGCATATAGGGGAACTTACATCGGTGCAAAAAGAGTAATTTAAATCTTATCATAGACCACAAAAACGTCTTAGTCAGACGTTTTTGTGGTCTATGTCAACTTTTAATTCTTGAATTTTTTATTCTAAAAATTAAATAAATTAGCGTTAATTATGGAGGTTGCTTTGAATATAAAAAGACCACTCTGTCTTTTTGCTGTGTTCTTTATTTTCGGTATACTCGTTATAAACGGTTATGGATTGAATCGTTTTCTAACAATTTCTGCTGTGATACTCTTAGGTTTCATCTGTCTTTTAAAAAAACTCTACAATTTAATAACTATAATTCTTATCTCATTCTCTTTTTTTATAGCAGGTGGATTACTTTTCTATAATGCAAAATTTCAATATACAGAGAGTTTTAAAGAATATTACGGTAGTCCGATAGAAATGAAGGGTTATATAGACAGTGAGATACAGGAATCTGGAAACGGTAAGTCAAGTTTTGTTCTGAAAACGGAAGCAGTAGTTTATAAAAATAAGACCATCAAGACTAAAAACAGAATACTAGTTTATGTAAACAAAATTAACAATAAAATAGGCTACAGAACAAAAATCTGTTTTACAGGGATTGTTGAAAGGCCCAAGTCCGCAACCAATCCAGGGGGTTTTGATTATGAGAGGTATCTAGCATCTATAGGTATATCCGGGCGGGTATATTTACAAGGTGCTTCTGATATTCAGGTTTCAGGTCAAAAGGGAGGCGGCTATTTACATAGACTGGGATATGCAATTAAAAATAAAGTTATTCACATAATTAGTTATTCTCTTGACACAAATCAGGCGGGTTTGCTGGAAGGTATGCTCATCGGTTACAAGGACGGCTTGGATGAAAATGCTTTTACGGCATTCAGTAAGGCGGGATTAACCCACATCATGGTAGCATCGGGAATGAATGTAGCATTTATAATTCTGCCATTTACTTTCATTTTTAAAAAGTTGAGGATGAGCAATCAGTCAGCAAACATAATTACTATTTTTATACTGGTATTATTTGTATTTGTTACAGGGTTTTCAGCCTCGGTAGTCAGGGCAGTTATTATGGGAATCATAATACTGACAGGTAGAATCATAATGCGGGAACCGGATATATATACGAGTATTTCAGCTGCCGCTCTTATTTTACTGATTATCAATCCCTATACACTTTACGATATAGGATTCCAGCTTTCATTTGGGGCAACACTGGCTCTTGTGCTATTCTATCAGCAAATCAAGACCTTTGTTGAAGGTAAATATATTCCAGACTTTATTTCAGATACACTTGCTGCAACAATTGCAGCCCAGTTGGGAGTTATACCTGTTACATTATATTATTTTAACAATTTTTCAACATTTTCTATTATTTCTAATATCCTTGTTGTACCTTTGGTTGAATTTGTAACAATAATAGGTTTTATTATGGTTTTTACAGGTTTACTTAATATATATCTGGCGGTTATTGTCGGGTATGTTAACAACACCTTTCTGTCCTTCATATTGTTTGTTACAGAAGTAACTTCTAAGATACCATTTTCTTTGTTAAAATTACCTACACCAAAACCTGGAATGGTTTTGCTTTACTATTTAGTTATAATCTATATATTTAAAGGCAGAAATTATTTGAAGGATAAAAAATATGTGAAACAATTTATAACAGCAATAGTTATTTTTGCAATAATTATATCAGGACTCAGGGGGGGATTGCCTAAGCCACTGGAAATAACATTTCTAGATGTGGGGCAAGGGGACAGCACATTTATAAGAACAGCCCAGGGTACAAAGATACTCATTGACGGAGGCGGACGGGCTGCAAACTCCAAATCCGAGTTTGATATAGGTGAGTCAGTTATGGTACCATATATTCTTGACAGGGGTACGAAAAAAGTTGATATTGTTATTGCATCCCACGGACACTCGGATCATACCGAGGGACTTGAGGCAGTGCTCAGGGAGCTGTCTGTAGGGACAGTCATAGTCCCTGATACTGATGGACGGGGATTTGAGAAAATAAATAGTATCTGTAAAGATAAAAATATTTCAGTAATCAAATGTAAGCAAGGAGACAGAATAAACCTTGATAATGAAACAGTATTTGAAGTATTAAACCCACTTCCTTATAAAACAGACAGCATTGCACAAGAGGATTTGAATGAAAGCTCATTAGTGTTAAAATTAGTTTATAAGAATGTGAAAGTTCTGTTTACAGGGGACAGCGGAATACCATCAGAGGAGAGCATGTTAAAACAAGGTCTGGATTTAAGGGCAGATATAATAAAAGTAGGGCATCACGGTTCTCCCGGTTCGTCAAGCAAGGATTACATAAAGGCGGTCAAAGCGAAATATGGGGTTGTTTCGGTAGGGAGGAATAATTTCGGGCATCCAAGCCAATATGTTATTGATACGCTTTTAGAGAATGGTGCAAAACTTCTTAGGACAGACGAAAACGGAGCAGTTATTGCAACAAGCTATGGAAATAAGTTTAGCATTAGAACAATGCTACCTTAAAAATATAATAAAAAGAGGAAGAATATGAGTTTTGAAATATTAAAAAAAGAATTGAAGGAAAATAAACTGCAAAATGTATACCTCTTTTATGGTCAGGAAGATTATCTTATAAAGTATTATATGAATACAATATCCAACCTGATTGTTGACGAAGAAACCAAGGATTTGAATTATATATATCTTGAAGGTAAAAAAGATACTGAAACTCTTATAGAAAACTGTGAGACAATGCCGGTTTTCAGCGATAAGAAGCTTGTAATTGCAAGAAACTGCGGTTTTTTTAAGTCAAAAAAAGGTGGGAGTGAGGGTTCTGACAAGAAATCAGAGAACAATAAACTTGCAGATTACATTGAAAATGTTGCTCCCTATACGTGTCTTATTTTTGTGGAGCAGGAAGTAGATAAAAGAATTAAACTGGTAAATGTTATAAAGAAAAAAGGACTTGTTGTAGAATTTAATTATCAGAAGCCTGCTGACCTTGTAAAATGGGTGGCAAAGGTATTTAAAAGCCATAAAAAAAATATAGATAATGTTGCAGCATCGTATATAGTTGAGAACAGTGAATATTCCATGGTAGAGCTACTGAATGAAATAGACAAAATAGTAAATTTTACAGAGGATAAACAGCAGATTTCCATAGATGATGTTCAGTCGGTATGCACAAAAACCATAAAAAGCAGAATTTTTGATTTAACTGATGCCGTGGCAGAAGGTAACATTTCCAAAGCACTGTTACTATTGAACGATATGGCTTCTTTGAAGGAGCCAATGCAGAAAATAATGTACATGATTGTAAGACAAATAAGAATGGTGTACAGAATGAAATTACTCAAACAACAGGGTATGAGGGAGGATACGGCAACAAAGCAAATGGGACTGACACCTTTTGTTGCATCAAAAATTCTGGGATTAAGCCGAAACATGGAAATAGAAATATTGGAAAAGGCAATGTATTACAGCCTTGAATTGGATGAGTCCGTAAAAACAGGGAAAATGACTGATAGAACAGCTATAGAGCTTTTAATAGCTTCAATGAAGTAATACTAAAAATATGGGGGTCAATGGAGTTGCAAAAGTGGATACTAAGGAATCCCAAGTTTGATTTTAATAGAATGTCAAAGGAATTGGGAATCAGCGAACTTCTTTGCAGGATAATAGTAAACAGAGGTATAAAGGATTTAGAAAATGCCAGAAAATTTATAAAGGCCGATTTACAAGGCCTAAACGACCCAAGGCTAATGAAAGATATGGTGAAGGGCGTTTCAATTATCCAAGCAAAAATAAAGGATAATAAAAAAATCAGAATAATCGGAGACTATGATGTTGACGGGGTTGTGAGTACTTATATACTATATAAGGCTTTGGCGAGGTGCGGGGCTGCTGTAGACTATGCAATTCCTCACAGAATACTGGATGGATATGGAATAAATAACAACTTAATCGAAAAGGCCCTTAGTGACGGGATTGACACCATTATTACCTGTGATAACGGTATTGCAGCAAGGGAACAGATACAATTTGCAAAAGAGTCCGGTATGACAGTAATAATTACAGACCACCATGATGTTCCTGACATTATTCCTGAAGCTGATGCAATTATAGATATGAAGCAGGCAGATTGTCAGTATCCGTTTAAATTACTATGCGGAGCAGGAGTAGCGTTTAAATTTATACAGGTGCTATATGAAGAAATGTGCATTCCTCGGGAGGAGGAATCGGAGTTTTATGAGTTTGTAGCAATTGCTACTGTATGTGATGTAGTTGATCTTACTGATGAAAATAGGATCCTTGTAAGGCAGGGTCTTAATGTAATATCAGATACAAAAAATATCGGGCTTAATGCATTACTACAGAAAACGGGAATATTGGAAAAAAATATTAGCGTATACCATTTGGGTTTTATAATAGGTCCGTGTATAAATGCATCAGGAAGGCTTGATTGGGCTATGAAGGGGCTGAAATTACTCCTTACTGACGACCGACAGGAAGCCATGTCCTTGGCATCCGAATTATATGAACTGAATACTGAAAGAAAGAATATGACTGTCCAAGGTGTTGAGGACACTATCGCAACAATAGAGAACAGCAACTTAAAGAGTGACAGGGTTTTTGTGGTATATAAACCTGACATTCACGAAAGCATTGCCGGTATTATCGCAGGAAAGGTCAGAGAAAAATATAATGTACCGACATTTATACTTACCAGCGGAGAGAATTGCGTAAAAGGCTCGGGTCGGTCGATAGAGGAATATAATATGTTTGAGGAACTGTCAAAGTGCAAGGAGTTTTTTACAAAATTTGGTGGACATCCCATGGCAGCCGGATTTAGTCTGGATGCTGACAAAGTCGATGCTTTAAGGGAAAGAATAAATAGCATTGCAACCCTTACAGATGAAGATCTGATTCCCAAAATATATATTGACGCACATATACCGTTGTCTGCGATAAATATAAGGACTGCGGAAGAATTAAATTATTTGGAGCCATACGGAAAAGGAAATTCGAAACCCCTTTTTGCCCAAAAGAATATATCCATAAAACGTGCTACAGTATTTGGTAACGAAAGAAAAGTACTAAAGCTTAGATTACAAGACGGAAACAGATTTGCCGATTGCATTTATTTTGGAAGTATTGTTGAGTTTGATGAGTATCTTACTGAAAGATTTGGAGAGACAGAAGTGAGAAACATGTACGAAGGACGTACAAACAATATAAAATTGGATATTATTTTTAATGTTGATATTAATGAGTACAATGGATATAAAAATGTTCAGCTTATTTTACAATATTATAGGTAACAGTCGTTTTGGAAAATAGTCACAAAATTATTATACCAAAGTCAAAAAATTTTATATTGAGATGGAAATAGTTTGCATTCTATAATAAATTGAAATAAGATTTGCTATTATAAAAATCGTATTATATATACACTTCTCCATTTATAAATTCATTAATTAAAATTTAAATGTATCTCGTACAGTAGTATACTAGTTTATCTTATTTTGTCACGTGATATAGAATTAAAATTTATAAAGGAGGCTTATTTTATGTTTAAGAAAGGTAAGAAACTAGCAGTTTTTCTTGTGGTATGTATACTGGTATCCATTTCCGGCATTAACACTGTATTTGCCGATTATCCAATTTTTTACCAGCGCTATACGGCTGATCCGACTGGTATTGAAGCCAATGGAAGGCTTTATCTTTACTGTTCACATGATGTATACAACCCCAGTAATCCAGGCTATATAATGAATGATATAACTTGCATATCCACAGATGATTTAAAAAACTGGACGGATCACGGAGAGGTCTTTAAAGCATCCGGCTGGGCTTCATTGTCATGGGCTCCGTCAGTTGTAGCCAGGAATAACAAATTCTATATGTATTACGGAAATGGCGGTGGCGCAATAGGAGTTGCAGTAAGCGACAGTCCTGCCGGGCCTTTTAAGGATGCACTTGGAAAAGCACTAGTAACCGGAAGTACTCCCGGTGTAAATCCTCCTAACGGATTCTGGTGCTTTGATCCGGGTGCTTTTGTGGATGATGACGGACAGGCTTATTTGTATTTTGGCGGAAACGGCGAGGGAAATACAAGAGTAATTAAGCTTAACAGTGACATGATTAGTATTAACGGTTCTGCATCACAGATTGTGGCTCCGATTTTCTTTGAAGCTTCATTGCTTCACAAGTACAAAGGAAAGTATTATTTCTCATATTCTACTGATTTTTCAAAGGGAGCAGCTACTATAGATTATATGATGGGTGACAACCCAATGACCGGATTCCAATATAAAGGAACCGTATTGGCAAATCCTCCTTCAAATGAAGGAAATAATAACCATCACTCCATATTCTCGTTTAAGGACAACTGGTACATAGCTTATCACAACAGAGCGCTTGCAATAGCTAACGGTGCTTCCAGCGGTGATGCAAGAACATACCAGAGAAGTGTGTGTATAGATAAACTAACACACAATTCAGACGGAACAATACAAAAGGTAACTATTACAAAAGACGGACTTACCCAATTGAAGTATGTGAATCCTTATATTATTAATGAAGCGGAAACCATGGCGCAGGAGCTGGGTATTAATACGGAGTCATGCAGCGAGGGTGGCCGTGATGTCTGCAATATTGAAAATGGAGACTGGGTAAAAGTTAGTGGTGTTGATTTTGGTTCGACGGGTGCAACGTCATTCGAGGCCAGAGTAGCATCAGCAACCAGTGGAGGAAATATTGAAATTCGTCTTGACAGTGCTGATGGAAAACTTGTTGGAACTTGTAGCGTCCCGGGGACCGGAGGCTGGCAGACTTGGAATACCAAATCCTGTACAGTTAGTGGTGCAACAGGGGTTCATGACCTATATATGAAATTTACCGGAGGAAGCGGATATTTATTCAACGTAAATACTTGGAAGTTCAATACTCAAGCAAATAATATTGTATATGGAGATTTGGACGAAAGCGGAGATATAAATGCAATAGACTTTTCACTTATGAAGCAGTATATACTTGGAACAATAACCAAATTCCCTTCTGCTGATGGTCTTACTGCGGCAGATTTGGATGGCAGTGGTGCAATAGACGCACTTGATTATGTACTTCTGAAAGAGTTTCTGCTTGGAAAAAGAACTCAATTCCCGGTTGAGCAATAGAGAATCCCAAAATTAAATATTCCAATTGCAATTTTCAATATAGGAAGCATGATATGAATGTAGCTAGCGGGATTCTAAAAAAAAGCTCAAACATAGGTGAAATTATACTGTGTTTGAGCTTTTTTCTTGTAAATTTTCCAGGAAATGGGCAAAATCTTGCTAAGAAATTTATACATCCTTGTAACTAAGAATTTATTTATTTATAATATAGTATGTATGATATAATATTTATTTATGAGAGGAGTTTACTATGAATTTTAAAGATAAACTCAGACATGTTATGGATTTTCCTAAGGAAGGAATTGATTTTATCGATATTACTACAGTGCTTCAGGATGCGGAGGCATTCAGAGCATGTATGGATTCATTCAAGGCACTTTCGGAAAAGATGGGAGATTTTGATGTTATTGTTGGTTCAGAGTCAAGAGGATTTATTTTTGGTGCACCCCTGGCATACCATATGAGTAAAGGCTTTGTTCCCGTAAGGAAGAAAGGAAAACTCCCATATAAAACCGTACGTGAAGAATATGATCTGGAGTACGGGAAAGATGTCCTTGAAATGCATGCAGATGCAATCAAGCCTGGACAGAGAGTGTTAATCGTTGACGATCTTCTTGCAACAGGCGGAACAACTCAAGCTAATATCAGATTAATTGAAAAGCTGGGAGGAGAGGTTGCAGGTATAGTATACTTTATTGAGCTTATGTCCCTGAATGGAAGAGATAAGCTAAAAGGTTATAAAGTCGATTCCATAGTAAAGTTCTAACAATATTAATTTTGTAATTCATTAGGGAGTCGTTTTGACAGGTGGAGGGACACATTGATAGACAGCTTTTCAGTACTTGTTGAGAAAGTAAATAAATATGACCCGGGCTGCAACTTTGAAATGCTTGAAAAAGCATACTCTGTTTCAAAAGCAGCGCATATGGGTCAACAAAGAATATCAGGAGAGCCTTACATTATCCATCCGGTGGAGGTTGCTATAATTCTTGCTGAAATGGAACTGGATTGTACGGCTCTTGTTGCTGCCCTTTTACATGATACCATTGAAGATACAACATGTACTTACGATCAGCTTAAGGCTCAGTTTGGACAAGAAGTAGCAGAACTGGTGGACGGTGTAACCAAACTGGGTAAGATCCCATTCACTACAAAAGAAGAGCAGCAGGTTGAGAATCTTCGTAAAATGTTTTTGGCCATGGCCAAGGATATAAGGGTTATTATGATAAAACTAGCCGACAGGCTCCATAATATGAGAACCCTGAAGTACATGACTGAGGACAAACAGCTTGAAAAGGCAAGAGAAACCCTCGAGATATACGCTCCCCTTGCACATAGGCTTGGTATTTCTAAAATTAAGTGGGAGCTTGAAGATATCTGCCTCAGATATCTTGACCCAAAGGGGTATTATGACCTGGTTGAAAAAATTAATACGAAGAGGAAACAAAGAGAAGCATATATAACAATAATAATTGAAACTCTACGAGAAAAAACAAATGAACTTGGAATTGAAAACGCACAGATAGACGGAAGACCAAAGCATTTTTACAGTATATACAGGAAAATGGTAAAGCAGAACAAGTCACTTGAACAAATATATGACTTGTTTGCTTTCAGAATAATTGTAAATTCTGTAAAGGATTGCTATGCCGTGCTGGGGCTTGTACATGAATTATACAAGCCAATGCCGGGCAGATTCAAGGATTATATTGCCATGCCAAAACCAAACATGTACCAATCGTTACATACAACATTGATTGGTCCTGAAGGACAGCCCTTTGAGGTGCAGATAAGAACATGGGATATGCACAGGGTTGCAGAAGTTGGTATTGCTGCACATTGGAAATACAAGGAAGGAATTAACAATACAAAGGATACTGACAATAAATTTGCTTGGCTTAGACAGTTGCTGGAATGGCAGAAGGATACCAGAGACGAAAGCGAATTTATGGAAACACTAAAAATTGACCTGTTTACTGATGAGGTATTTGTATTCACGCCAAAAGGGGATGTTATAAATCTTCCGGTAGGCTCCACGCCTGTAGACTTTGCTTATGCAATACACAGTGCTATCGGTAACAAAATGATAGGTGCCAAAATAAACGGCAAAATGGAGCCTATAGATTACAAGCTCAAAAACGGCGACATAATAGATATTCTTACCTCATCGACAATCCATGGTCCCAGCAGGGACTGGCTAAAAATTGTCAAGAGCAGTCAGGCAAAAAGTAAGATTAATCAGTGGTTTAAAAAAGAAAAACGAGAAGAAAATATTATCAGGGGCAAGGAAATGCTTGAGCGAGAGCTCAAAAAGCAGGGATTGTCCTATACACAGGTATTTCGAACCGAATGGGTTGAAATTGTACTAAAAAAATACAATTTTCCATCTCAGGAAGATTTATACGCCGGAGTTGGATACGGTGCAATTACGGCAAATAAGGTTGTAACCAGACTTAAGGAAGAATTCAAAAAAACACTGAAGCCGGAAGAATTGGAAGAAATACTGGAAACAATAGCCCAGACCAAGAACGAAAGAAAGAAGAAGCACACACTTGAAAGCGGTGTAGTAGTAAAGGGAATTGATAATTGTCTTGTACGATTATCTAGATGTTGCAACCCCGTTCCAGGTGATGAGATAATAGGCTATATAACCAGAGGAAGAGGTGTTTCAGTCCACAGAAGTGACTGTATAAATGTTTCGGCAAATCAGGAGGAAGAAGAAAGGCTTATTGATGTTAAGTGGCGTACTACCAATGATGTTGCCTACAAGGCGGACATAACACTAATGGCTAACGACAGGACTTCCCTTCTTCTAGATGTAACCAACTGTATCACCGAAGCCAAAATACCTATAAAGGCAGTTACTGCAAGGACCACCAGAGAGCAGATTACGGTCATAACCCTTACACTTGAAATAACAAACACCGAGCAGCTTGAAAAAATAATTAAAAGGCTTAGAAAAATAGACAGTGTATTTGATGTAACCAGAAATAAACAGTAATCGGGGTGTTTTAAATGAGAGCAGTTGTTCAAAGAGTCAAAAAATCAACTGTGACAGTAGATGAAGTGGTTGTTGGAAGCATTGGACAGGGCCTTATGGTTCTTCTTGGAGTTGGTAAGGAAGATGACGACCGCGATATAGAGTTTTTATCAGACAAAATACTGAATTTGCGTATTTTTGAGGACGAAAACGGTAAAATGAATAAGTCCCTGCTTGATATAGGCGGACATATACTTGTTGTTTCACAGTTTACACTTTTCGGGGATTGCAGGAAAGGCAGAAGGCCTGGTTTTGACAAAGCTGCTAAACCTGAGATTGCAAAAGAACTGTATGAACGTTTTGTAAACAAGTGCAGAGATTCCGGTGTAGTTACCGAAACAGGAATTTTTCAGGCACATATGCTTGTTGATATAAGTAATGACGGTCCGGTTACACTTTTACTGGACAGCAAAAAGGATTTTTAGATGATGGAGGTCGGCATATGTTTGTAAAACCAATTTTCGGAGGTTTATTCGACTCGGTTTCCTATCTGGTTGGGAATGGAAACGAAGCTGTTCTGATAGATGCAGGTGTTCCCGGTGATATGGTGTTGTCTGCGCAAAAAGATCTTAATACAAGTATCAAAAAAATTATACTGACACATGGACATATTGACCATATAATGTATGTTGACGATATAGCACAGAAAACAAATGCCATGGTTTATATCCATATTGATGATGAGCAGGCAATGACAGATGCAAGATTCAATGTTTCTGCATTTACAGGTAAAGCGTCAACATTTAAAAGTAAATATGAAGTACTCAGGGAAGGAAATAGTATAAAAGTCGGAGAACTGGAGTTTAAAATAATTCACACTCCGGGGCATTCTGCAGGTTCTATCTGTATTCAGGTTGAAAATATACTTTTCTCAGGAGATACACTTTTTAAATACGGGTATGGAAGAGTGGATTTGCCCAACGGTAATTTTTCTGACATTTATAATTCCATTGTTGAAAAGCTTTTTGTATTGCCTGGTGAAACCATAGTTTATCCCGGGCATGGTGGGAGTACAACTATCATAGAGGAAATAAGAAACAATCCTGTCAAAAATGCGTTTGAATGGTAAAAAAGAGGATAAAATGTTAATTTACAATAATGAGACAAAATATTTTGATTATGAACTGGAAGATGTAATAAAATTATTTTTTACCCAAAATGAAATAAAGAAATCCGATGAGCCTTGGGATGAGCGTTCCGGGGCATTTCTTTTCTGTTTTAAGTCTTATGAGGAAGGAGATGACTTCTTCAATATAAGTTTGAAGGCAAAGGGCTTTAGTGAGATTATAAGCCTCCCATGCAATGGTATAGTTGATTCTCCTGATAAGCTTAAAGTAAAAGATTTTAAGAGAGCCCTGAAAAGAAAGCTGTTTTTATTGCTGACCGGCTATACCGGAAAGGTTATTCCTTGGGGTATATTGACAGGTATAAGGCCTGTAAAGCTGGTAAACGAGCTTATCGACCATAAGATGGCTAAGAGTGACATTCTTTCTGTTTTGCACAAGGACTATTTTGTAACGGAGAATAAAGCAAGGCTTTTATATGAAGTAGCAGTTAATCAAAGGGAAATGTTCACAGAGTCAAAGGGAAACAGCATATCACTGTATGTGGGCATTCCTTTTTGTCCTACCCGCTGTTTGTACTGCTCTTTTAGTTCAAGTACTATAGCGCAGTACAAAAAAATGGTTGATGTATATGTTGACACACTTCTGAAAGAAATAAGGCACACTGCCCTTCTGATGAAAGAAAAAGGGCTGATTGCTGAGAGCATATATATTGGAGGAGGAACGCCAACATCACTAAACGAGCAGCAGCTGAGCCGTCTGCTTAGTGGTATAGAAGATTGTATTGATATGACATACCTTAGGGAATATACCCTTGAGGCCGGACGTCCCGATACCATAACCATTGAAAAGCTAAAGGTTATTAAAAATAGCAGGGTGTCCAGAATCAGCATAAATCCTCAGACAATGAATAAAAAAACCCTTTTGAGAATAGGCAGGTTACATAACCCGGAAGATGTGATAAGTTCTTTTTACTCTGCAAGGGATATAGGCTTTAACAATATAAATATGGATTTAATCTGCGGACTGCCCGGAGAAGATATTCAAATGTTTAATGAAACACTAAGGAAAATAAAAGAGTTGTGTCCGGATAGTTTAACAGTTCATACAATGGCTATCAAAAGGGCTTCACAGCTTACAAAGGAAATGGAAAATTACAGTCTGAAAACTCAGTATGCTGATTCAGCCCGGATGGTTGATATTGCCCGTACATGCGCAGAAGAAATGGGTTTAAACCCTTATTACCTTTACAGACAGAAAAACATTTTGGGAAATCTGGAGAACGTAGGATACAGTCGACCGGGGATGGAATGTTTATACAATATACAAATTATGGAAGAACGTCAGACGATTCTGGCCTGCGGTGCAGGGGCGGTTACAAAGGTAATTTTTCCTATGAACAGAATAGAAAGATCATTTAACGTAAAAAGCGTTGAGGAATATATCGGTAGAATTGATGAAATGCTGGAACGGAAAGCTAATATTCTCTCGGAAGAAAATAATAAATATTGACAAGCTTTAATGTAAATTCTAAAATATATGTATGCAAATAGGGAAGTAGCCTTAAAAGGGAAGAGTAATTAGTACTGCTATTAAGGGAAAAGCTGTCGTGGACTGAGAGCAGCTTATAGTAAGACTACTGAAAGACACCCTTTATAGCGTAGCTAAGGGCTGATGGGAAAGACTCATCCGTTTTCCGCGTTAAGGATCTAAGTGGGTTCTATATTGGAATCATTAGGGTGGCACCACGGGAAGTTCCTCTCGTCCCTTGTTGGGATACGGGAGGTTTTTTACTGTTCTCGGGTCTGCTTTCAGTAGAAATTATATATTTCTTTTTAATAATTAATTTATTTGTTAATAATTAGTATTGCATTATACTTTTATGATAGGAGTTGTTTCAATGGCAAAAGAAGTAATAACGCCCTCAATACTACCGGGGTTTATGGAATTATTGCCGGCTGATCAGATTGTTTTTAACAATATGCTGGATACCATTAAAAAAACATATGAAAAGTACGGTTTTATACCTCTTGATACACCGATGATTGAAAAGTCGGAAGTTTTACTGGCAAAAAGCGGCGGTGAAACAGAAAAGCAGGTATACAGGTTTAATAAGGGAGATAACGATTTATCCTTGAGGTTTGACCTTACGGTTCCGCTAGCCAGATACGTGTCACAGCATTTTGGTGACTTGACATTTCCCTTCAAAAGGTATCATATAGGCAAGGTTTTCAGGGGTGAGAAACCACAAAAGGGCAGATTCAGAGAGTTTTATCAATGCGACATAGATATTATAGGAAATGAAAGTCTCAGCGTAATTAATGATGCTGAAATATTAAGTGTTATTTATTCAACATTTAAAGCGCTTGGATTTGCTGATTTTACTATCAGGATAAATAACAGAAAGGTATTGAACGGTTTTTTTGAAGATCTTCAGGTATCTGACAAAACTGAAGTCCTGCGGACTATAGACAAGCTTGAAAAAATAGGCAATGATGCGGTTTTAAAAGAGCTTGGAACTATAGGACTTTCCGAGACAAATGCTCAACGAGTTTTGGATTTTGTAGGCACTAAGGGTAGCTGCAAAGACATTATAAAACAACTCAGAGAAATGAATGTTCAGAATGAGATGTTTAATGAGGGTATAGATGAACTGGAATTAGTGGTCAATTACATAGATTCCTTTAAGGTTCCTTCGTCAAACTACATGATAGACCTGACTATTGCAAGGGGATTGGATTATTATACAGGAACGATTTATGAAACTGTTCTTAATCAGTATCCCTCTATCGGTAGTGTATGTTCAGGTGGCAGATATGATAATCTTGCTCAAAAGTATACAACAAAGAAATTGCCGGGAGTAGGTATTTCCATAGGTCTTTCCAGACTGTTTTATCAGTTGAGGGAAGCAGGAATCCTTGGTGAAATGAAAAGAGCAACTCCTTCAAAGATTTTAGTAATACCCATGAACGGAACCATGGGAAATGCTTTGGAAATAGCAACAAAAATAAGGGATGAAGGCGTGTCTGCTGAAATATACTTTAATGAAGGAAAAATAGGAAAGAAGTTTTCATATGCCGATAAACTGGGTATACCTTATGTAATCGTTGTTGGTGAAGATGAGGTTACATCGGGAATTTATAAGTTAAAGGACATGGCAACAGGAGATCAGACTGATATGACTGTTGAACAGATAATTGAAAAATTAAAAGCACAGGATAACATATAATCAGAAAATTCTGATGGGAGGATAAACACATGGGAGAATCAATACATGGCTTGAAAAGAAGCCACAAATGCACAGAACTGAGCAGTTCAAATATAGGTGAGAAAGTAACAGTCATGGGCTGGGTTCAAAAACAAAGAAATTTGGGAAGTCTGGTTTTTATCGATTTAAGGGACAGAACGGGAATTGTTCAGCTGGTTTTTACAGATAAAGACGGAGAAATGTTTGAAAAGGCAAAAACAATAAGAAGTGAGTTTGTAATAGCAACCGTGGGAACTGTTGCGGCTCGTTCTCCCGAGGCAGTAAATAAAAAAATGGCCACGGGAGAAATTGAGATTATTGCCAGTGAACTAAGAATACTCAGCAGTTCAGAAACACCTCCTATGTATATAGAGGAAAATTCAGAGGTTAATGAACAAACACGTCTTAAATACAGATTTTTGGATTTAAGAAGACCTGATATGCAAAGAAATCTCATACTCAGACATAGAGTTGCAAAAGTGGCAAGGGACTACTACGATGAAAACGGTTTTCTGGAAATTGAAACTCCTATATTGATAAAGAGTACACCGGAGGGTGCAAGAGATTATCTTGTACCTAGCAGAGTTCATCCCGGTAAGTTTTTTGCATTACCTCAGTCCCCGCAGTTATACAAACAGTTATTGATGGTATCAGGTTATGACAGGTATTTCCAGATTGCAAAGTGTTTCAGAGATGAAGATTTGAGAGCTGACAGACAGCCTGAATTTACACAGATAGATATTGAAATGTCATTCGTAAATGTTGATGATGTTCTTACAGTAAATGAAGGTTTTGTAAAAAAAGCCTTTAAGGAAGCTTTGGATATAGATGTTGAAACTCCGTTTCTTAGAATGCCTTATGCGGAAGCTATGGAGAGGTTCGGTTCAGATAAGCCGGATATACGTTTCGGTATGGAACTGATAAACATGTCAGACATGGTTGCAGATTGTGGCTTTAAGGTGTTTACAGATGCAGTTGCTATGGGTGGCAGTGTTAGAGCAATAAATGCAAAGGGCTGTGCTAAATTCAGCAGAAAAGAAATAGATGCATTGGTAGAAGTAGTTAAGACTTACAAGGCAAAAGGAATGGCGTGGATTTCAATAAGTCAGGAAAACGAGATAAAATCCTCATTTGCCAAGTTTATGTCAGAGGATGAAATGAAAGCTATTCTGGACAGGGCTCAGGCTGAGGCCGGGGACTTGATTTGTTTTGTGGCTGATAAGAACAATGTAGTTTTTGACGCGCTTGGTCAGTTGAGACTTGAGATTGCGAGAAAGCTGGATATCTTGAATCCGGACGAATTCAAGTTCCTGTGGGTTACTGAATTCCCGCTATTTGAGTATGATGAGGAAGAACAGAGATGGGCTGCAAAACACCATCCTTTTACAAGTCCTATGGATGAGGACCTCCAGTACTTGGACACAGATCCGGTCAGAGTACGTGCAAAGGCTTATGACATGGTTTTAAACGGTGTTGAGCTTGGTGGGGGAAGTATCAGAATTCATATACAGGAATTACAGTCCAAAATGTTCAAAATGCTTGGTTTCTCTGAAGAGGACGCAAACAGAAAGTTTGGTTTCCTACTGGAGGCATTCAAGTACGGAACTCCACCACACGGTGGGATGGCATTTGGTCTTGACAGGCTCGTAATGCTTATGGCAAAGAGGAACAGCATCAGAGACGTAATAGCTTTTCCGAAGGTACAGAATGCATCTTGTCCTATGTCAAATGCACCAGACGTTGTTGACGAAAAGCAGATGGAAGAATTGCACATTAATATAACAAAAGAATAATCAACTGATAAACTAAGTTTATTCGTAATAACAGTTAAAAGATTTTAAAAATCTAGTTTGGAGAGATTAGGTCGTTAATATGAAGAAAAAATATCATGTGGGGTTAGATGTTGGTTCAACCACAGTAAAAATGGCTGTACTGGATAAAGATAACAAAATGATATATTCAAAATATCAGAGACATTATTCAGATATACGTAAAACTATATATGAATTAATGAATGAAATGTGTAATAATTTTTATCAGGAAGAATGTACGATGATGATAACCGGGTCCGGTGGATTGCTGGTTTCCCAGTGGTTGGGACTTGAATTCATTCAAGAGGTGATTGCAGGTTCGGAAGCAATTCAAACCGTCATTCCTCAAACAGACGTAGCTATAGAATTAGGTGGAGAAGATGCTAAAATCACATATTTCAGAGGCGGACTCGAACAGAGGATGAATGGTACCTGTGCAGGTGGTACAGGTGCCTTCATTGACCAGATGGCCTCCTTGTTGCAAACTGACGCAGCAGGGCTTAATGAATTTGCCAAAAAAAGCAGAGTTATATATCCAATTGCGGCAAGGTGCGGGGTTTTTGCTAAGACAGATATACAGCCGCTACTTAATGAAGGTGCTGCAAAGGAGGATATAGCCGCTTCAATATTCCAGTCTGTAGTAACCCAGACAATAAGCGGGCTTGCATGCGGAAAACCTATAAACGGAAATATTGCGTTTCTGGGGGGGCCTCTTTATTTTCTCTCTGAGCTTAGAAAAAGGTTTGAAATTACACTCAATTTGAAGCCGGAACAAGTTATATTCCCTCAAAATTCACAGCTTTTTGTAGCAGTGGGTGCAGCTTTATCTTCAAAGGAATGCAAAATAACATCCTTTAAGGAGATAAAAAACAAATTACCGGTTTTAAATACTATATCTGTACATGAGGTTGAGCGTTTAAAGCCCCTATTCAGTTCGCAGGAAGAGTTGGATGAATTCCGAAACAGACATGGGAAGCAGTCAGTTTCGGTTAAACCCCTTGAAGGTTTTAAGGGAGACTGTTTCCTTGGGATTGATGCGGGGTCTACAACAACAAAGGCTGTTTTAATTAATCAGGAAGGTGAACTTCTCTATTCCTTCTATGGGAGTAATCAGGGAAGCCCTTTGAGTTCATCTGTTAAAATATTAAATGATATCTATTCCAAACTTCCTGCTGATGCAAAAATTGTTAACTCAACCGTAACAGGTTACGGTGAAGGGTTGATAAAGGCGGGATTGGGAGTAGACATCGGAGAAATCGAGACAATCGCACACTATAAGGCTGCAGATTTCTTTCTGCCGGGAGTAGATTTTATTCTGGATATCGGCGGACAGGATATGAAATGTCTGAAAATAAAAGATGGTGTAATAGACAGTATTATGTTAAACGAGGCATGTTCTTCGGGTTGCGGCTCTTTTATTGAGACTTTTGCAAAGTCACTGAATTTTTCAGTAGAGGATTTTGCCGAGCAAGCATTACTGGCTGAAAAGCCTGTTGATCTGGGTTCAAGGTGTACCGTATTTATGAATTCCAGAGTTAAACAGGCTCAAAAGGAAGGGGCTCAGGTCGGTGATATATCAGCGGGGTTGTCCTATTCCGTAATAAAAAATGCACTGCTGAAAGTTATTAAAATAAGAGACCCTAAGGAAATGGGCAACAAGATAATCGTACAGGGAGGGACCTTCCTCAATGATGCTGTTCTAAGAAGTTTTGAACTCATATCTGAGAGAGAGGCTGTAAGACCTAATATTGCAGGCTTAATGGGCGCTTTCGGTGCAGCCCTTATAGCAAGAGAAAGGTATACAGGTGAAAAGTCTTCCATCCTTTCCAGAGAGAATATAGGAAATTTTGTTTTTGAAACGGAGCTTCAAAGGTGTAAACTGTGCAACAATAACTGTCTTCTCACTATCAATCAATTTCGTGACAATGGTAAATTTGTATCAGGAAACAGATGTGAAAGAGGGGCAGGTTTTGAAAACACTACCCAGGATGTCCCCAATTTGTATGATTACAAATATAAGAGAATTTTTGGCTACAGACAAAACAGCGACGTTGTTCATAGCAGGGGAACAGTAGGTATACCGCGTGTTCTGAACATGTATGAGAACTATCCGTTCTGGTTTACTTTCTTTGATGAATTAAAATTCAAGGTGGTATTGTCGCCTCGTTCGTCAAAGAAAATATATGAACTGGGTATTGAGACCATGCCTTCGGAATCGGTTTGTTACCCGGCCAAACTTGTACATGGTCATATTATGAGCCTTATAAACCAAAAGGTTAACTATATATTTTATCCTTCTTTACCATATGAAAAGGTTGAGGATGGGGAAGCGGACAATCATTATAACTGTCCGATTGTTACTTCATACCCGGAAGTAATTAAAAATAATATGGATATACTTCACACTAGCGGAGTAAAATTCTTTAATCCATTTTTACCATATGACAACAAGGAGAAACTTAAGACAAGACTTTTCCAGGTACTGGGTAAAGAGTTAGATATTCCTAAAACTGAGTTAGAACAAGCGGTAGAGAAGGCTTGGGCAGAAGAAGAAAAGGCTAGGGAAGACGTAAGAAGAAAAGGTGAAGAAACCCTGAAATACCTACAGGAAACAGGTAAAAAGGGTATAGTTCTTGCCGGTAGGCCATATCATGTGGACCCGGAAATACACCACGGAATTCCTCAGATAATTACATCCTTTGGGTTTGCAGTATTTACAGAGGACTCTGTAGCTCATCTTGGAAAAACTGAGAGGCCATTAAGGGTTGTTGATCAATGGAAATATCATTCACGCCTGTATGCGGCGGCAACAGTAGTAAAGGAGCATCCGGAACTTGAAATGATTCAGCTGAATTCCTTTGGCTGCGGTCTGGATGCTGTAACAACTGATCAGGTACAGGAGATACTTCACTCAAATGATGAAATTTACACGGTATTAAAAATAGATGAAGGCAACAATCTTGGAGCAGCTAAAATCAGAATAAGATCATTGGTTGCTGCTATTGAAGAAAGAGACAAGAAGACGGTAAAGCACCAAAATAAGTCCGGTAGCTTTAAGAGAAAACTATTTACAGAAGAAATGAAGGAGACACATACGATCCTTGCACCACAGATGTCACCTATACACTTCCAGTTTGTAGAGGCTGCATTTAAGAAAGCCGGTTATAATGTAGTTGTGCTTCAAGATGTTCATAATGAAGCCATTGAGGACGGTTTGAAATACGTAAACAATGATGCGTGCTACCCGTCAATTATTGTTGTTGGACAGATTATACATGCACTTAAATCAGGACAGTATGACCTTAATAATACTTCTGTTTTGATTACCCAGACAGGAGGAGGCTGTCGTGCTACAAACTATATAGGCTTCCTTAAAAAGGCTTTGACAGAAGCAGGGATGAAACAGATTCCGGTGATATCTCTAAATGCTCTGGGTTTGGAAAAACAGCCGGGATTTAAGATCTCATTGAAGCTGTTGGATGTTGCTTTAAAAGGTCTTGTTTACGGAGATTTGCTCATGAGGGTATTGTACAGGGTTCGACCTTATGAAAAGATACCGGGTTCTGCAAACGAGCTGTATAGAAAATGGGCAGATATATGTATGAAGTCTATATACCAAGACAAAAAGGGCAGTTTTAAGAAGAATATAAAAGCAATTATCAAGGATTTTGACGAACTGGAAATTAGCGATGAGGTAAAGCCAAAGGTTGGGCTGGTTGGTGAGATACTGGTCAAGTTCCACCCGGATGCAAATAACAATGTAGTGGACGTTGTGGAAAAAGAAGGAGCAGAAGCTGTAATGCCTGACTTGATTGACTTTTTCCTATACTGTGCATATGGCCCAAATTTCGCGCGAAAATACATGTCAGGTTCCTTTAAGAGTTTGTTAGTTAACAACATTGCTATAAACTGGATTGAGTGGTACAGACGACATTTGAAGAAATATCTTCGCAGAAGTAAGAGATTTGATGCGCCTCACTCAATATATCATCTTGCAAACAGTGCTTCAGAGATTCTTTCACTGGGAAACCAGACAGGAGAGGGGTGGTTTCTGACGGCAGAGATGATTGAACTTATTAAGAGCGGAGCCGGAAATATCATATGTATGCAGCCATTTGCGTGCCTGCCTAACCACGTAACCGGTAAGGGTATGATTAAAGAACTGCGTAGGAGATATCCTGAATCAAACATCGTTGCAGTTGACTATGATCCGGGTGCCAGTGAAGTTAACCAACTTAACAGAATAAAACTGATGATGTCTGTTGCTTTTAAAAATATGAGAGGTGAAACTACTTTGCAGGATGACTATCAGGCTTCTGAACAGCAGAAAAAGCAAGCGTAGATTTCAGTATAAAAGAAATTTAAGAAATAAAAAGAGGTTGTCGCAAAATTAGTTTTTATATTTTTTTAGCCTGTACGTGAGTACCAGTGGTAAAAAAGAAAACTTTCTGTTTTGCAACAACCTCTTTAATGTTTTATTTCGCTTTAGGTATTACAACTGTTGCTTTAAAAAGGTCTCCGTCAATACTGATTGAAAAACTACCCCCCTGGATTTCTGTGAGGCTTCTGGCAATTGAAAGGCCGAGACCGGAACCCTCACTGTTACGGGAGGAGTCTCCCCGCTTGAACCGCTCCATAAGCTCATCAGCGGGAATATTCAATTCATAGGCAGAAATATTTTTTATTGAAACAACTATGCTGTCATGTATATCTGTTGTTTCAATATAAACTCTGGAATTTGGCATTGCATACTTGAAAACATTTGAAATCAAGTTTTCTATAACCCTCCAAAGGAGCTTGCCGTCAGCTAGTGCAAGTAGTTTATCAGATAAAAAATTTGTTCTGAAACTCAGTCCTGATGCCTGAATTTTATCTGACAATTCTCCAAGGCCTTGATTTATTAAGGATACAATATTTATTTCTTCAGGGTTAACAGCTATACTTCCACTGGATGCTTTTGCAGCCTCAAACAAGTCTTCTGTTAATGTTTTTAGCCTTTGAGACTTAGTATCGATTATATCAAGATATTTTTGAGAGTTTTCGGAAGAAAGGCCCTCGCTTTTTAACAAATCAACGTAGGTTATTATAGATGTTAATGGAGTTTTAAGGTCATGAGAGACATTGGTAATCAACTCGGCTTTCATCCTCTCAGCCTTTACCTGACTGCTGACGGCGTGTTTCATACCATCAGCT
>JAEZUC010000172.1 GCA_023443515.1 Bacillota bacterium
TTATTTCCTTTTATTCTATAAATTGTTGCACATGCACCGCAAAACCCATGACGACATCCGCAGCCTCTTACAAGTCTATAGCCTGCATATTCCATAGCTGTCATAATGGTGAGGTCTGCTGGCACTGTGTACTTTTTCCCATATAAAAATACGTTGACCATTTCCTGCATCTTCTTTTTCCTCCTAATATATATTCATTGGAACTTTTTAAATTGCTCCATAACACATTGCACTAATTTAATATTCCGGTGGCAGCTCATCAATTTCGTCGCATCTAAATACCGGCCCATCTTTGCATACATATTTTGATCCGATATTACATCGCCCGCATTTCCCCACACCACATTTCATTCTTAGTTCCAAGGTTGTATATACCTGTGTTTTATTGAAGCCCATTTCTTCCAGAGCAGCTAAAACAAATTTAATCATAATTGGTGGTCCGCAAACCAAAACAGTTTTATCTGTAGTTAGTTCCAGTTCTTTCAGATAGCTGGGTACAAATCCGACATGACCATTCCACCCCTCTTGCTCTCTATCTATAGTTAAGTGAACATTTACACCTTCTGTTTTGCACCAAACCTCTTGTATCTCTTTTAATTGAACCAGGTCATCTGCTGAACGTGATCCATATAAAATGTCAACACTTCCATAATTCTTTCTATTATCTATTACATAATTAATGACTGATCTAAGAGGTGCGAGACCTATTCCACCTGCGATGAAAAGAAGATTTTCTCCTTTTAATGCAGTTTCAACAGGAAATGCATTTCCATAGGGTCCGCGAACTGTTACTTCCTCTCCAACTTCCATATCATGGAGATAATCTGTTAATGTTCCGCAGCGTTTAACGCTAAATTCCTGAAACTCTTTATTAGTCGGTGAAGAAGTAATGGAAAACATAGCCTCCCCCACGCCTGGAACAGAAACCATAGCACACTGCCCGGGTAAATGCTCAAATAACTTTTTACCTTCTCTATTCACAACTCGGAAGGTCTTAACATCTGGAGTTTCAGTTCGAATATCAGTAACTACACCAATTAGTGGAATCAACGAATCTGGTTTGTGATTTCCTCCGCAATTACACATTAACTTTCACCTCCAAAACTTTTAATCACTTTAACAATGTTTTGTGATGCTGGACATTTGCTCACGCAACGTCCACAACCTACACAGGAGTACATACCATCGTTATTTGCAGGAAAGTATATCAACTTGTGCATAAAGCGTTGACGGAACCTCTGCAACTGGCTGGTACGTGGATTCCCATGAGCCATCATTGTAAAATCAGAGTACATGCACGAATCCCAGCAGCGGAATCTTTGCACACCATTTCCGGTATTATAATCTTTAATGTCATAGCATTGGCAGGTAGGACATACAAAAGTGCAGGTACCACATCCCAGACAAGCCTTAAATAACTGTTCCCACTTTGGAGAATTAAACATTTCGTCCAACGCATCCGGAGTGAATTTGCTCATATCCAAATGGCTATATGGTAGTTTCTCGATAATTCCCTTAATGGTAGCTTGTTCTTTTTCTACTGGTGATGTATCTGATACTTTTTCTAAAAGACTAACAACTTCTTTTGTAAGTGACTCACCCTTCTCGGTAAGTGCCTTCCAGTACATTGAATTTTCAACCTGCCATACCACAACATCTCCTGCAGGAGTACTTGCATCTGCACCAAACACATTGCAGAAACAGGTCTCCTCTGGTTCATGACATGCCATTGCTACTACTATTCCATGCTCTCTGCGAGCTGCATAATAGGTATCTATTGGCTCACTTAGAAATACCTTATCAAGTATTTCTATTGCTTTAATATCGCATGCTTTCACTCCAAAAACTACAAAAGGCTGATTTGTTAACTCAGTTGGAGTTATTACTATCTTTCCGTTTTCCTTATGGCAGTTATATAGGGTTTCGCTTTGTGGGAAAAAGAAGTCTTTTGGAGATTTAACGGTCTTTAGGGTATCCAAATCCACTTCTGCATCCTGTGACCAAAGTCCATAATTTACTTGGTTAGACTTTTTTACTGGCAAATATAAATTCTTAGTATTTGCAATAGCAGTAAATAACGTTTGCAATTGATTTTTCGCTATCTTATACATACCCTATCTCCTTTCTCCAACAATACTTGGTTCTACATCATCAAGTGTAAAGCTTGTCAAGGGCCCTTTGCTTTCCGCATCTTCACCCGCCTGAAATTCTCCATAAAACTCATTAATATCCTTGATAAACTTTCTGTTCAGTAAGTGCAGTGGTATACCCTGTGGACATACTCTGCTACATTCACCACAATCTGTGCAACGACCGGTTACGTGGAATGCACGTATTATGTGAAACATCTTTTCTTCAAAGCTATCAACATTAGACTTCTGTGCAGAATCAAAGTTATTACTATCAAACACACATTTTTTACAGCTGCAAGCCGGACATACATTTCTACAAGCATTACATCTAATGCACTTTGACAACTCACCCTGCCAAAATACGAAGCGCTCTTCTGTGGTCATAGCCTCTAGCTTTTCTACCATATTAAAACGGTTGGTAACAGCTTCGTTTTGACCTGCCACATTCATTTCTATTAATTCATCAAATATTTTGTGGTCTTTGCCCTTACAAACAGTACATCTCTCCATAAGTGCATCCTTAATTGCCATAGTCTTCTGACCATAGATTGTCTGCACCTTTAGGTTTTCACCATCTATTTCAACACTTTCTATACCCTTTATTCCGGCTTTATTTATCTTTTCAACACTATAGTTTCCAGAGCAACCAACGCCAACAATGTAGGCTTTATCTCTATTAACTCTGTGCTCTTTTATTAATTGATTAAAGCTATATGTGTCACATGGTTTTAAGAACACTAGTGTCTTTCCATCTAGCTTACTGGCTTCTATCATATATTTACTCAGGTTTGCCCCGCAAAAACCGTTATATGTAAAGAAAGCCAATTCGTCTGCGCTATTAAAATATGCTGGTTCAGGATTGTAAGCCAAATCGCCCTTCTTCCATCCCAAAACCCTAGCCACATTGCCATTAGTGAGAAGTTCTTTCGCTCGTTCTATCATTCTTTGCATCGTAAATCCCCCAATCTCACATTTTCACCCAATGAATGAATCTTTTCTACAAATTCGTTCATAACTGTGGAGAATTTAACACCTTCTGCTGCTGATACCCACTCAACTCGAGTACGTCCATTTTCTACTCCCAAATAATCGAGCATTGAGAATAGAAGTGTCATTCTTCTTCTTGTGTAGTAGTTACCAGTACTGTAGTGACAGTCCCCTGGGTGACATCCACATAGAATAACTCCATCTGCCCCTTTTTCAAATGCTCTCATCATGAACATAGGATTCACACGGCAAGAGCAAGGTACTTTTATAATCTTTACATCAGCAGGGTAAGAAAGTCGGCTTGTTCCTGCAAGGTCTGCACCTGCATAGCTACACCAGTTACAGCAAAATGCAACTATTTTGGGCTTGAATTCTTTATTTTCTATCTGCATATTGCATCTACCTCCGCAAGAATTTGTCGGTTTGAGAAGCCTTGAAGATCCATTGCTCCAGATGGACATACAACGGTACAAGCTCCACACCCCTGACAAAGGGCACTATTTACAAATGCTACTCTCCTTGTTTCTCGCATACCATGATCGTTAACCTCTTTATCCTGATAGGATATAGCCCCATATGGACATACGTGTTCACAATTTGAGCAACCATTACAGAAAAGCTCACTAGCTTTTGCTACACATGGATTTGTTAATAACTTATCTTTAGCCAATAGTCCTATTGCTTTAACAGCAGCCGCTCCGGCCTGTGCTACAGTTTCCGGGATATCCTTTGGTCCTTGACAAACTCCTGACAAAAATACTCCTGCTGTTGGTGACTCAACTGGTCTTAACTTTGGATGAGCCTCTGTCAAGAAATTATTGGTATCTATACTGGCAGTAAGCATTGTAGCCAGTCCTCTAACTGAAGGTTCAGGTTCAATGGCAGTTGCAAGGACTACCATATCAACATTGAGCATAATTCTCTTATTATCTAGCATATCAACAGCTTGTACCAGCAAGTGACCATCTACTTCTGCCACCTTACCTACCTGACCCTTGATATAATTCACTCCGTATTCCTCTACTGCTCTTCTGTAGAATTCATCAAAATTCTTACCTGGGGTACGTACATCAATGTAAAATACATGTACATCAATATCAGGATACTTATCTTTTATAAGCATTGCATGCTTTGCAGTATACATACAGCAAATCTTTGAACAATAGCTCTTTCCTCTACAGGTTACATCACGAGAACCAACACACTGAATAAAGGCTACAGACTTTGGCTTTTCATGATTCGAAGGACGAACGAATTTACCCTTTGTAGGACCTGCTGCATTTGTCAGACGCTCAAATTCTAAAGATGTAATAACGTCTGGACTTTGGTTATATGAATACTCATCAAACTTATCTAAGTTGATGGTATCAAAACCTGTTGCAACTACTATAGCTCCATAATTTCCTGTAATGATCTCATCTTTTTGATCAAAATCAATGGCTCCTGCCGCACAAACCTTTGCACATACTCCGCATTTACCAGTCTTGAATTTAGTACACTGTTCCCTATCAATAACCGGTACATTAGGAATTGCCTGTGCGAATGGTGTGTATATAGCACTTCGGTTACTCAAACCTCTGTTAAATTCGCTCTTTCCTTTTTTAGAAGGGCATTTTTCTATACAAACTCCACATCCGGTACATTTACTCATGTCAACACTGCGTGCTTTCTTACGTATATCTACAAAGAAATCTCCTACAAAGCCGGCTACCTTCTCTACTTCGCTGTAAGTATATATGTTAATCTTGTCATGGGATGCTGCTTCTACCATCTTTGGTGTCAGTATACAGGCAGAACAGTCTAGGGTTGGGAAGGTTTTATCCAATTGGGACATTCTCCCACCAATACTTGGAGTTTTCTCAACAATATCTACTTCATATCCGGCCTCTGCGATATCAATTGCCGTCTGAATACCAGCAATTCCACCACCGATAACTAGCGCTCTTTTTACAACTTTACTTTCGCCTGCCTGAAGTGGCGTATTTAAATTTACTTTTGCAATTGCTGCTCTGGCAAGAATAACTGCTTTTTGTGTTGCTTCTTCTCTATCTTTATGAATCCATGAACAATGCTCACGGATATTGGCTATTTCAACCAGAAAAGGATTTAAGCCAGCTTTTTCAGCTGCTTTTCTAAATGTATTCTCATGCATACGCGGGGAACACGCACAAACTACTACTCCCGTCAGCTGCTTTTCTTTGATCGCATCACGTATCTTACTCTGACCCGCTTCTGAACACATGTATTGATATTCTTCGGCATGTACCACACCTTGTTCTTTTTTAGCCAGCTCCACAACTTTTTCAACATCTACAGTTGCTGCTATATTTGTACCACAATGGCAAACAAATACTCCTATTCTTTGCAATTAATTCACCTCCAAACCTTTTTTTACTTACTATACTTACGAAACGCACTTGCCAATAACTGCTGTGGAACCTCTTCATCCAAGAGTTCTGGTATCTCATTGGGGAACAGATAATTCTGTCCTTTTTGACGAATAACCATTAATCGAACTGCTTCTATCAGCCTTGCCGGCTTTACATCTCTTGGACAACGTTCTACACAAGCAAAACAGGAAAGACATTTCCAAAGGCTTGTTGCTTCCATTAATTCATTTATTTTGTTGTTTTGTACATATGATACAAACTGATGAGGCCTGATATCCATTTCTTCATAAGAGGGACATGAGGCAGAGCATTTTCCACACTTCATACATTTTTTTGTATCTACATTGCTGATATCTTTTATCAGTTGTGCTTGTTCCTTATATACTTTCTGCACTTAACACACCCCCCTTATTCATCCTTTAAGCCTAATGCTTCTGCTAATATTTCAGTAAAATAATGTACTTGGAGCTTATTCGCTTCACCACTATTATTTAGATTATATAAACATAGAGGACAGGCGGTTATAATCTCTTCTGCACCTTTATATGTTGCGGAATCCATAATTCTATCTACCATTGTTCCTGCTAATTCTTTTTCTTTTAATGAGATATATCCACCACAGCATTCATTTCTATATGGATAAATAATTGCTTCTGCACCAAGAGCACGAATAAAGTCTTCGATGATTGTCGGATTTTCAGCATCATCAAATTGAATTACACTACTTGGCCTAAGAAGCATACAGCCGTAATATGCGCCAATCTTTCTCCCGGTTAGCGGATTCTTTACTTTTTCTTTCAGAGTGTCAAAGCCAACTTTATCCCGTAGTACTTCAAGATAATGAAACACTTGTGTTTCCCCAATATATGGCTCTTTAAATTGAAGATAATTATTAGCTCTTGTTTGAATATCCTCTTTTTGCTTCATATCATCATTTATACGCTTTATAACATGGTGACAGGCTGAGCAGAGAGTTACCAAATCCTGTCCCTTTTCTTTTGCACTATTTAGTGCACGAACAGAGGCTAGCTTTGTAGCAATCTCGTCTGTTGCTTGTGGATACACAGCGCCACAGCATTGCCAGTCTTCTATTTCTTCCAACTCAAACCCCAACTCTTGGGCTGAAATTCTGGCATACTTGTCAAGAACTTTGGCTTTATTCTTTAATGTACATCCTGGATAATAACTATA
>JAEZUC010000004.1 GCA_023443515.1 Bacillota bacterium
TACAGGTTTTCAATAGCCTTGGCGCTCCAGTTGATAAAGAAATTTTCAAGGTAAACTGGGATGTGGAAGCCGCTGAAAAGGGCGGCTACGAACATTTTATGATGAAGGAAATGTATGAAGAACCGAAGGTTATAAGGGATACTATCAATCCTCGTTTAAAAGACGGCGGACTGGTTCTTGATAATGTTACAATTACTGAGGATGATATAAACAAGCTGGAAAAAATTTATATTGTTGCCTGCGGAACAGCATATCATGCAGGAGTTATAGGAAAATACATTATAGAAAAGCTTTGCAGAATTCCGGTGGAGATAGATGTTGCATCTGAATTCCGTTACCGTGATCCGCTTATTTCTGATAAGAATATGGCAATAATCATCAGCCAGTCGGGAGAAACTCTGGATACTCTGTTTGCACTCCGTGAGTCAAAGAAAAGGGGAGCAAGAATTCTATCTATAGTTAATGTTGTTGGAAGCTCTATAGCACGTGATTCTGATGATGTTCTATACACATGGGCAGGGCCTGAAATTGCTGTTGCATCAACAAAAGCATACAATACCCAGTTGACAGCTCTTTATATGGTGGCTCTTGAGCTTGGACTTAAAAAGGGTACAATCACAATAGAGGAAGCTAACGCTATTCTGAATCAGCTAAAGGAAATACCAAACGATATTGAAAAGATACTGGAGAATAAAGAAGATATACAAAAATTTGCTCATCAGCATTACAATGCCAAGAGTATTTTCTTTATCGGAAGAGGGCTAGACTATGCACTTTCAATGGAAGGCTCCTTAAAGCTGAAGGAAATCTCATACATTCACTCGGAGGCCTACGCAGGCGGTGAGCTGAAGCACGGAACTATAGCACTTATTGAAAAAGGAACTCTGGTTGTTTGCCCAATGACTCAGGATACCCTGTTTGACAAAATGGTAAGCAATATCCGTGAGGTTAAGGCCAGAGGTGCCGTCGTTCTCGCTATTACACAGGAAAAGCATGCAGAGGAACTGCGAAAAACAGCAGACACTGTAATAACTATACCTGACGTGAACTCACTAACTGCTCCAATTTCAGCAGTTACTCCGCTTCAGCTTTTCGCTTACTACATGGCGCTAGAAAAGGGCTGTGATGTTGATAAGCCAAGGAATCTTGCGAAGAGTGTAACGGTGGAGTAAGGAGGTAATGTGATAGCTGTCCTGTTGTGGAATCATAAAAAAGTTTTAGAATTTATAAAAAAGATGTGAAATTAATAAAAAATATTTAAAAATAACAACAGGGCGAATTTGTATCTAGCCCTGTTGTTATTTTTCCCTATAAAATGTTTTGTATTAAAAATTTTTTGGTAAGTTGAAAAAAGAAAAGCCTGGTGGTGGTATCCTCAAGGCTTTTAGGTAAACAATTTTAATAAGTCAATAACTATTAATTATCCTTATCTACTGAACCTGGGAGCAACACAATACTCCGTCTCAGCTTCAAATGGCAATCAATAACTCTATCATAATTGGATAGATATTAGGGTGTCTTCAAATGGTTCTCTATCAGATATTATTTATTTCTACGGTCTAATCACAATCACAAACCGACACTTTTATAAGTTATAAACAAACAGATAACACTGTAAATATAAAATAAGTATTATGTTCAAGTATACAAAATTAACACAAATATCCAGAGTTTTATTGTTAATGAAATATATAAAGAGTATAATTTATATAAATATTGGTACAATTTTGATACAAAAATAAGGAGGAGCATCGTGTGACTTATTTTAAAAATCAAAAAGATTTGGCCCATGCTTTAGTTAATTCTATTGATTGTTATTGGAACCATGAAATGAGAGAACAGGAGTTTATAGAATATTTGAGGCAAGTTGTTCAAAAAAATAATGAAAAAATTTATAAAGAAAATAAATTTACTGGTATTATTCCACAAAGGCATGGGAAGAAACGATTGGATTTACTCAGGAGATTATTGACATAGGGGAGAATGCATAATGAAAACGATATTTCAAGCGTGTAAAGTGAGGGAAAGTGTCTTTGACGAAACTAAAAGGGACGATACCTTGGATCTTGGTAATTTAGTAAATAATTCCATTGACGCTAAACACTTTTTTGAAGAGACTTTTATAACAGAAGGCATGAAGCTTTTATTTGATACAGCATTTAAGAGATTTAGAGGTCAAGCTTCAGGAGGGATAGTCAAGCTTACCCAAGCCATGGGTGGTGGTAAAACACATAATATGGTCGCTCTAGGTCTACTTGCATTGGATAAAAAAGTTAGAAGAGAAATCCTTAATGGTGCATATAAGAATGTTGACTCGGATATAAGGGTAGTAGCATATACAGGTAGAGAAAGTGACTTGCAGTATGGGATATGGGGTGAAATTGCAAAACAGCTTGGCAAAGAAGAGTTGTTTAATAGCTATTACACACCGTTAAAAGCTCCAGGTCAATCCGCATGGATTAACCTTTTAAAAAGCGATGTTCCTACACTTATATTACTTGATGAACTTCCTCCATATTTGCAATACACGAAGGCTGTGGAAATTGGAACTGGTACACTTGCTGACATTACTACCAATGCCTTGGCTAATCTGTTTAATGCTATAGGTAAAGCAGAGCTTCATAACGTATGCCTTGTTGTTTCGGACTTACAGGCAACATATGAAGAGGGGTCTCATCTATTACAGCAGTCATTTAAAGAGTTAGAAGGTGAAATTGAACGCTCTGCGATTAATATTGAACCGGTAGGAGCTAACACAGATGATTTATACAATATTTTAAGGACTCGCTTATTCGAAAAAACTGCAAGTAAAGACGAAATTGCAGAAATAGCTTCTGGATTCAGAAATGCAGTTGGTGAAGCTAAAGAAATGAGACTAACAAATGCATCTCCAGAAGAAATAGTTAAAGGAATTCTAACGTCATACCCTTTTCATCCATCTGTCCGTGACATTTTTGCTCGATTTAAAGAGAACCAAGGATTTCAACAAACAAGAGGATTTATCAGACTCACTCGTATGATGGTGAAAAATCTTTATTCTAAAGATATGATGGCAAAAAAAAGGTACCTTATTAATGCTTTTGATATAAACCTGAATGATAATGAACTGATGACGGCTGTAAAAAGTATAAAACCTGAACTTTCCAATGCTATATCACATGATATAGCAAATCAAGGCAAATCAGTGTCAGAAATAATGGATTTAGAAACAAAAACAAGTGATATGCAGGATTTAAGTAAATTAGTACTAATGTCATCGCTTGCAAGGGTCACTGGGGCTACAATTGGTCTTTCAATGAATGAAATTATTGGCTATATGGCTGAACCAGGAAGGGATATAACAAACCTTCAGAAATATATAGAGGACTTTAAAATAAAAGCATGGTATTTATATACTGATACAGAGAATAGATTATTTTTTAAGCGTGTTCAGAATGTAAATGCTGAGCTCATAGAGACATCAAAAACCTATTCATACGAAGTTGCTAAATTGAAAATTAAAGAGATGCTAGCTACAAGCTTTAAACCTAAAATGGAAGATTGCTACCAACAAGTATTAGTATTTCCGTCAATTGAAGAGATTGAACTTAAGAAAGATAAGATTACTCTGATTTTAACTGAGCCTGTTGTTGGAAATACAGGATTACATTCAGACGTTGAGAAGTTTTATAATGACTCAACAATGAAAAATAGAGTTATGTTCCTTTCAGGACAACGTGTAACGATGGACAAACTTATTGAGATTACAAAGGAATATAAAGCAATAGAATCAATTATTAAGAGGATGGAATATGAAGAAAAACTACCTGCAAATGATAGTCAGCTTATCCAGGCAAAAGACCTTTTTGATAAAATAAGTGTAAGACTATTTTCAAATATTAGGGAAACTTTCATAACACTTTACTATCCAAAAAAAGATGGTCTTCAAAAGAGTGACTTCAAAATGGAATTCAAAAGTAATAACTTTGATGCAGAAGAACAAATTAAAAAAGTGCTTATTGAAGTCATGAAGTTTACAACGGATATAGACCTAAATAGCCTTAGAAAAAAATTCGAGGTTAGAATATTTACTGTTCAAAGAATGAGATGGAGTGACCTAATGGAACGTGTTGCAACGACAACATCATGGGAATGGCACCATCCAAAAGCATTAGAAGAACTTAAAGCTGACGCCTTAAAGAAAGAACTCTGGATTGAAGAAGGTGGCTATCTCGATAAGGAACCGCCAGCACCAAAGACATCTGTAAGTTGTAGAGTTATTAGTAGAGATGATCATACTGGCGAAGTGACATTGAAGATTTTGCCTCATAATGGAGATGTAGTTTATTATGAGATTAATAATGATGCAACGATTGCTTCTATGCAAGTTACGGACATTAATAATTTTAAGACAACAGAGTTGAAACTATCATTTTTATGCGTTGATAGCAAAGGTATTAATTCGACTGGTTCTCTGCTTTATTGGGCTAATGATGTTTCGCTAAAGCACAAAATTTATGATAATGGAGGTAGCCAATACATCGAACTTAAAGCATCATCACCAAATGTTGTTATTAAATATACAAGTGATGGCTCAAATCCAAAAGATGTAGGTGGAGTATATGAGGGTGCATTTGAAATTCCCAAGGGAAGTAAGTATATACAAGCTATTGCGTTAAATGAAAAATTGGGAATTTATTCAGAAGTTAAGCAAATTGAGGTTAAAGAACAGAAATTCGAAATTGATAAAGATAAACCAGTTAAACTAAATGAACCACTTAATTCTACTAATACAACGGAATCCTTTGCTTTAATTGAAAGTATTAAAAAGTTTAATACTAAGGTAAGTGGGGTTAGTATTAATATTCAAGAAAAGAACTCAGGGAAATTTGGATGGTTAAGCTTAGATATGGGTGATTTTGAAGTGGATAACGTGGATAAGCTTATAGCTGAACTTAATAGTCTGATTGACCATTTCTTTGCCGATAAAAAGTATGAAGTAAATGTTACAATTAATAGTGTTAATTTTGAAACAGGTCAAACATTTGAACAATGGGTTGCTGAACAGAAGTCTACGATAGAATCATATAAAAATAAGATTAGTCAGCAGTAAGGAGGAACCCAATGGCGAAAACTCAAGCTATAGGATTTGGATATATACCAGAAGAAACAAAGCATCACTTTTTAGTGAGAATCTCAAGAAGTAAAAACAATGAGGTTTATATATATGAAAGATTTGAATGGGATAACTCCGAAGAACAAAAGTCGGATTTCTTAGAGAAAAATCTTAAAGTTGTTATAAACAAAGAAAAATGGGATGCAGTAAAAAATGTTATTGAAAAGGAATTTAATAGAAGATTAAGTGCAACTAATACAATAGTAGGAAAGTTTAAGATTGGTGATATACCAATTGAACGGCTTTTGGGAAAAGAAATGATTCTTCTCCTTTGGGCTATTGAGGATTCTGACCCAAAGCTCATAAACACAGCGATTAAGAATTGGCTTGGGCTAAGTCAAGAAGAAAGATGGTGGCTGTTTACAATGGCTAATGCCACTACAGGTTATTATGCAGACAAGCGTGGCTGGAGAAAAGCAATTCGATATGCCTTAACAGAAAATCCAGTGGATGAGCAAGGCTTACAGGGTAATATTACTGAGTTTCTTTATAAACAATTTTAATTAAAAGGGGCTTAAAATGTTAGATTTTACAAAATCATTTATAGAGATACAGTTTCCTGTGTCCAAAATATCAAAAGAGAGTTATAAAGAAAGAAAAGCTAATTTGAGTCAAACCTTAACAGGGCTTGGAAAATGGTGGGGACGTAAGCCCCTTATTCTTGTAAGAGCTACATTACTTGGTATTCTTATGCCAGTATCAGAGGACACTGTTAAGGACAAAGACATATTTCTGAAAATTCTTACAATGGATAATGAGGGTCTCTGGCGCAGAAAATCAAAAGCTATAAGTACTAAAGATATATACAGTCATTTAAATACCAAAGAAAGAAGGGAATACTTTGATTCTGAATCTACTTTGGGTAAACCTAAATATATATCGGGGCTAAATAAGGAAGATAAAGAATATCTTCAAAAGTTGGTGTTTCATAGATTATCATATGATGAAAAACTTCAATATTGCGAAAGACCTGAACATGTAAATATTGATAACGAAGAGGTCTGGGATGAAATAAATACTCACTTAGGTACTAATGCATATACACTTCAAGGATTAGTTAAAGAACTTGGAAATAAGAGATATGGGCATAATCCAAGAGTTGGTGATTGCTTTACTGGAGGAGGGTCAATATCGTTTGAATCTGCAAGGATGGGGGCGGATGTGTACGCTGCTGATTTAAATCCTGTTGCATCTTTATTATCATGGGCATCGTTAAATATTGCTGGAGCTTCGGATGCTGATATAATAAGATTAAGAGAATTTCAGGATAAAGTATATAAGTGTGTAGACGAGCAAATTAGAAATTTGAAGATTGAACATAATGAAGAGGGGCATAGAGCAGATGTCTACCTTTATTGTAACGAGGTAGAATGCCCAGAGTGTGGATACAAGGTTCCATTAGCTCCATCATGGATAATTGGAAATGGCTCAAGAACAGTTGCTATACTGAGTGATAATGGTAATTATGCATTTGATATAAATATAGTGCAAGGTGCTACCGATGAAGAGATAGAACAATCAAAAAAAAGTTGTACTGTTAGAAATGGAAAGGTTTACTGTTTACATTGTAATCTGGAAACACCAATATCATCTTTAAGAGGTGATAGAAAAAATCAGGATGGAAATAACGTTTCAGGCTTGAGAAAATGGGAAAAGCATGAGTTTATTCCAAGAGAAGATGATGTATTTCAAGAAAGACTCTATGCAATAAGGTACGTAGGAATATATTATGATGGAAATGGAAATGAGAAAACGAGGAAATATTATATTTCACCATCACCAAGCGATTTAATACGTGAGAAAAAAGTTATTGAGCTTCTTAAAGATGTTTTCGATGATTGGCAGAATAACGGTTATATACCTTCCTGTGAAATAGAGCCAGGTGATAAGACTGATGAACCAATTAGGACAAGAGGCTGGCAATATTGGCATCAATTATTTAATCCAAGACAATTACTCCTGATTGGGATATATATAAAGAATATCTTAATATATTCAGCAGATAGAAAAGATTTAGCTATTGGCATTTTAGGCGTAAATAAATTATGTGATTGGAATTCTAAACTAAGTATTTGGGATAATTATGCTGGAAATGAAAATGTAAAGAATACATTTTTGAACCAAGCATTAAACACTTCATATAATTATGGAACAAGGGGATTTACACAAACAATTACAAGCTGGTTTTTTAATATTAATAATTTTGAACTTAAATCAAAGAGCAAAGTTATAACAAATGATGCAAGGTCTAATACAGAAGTTTGCGACATATTTATAACAGACCCACCATATGCAGATGCGGTTAATTACCATGAACTTACTGAGTTCTTTCTTGCTTGGGATAAAACACTTATTGAAAAAGCTTTTCCTGAATGGTATGCAGATTCAAAGAGGGTATTAGCAGTAAAAGGAACGGGACAAACTTTCAATGATAGTATGATTGAGATATATACTAACCTTGCCAATCACATGACTGAAAATGGTACACAGGTGGTTTTGTTTACTCACCAGGATGTTAAGGTATGGTCTGAACTAGCAATGATATTGTGGTCAGCTGGATTACGGGTAGTATCAGCTTGGAATATTGCAACTGAAACAGAATCCGGCGGTCTTAAATCGGGTAACTATGTTAAGGGAACAGTACTTTTAACACTGAAGAAGCAAACTTCAAATGAGATAGTATTCCAGGATGAACTTTATGATGAAATTAAGCATGAAGTTGAAAAAATCATTGATTCAATGCATGATTTAGATGATAAAGATGACCCAGACTTTACGGATGCAGATTATTTATTGGCTTCATATGCTTCATCACTTAAGGTTTTAACTGCATATAAAGAAATTGAAGGTATAGATGTCCATTATTGGCTGAGTCAACCAAGGAATAGTACTCAGGAAAATCCAATTGAAGCTCTTATCAATAAAGCTGTAAAAATAGCTTATGACTATTTAATCCCAGAAGGGTTTGATAAGATACATTGGAAAGATTTAACTCCTGATGAAAGATTTTTTATTAGAGGGCTTGAGATTGAGATGAATGGTAATTATCAAATAAGCTCCTATCAAGAACTTGCAAGAGGGTTTGGAGTTAAAGAATACGCTGACATGTTTGCAGAGTTTAAGGCAAATTCAACAAGACTTATGACACCATCGGAATTTAAAATGAAAAATCTGGGTAATGGTGGTTTTAGTTCCTCAGTAGTTCGCCATTTGCTGGTTGCGATTAATGAATGTACAAATTCAAAATCAACAGTAGAAGGCAGGAGTTATTTGAAGTCTATTTACTCTGAAAACAATGAATTTTGGTACAAGAAACCCATCATGATAGAAGTATTAAGTTTCATATCAAGGTTAGAACATGTCGAGAATATGACACTTTGGCATGAACATGCATACTTTGCAAAGATTTTAAAAGAAGCTCTTAAAAATGAAGGTGTTTAAGGGGACTGGTATATGATAAATCGTTATTCCTCAAGAAGAGAGTCATTGACTGATTCTCTTCTTAAAAAGAAGCTAATAAATGCTCAAAGTTATAATAGGATTGCAGGATATTTCCGTTCTTCTATTTTTGAGGTTGCAGGGGAAGAATTAGAAAATATCTCAGGGCAAATCAGAGTGATATGCAATTCTGATTTGTCAGTTGAAGATGTTGCAACGGCTAAAATGGCTCAAAGTGCCATACGAAAAGAATGGTGCGAATATAAGCCAGAAGAATTACCTAACCCAGGCAGACGCTTTGAAAAGTTATATAACCTTCTTTCGTCTGGAAAAATGGAAGTAAAAGTGCTTCCCAATGAAAGGTTCGGTCTTATTCATGGCAAGGCAGGGGTTATTACTTTAAGTGATGGTTCTCGTACTTCTTTTTTAGGTAGTGTCAATGAGTCGAAAATGGCATGGAAATTGAATTATGAACTCATGTGGGAAGATTCATCACCCGAAAGTGTTAATTGGGTTCAAGATGAGTTTAATGCGTTATGGACAGATAAAACCGCTATACCTCTTGCTGATTTTGTTATTGAAGATATTAAAAGAATAGCAAATAGAACTGTAATTGATGATGTTATTAGTTGGCGTGAGGAAGATAATGCAACAGCATCTGTAGCAGTTGAATCACCTGTATTTCGAGAACAATTAGGTTTATGGGAACACCAAAAGTATTTTGTAGATTTGGCTTTCAGAGAGCATAAACAGTCCTATGGTGCAAGATTCATATTAGCCGACCAGGTGGGTCTTGGTAAAACAATTCAACTTGCAATGTCAGCTCAATTAATGGCATTATATGGGGACAAGCCTGTACTTATAATAGTGCCCAAAACTCTTATTTGGCAATGGCAGGGAGAACTGGATACATTACTTGACCTTCCTTCTGCTGTGTGGAACGGAAAAGAGTGGGTTGATGAAAATGGGCTAAAATATCCCAATAGAGGAAATCAAGATATTAGTAAGTGCCCAAGACGTATTGGTATATTGTCACAAGGACTTATTGTATCTCAATCTCCAACAATAGAGCACCTTTTGAGCAAAGAATATGAATGTATAATAGTGGATGAAGCTCATAGAGCAAGACGACAAAATTTCGGTAATGGGAAAGAATACCATAGCCCTGAGATGAACAATCTGTATAAGTTTTTAATGCAGATTTCTACAAGGACAAAAAGTATATTACTAGCTACGGCAACACCAATTCAGCTTTATCCAGTAGAACTTTGGGACTTAATGAATATTCTATCTCAAAAGAATGATAGTGTTCTTGGAAGTAAATCAGCTTTATGGAGAAAGCCTGAACGTGTACCTCAGGGGTTAGATTTGATAATGGGAAAAGTAACAACGGAGTTTTTCAATCTTGAGAACTGGGATTGGATTCGTAACCCTTTTCCACCGAAATATGAAGACGCTACATTTGCGTCAGTTAGAAGTAGCAACAATATGAATGATGATGATTTTGTTTTAAGCAAGGGCTATGTTGAACTATTACCAAAAGAAAGACAACGTATTGGAAATATGCTAACGAAAAATTTCTTCGCAAATTTTAATCCATACATCCGTCATGTCATTAGGCGTGAAAGAAAGTATTTAGAAGAAACGATTGACCCAAATACAAATGAGCCATTTTTGAAAAAGATTGAGGTAATTCTTCATGGGGAAGATGATGATGAAGCTTTGACCCTTACTGGATACTTAAAGCAAGCGTATGAGTATGCTGAAGAATTTTGTAATGAGATAGGAAAACGTTCAAAGAGTTCAGGTTTTTTAAAAACGTTATTATTAAAGCGTATAGGAAGCTCTATTGAGGCAGGAAAAAATACTGGCTATAAGATGCTTAATGAATGGAATAAGGGTTTGTCTGATTTAACAGATGAAGAAGATGAAATTCGTATGGACTCAGACATTAAAAATCTCACAGAAGAAGAATCGTTATTACTTAGTAATTATGTAAAAGCATTAGAATCAAATGAAGCGAGAGACCCTAAGTATGATAAGACTGTTGAATTATTAAAAGATAAAAAATGGATTACAAAAGGCGTAATTATTTTTTCTCAGTATTTTGATACAGCACGGTGGGTTGCTGAGAGCTTATCCCTTGAGTTTAGTGGTGAACCGATTGGTCTTTATGCGGGAGGCTCTAAATCAGGTGTGTACTTAAGTGGAAGCTATAAAAAGAAAGAAAAAGAAGAGATAAAACATGCTGTTAAAACAAGAGATATAAAGGTTTTGGTTGGCACTGATTCAGCCAGCGAGGGGTTAAATTTACAAACATTAGGGAATCTTATTAATATTGACTTACCCTGGAATCCGACAAGACTTGAGCAAAGGAAAGGTCGTATACAACGAATTGGTCAATTGAACGACACTGTACATATCTATAATATGAGATATAAAGATTCAGTTGAAGATAGAGTGCATCATTTGCTTTCTTCCAGACTTGAAAGTATATACAGCGTATTTGGCCAATTACCTGATGTTTTGGAAGATGTTTGGATTGAAATTGCAGTAGGGGATAAAGCTAAGGCATTAGAGATTATTGATTCTGTCCCGAAAGTTCATCCATTCGAAAATCGGTACAATATGGGAGTGGAACATATTGATTGGGAAACTTGCTCCAGGGTATTAGATAAAAAGGAAAAACGTAAGTATTTTGAACAAAGCTGGAAATAATGAGATTTAATGATATAAGAGTATAAGATTTATTGCATAATCTGTGTAGAAATATTAAATACGTTTTAAAAATGAGATAAGGGTGAAGTTTTTAATAGCATCCCTTATATCAGGCATTATTATCAAAATCATGGTTTGATTTTTCGTATACCGTTTTTAATAAGAGGTTCTTCCTTTTCAATAGAATTATTTTGAACCTCTTGTAACCATGAATCTAAAGCTTCTTTTCTGAATAAAAATCTATTACCTGCCATAAAGTGCTTAATTTTTTGCTTACATTATATGAAACACCATATAGGAAGTGGGGATTGAAAAGAAAGATTCTTTAGAAATAAACATAGCAAATAGAAATGAAATCGTTAAAATTTCAATTCATTATGAAAACTTCATGGTTCAGTCACATTGATTCCGAACGAACGTTTAACGATTAAAAGCTTATTGTGAAGATAAAGCCAATATGTATTTGAACGATAAAGGTAAGGTAATTCAAATTTAAAACAAAAAATTAGTAAAAAAGAAAGTATAGAAAAAATAAGAAAAGAACTTATGCTGGATAAAATTTTGAAATTATATTGATTATTTATGGTCTTTTATTTAAGAAAAAACATATAATCAACCAATATCAAGCTTTATTAATTTGTTTTATTCTGAATTCCTTTCCTTCATAAATCCTTATAGGATTACCCCTTTACAAAGTATTATGCTGTTCCTACAGGTTTCTTTTTTGAATGGAGAAATTCGTATCGTTTTTTTCTTGTATAAGGTTTGACAGCCTGCAAAGTGCAAGTTTTTTATTCATATACTGAGACCTTTCCTCGCTTGCAGTTACTGTCAGGCCCGTGGTAAGATGAATTGCTCTTACGGCGGTTTCAACCTTGTTTACATTTTGACCTCCGGGACCTGAGCTTCTCATTGATTCAAAACGTACATCTTTTTCACAAAAGGATAGTTTATCAGGTATCTGGAATACTTCAATATTTATATACCAGTTCTTTCTTTTATGATTGGGACGATATGGACTTTTGCAAATCCATAAACCCGTACCGCTTTTGATATTATCAATAACTTGATGCTCAGGGCAATCAAGTGAAAGGAGTACGGATTTAAAGTTGCCGGATATCCTACCTGGCACTGCATCAATAATGTTGATTATTTTCTGATTCTTTTTACATTTAATTTCAAATGCTCTTAAGAAAAGACTTACTGCAAGCTCACATTCGTCAGGGCCTTTCCCCGAACTTATTTGTATCCACATAATTCCTCCTATGCTTTATATGTCAGAATGGGTTTAAATGTAGCAATTACTTCAATCAATCCGAATTCCAGAAGGCTCTGAATTACAGTATCAATATTCTTGTACGCTTCAGGAGCTTCCTCAAAAAGAAGATTATTGTCATTGCAAATGACTCTTCCTTTATACTTAGTGTATTTTATAGTTTCTTTTGTGTATTTGCTGTCCAGCTTAGCTCTGCACGCGCTTCGTTCCCATTTCCGACCTGCACCGTGCGCCAGTGAATATCCTGAAATTTTGGTATGGTTTGTGGGCATAACAAGATAGGTTAAAGAACCTCTTGAACCTGGTATTACAACAGCACCTGTATCACAGGCAGAAGCACCTTTTCTGTGGATATACAGTGGGTTTTTATCATATTCCTTTATGCCGATACCATTATGGCACGTGTCAGATAACTTGATTGTCTCCGTACTTATACCAAGAAGCTTAAGAAACCTATATGCGATTAACTCTCTATTGATTACTGCCCAATGAATTGCATCGTTGTGCTTTTCCATATACTCTTTTGCTCCCTGTGAAGTGACAGAAAGTCCATTCTGAGCTTGATACAGCTTGAGACTGTCGTCTAGAATGGCTTGCCCATAGCCTCTGGAGCCGCTGTGAACCAGTAGCATAATCCTGGTTTCATCGTATCCCAGTTGTCCAAAAACTTCTTGGCTAAATATGGTTTCAACCTCCTGAAGCTCCGCAAAATGATTTCCTCCCCCGATTGTTCCCAGACTTGTGCCTAAAGGAGAGTGGCTTACATCCTCAAATGTGCCTGGTAGCCGTATTTCTTTCAGGCTTTCACAACTTTCAGCCTTTTTTGCCAGACGTTGATATTTTAACTTCCTTTTATCAAGCTCAGTCATAAACAAGGCCATTCCACAGCCGATATCATTGCCTACCAGATGAGGGTATATAATTCCATCCGTAATTATAGCTGCTCCTACCGGGGTTTTTCCGGGATGCAAATCAGGCAGTCCTACCGTATTCACCACCCCCGGCAGAGAGGCAATGTTATTAAGTTGGCTTACAGCAGTATGTTCCAGCCAATTCTTATCAGATGATATTATTGTTACACTACTCATATATATATTGGTAACTCCTTACATTCAATATTATTTTAAATTCTAAAAGGGCATAAAAATACCGTGATTTAATGTAACCACGGTTATTTTTGCAATAAAAAAACACGATACCCATCGTGCAACTTGTAAAGCATATTATTTACTAATCAGGTGCCGGCTACAGAAAGTGCATATGAAATGCACTATAGATTTAACCGCAAAAGCATACAAAAATAAAAAACAAATGATTGTTGCAATTTTGCTTTTGGGTTCTATATTCAGTTATATATCAAGTACCTCATTAATAGTTTTTACTGTCATTTTCAACACTCCTTTAACCTGATTTTATAAAAATAGCTTTACATTAACATATTAAGTCAGGACAAAGCCCTTTGTCAATAATTGTAACCAATTTGAAATGAGTATCATAGTAACAAGCCCGGTTAATATAGAACAGCGAATTAAAAAGCTAAATAGGTAGATTTCATATATTTTATGATGTCTACCTATAAATTCTATGAATATCTACCTATAATTTTTAATATTGTAAATCTAATATCTATATTGTATATTTATAGTAATTGAAGTACTATAAGGGATTATTGTATAGAATATAGTAGAATAAAAGCAATAATTGAATGTGTAAGTAGTCTCAAAATACAGTGTAAAAGTTATAGATAAGCAGTACACAAACAGAGGAAGTACTAGCTACCTAAGTTTCGTATAAATGCGAACCTTGAAAATGTAATATATTGGGCACCATAATATAACAAAAGGTGAAAGACTTATCTCTTACAAATTTGTTAAGCACCAACAAAACAATAGTAAGGGGAGTTTCGCTTATGAAAAGTATGACCTTAACCACAGGTGAGTTTAAAGAAATATTTATGCGAAATGCTTACTGCATATCTGCTAGAGGCCAAATTGTCGTGGGTCGGCAATATCATCCGTAAGATTCGCCACAAAGTTCTGTTTGTTACAAAACCTATTCCACCGTCATGCCTTCCTATGGGTTTATTCATTACTCACAACCTACTATCCCCCATAAAATTATAGTTACACTGACAAAATAAGTGCTCTGGTGCGAAAGTTCACAAAATTGCATGCATCCAAGGTAGGAGCATTTATCATTGTTCTCAACATCCTAGCTGGAATTAACAGTTATATTATGGAATTCTAAAGGTTCGATACGGTTTTTGGTGTAGATATTTGCTAAATATCTTTACAGAGAACTATATAGGTAAACCTTGGGGCTAAGCCTATTATGTTGTCAAAGTCATTTATTCAAAACACAGGTAGCTAAATATATTACATTAAAAAGAAAGGGGGCTAAGTTTTTTTGTGTTTCTTAGTTTTATAATTCTGAAGTAATAAAAAAATCTAGGAGGTATATCTTATGAAGATTAGAAATTTCAAAAAAATTATGATCTTATTTTTGCTTATTGTTTTTACGTGTACGTCTTTATTAGTACAACCTGTATCCGCAAATGGAGCCGTAAGTGCTTCGTATAATTGGGATAATGTTAAAATCGGTGGCGGAGGAGGATATGTTTGCGGAATTGTTTATAACCCTACAGAGGAAGGTCTTGCTTATGCTCGTACCGACATGGGTGGAGCATATATAAGGAACAAGCAAACATTAGAATGGGAACCTATTACCGACTGGGTATCGCCTGATGAATGGAACCTTTTAGGGTGTGAAAGTATAGCTACCGACCCGGTTGACACAAACAGAGTTTATATAGCGGCCGGTACATATACAAACAGCTGGACATCAATGAACGGATATATTCTTCGTTCTGAAGACTACGGTAAAACCTGGGAAAGGACGGAGTTGCCTTTCAAATTCGGAGGAAACATGCCGGGGCGTTCAGTTGGGGAACGTTTGATGATTGATCCCAACAGCAATAACATATTATATTTTGCGGCAAGAAGCGGTAACGGTCTTTGGAAAAGTACAGATTATGGTAAAACATGGGCAAAGGTCAGCAGTTTCACAAATGTAGGAAACTATGTTGAAGATCCCAAATTTGAGTATTCATCTGATAATCTTGGATTGTGTTTTGTAACTTTTGATTCATATAAGGGTACTAAAGGTACACCGACTAAGGACATTTATGTGGGTGTTGCTGATAAAAAGAATCCGCTGTATGTCAGTCATGATGCAGGAGTAACATGGAACCCGGTTGAAGGACAACCGACAGAAAGTACTTTTACACAGCATAACAGTAACGCCTTGAAAATCGGTATCCCTCAGCATGCAGTTGTAAGTAGCAAGGGAATTTTATATGTTACATATTGTGATAGGGGAGGCCCTTATCAGTGTGATGACGGTGCAGTTTATAAATTAGATACAAATACAGGCGTTTGGAAAGATATAACACCACCTTCCGGGAAAAACTGGGATGGCTCACCAAAGTATGAAAACTACTATGGATTCTCAGGTTTAAGTGTTGATGCACAAAATCCTGATACACTTATAATATCATCACTTCAATCATGGTGGCCTGATAACTTTATCTTCCGTTCAAGGGATGCTGGTGAAACTTGGGATGCTATTTGGGAGCACGGCGATTCATATCCGTCAAGAAACCTTAAATATACAATGGATATTTCGAAAGCCCCCTGGCTTACATTTGGAAACAAGATAAACGCAGCAAGCGGCGGTTTGATAACAGGCGACGAGATAATGAATTATCCAGCACCAAAGCTTGGTTGGATGATGAGCGCTCTTGCAATCAATCCGTTTGATTCTAATGAAATGATGTATGGAACAGGTGCAACTATTTACGGCTCAAAAAATCTGACAGATTGGGATAGCGGTAAATTAGTAAATATCGAAGTTATGGGAATGGGAGTTGAAGAAACTGCTGTTTTAAGTCTGATATGTCCGCCAATTAATGGAGTAGAACTGATAAGCGGGGTTGGAGATATCTGTGGCTTCGTACATAAAGACTTAAAAGTAGGTCCGGACATGATGATGCTAACACCTAGATTTACGAGCACTACAGGTTTGGATTATGCAGAGCTCAATCCGAAAACTATAGTAAGAGTGGGTAATACTGATAAAGAACAATATGAAATGATCAAAAAAAGTGTTGCCATTTCTAAAGATGGAGGCACAACATGGACAGAAGTTCAGCCAAATATAAGTTATACATTCCCTGCAAGTACTGAAGAAGACATTATACAGGGTGGTACTGTTGCAGTGTCTGCCGACGGTTCAACCTTTGTCTGGTCAACAGGCACAAGTCAGGGAGTTGTATGCTATGTAAATGGAGGTTGGAAAGCAGTTAGCACACTTCCTGCAGGTGCAAATGTTTGTTCGGACAGAGTTAACCCGAAAGTATTCTATGCATATGCAAATAGTACTTTCTATTCAAGTAACGATGGAGGCCTAACATTTACAGCTGTAAAAACAGGTCTTGAGGCTTCTACTTCCAAAATCAAAGCAGTTCCTAATAAAGAAGGGCATGTTTGGATTCCCGGCTCAACGACAGGTCTTTCCTACACAACTGACGGAGGTACTACAATTACTAAAGTTAATGACATTACCAGATCTGATGTAGTTGGATTCGGTAAAGCCAAGGATGGTGAAGACTACCTGGCAATCTATATGTGTGGCGAAAAAGACGGTCTATATGCAGTCTATCGTTCCGATGATATGGCTAAAAGCTGGGTCAGAGTAAATGACGATCAGCACCAGTATGGTTCTATAAACTACTCTATTACAGGAGATTTAAGAGTTTATGGACGTGTATTTGTTGCAACCAATGGAAGAGGCATTGTATATGGTGAGCCTAACTCCAATACGCCAGCTCCTACTATTGGAGACATTAATGAAGACGATAGAGTTGATGCTCTCGATTTTGCAACATTAAAAATGTATCTTCTCGGTTTAACCACACTTACTGATAAACAATTGATTGCTGCTGATGTTAATCGTGATGGTTCAGTAAATGCTATTGACTTGGCAGTATTAAAAAGTTATTTATTAGGGAAAATTACCTCGTTTTAATGATCTC
>JAEZUC010000089.1 GCA_023443515.1 Bacillota bacterium
ATTGACAATGTTAAGTTGATTGGCTTACCAGAACAAACTAGTGGAAAAATTGGAGATGTTAATGGAGATGGTAGCATTGATGCAATAGATTCTGCAGTGTTAAAAAAATACTTGCTAGACTCATCTAATAGCATAAATAAAGTGAATGCAGACATTAATTTGGATGGAGATATCAATGCCATTGACTTTGCAAAGTTGAAAATAATGTTACTTGGAGGCTAATTTCATAAGCATATTTGAAATTCTTCTGAAGACCCTTAAAACCAAGGGGTTCAGTTTTCAGAAATAAAAAGGCATTGGATTTGAAGTAAAATCTTCAAATTCAATGCCTTTTATTCGTATGTAGTAGATTTACCATTATTATAATAATATTCAGACTGTTACCCCGAGATTTCATATACTGAACCTCACAAATAGACTTAACATAGAAATTACTCCGCTTTAATATTTCCTTAATAAAAAATTATAAGTTATACATGGGCATGGAAATATTGTAATATATTCCCATAGGATATATAAATCTTCTTTTATATGTTCTTTAAATACATATTTTATCTACACTAAGCTTAACAAAGGAGAAGGGAGAATAGGTAATATGAAAAAAAAGATTTCGTTGTTAGTAGGTTTATGTTTTGTGTTTACAGGTATTTTTCTGGGCTCAACTGCTGCCGAGGCTGCTTCGGCTTCTCATGTTGTTATCAGTGAAGTTTATGGTGGCGGGGGAAACAGTGGTTCGTCCTACAATAATGATTTTATCGAACTATACAACCCGACAGATTCCAGTGTAAACTTATCCGGATGGTCTGTTCAGTACGCTTCTGCCACCAGTTCATTCAATAACATTACAAATCTATCAGGAAGCATAGGTGCACATAAATATTTCTTGATTAAGGAAGCAAGCGGAGGAAGTGGCACTGTTAACCTACCCACTCCCGATGTAACAGGTACTATAAATTTAAGTGCAAGCAGTGGCAAGGTTGTATTGGCAAAGGTTACTGCATCGGTATCAGGTTCAACAGACTCAAATGTTGTGGATTTCGTAGGCTTTGGTTCTGCAAACGATTCGGAAACTTCTCCAGTGGGTACACTTTCCAATACTACAAGTGCAGAACGTGAAGACAACAATGGTGGAACAACCCAAGGACAAGGTAATGGATGGGACACTAATAATAATGCAAGTGACCTGTACATTACAAGTAGCATAAACCCTCAGAATTCTTCTTCTCAAGCGGAACCGTCTCTTAGTACCGAAACACCTCCGGCTACCGTTGCCGATAATGATAATTTAGCATTAGGTAATCCAAGCGGTGCTACCAGCAGTACATCCAATGCCAATAATTATTTGATGATTAAACCACAGTATGATCTTTCCTACAATAACAGCAAACACGAGCCTAACTGGGTCAGCTGGCATCTAGATTCATCTGATTTAGGAAGTACTTCCCGACAAGACGATTTTCGCGCAGACACAACACTGCCGTCAGGGTGGTATAGAGTTATTGCAAGTGAATTTTCTGGTAGCGGGTTTGACAGGGGGCATATGTGTCCTTCCGCAGATCGAACATCCTCTGTTGCCAACAATTCTGCAACATTCCTGATGACCAACATGATACCACAAGCTCCAAATAACAACCAGATTACTTGGGCAAACCTGGAGACATATTCACGCACACTTATTTCATCTGGTAACGAGCTGTATATTATATCGGGAGGTTATGGAACTGGCGGAACCGGATCTAATGGATACATGACTACCGTGGGGAACGGTGTTGTAGTACCAGCTAAGACTTGGAAGATCATTGTAGTACTGCCCAACGGAAACAATGATATTAACCGGATAACAACTCAAACCAGAGTAATAGCTGTATTGATGCCAAATAATCAGACATGTAATAGCCAACCATGGGGCAACTACCGAGTAACTGTAGATAGCATCGAGGCCCTAACTGGCTACGACTTCCTTTCCTCAGTGCCCGCTAGCATCCAAAATATCATTGAAGCTAGCACTGATAAAGGGCCTACAAATTAATATAATAGCATCCAAAATGAGTTTTTTAAAAGGGATTGGTAGAAATTATTCTGCCGATCCGCCATTATTTTATGTCCGGATAAAACCGGAATCGCCGTCCGGATGTGCCAGAATATGCACCTGCACAACAACACTATATAAATTCAAAATAACTGGGGCTATACCACTGAATACTCGGATAGTCATTAAACCAAAAGTATTGTCAATCCTATCATTGTAGACAATAACTTTAACGACATAAGTCTGGATGATCCGTTTATGACATAGTAATAAAATAAATTGTTGTCTTAATATTTTAATCAGTATGCTATAATTGTCATTAAAGTAAGTGAATAGAAGTTTACTATCAAATGTGCAATATTGAATTTTAACAGAATATTAGATTCATGAAAAAAGGATAGGTGAAGCAGGAATATTTAATACAGGATAAGTTTATAAATTATTAACACATATTTAAGTAAATTATATATTACTGTACAGATTACGGAGGGTTATATGAATGGATTGATAAGAGTGGATAGCGAAAGCGATATATTTGAGAAATATATAGGAACACCAATAGAACTGTTATTTAGATATCATAATTTTGAACAACCTTTTGATAAATTTATTGATGCTCAGTTATTGATAGGAATGTGCATGGATAACAGAAAACAGCTAAAAATACCAAATAACTTTGCATATGTGCTTCGGGCAGGTGGAGGAAATCTTAGACACAGCGAATTTAAGATATCATATGCTGTAGCTATAGGAGGAGTAAAGTGTGTAGCTATTATTGCTCATAATAAATGCGGCATGGTTAATTTGTTTTCAAAAAAAGATCAATTTATACGTGGGATGGTAGAAAATGCTGGTTGGGATGAAAAACATGCCGAAGAGCATTTTATGAGCTTTGCACCTATCTTTGAAATTGAAAATGAGTTAAGTTTTCTTATGCGTGAAATTAATCGCTTGAGAATTACCTACCCTAAGGTATTGTTTGCACCCCTGTATTACAATTTGGACGATAATTTTTTATACTTAATTGCTGATGACAAATAGATTGTTTAAGGAATATTTCAAAGTTTCCAAGTGCTTATGGTTATAATCAATAAAAGGAGTGACTATGGCAAAAGTAATAATAATAGAAGATACTGAAACTATAAGAGAAGAACTTAAAAGCTTTCTAACCAAATATGGATATGAGGTTGTTGCTCCAACAAATTTTCAGAATATTATTGAGTACACGCTGGAGGAAGAACCTGATTTAGTACTTCTAGACATAAACTTGCCTGTATTTGACGGATACTATATATGCAGAGAAATAAGGAAAAGCTCGGATGTACCTATAATAGTAGTTACAAGCAGAGATAACGTGATGGATGAACTTATGAGTATGAATTTGGGAGCCGATGATTTTATTACAAAACCGTATAACACACAAGTTCTTTTAGCAAGAATAACTTCCATATTAAGAAGGGTTCACGGAGTTAACACTCAGGATATAATCACTTATAATGATCTGAAGCTTAATTTATTGAATGGATCTATTGTATACAATGGGACTTCAGCTGAACTGACAAAAAATGAAATAAAGATACTTTCCTGCTTGATTAAAAACAGAGGGAAAATAGTATCCAGAGATGATCTAATGGACTTCATGTGGAATGCAGATAGTTTTGTGGATGATAATAATTTATCCGTTAACGTTACAAGATTAAGAAAAAAACTTGAGGAAGTCGGAATGAAAGAAAACATAGAGACAAGACGTGGATTAGGATATATACTACCATGAAA
>JAEZUC010000062.1 GCA_023443515.1 Bacillota bacterium
TACTTTGTCAGATTTTTTTCCTGCGCTGCTCATTTACCACCGTAAACTCCACTGCTCGGAAATTCATCTTCCTTGTACTGCTGGCATCTATCAATTTGAACCTTGTATCCATTGCTATAACTGCTTTATAAGGTTCTTGCCGATTGATTGTCGCAAGCAGCTTAGTTATAATAACACTTTGCTATCCTGTTGTCAACACTTTTTTTACTTTCATTTTTTGGTAGTCATACTACCTTAACTATTTCAGTGTTGTTTCCCGTGACAGCTTGATTATATTAACATGCCTGCTATCCCCATGTCAACATTTTTATAGCTGTAATTTCCTGTAATTTAAATATTGAAGAATATTAATGTTATTTAATAGAAACAATAGTATAGGGTGATTAATTATGCTGTTATTTTATTTGATTCTACTTGTTTTACTTAAAGTATTTCTTATTACAAAAGATTGTCTATATAAAAGAAAGATAAACGAACTTTTGAAAGTCATCAACTCTAAAGAGGATTTATTGTATTTAGATTTTCGTGATTATATGTCCGTTATAGTTGAAGTTTTAAAGAGGAACGGTTACAAGATTGAGTCCACGCGTGATTGCGGGATTGATGGAAGTGGACTTTTACTGAATAATATACAGTTTGCCGAGATCTGGAAGCATGGATTGAATCAGATTATAGATGTGGAACTTGCTATGAATCTGGCTAAATGCATGCAGAAGAACTCTGTATATAGAGGTATGATTATCACCTTAGGTGATTTCAAGCCGTGTACAAGAGTTTTCTGCCATAGGAATGTAATTGAATGTATCAATGGTGACCAGTTATTAAGTATGTGTAAAGCTGTCCAGAAGACAAAAGTTATCTTGCAGCCTGCAAAATAACTTTTAGTTATACTACTATAAATTTATTGTTTACTAATAAATAGCATTACTTTTTTTTCTGCTGTCTTCCCTGGTCATCTATGTAATAATTTTCTTTCATTATTAGTTGAGATACAGGTAAAAATTCTAGTCCCTGGGATTTAAGTCCTTTTATAATCTCAGGGAGAAGCTGTGCAGTATACTGGGTATCATTATGAAATAGCAGTATTGCTCCCGGCTTGGTTCTTTTGAAAATTCTGTCTAATATAGCCTGCCTGCTCATTTCCTTACGCCAGTCAAGACTGTCAACATTCCATTGAATCGGGTAACATCCCATTTCATTACAAGTATCAACAACAGTATTATTGTAATCTCCGTACGGGGGTCTGAATAGATTAATTTTCATCTCTGATATTTCTTCCAGCTTTTTGTTACATAGTTCTATCTCACTTTTGCACTTATCTTTGCTGATTGTACTCATACGCAGGTGTGAATACCCATGGTTGGCTATATCATGACCGTCATTTGCTATAAGTTTAACTGCATCAGGGAACTTTTCTGCCCATTGGCCAACCATAAAAAATGTTGCTTTTACATTCTCCTTTTTAAGGGTATCAAGTATTTGAGATATATCGTCTGCTCCCCAAGCACAATCAAATGTAATCGACACAGCTTTTTGCTCTGTTTCAACGCTGTAAATAGGAAGGTGTTTTGCCGGATTAAAAACCCCAACTGAGTTTGCAGTGTAACCTATTGTAACAAATAGTGTGCATATTAGTATAAACATTATTATAACTTTTTTAGGTATTTTTTTTACCTTTCCCAATAACAATCTTATTTTCATCATCAAACACTCCCATATATAAATTTGCTCTTAAAAAGTGCTATCTTACTCTATATATGTTTATTTTTGAAATTGAAAAATATGATAACCTGTCTCTCTTGATTACTTATTAATCAAAAACCCACTGCATTTGTTATTTGAGTGAAAGAATTCTTATCAGCTGATTTATATCCAGTCCTTTACACACCAAAAGGCCATTATCAATAATAGTTTGTCTGGCCTCTTCAACATCCGTTTTGCAGGAATTTTCAATCCACTGGGAAGGAACCCAATTTTCTACCCTGTCATATGTATTTGCAGGCCAGCCGTAGGGTTTTCCTTGCTTATTGATCTTGTACCTGTTCCCCGAAACAGTAATATAAAATTCCCTCTGAAGCTGTACAACCGCTCTGTCAAGCTTGCTTCCGCCACTTTTCGCCGTAACGCCCATTTCTTTTCTTATTTCAGCTGTATCCAGGAGGGTCTTCTTATTAAACAACTTCCATAAATTCCACAATTCAGTGGATATCATCCCCTCTTGCCATCGTTCTTCCATGGATAAGGTCGGTTTAAATACTCTGTAAAAATATTGATACATTTTCTCAGAAATAAATCCCTTGTTTCCACCAAGAATGCAACCAAAAGCAAGCTTTTTTTCCTCAGCAGCTCTATCCTTCCACTGCCAGGGGTCAGTTTCATACTCCCCTGTATGCCACTGATTTTCTGAGGTTTCTGAAGAAAGTGACGGAAACCCTTCGTGTATATTCGACAGCGCCATAAAACCCAACTCATTAACCCTATCAATAAAATCGTTGTATTTATTTAATATAGCCATGATCTATCCCCTTCTTTATACAGTGATAATATCTCTTTCCCCTCCTGTAATGCACTCACCACCGTCAGGAGTAACAATATATGTATCCTCGCCACCTACCATGCCCACTTGCGGTACACCTTTTTTCGGTTCAAGGGCAAAAACCATATTATCTTTTAATGGATTATCAAATCCTTTTGCAATCACAGGAAGTTCATCAACATGAAGTCCCACTCCGTGACCCAAGAATCTGACTCTTCTATCCCCAAAACCCATAAAGTTTTCTAAAAATGAAGAATCAAGGCAATCCGTTATATTGCAGTATATTTCAGATGGTATATTGCCGGGCTTTAGTAGAGAAGCAGTCTTTTTTTGTATCTCAATGCATTGCCTGTGTATTTTTTGTACTTCTTCTGAAGGTTTCGCTCCGAACATATAAACCTGCGTTTTGTCACTATGATATCCCTCAATACAGAAGCCAATATCAATAAATACTAAATCACCTTTTTTGAGCAGAGTATCACGACTCCCAAACAATGGCACTGCCGGACTTAGACCTTTCATACCTCCCGGCCCGTCAAAATTTGTAGGGTATAGTGAATTTGCTCCAAAGGCAATTTGACCTACTATCATTTCAGTCTGATAGCTATTGAACCGCGAAACACCCTGATGTCCAAGTTTCAGCATTTTTTCAAACAACTCCGCTGATAATTCGACCTCACTCATTCCTTCTCTGAGAATACCCGGTACAATTTCCTCAAGCAGGTATTGATGTCTTTTTCCTGCATCTTTTATAGCTTCAAGTTCATATGGGCTTTTAATTGCCCTTACCTCAGATAAAATCTTTTTTATAGGATAAATTTTACCTATCTCAAACTGATTCTTAAGTCTATCAAGGACTTCAATGGTTGCAATATCAGTTTCTATAAGTGTGTTTCCAAGCAACTTACCAAAAACGTTTGCAGCGTCAGAGTATTTCTCCATAGGATATATACGGTCGGACAAAGGTGATTCTATTTTAGCCCGTTCATAGCTTCTTCTTGCAAAGTACATCAATGTTCTGTCCTTTTTAATTATAAGCAGTCCATCCTGCATAGTCCCCGTGAAATAATACTGATTAACACGCCCTAATATTATTATTGAATCCCAGTCAGGATATTTATCATCAGCTACAGAACACAGACGCTTAGTCCTGTTCTCCAGCTCTTCTCCGGTCAAAACTTTTATCATATTATGTGAACTCCTATTTGTTAATTATTCTGTTTTATTACTTATACAAAAAGGGTTACTATCCATTTTATTATTAAAATTTCAATTACAACGACAGCAACACAGCAGAATATAAATAGTGAAAGTTTGGCTTCGCCCACCTTGTCTTTCCAATAATTCCCCTTAAAAAATGAAAACAAATCCGGGGTAAACGAGTACTTTATTGAGTCATTTATATCCTCTTTATCACGGAATATAAACCGTAATATTTTCTTATAAATCGGTATATTAGCGACAAGTAACACAATGGCAAGTATTGGTTCCAAATAATCCAATCTCCCCTCAAATCATTTTTGTCAAATTTCCAGACTAAAAGTATTATAACATATCTGGTAAATCCCTATATCAATTCCATTATTTTTCTTAATAAAATTTTCTCATTAATGCACAATAATAAGTGAATAATAGGCAAGGAGAGAAAGCTTATGGTTAATCACTATCATTTTTACAAATTTAATAGTTTAACTGGTGAAAGACACTCTCACAGGCTTACCGGATATACGGAATATATGTTTGGTATAGGGTTATTCCACTTTCATGTATATTTCGGAACAACCTCCTTTAACGGGCATTATCACATGTATTCAGGCTTTACAGGATTGCCGATTAAAACTGCTCGTGGACATAAACATAAAATTGCAGGAAGACTTAATATTGCAAATTCACATTGCCATTACTATGAAAATTATACCCATGAAGACATTGAATATAAGGGTGGAAAAATTCTAAAAAGGGTTTTGTCTTAATAATTACCATTCTTCTTGTACACGGTCTCCTTTATGATCCAAATTGAATTTTGAAGAATCAAAATAGGTTCCGCCTACTCCAAAAGTGCAGTCTACATTTATCCATTTTTTCTGTTTACTATCGTAGAACTGATTCCATGCATGATCTCCCCAGGCTAACCCACTATAGCCAAGTCCCGTAACCAGTCTTACCTTTATTCCGTTCACTTTGCACATTGATATAAAGAGACTTGAGTAGTCAAAACAAATTCCTTTGCGTGTTTCATAGCATATTATACTTCCTGATTCCGTTCCTTCCGTCTTAACGGCAATCTGTTTTGCTTTTGGGTAGTCGTATTTTATATTTTTAGTTATCCACTTGTATATCGCCTTGGCTTTTTCATAATCCCCCGACTTACCTTCAGTCAATTCTAGGGCCAGCTTATCTATTTCATCGTTTGATTTTACAGCATCATCAAGAGTGACACCATTAAAGTACTGAATAACCTTTATATTGTAGCTGTCAAGAGTATCTCTGATATTTTCGGCTATTTTGACTTCCTGCCCATTCATTGTTGCACTAACGAAGCGGTCATTTATAATTACCGGTATTTTCTTGGCAATTTCAGATTCAACTACGGGCTTTAAAGCTGTTTTATAAACCCCCTGAAGTACAGCAGAATCATCTATCCACCGTGATAAACCGGGTACTGTAAAATAGTATGAAAAAAAGTATAGAACAAAGCTGATACATATTAACGAAACTGCTGCCTTTGGTATACTGCAAACAAATGCAATGATTCTTCTGGTCACAGAGCTCATTGAGCTCATAATATTGTATATTCCCTGAGCCATGGTTCCAAATACATGTTTATACAGAGGGTACATCACCATTTTGATTATAAGCACCACAATCAGCAGTACAATAAAAGCAACGCATAAGTAGGTGTAGATGTTATTCGCGGCAAGACTTGCCTTGGCAGTTTCAGGCATATGGTCGCGGATATATCTAAAAAGTTCATTGTCATCAAAAAGTATTCCTTTTGTCAGAAATAGTGCAATTAGCAAGCCTGAGATTAACTCCACACTATTAATAATTGAATAAAAACTTTTAATAACTCTTTCTCGGTTATATTTTGTTATTAAAGAACTTGCAAGAATTAACAAAACAGGTAGAATTATTATTATATTTATTGGGTTTGTAAGTATAGTTACCAAATTGACCACCTACCTAAGCCTGTAATGTATATCATTTCTGTGATAATTAACTATGTATAACAGTGCTAATTGTATTATAGCATAGCATAAGCATTCTTTATCAATTTCCCTAAATTACCTTGGATAATAATTCACTTTTTTGAATTATAAACTTTTAGGTTAATGCAATTTTTGTTGATATAATAAGAAAATATATTAGTTTTAGGTAATATTATAGATATTTTGTTCAGGAAAAGACGCCTGACGATTTTATGCTTGCAATTAGTATTGAAAAATTGTATCTTTATTAGGTAATATTAATAATAATTGGTATCCGGAATACAGTCCCGATGCCTTAAAAATATTTTATGAGGTGATTTATGAGTCTGATAAGCCAAATATTCGGTTCAAATGTATACAACGATTGCGTAATGAGAGAACGTCTCCCAAAAGCTACATACAAGGCATTGAAAAAAACTATTGACGAAGGTCTTCCTTTAGATTTTGAAATTGCTGAAGTGGTTGCCAGCTCAATGAAGGACTGGGCAATTGAAAAGGGTGCTACCCACTATACTCATTGGTTTCAGCCAATGACAGGCATTACTGCCGAAAAGCATGATTCCTTCATTAATCCTACTGATGATGGAAAAGTAATATTGGAATTCTCCGGCAAAGAGTTGATTAAAGGTGAAGCAGATGGCTCATCTTTTCCTTCGGGAGGTTTAAGGGTCACCTTTGAAGCACGAGGCTATACCGCTTGGGATTGTACTTCACCTGCATTTATTAAAAATAAGACTTTGTACATTCCAACTGCATTCTGTTCATATACAGGTGAAACACTTGATAAGAAAACACCTCTTTTACGATCTATGGAATGTCTCTCTAAAAATGCTGTAAGGTTGTTAAAACTTTTCGGTAATGAAAACGTTACTAAGGTTACTCCAACAGTTGGTCCTGAGCAGGAATACTTCCTTATTGATAAAAAAATGTACGATAAAAGGAAAGATTTGATTTTTACAGGACGTACTCTTTTTGGCTCCAAAGCACCAAAGGGACAAGAAATGGATGATCATTACTATGGAAGTATAAAGCCAAGAGTTTCAGCTTTTATGGAAGATCTTGACCGTGAATTATGGAAGCTTGGAATTTCAGCAAAAACAGAACATAACGAAGTGGCTCCCGCACAGCATGAGCTTGCTCCTATTTTTACAACTGCCAATATAGCAACCGACCATAACCAGCTTGTCATGGAACTATTAAAAACAGTTGCCCTAAGACATGGTTTGGTATGCCTGCTCCATGAAAAACCCTTTGCAGGAGTTAACGGTTCCGGTAAACACAACAATTGGTCGCTTTCTACAAACGATGGACAGAACCTTTTTGAACCGGGCAAGACCCCCCATGAAAATGTTCAATTCCTGATTTTCCTGTGTGCTGTTATAAAAGCCGTAGACGAATATGCGGATCTTTTAAGACTATCCGCTGCCAATCCCGGAAATGACCACAGATTAGGCGCAAATGAAGCTCCTCCTGCTATTATTTCAATTTTCCTTGGAGATGAGCTTACAAGGATTCTTGATCAGATTGTATCAGGAGAAGATATTGAAGCCAATGGTATTGAGAAGCTCATGGTTGGTGTAAAAACACTTCCGGCTCTCAGAAAGGATACCACAGACAGAAACAGAACTTCACCCTTCGCCTTTACCGGTAATAAATTTGAATTCAGAATGGTTGGTTCTTCTGCGTCCATTGCATCACCAAACTTCTTCCTGAACACAATAGTTGCACATGTTCTGGAACAGTTTGCTGACAGACTAGAAAATGCAAAGGATTTCTCTAAAGAAGTAAACAATATTATTAAAGATGTGGTAAAAGAAAACTCACGAATAATATTCAATGGTAACGGCTATTCCGACGAATGGGTAAAAGAAGCTGAAAAAAGAGGCCTTCCAAACATAAAGAGCTATGTTGAAGCAATTGCTTGCCTGTTAAAGGAAAAGAACATGGCAGTCATGGAAAAACACAAGGTCTTCTCCAGAGTTGAAATGCATTCCAGATATGAAATCTCACTTGAGAAATATATCAAGACAATTAATATAGAGGCTATGACCATGCTTGAAATTTCTAAAAGGCAGCTTCTTCCGGCTTGCATTAAATTTGAAACTGAAATAGCAAAATCTATTAATGAGATTAAGAACTGTGGAATTGAAGCAGATTTAAGTGCTAATACAGACTTACTGAAGGAAGCCGCTTCTCTTGTTTCACAATTTAAGAAAGAAATTTCTCTCTTGGAGAATAGCCTAAGCAAAGCTCAAAATTCTTTTGAGGATACTTTTGAGCAAGCTATGTTCTATAGAAATGATGTTTTTTCAAGAATGGAAACTTTAAGGACGGTTGCTGATGAGCTGGAACGTATTGTAGATTCAAATATATGGCCTATCCCAACCTATGCCGATATTCTTTTTAACATATAATTCAGACCGTACATTATAAAGTACCCGAGTATACCTATTTTTTAGATTGGTATACCCGGGTACCTTAAATTTTATCAGTTTTCCAGAGGTAAGAATATTGAGAATGTGCTCCCTTTACCCGCTTGGGACTTTGCTTTTATATACCCGTCCTGCATTGAAATTATCTCTCTTGTGAGATAAAGTCCTATTCCAACACCGTCTATCCCATTAGAGTTTTTTCCTCGGTAAAAACGCTTGAACACGTCATTCACTTCATTTTCTTCAAACCCTGTACCATTATCCTCTATGTCGATTCTGGCAAATAATTCGTATTTATGTACTTGTAGCCTTATCTTTCCGGATTCCTTCGAGTATTTTACGGAATTATCCAGAATATTAGTTATAGCCTCCGATGTCCATCTCAAGTCTATTAACAGTTTAACGTCTTTTTCAGAAGGAATAAATTCTATGTCTATATTCTTTTTTAATGCTTTTTGATATATCTGTTTTAAGGATGTCAGCAGCACATCATTCAAGCTGTTTACTTCACGGTTCAGCTGGATGATACCACTCTCTAGCCTGGACATTTTTATCATACTTTCCATCAGCCAATTGAGCTTGTCCAATTGATTATCAATGTTTTTCAGGTATTCACTTCTCATTGCCTGATTAATATCTTCGTCCATTATCAATGATACATATATTTTTAGGTTTGCAAGGGGGGTTTTTAGCTGGTGGGATATGTCAGAAATCAGAGATTTTATTTCATTTTTTTCATTACGTAGCTTTATATTCTGCGATTTTAGTATCCCCGCAAGCTTCAGTACCTGTGATTGTAATTTTGACAGCAAATCATCATTAAGCACTGAAAATACTTCTGTTTCCCTCATGTCTACAAGTGATGCTACCATGTCGGAAAGCCGGAGTATTACACTTTGCATGTATCTGTGAAGCAATATTATAAGTGCTGTAATCAAGACAGATAATATTACTGTAAATATGACACAGAAAATCACCGCCTGAATGTTTTTTGCAACCAGCAGTTGATATATCGTAAAACTAACGCAAATACCATAAATTGCAACAATCAAAGCGACTTCTATTTTATTTATCCCCTTCATCACCTGCCGGACTCCTCCCCCCAGGTATAACCTATCCCAAAAACAGTCCGTATGTATTTAGGATTTTTAGGGTCATCCTCAATTTTTTGACGAAGTCTCCTCATATTAACACTTACGGCGTTCTCATCAACAAAAGCTTCGTCAGTGTCCCATAGTCTCTGAAGAATAATGTCCCTGGTCAGTACCTGCCCACTGTTTTGAGTAAGAAGTGCCAGCAATTTGTACTCAGTAGCAGTCAGTTTTAGTGATACTTCACCCTTTGAAACCAGCATTTTCTTATAATTTACTGCTATTACACCTGAGCGAAAAGTGCTTTCGTCTTCAGTTCTGATCCGTCTGAGTACTGCTTGAATACGCCGATTCATCACTTCCAGAGAGAAGGGCTTTGCAATATAGTCATCACAGCCACTCATAAAACCATTAACAATATCCTGTTCCGTGTCATTTGCCGTGATAAATATAATGGGAATGTCGGATTTCTTACGAATTTCTTTGCAAAGTTCAAGACCGCTTCTATCAGGAAGATTTATATCCAGAAGTATTAATTCAAAGCTGTTATTCAAGAACATACAAAATGCTTCATGGTAGGAATAACCTGATTGAACCGTATGTGAATGCTTTTTTAGTGCAATTGCTATCCCTTCATTAAGAAGCTTATCATCTTCTACAATAAGTATTCTGGCCATATTACCTCTTAGAAAGAACTTTATTTCGTTGCATATATTTATTTTATCCTAACCTTCAACACTTCTCAACCTCTCCGTAACTGTATCTTTTGAAGTTGAAACGTATGCTACCACCGGTACTAAAATACAAACTGCAAAAACAATAACTACAGATATAACCATTGGAATTGTAGGGAAGGTAAAAATTGCATAATCAGCCTGCTTCTTGAATAAGTCGAATATCCATATATTTAGTACGGCTCCCAAAGTAGCCACTAGTCCACATGTAATGATGGCGTAAGTGAGTCCTTCCAGGGACAGCATACGTTTCACCTGTTTTGGAGTCATACCGATGCTTTCTAAAACGGCAAACTCATGGCGTCTTGTGTTTACTCCTGTCACCATAACGTTCACGAAATTTAAAATACCTATAAGTGCCAATATCAAGGAAATTCCACCGCCCAGAATATACAGCATTGTTTTTGAACTTTTAAATTGTTCCAGGGTCTCCAGCCTTGAATCAATTGATATTTCATTATCATTTACTGTCATTTCCCTTAGCTTTTTCAATATATGTGCCTCTTTGTCCTCTGTTGCATTCATTGTTATGGTACAGAATACAGGATCATTAAATAGCTTTTTCATGTAGTCATTGCTTATATAAATAAGGGGCGCCGGCCCCATACCTCCGTTAAATGCTGTTCTTTCAGGCAAAAATCCTCCCAGCTTGAGGGAATACTCTTTTTCATCAGCTGTAAAAACAATATCGGAATCCACTTTAAAAAGCTTTGGATTATTTGTTGAAAATAAAGCTATTCGGCCTGCTTCAAAAGCTTCCACATCAATAGGTGCTTCAAGTGATTTATTAAGTTTCTCTATATATTCCGTGTCAAGTCCTACCAGATTTGACCAGAAAAAGCTTGGGTTATTCTTCATCCCCTCCTTTGTGGGCATTTGTACTTTAAACCTTTTCGCAAATTCTTCAAGATGTTTCTTATATAGGTTTTCATCGTATTTGAGAGTAACTATCTTTTGAGATACCTTTCTTAATTCTGTTATTCCTTCTATGGTTTTAAGTGTTGATATAAAATCATTATCAAACTTCTGCTTTATTCCTGTACCATTTTGATAAAATGTATTATTACTTAGTGTAAAATCATTTTCCATATAGCTGTTTACATAATTTTCAATATCCATGCTAAGCACAAGTGTGTTTACCAGCATAAAGGTCGTTATTCCCATAAACAGAGATAAAAATACAACTGCTGCCCTTCGTCTGTTTCGAAATACATTTCTGAATGCCATTTTCTGTACCTTATCGCCCGTTGAGCTTTTTTTGATTTTACGGGATACAGCACTTCCGGTATATCTGACCGCCTCAATCGGTGAAATTGAAGCTGCCATTCCGGCGGGTTTTATACTGCTGATAAGTGTAGTTACAAGTGAAAAAACCACTGCTCCAATATATATGAGAGGACTGAAGGATATTTTTATACCTGTATCTATTGATGCCCCGCTTAATGCAAACGGTACGGCGACAAAGGAAACTGCTGTCCCCATAGCAAGTCCCAGTGGTACTCCCAAGAAAGTCAGTCTCATTGCCTGCCCCGTTACTATTCTTTTTATCTGTCTTGGAGTAGTACCAACTGTTTTTAATAACCCATAAAAGCGTACGTCCTTTGCTACCGATATATATAGAACATTATATATCAGCAGATAACTGCTGAGCATTATAAACAGTATAAGTCCTGACAGACCTATTATTGTTGAGAGCCTGTCTCCATTGACTGTTTCATAAAGTGGAACCATTTTCCACTCTTGTTTTTTTGATACAACAACCTCCCCACTAAGTTTATCTAATTGATCCCCGATATTCTTATCACTTTTGAAATGTACAGATGCAGTACCTGAATTCTCAGGAGTAATTCCCTTACTATCAACAAAAGCTTTTGAGACGTATATGTTTCCCACATTTCCCGAACGCAAATTTGAGTATTCCGTGTAATATGCCGAAAGTTTAAAGTTTTCACTTGGGGCTTCAGACTCGGAACCGCCGGCCTTTCCATATTTAATTGGTATATCCATTCCTATTTCAGGTTTGGTTATACCCATTCTTTTAAGAATCCATTCAGGAATCATTATCTCATTATATGCCTGAGGGTATCTTCCCTTAATATTGCTCATGGCAGGAACTCTGAGTTTTTCCCATTCTGTCTTATCAAACCAGAACAACGACAGAGACAAATTACCCATGTCAGGAGTTTCTATTATATCTCCGGCATGTGCCATTAAACCTACATCTTCAATATAATCTAACGATTTGAGCTTTTTTACCTGTTCCTCCGTGGGAAAAGTTAATCCCCCATGCTCTATTGTTCCCATAGTTCTTATTTTCTGCAATTGAATGGACTCTGTCCCACTTATTCCTATACTAAAGATGGTTGACAGAAGTAACGCTGTTAATGCTATTGCAATAATAACAAATATATTTCTAATTTTGTTTGCTTTTATAGTCCGTACAGTCAATTTTTTTATTACAAGCCTATTATCGGTGGGAAACATCATTTGCCCTCACCTCCGACTATTTTACCGTCCTCAATGTGGATAACCCTGTCTGCCAGCTGGGCAATTTCTTCATTATGTGTAATCATAACAATTGTCTGATGGAATCTTTTGCTGGTCATTTTAAGTAAACCTACTACCTCCAGCCCCGTTCTGCTGTCAAGGTTGCCTGTTGGCTCATCTGCAAGAACTATGGCTGGTTTTGTTGCAAGAGCCCTTGCTATGGCTACCCTTTGCTGCTGACCTCCCGAAAGATTGTTTGGAAGGTTTGTAAGCTTGCCACCGAGGCCAAGGGTTTTAATTATATCTTCTATAAAGGCTTTATCAATTGTTCCCCCATCCAGTTCAACAGGGAGAGTGATGTTTTCATAAACATTCAGTATCGGCACCAGATTGTAATTCTGAAAAATAAAACCGATATTCCTTCTGCGAAAAACGGTTTTCTGCTCATCATTCATGTCAAAAATTAGCTTACCTGCCACCGTTACTTTACCCTCCGTTGCTTTGTCAAGCCCACCAAGCATATGTAAAAGCGTTGATTTTCCACTTCCGGACGTTCCTACAATCGCTGCAAACTCTCCTTCCATGATTTCCATATTTATACCGTCAAGAGCCTTTACAAGGTTTTCACCCTTGCCATAGTATTTTTTTAATCCCTCTGTTTTCAATATACTCATATAATCATCTCCAAACTAAAAAATTCAAGCTATAAACTAATCAATCAGATAGTCTATAGCTTGAATTATAAAGCACACTTCTTACAATCTTGTGACAAAGTTTTATTTTGTTATACTCTTAATAATCATGTCCCATATCAAGAGCTTTCATTTCATCAGGAATCATATGATGTTTCTTTGGAGGAAGAACTTTTTTCAAAGCAGCTTCAAAGCTTTCCTTTGAAACAATTCCCGTTTTAGCTAAAAGTTTTCCCAGAATAACTATATTGGCATATGTAAGATTGCCCATATCAGAGGCCATCTGTGTTGCAGGAACACCTGCAAAATCTATGTCTGTTCTCTTAGGTTTAGCTTCTACCAAAGAGCTGTCAGATATTATCAATCCGCCGCTTACTACTGATTTTTCGAACTTTTCCAGTGATGGTCCGTTCATTACTACCAGTACATTTGCTGTATCCAATATTGGAGAACCTACCGGTTCGTCTGAAATAACAACACTGCAGTTTGCAGTACCGCCTCTCATTTCAGGTCCATATGACGGCAACCAGGAAACATTTTTTCCTTCCAGCATTCCAGCATATGCTAACAGTCTTCCTGCGGATAATATACCTTGTCCTCCAAAACCTGCAATTATCAATTCAAGCTGCTTCATATTCTACACCTCCAAGTCCTTTCCTTTGAAATTGCCCAAAGGATAGAAGGGCAGCATGTTGCTTTCCAGCCACTTTAGTGAATCAACAGGATTCAATCCCCAGTTTGTAGGGCATGTTGACAAGACTTCAACAATTGAGAAGCCCTTATTTGCTTGTTGAACCCTGAAAGCCTTTTTAATGGCTTCCTTGGTATTTCTGATATTTTTAACATCGTGTACCGAGGTTCTTTCAACATACACAGCACCTTCCAATTGTGAAAGAAGCTCGCAAACCTTTATAGGGAATCCGTGAATGTCAGGTTTTCTTCCAAATGGTGAAGTAGTTGTAACCTGATTCATAAGCGTTGTAGGAGCCATTTGACCTGACGTCATACCATATATTGCATTATTTACAAATATAGTTGTAATTTTTTCTCCTCTTGTAGCAGCATGTATTATTTCAGCTGTTCCAATAGCAGCAAGGTCTCCGTCTCCTTGATAAGTAAATACGTAGTTGTCAGGATGAACTCTTTTTACTCCGGTTGCCACAGCAGGTGCTCTACCATGAGCAGCCTGTACCATATCTACATGAAAATATTCATAATTATTGTATGCACAACCTACTGGTGAAACTCCTATCGTAGTACCTTCTATTTCTAACTCGTCAATTACTTCAGCTATTATCCTGTGAATAACACCGTGTGTACAACCCGGACAATAGTGAAGAGATAAATCCTTTAAAGCATGTGGTTTTTTAAACACAGTTGCCATTTTTTCCCCTCCATCTGAATCTTATTTATTTAAGATTTCCTTTATTTTATCAAGAACTTCTTTTTGGCTTGGAACCATACCACCCATACGTCCATAGAAATGAACCGGGCGTTTTCCGTTAACTGCAAGACGCACATCCTCAACCATTTGTCCTGCACTTAGTTCAACACTTAAAAATGCCTTTGGTGTTTCTGCATATTTTTCAAATTCAGCAGTCGGGAATGGCCACAATGAGATAGGTCTTATTAATCCGACCTTTATACCTTCTTTTTCTGCCATTTTTATAACATTCTTTACAATTCTTGCTACAGTGCCGTATGCGGTTACAATTATATCTGCATTTTCACAATTATATGATTCAACTCTTGTTTCATTTTCTTCAATCTTCTTATATTTTGCTTGAAGTTTCAGATTATGATTTTCAAGGATTTCCGGCTGGATATATATAGAGGTCACGTCATTACTTTCCCTCTCCATCTTTGTTCCTGTGCAGGCCCAATTTTTATCATCCTGGTAAATGTCTTCTTTATCCTTGAATTCAACAGCTTCCATCATCTGACCCAGCATGCCGTCACCCAATATTATGGTAAGTATTCTGTATTTATCAGATATGTTGAAAGCTTCTACTGTCAACTCGTACAGTTCTTGAACACTTGACGGAGCCAGAACTACATTTTTATAGTCTCCGTGTCCCCCGCCCTTTACTGATTGAAAATAATCACACTGTGCCGGGAGTATACCGCCAAGACCAGGACCGCAGCGAACTATATTTACCATTACTGCAGGAAGCTCTGCTCCAGCTATGTATGAAATACCCTCCTGCTTCAAGCTTACTCCAGGACTTGAAGATGATGTCAGAACACGTGCTCCTGCTGCTGCTGCACCATAAACCATATTGATTGCTGCAACCTCGCTCTCGGCCTGAACAAATGTACCGTTTATTTTTGGCATTGCTTTTGCCATATAATGTGCTATTTCTGTCTGGGGTGTGATAGGGTATCCAAAATAATGCTTACAGCCGGCTCTTAAGGCAGCTTCTGCAATTACCTCATTACCCTTCATTAATAATTTTTCTGCCATATTAAACCTCCATGAGCCATAAAAGTGGCTCCAATTTTGTTTTATTTTATACTTCCTTTATCAGATGTCAGTTTGGCTTGATAAAGGTGGCTAATCAGTCAAACCAAATTATGACTTTTTAGCTAAACTCATATTGCATGTGTCCGAACCAAATTTCCAAGCATGACACTTTTCCAGTTAATTTTATTATGTAATAACTTATTAGATGTGATTTTATTAAATAATTCTTACTTCTCTACCTCTATAACGCAATCAGGACAAATTGTAGCACAGAATGCACATCCGATGCATTTATCCATTTCTTCAACTCCTGCAGGATGGAAACCTTTCTGATTTAATTTATCAGATTTCATTATGACAATTTTTTTAGGACAAACTGTAACGCAAAGCTTACAACCTTTACATCTTTCCTCATGGAATATAACTTTTGCCATTATCAAAACCTCACTTTATTTTATTAACTTTATTACTTATGATTTTTTAGTAATTTAGAGAACTAAAACTATTGTTATATTATAAAACTCTTTGTATGCATTTGCAAGTTATGTGATCAAAAACTTCAATTTTTACACTTTTGACCAATACCCGTTTTCATTGAATTTACAGGCTCTTTGTTCTGCATTGTCAACTATTCTTTCATCATAACCAAGTATTTTTAATAATTTTATGGCATTACGTGTAGTTGATTTACCCGGATATATTTTATAGTCAAACTTTATGTTTTCATCCTCAAAGAACTCCTGAAAATGGTAATTCTCAACTTTATCTACTAATATTTGAGTAAGCTCTATATCGTGGGAAGCACAAAGACATATACAATTACTGTCTGATATAAAGTTCATTATTTCAGAAGATGCTGCAATTCTTTCAATAGTATTTGTACCCCTCAGCACTTCGTCTATGACACAGAAACATGGAACCTTGTCGTTGAGGCCCTTTAAAATACGTTTAAGTGATTTTATTTCGACAATGTAGTAACTCTCATTCATTTCAAGGTTATCATTCAGCGCCATAGAACTGTAAATATTAAAATAGCTGGAATAATACTCTTTTGCAAGACATGTGAAAATAGTCTGAGCAAAAATTGCATTTATTGCTACCGATTTGAGAAACGTTGATTTTCCACTTGCATTTGATCCTGTTAACAATGCCCCTCCTGCTACTGAAAATGAATTTGTAACAGGATTTTTTATCAAGGGATGATACATGTCTGTAAATTCAATTTTTTTATTGCTGATATTGCCTTTTACCAATACAGGTGTTGCATAATAATCAAGGCTCTCTCTGTAGGATGCCACTGATATGAGACTGTCAAGAAGCCCAACTGTCTTGAATACAGATTCAATTTCCTGACGATTTTTTGTTACAATTTTAAATATACTGTGAAATGCTACCGGTTCCCCAAGAAGAAGTATTTTTATAAGCTCAAATAAATAGTTCTCACTCGTATAAAATAAAAAGTAAAAAGCATTCAAGCTTACTCCCTTTACTTTAGAAGTACATCTTCTCAATTCAATTAAATATGTATCCAGTTCTTCTATATTCAGCTTCGATATTCTTCGCGAAACACCCAGCATATTAACAATATACCCCAGTGATTGTAAATGACCGATAATCTGATCCCTTGCCTTGAAATAAACTGTTACATTAACAGCTAGCGATATCATAAAAATAGCTATCGCTCCGGGATAAAATATTGTGGCAATCATTGAGGCTATGAAGACAAATGATAAAATTTTATAGTATATTCCCTTTATGCCACCCCCGCTTCTTTTACCGTTTATGTATTCTGATATACTTAAAAATCTGAGTTTACCCAAATCAGACAAAATAAGCTGTATCTTTTCACGTTCAAAAGGGTTTTTTCTAAAGTACTCTATCAGCCTGTCCCTCTCTGCCAGCTCATTATGCCCATAAATCAATTCCCTCAGCATATTGTACAGACATTCTTCTCCTGCATCTGTACGGGTTATGTTCACCCTGGAAAAAATCCTGTTCATATCCAAATCATTCCAAGTTATGTCATCTATAAAAAAGTTTTTTTCCTGGTCTTTATGGTTATCAAAATAATTTCTAATCGAATTATATATATCTTCCGTATACTTTGTATCAGGAGCTTTCCCCCATTGGGCTCGTATTTGTCTTTTGTTTTTATTTGTGCGGGATATTTTTCCAGTTATACTTAATATTATGCACCCGGCGGTTATTGCTAAAATGATATAAAAGAATGTCATAACGCCTGCCTAACCCCTATTCCATGGAAGATGTATCTGCTTTCTCATGGATAATATTTCTGTTTTATCTATCTCACTTTTTGGTATGTTATCTACAATCTCTTCCATGCCGGCTGTGATTGCTATGGGAATCCCCAATTTCTCCGAAACCTCTGATATTATGCGATTCCCTTCAAGAATAATCTCAGGAGTTGTTTCCTCTAAAAGGTTACTGTTGTTTATTAACTTTGTAACCTTTACATTGGCTCCGTCTTCAATTATAGCAATCATTTCTGCTATCTTTTCGGGTGAATCTGTCATTATCCTTTTTGTATTTACTACAAAAAACATTTCGTAGTCTTCGCTGACTATTTCTTCCTTAAACCTTGATACAGCTTTAGCACCAAGGTCATCTCCTCCCACATCCAAAACTACTTTTGTATCCTTGTCTTCAAACAATGAGTATATTTCGGGGGGTATTGCAGGTATATCAACGTTGGTATTGGCATACATAGGAAGAATTACTTTGATATTTTGTTTCTCCAGTTCCTCCTTTGCATCCGCTGTTCTGAAATAGGGATTTATTATATCAAAATCTACTATAGCTGTTCTATAACCCGCTTGTGCCATTTTCATGGCATAATTGACTGCTACCTCTGTTTTTCCGCTTCCGAAATGACCGGTGAATATGTTGATCCGTTTATCGAACATTTGTAAAATTTCCTCCAATTAAATCTTTTATTACTTCTCCTCCAATAATTAAACCCATTACTGAAGGAACGAATGAAAGGCTTCCCGGTATCTGATGCTTTACCGTACACTTTCTGGCTGTCCCTTTAGGACAGATACATCCTGCACTACAGCTGGAAGTCTCGGTCTCAACAGGCTTTATAGGTTCTTCTGTGGAATACACAACCTTTAGTTTTTTAATTCCCCTGTTTCTAAGTTCCTTTCTTACCACTTTCGCGAGAGGGTCAACTGTTGTCTTGAATATGTCAGAAACCTGAAACCTAGTAGGATCAGTCTTGTTGCCTGCTCCCATTGCACTTATTATGGGTATTCCCAATTGATTCGCCCTGACTACCAGATCAATCTTTGCAGTTACTGTGTCTATTGCATCTACAATATAGTCAAAATTGCTGTCCAGTATCTCTTCAGCCACATCCGGCATATAAAACTTCTGAATGATAGTAACATCACACTCTGGGTTTATTTCAAGAACTCTGTCTCGCATAACTTCAACTTTGGGCTTGCCTACGGTTTTTCTTGTAGCATGAAGTTGCCTGTTGAGATTTGTAAGGCATACACAATCGTCATCTATCAGCACAAGATGTCCCACTCCCGTTCTGGTAAGTGCCTCTACGGTAAATGAACCTACCCCACCCACACCAAATACTGCTACCTTGCTGTTTTTTAGTTTTTCTAGTCCTTCTGTTCCGATAATTAATTCACTTCTGGAAAACTCGTGCAACATATTATTGTCATATCCTCCATAATCCGCACCTGCGGTGAAAAATTTAAATTAAATCAGCTATGTCTTATACTTTCAGTAGCGCTACAAACTTCTATAAGCCTTTTTGCAGACATTACTGCTCTTTTTATCGCCTCTTCATCATCTTTGGCGGGACGGGTAGCACAAACACCCTGATGTCCGCAATTATCGTCTATATAGCCGTCTCCTACTATTATCATTCCATTAATGAGCATCATATCATGCATCGCTTTTATTGTTGTTTCTTCGCCACCATATTGAGAGGCTCCTACTGCCATGCAAACACCAACTTTGTTGTACAAACCTTTGTTTGCCCTGACCTTTCTTGTTTTATCAAACATCGCCTTTAGCTGTGCGGAAACACTGCCAAAATAAACGGGACTGGCAACCACAACACCATCTGCATTTCTCAATATTTCAAAAGCTTCTTCAAGCTTTGTACCCTTATAACAATTTCCAGTACATGGATTTGAGCATACCGTACAGAAGCCACACTTTTGCTCCTGCATTATTTTCCCAACATTCAGCAGAATGGTTTTGGCACCCCTTGCTTCGCATTCCTCCAGAACCTTTTTAACCAGGAAACCTGTGTTTCCATCTACGTTTGGACTCCCATTCAAACCTACTATATACACATTCATCACTCCAAAACTATAAAAAATTGACATTAATAAAAGGATACACTAAATGCTCTATGAAAACAAGACAAGTAAGAAAGTTCAATCGGGCAAAAAAAAGGCGACAAGATCTATCTGCCGTCTTAGCACCAAAACAATAATCTATTTAACTTTTATTTTATTTTCAACTACATTGTAGTAAACATTTTGTTCTTGTCTTTTACGAGAACCATCTTTTATTTCTGAAATTTGCTTTAATAAACAGTTCTCAGAATTTTCCCATTTAACAAAATCATACTGGTAAATATACAACCCGCTGTCCTGACCAATAATTTTACCGTTAACGTCTCTGTCACCATTCAAAATAATCTTATCGTCTTCGCAACGTATTATTACTACCTTATCATTTTTACTTTCCTTTTGATTTTCCAAATTGTTCAGGTATGCAAAAGCAATATATTTACCATCAGGCGATAGGTGGAAATCGCTAAAATCACCTATGTCATAATACAGCTTGTGAGCCATGGAATTTTTTAGGTTATAAGTGTATAGTGAGGTTTGAGTCAGTAGGTTATCTTCCCTTCCTCTTACATAAAAGTATAATTTCCCCACCTGATTATTTACCAGTATATCATCTATTTCAAAGCCTCTCTTATATTTTTCCCTAAATCTTAGAAGATTTCTTATTTCGGGAATTTTTGTTGTATCTATTGTTTTTTTAACTTTCTTTCCTTCTATTTTATATGAAATATCTATAGTAACCTCACCGTTTATATTTTCAAGAAGGCTTGCTTGTAACTCTAATTCCGGGAAGTTATTTAAAACTCTTATACCTACTTTACGAGTAATTTCACTTTTATATGCAAGAATACCGTTATTGGAATTGTCCTGTGTTAACGGATTTTTTTGTGATATATCACCTCTATTCGACGGCTTGCTGAATAAAATTGCACCTGCTATCAATAGCGAAAGCAATACGACATATAAAATTGAAAGAACCAGCTTTTTGTTCTTCATATACTGCCTCCTCTTTGGATACCATTTTGATGATATTTTGTACAAAAAAGTATCTTGTATACCTTTTAACAAAAAAACCCCGCTTATTATTATATTAAGCGAGGTGCATAATGTTACATATATAGTTTTTTATTAAATCTATAGTTTAAAAAGAAGCTTAGCATTTTCACTGAGAATAGTTTTTTTCTGAGGGTCAGTCAGTTTTAATTTCATAAATCTTATTACATCATGTACTGAGCTTCCCCATGGAAAATCAGAACCAAACAGAATCTTGTCTGCTCCTACTTCATTTATAATATCAACCACTTCACTGTCATCCAACCAACTTGGTTCATTGACACGGGCTAAATCAGGATATCCTGTTATAACTATGGATGTGTCAAAGTACACATTGTCATATTGCTTTGACACATTGATTACACATTCCTTGTCCCCGTCAGCCATATGAGCAAGAATTATTGGAATATCCGGATATTTTTCTATTATGGGAACTATAGACTTAAAATCTGAATAGTCATTTAGTCTTGCGTTTGAAACCCTACCACAATGTATAAGAATAGTAAACTTATTCTCGCTGCACTTCCTATAAAGTTCGTCCATTCTTGAGTCATTAATATTAAAGCCCTGTGCCATTGGATGTAGCTTTATTCCTTTTGCCCCAAGCTCCATGTATTTTTCAAAATGTTCAGACAGACGCCCCTCCATATCGGGATGAAAATTCACCAGTGGGATAAGTCTCCCTTCTGAGGAATTTGCAGTATCTATTGTCCACAGATTGTTACTGTCTAAAATCTTGGGAGGTGCAAAATTGGCCATTACAGTACGATCTATCCCAACCTCGTTCATATTTTTTAAAACGTTTGGTATTGTTCCGTTCCCGGGGTTTTTAAACTCAATATCATACAGTTTATTAAAGGAAGTCATAATTTTAGCTGCTATATCGTCATTGGCGAAAGTATGGACATGGCAGTCTATTATCTCAAAATTATTATTCATTTTTAGTACTTCTCCATTCATATTTGTAATTAATATAGCTCATGTCACCTTTAAAATCAATAATCAAAGTCCATAATATTACAACCTATTTCCTCTTACATTTTTTGCATATTTATTCGTTTTGTGAGAATAATATTTTATAGCTATAAATTAATAAATTTAGGGAGGCTTGTAAATGAAAGCATCTGTAGATCAGGACGGTTGTATAAGCTGTGAATTATGTGCATCTATATGCCCGGCAGTATTTAGTATGAATGAAGACAATAAAGCCGAAGCTATTGAAGACGATATACCGGAAGAAAACCTTCAGGAAGCAGAGGACGCCAGAGACGCCTGTCCGGTAAGCGTTATTGATCTGGAGGAATAGAACATATTAAAAGACATCCCGTACCTAGACTCATAAGGGATGTCTTTTAAATTATCTTTGTTGCAGATTTTTATATTCATCTTTAATCCGATTATACTCTTCCTGGTATAATTCTTCCATTTGTTTGTACTCAGATTTTAGCTGTTCAAACTTTAAATACTGTTCTACTATTGTCTGGTCTTTAGCAATGTTCTCATCCTTTAATTTTTTAATCTGTTCTTTAAGTTCTTCTTTATTTTGAGTACTCTCATTTTCCAGTTCTTCCAACTGATTTGCAATAGCTTCATCCTTGTATGCTGATTCAACCTTTAATAACTCTATTTGTTCCAGAAGACTTTGTTCCTTCTTTTCAAACTCGCTTTTTATAACTTCCAATTCACCGGTCTGAGCTGTCATAGATGCTTCCATAGTAACTATATCAGACTTAAACTTTTGAATCTGTGAGTTCAGTTCGTTTATTTTTTGTTGGTACTCTTTTTCCACTAATTCCGTTTCAATTTGTTGTTGTTTTGATAGCTGTTTTAATTTATCTAAAGCTTTAAAAAAGTCATCAGAAATGTTGATTGCGGCCAGTACAGAAATCATCCCAGCACTGAGGGCACTATTTGCTTCAGAAAACTCCCTCATTTTTTTATCAACGTACAGAGCAAGCTTATGCATATATTCTTCCGATTCTGCCCCTGAAACCGTGTATCTACTACCATATATGTAAACTTCAGTTTTATTCCTGTTTGTCATTACCCTGTCTCCCCAATTGTTATAAATTACTGGACGTTAAGTAACTTTCTAAAATTATAAGTTACCATAAAAATAAATCAAAAAACACTTGGTCTTAATATTACATGATTCACATATTAAACTCAATACCAAAATAACATAATTGCAATTGCATATATACAATAATAACGCTTAAGTCCAATTGTTTTATAATTTCCATCAGGAAAATTTGCTTGTGTTCGTCATATCTATTGAGGCAGATCTACAGGATTACCTTCAATTCTTACATTCAGCTTTTTTAGTATTAATGCGGTGACATAGGTTTTTCCTATGTCAGTCCCAGTTCCAGCAATAAAAATCCCTTTACTCATTTTGGAGTGTAACCTCGTATCCTAATTCTTTAAGCATCTCCATGTCTGTATCAATAGTTATTCCTGCAGTTGTAAGCATATCTCCCGATATTGCTGCGTTTGCACCTGACATAAAGCATTTTTTTCCTTTATCGGTAAGCAACCCACGACCACCTGCAAGACGAATGGAGGCTTTAGGCAGAATGAAACGATAAATTGCAACGCTCACGTAAAGTAAGAGCAAGATCAATTCTGTCTTCCACACTTTCGCCAAGTCCCATAATACCACCGCTACAGACTTTAAGCCCGACTTCTTGAGCGGCTTTTATTGATTTTATCTTATCCTCGAAGGTATGTGTTGTACAAATTTGAGGAAAATACCTTTGTGAAGTTTCAAGATTGTTGTGTATCCGTGTTACTCCTGTAGATTTAAGCAGTAAATACTGCTTATAATCAAGTAATCCAAAAGAAACGCAAACATTCAAATCCGTACTTTTCCTAATTGCTTTAACATTTCGCTCATTAAAGCAAGCTCATCGCTATTTAATCTTTTTCCTGATGTAACCAACGAGTATCGTAGAACTCCTATGTCGCTATTATATTTTGCTTGTTCTAAAATTGTTTGTGTATCACAGACAGCATATTGTTCGGATGGCACACAAAAACACCCGCCGTATAAGCGAGTGTTTCTGATAAATGTTATGAGTAAGTCTATAAGCCGGGTTCTGTATTTGATGATCATCTATCTAGGCCATACATTTCTGTATGACTCAAGCCACCTCCCCGGGACTGACGGGCAGTCATTGCGTCCCTCCACGGTGTTGCTCCAGGTGGGGTTTACATAGCCGACAAGTCGCCAAGTCGCTGGTGAGCTCTTACCTCGCCTTTCCACCCTTACCATATTCGGTAAACCCAATATGGCGGTATATCTCTGTTGCACTTTCCTTAAAGTCACCTTCACCGGGAGTTACCCGGCACCATTGCCCTATGGAGCCCGGACTTTCCTCATCTACGCCTTTTCAGGCAGTATCTGCGATCATCTGGCTTACTCATAAATTGAGAACGTTAAAATTCTCTTAGGATTATTAATTATAGTTGCTGAATCAATATAAGTCAAGCATAAGTAAATGGATCAGCTTCCATTTTACTACAAATTATATCAATTTCCTTAAATTTCTTTTTTAGTGTATCTCGTAATTTGGGGAGGAGCATTCGTTCTGTTGCAAAATGCCCCGCATCAACGATACAAAGGCCCATTTGTGCTGCATCCAGCGCAGTATGGTATTTTATATCACCTGTTACTAAAACATCCACCTTGCGTTTTTTTAAGTTCTCCAGATCGTCATCAAAGCTGCCGCAAAACACTGCAATATTTTTTACCTTTTCAGGTTTTTTACCTATTATCCTGACATTCTCTATACCTAAGTTTTTCTTTATATCTTTTACAAATTCATCAAAGCTCTTATAATTTAGTAATTCTCCTATTTTACCCATTCCTAAATCACAATTCAATCCCTTAGGAATATACGGTTTTAAATTCTGACAATTTGTCAGGTGTAAGCACTCTGCCAAAGTATCATTAACTCCGCCTGGTGCAGTATCAAGATTTGTATGTGCACTAACAACAGAGATATCGTTTTTTATAAGATTTGCAATATGTTGCCCCTTAAAAGTTTCCATATCTATCGATTTCAGCTTTGAAAAGATAAAAGGATGATGTGAAATAATCATTTGAGCACCACATCCTGAAGCTTCAGAAATCACATCAGATGTTATGTCCATACAAAGAAGTATCTTTGTGACATTACTTTCTCTGTTACCTACCATTAACCCTACATTATCCCACTCCTCAGCATACCGCCAAGGTGCAATTTCATTTAAATAATCAATTATATCTCCTACGTTCATGTTCTCCACCCTTATAAATAATCAATTTATAGTTTTTTAATCAGGCTTAAATACTCTTCCTTTTGCCTTGCATATTGGCTTTTAAGCTCATCATTTTCTTTCATATCTTTTAACTGCTCAAGTACCCTGTCAATCTGCTTTACCTTCATTCTACAAAAAGAATCCAGTAACGGATCTTTCTTGTTAATAAGGCTTTGTCCAACATGAAGTTCAAAATCAGAGTATTCTTTCTTAATGCCATTGAAATTAGCGGATAAAACACAATAGAATTTGGGGCCTTCCGCAACCATCTCTTCATCATATATTTCAAAAGCATTTTCATACAGCCATTTTCGTACAACGTGAAGGTCATTCATAGGCTGCAATACCAGTGTCTTAGTACTAACCGCTTTTGGCTTATTGGCCTCTAAAAGCTCTGTCAGAAGTGTTCCGCCCATTCCTGCAATGATTATTGAATCAGCTTCGTTGATTTCTATAGTATCCAAACCATTGCCAAGTCTTGTTTCGATCTTTTCCGATAGTTTATATAAAGAAATATTGTTACTTGCCATCTTTACAGGCCCTATTTTAACATCTGACGCAATTGCCTTTTGGCAAACACCGTTCTGAACCAGATAAATAGGAATATAAGCATGGTCAGTTCCTATATCAGCCAACACATTACATTTAGGAACTTTATCAGCAATTAATTTAAGCCTTCCCTTTAAATTTAAAATCAAAACATCCTCCAAAAATTGTAACTAATATCGTGATTTTCGGTATTACCAGATTAAATTATACACATACTAAAGATAATTAATCAACGATTGATTTTGAAAGTAGGACACAAAATATGAAATGAGGTATCTTCTGTGAGCTTTTTCAGAAATAAGAACAGTGAAAACGATATTGAAACCCCAATATCAAGCACCCTTTTAGGAAGGGACATTTTAGGAGTTAATCCAAATAACCCTGCGCTAAATAAAACAACTATCGATTTGCAGGACGAAAAGTTAAGTACTGACTATACTAGCAAAATTAAATAAAATAAAAAGAACACGTTTTACGCGTGTTCTTTTTATTTGGTGGGCCTTCAGGGACTCGAACCCCGGCCCACCCGGTTATGAGCCGGTTGCTCTAACCAACTGAGCTAAAGGCCCGAATTGGCTCCTCAAGTAGGACTTGAACCTACGACCCTGCGGTTAACAGCCGCATGCTCTACCGACTGAGCTATTGAGGAATATCTCTATACCACTCATTTGAGGGCTTTGCTCTCGCGAGCACATAAACTATTATACTTACGAACTCCAAACTGGTCAACACCAAAATAACCATAAATAGACTATTTAAAAGGTTTATTGTCGTTTTTCTAACTTATAATAAACCAATCGAATAATAGCTATTATTTTTAATTCTCTAAATTATGACTATTAAGGTGCAAAAAAACCCCCTATCCTTGATTTTCCGGATAGCGGGTCTATAGGTTAGTCTAAATAATCCTTTAACTTTTTGCTTCTGCTTGGATGTCTCAATTTTCTTAACGCCTTTGCCTCTATTTGACGAATACGTTCTCTGGTTACATTAAACTCCTTACCAACTTCCTCAAGAGTTCTTGCCCTTCCATCATCCAAACCAAATCTCAGTCTCAGAACCTTCTCTTCACGTGCAGTTAATGTGTCTAGCACATCAATGAGCTGTTCTTTAAGCAAAGTAAATGCAGCCGCTTCAGCAGGTGCAGGAGCATCATCATCGGGAATAAAGTCACCCAAATGACTGTCTTCCTCTTCTCCAATAGGAGTTTCCAGTGATACCGGCTCTTGTGAAATTTTCATTATTTCACGAACCTTATCTACAGACATACCAATTTCTTTTGCAATTTCATCAGGCTGTGGTTCTCTGCCCAATTCCTGCAACAGTTGCCTTGAAACCCTGATTAATTTATTGATAGTTTCTACCATATGAACAGGAATACGTATAGTCCTTGCCTGGTCGGCAATTGCCCTTGTTATAGCTTGTCTTATCCACCATGTGGCATAGGTACTGAATTTGAAACCTCTTCTATAATCGAATTTTTCAACTGCCTTAATTAATCCGAGATTACCCTCCTGAATCAAGTCAAGGAACTGCATTCCTCTACCAACATACCTTTTTGCTATACTAACAACAAGCCTTAGATTAGCCTCTGCTAATCTCCTTTTTGCTTCTATATCACCGTTTTCCATTCTATGAGCGAGATCGATTTCTTCATCTGCTGATAGAAGGGGGACTTTACCAATTTCTTTAAGGTACATACGTACAGGGTCATCTATACTTATACCTTCCGGAATACTAATATCAAGTTCCTCATCCGTAAGCTGAATCTCTTCCATTTCAGCTTCCATATCCCCGACTACATCAACACCCATTGTTTCAAGTGTTTCGTATATTTTTTCAATGTGCTCCGGCTCAAGCTCGATTTCCTCAAAGGCATCCATAATCTCTTTGTAGGTTAGCATTCCTTTTTGCTTTCCTCTGTCAATTAGTTCTTTTAGTAATGCCTTTCTACTTTCCTGACTATGTTTCACTTATTTCCCTCCTTTCGAGCTCAATTACAAACCTTTTTTCTTTATAGCTATATTCGATACAATACTGCTTAATTCCCGATTTAATAATTCAACATCTCCTTCTGTCAGATCACTTCTCTTTTTAAGCTCGATTATTACATTTTTTCTTTCTTCCAAGCTAAACAGGTCTATCTTTCTAATTATATCCAAAGCCGCTTTTTTATTATCCTCAAATATGCTCTGTGACTGCACTATATTTGCAAAACTTTCTGCCATTCCGGGAGAAAGCTTATTTAATATTTCACCCGTTAATATCCCTGCCTTACTTTCAATTCTTTCGACTGCAAAATCGAATGCATTTTTTACTTCATCCGATTCAAACCTGCCCCAACCGGCAATATCTTTAATACTATAATATACACTATTATCTAGACATATAGTTGCCAACAGCATTAATTGCAGTCTGATCAAACGTTCTTCCTGATTTTTAACTACTGTACTCTTTCTTATTGGATTTCGGCTAAAGTTACTTTTACTTGGTACTTGTTTTTTTAAATTAATTTCTGTGTCTTTTTGCTGCTTTACCATTTCTGATAAAATTGATTGTGTACTTACACCCAACTCGTCAGATAATTTTTTTACATAAAGTTCTTTTTCTACATTATTGTCAATTTTGTCCAATATAAGTACAGCTTTATCAAGAAACCTAACTTTTCCTTCATTTGTTGAGGTATCTATACCTTTTTTTAGTATACCAAGCTTAAAATCAAGCAAACCCTTGGATGTATCAACAAGCCTTTTAAATTCTGCAACACCGTGAGTTTTAATAAATTCATCAGGATCCTTGCCTGATGGGATTGTTAAAACCCTAACGCTACAGCCAATTTCATTTAATAAATCAAGGCTTCTGAATGCAGCAGCCTGGCCAGCTGAATCAGAATCAAAGGAAAGAACTATTTCTTCAGTGTACTTCTTCAAAAGTCTGCCTTGATTTTCTGTCAATGCTGTACCCAACGGAGCAACTGAATTTATTATTCCACTTTGGTGTAATGATATAACATCCATGTAACCTTCTGATAAAATCAGTTGTTTGGAGCAAGCACTTTTTGCAAAATTCAAGGCATACAAGTGTTTACCTTTCTGATAAACTTCAGTTTCAGGAGAATTCATGTATTTTGGCTGAGACGAATCAAGAACTCTCCCTCCAAAGGCAATCACATTTCCTCTTATATCAAATATGGGAAACATAATCCTGCCTCTAAATCTATCGTAAATTTTTCCACTTTCTTCCTTATATATAACAAGCCCACTTTTAAAAATGGATGAATCACTAAAGCCTTTTGACTTTAAGTGTTTAAAAAGTGTATCATATCTGTCCTCGGCATAACCTATACCAAACTTGGCTACAGTTTGTTTCTGTATCCTCCTGCTCATTAAGTATGAATTAGGAAGAATATTCTTCTCGTTATTAAGGTTATCTCTAAAGAACCTAGCTGCTTCAAGGTTTATATCCAAGAGTTCCCTTTTTAATTCGGCTTTTTCGTCATTACGACCACCTTCAGTTATATCAGGAATCTGAATTTTTGCCCTATCTGCGAGAAACCTCAAGGCTTCCGGGAAATCCAGATTCTCAATTGACATAATAAAGTGTATAACGTTTCCGCCTTTACCGCACCCAAAACAATGAAAAATCTGTTTTACAGGCTCAACAGAAAATGATGCTGTCTTTTCATTATGAAAAGGACATTTACCAAAAAAATTCTTTCCTTTCTTCTCCAGCTTGACATATTCCGATATAACACCGACAATGTCATTACTTACTCTTATTTCTTCAATAAGGTCGTCTGGAAATAAATTAGCCATTATGCTCAATATCCCTATCTACTTATTTTTACTTATACGCAAATATTATAGACATATCTGCTACAAATTATTTTAAACCTAGCCAAAATCACTTAATATGTGTTCGACATTATTATTAATAATCCTTCTTTTTTAATAATATTTTTAATAACAAATTCAATCAATAAAGCCTTAAATCGCACAAAAAAAGCATGTTCTGTTAGAACATACTTTATAATCCAATTAAAATATTTGCTTTTTATGCTATGCAGTCATATATAACATCATAAACGCTTACCGGAGTAACTGAATTCGAGTATAGCAAATAAATAAGGTTATTTATACCTGTTTTGGACGGAAGGACGTCCGGAATAACTGCCTTTTCAGTTCTTCCCTTATCATTTTCCATGATTACCTGTATACCATACATAGTAGCGGAATTAGTCTGTTCACTTGCAATAAGATAGTACTTTAGATATAGTTCCTTTACCTTACCTTCGGAGACAACTACTTTCTTTGTGTAAATAAGATTGGTTTCATAATCTCTCATTCCCGCACTCCTCCTTCGTATTTCTTATGTTAATTATAATATATTGTTATATATTAAACTATACAAAAGTTTTATTCTAATTCGACCAACTTTACATAAATGAATTACAAAACACGATATAATATGTCGAATAATAGATTATTATCAATTATTAACATTGATGTTCTAAAATTTAAGTGTTACTATTTTATTTATAGTAATTCGTTTTTTATATCTTAAAACCAAGAATATGTATATTCTTAAAATTTTCAAATTAAAATCAGATGCTTAATATTTAGGGGGGTAATAGATGAATAGTAATCAAAAAGATAAAAAAGCCAAGCTTAGTATGTTAAGTTCGGCTATATGCAATATGGCTGATTTACCGAAAAAGATGATTAAATATGCCACTCCGGTTGCACTTTTATTGATAATACTAGGAACGGTATTTTTTATAATCAACAGAATGAGTAATAGCTATAGCAGTATACTTGATAATACAGCAACTTCTTTTATTATCAACAGCTTTTATGTTTTGTGTGAGTTTCTCATTGCAGCCTTTGTAATTGACATTGTTGTTAAAAAAAAGAGTACCTAAAGCATAATTACTTTAACCACATATTTTATCAATCGCTTTGCGGGCCCCTCTGACGGGGACCGCATTTTTCATATTTCAAGGTATCAAAAAAAGACTGCTGAACATTGAATGTCCAACAGCCTTTTTTTATTTATTAAGCATTTGCAGGTTTCCCCGGAATCTTTTTCTTTTTCTGGCTTTCCTTCCACATTACATATAATGGGCTTGCAATGAATATTGATGAATAACAGCCTGCTGAAATACCAATAATCAAAGGGAAGCTGAATTGTTCCATTGAATTGATTCCGTTTACTTTAGCGAATATATATACAGTTGTTATTGCTATTAGAGATGTCACAACTGTGTTTATTGATCTGTTCAAAGTTTGAATTATACTGCTGTTTACCAATTCAGGAAGAGGTACTTTCCTGAGAAGTCTGTTGTTTTCTCTTATACGGTCATAGATTATAACTGTATCATTCATTGAGTAACCGACAACAGTAAGTATCGCAGCAATAAAAGATTCATTTAAAGGTATCTGGAAAATAACATAAACAGCAAGCATTATCATAATATCGTGTACAACCCCCACAATTGCAAATACACCTGCTGATAAGCCTGACATAGCTTTAAATCTATACCAAACATAAAGTATAATCAATATAAAGGCTATAGCAACAGCTTTAAAACCGTTGTTCATTATTTCCTTACCAATGTATGGTTCAACACTTTCTTCACTGACAACAGGGTCTTTAGCAGTTAGTTTAAA
>JAEZUC010000092.1 GCA_023443515.1 Bacillota bacterium
TTGATATACTTTCTTAATATTAAATATATAACAATCCTGTTAACAATGAATAAAAGTATAAAAGAAACAAAAAGCATTGGCAAAACAAGTCTAATAAAGTTATTCTGCAAAAATATCAGACCAAGAACTGTAATGTATATTTCTATTATTATATAGAATTTTAGAAAAATATTGTTTATAGTCACTTTATATGTTCTAAATAAGTTTTTATTATTAAACCCAAGTTGCTTTAAGATACCCATATCTTTTTGCTGTATCTTTATGTATGATTTAAACGATAATAAGGTATTTAACGTAGTTCCCATAAATATTATTAGTCCCATAATTAAAAACACTACTGTAGAATTTTTGAGAGAACCGTATAAGTCATCAAAAGCATTAAGACTGTAAGTAGTTGTATAATTATTATCTTCTAAAGCATTAGCCATTTTCTTTATGTATTTAATGTTATCAGTAAAAACATAAACTCTTTCTAATGATGTTAATTTCATTCCATCCATTTGCATAATTTTCATTATTTTCGTCAATGTATTGTAATTAAGTATTTCAAGGTTATCTGTAATGTCATTCCGATTTATTATAAATGGTATTTTAGTATAATCAGTATTAATTATCTTTACTCTAAAATGTTCTGTAATATCAGAGGTTTTTCCATTTAGCATACTTTTTTTTGTTATTTTAAAACTTAAACTTGAAGCACTACTATTATTATGTACATAAATGGTGTCATCTTGAAGCTTAAAGGCTTTTATAAATTTACTAGCATTATTATCTAAAACAATGATTCTATCATGGATTACATCATTTTCATCGGTTAACCCAAAATTCAAAGCATATTGTCCAATAACGGAACAATGCGCTTTAGGAAAATTTAAATCCAAAAATTGTGATATTTTACCCTTAGTGTCCATATCAAATTCTAATTTCTTATTATTTATAAAACCCGGTCTAACTTCTATGAATAGTACATTATTATTTTTTAGAAAATCCTTTTCAACTTGAGTATACTGATCCATAAAAATTATTACAGAGGTTGAAATCAATAAGAAGGAAGCTATGAACATTATTAAAGATATCTTGAAATATGAGTTGGTTTTTCTTAAAATCAGCTTGGATAATTTATTATAATAATTCACTCTTTCATTCCCCTTAACAATAGTTCTGTCTTTATTCAAATTCTTTATTTAACTTAATAAGTTCAAGAAGCTCTTTGTTTATATACTTTCTTAATAATGTAAAATGGATTATTCTATTAATTATGAATAAAAGAGTCAGAAATAAAAGTATAATAGTTGGTACAACACTAATAAAAATCCATTTCAAAAATATAAGTCCAAGTATTGAAATATATATAATCATCAAAATACCAAGTTTTATAAATATTTGGTTTATTGAGTTACCATAGATTTTTAAAAGACTTTTTGTTGAATAGCCTAAATATTTTAAGATACCTATATCCTTCTGCTGTATCTTTATATATGAATTAAACGCCAATATTACGTTAATAATTGTGCCAAAAAAAATCATAAATGCCATAATAGCAAATAGAATAAAAGTTGTTCCCATGGAATCTGTAAAGCTATCAAAGGATTTAAAAACATAATTTGTATTATACTTATTATCATTTAGAACCTTGGCAATTGTTTCAACTAATTTAAGCTCATCAACATATATATAAGCCTTGTCAATAATATTTCCATTTTTTACAATCTTATCCCATTCTAAATTACTCATAATTTCAGATGCTTTTTTAAATGTTGATAAACTAACTAGATTAGGTGGAGACGGCTCATCTTTAAAGCTTAAAAAAGGATTATTATTAAAATCCTTTTTTATTACATCTAGTTCCAACTTACCGGATTTATTGCTTATAAATGAACCATCCGACTGTTTAGTTACAATCGGTATTCTAAGCTCAACCTTTGAAAGGCTGTAATAATTAGTATACATCTCATTATCTTTAGGCTTAAATTTGCTTAATAAACCAAAAGCATTATCATCCAAAGCCGTCAGTAATACAGGGTCGCCATTCTTGTCGCTAATGGCCCCTTTTATATATTTAAATATAATAGTAAATTTTACATCCGGATATTTGTTTGATATTAATTCAGAAATATCGTTTTTAAAACTGTACTTAATAGGTAATATTTCATTTTTATTTGTTTTCGATGATATTTCTATTATATGTAGATTTTCATTCTTAATAAAGTCCTTTTCAACCTGACAGTACTGATTTAACAAAATAATTGCTGCCGTTGCAATTATGGTGAGTAAAAGTGTAAATATAACTAAAGATATTTTTAAATAGGAATTTGATTTTCTTAATATCAATTTTGATATTTTTCTATACTGCTTCATAATCCAATACTCCATTATCTAATCTTAGCTTTACACAGTTATTACCAAAATCATTGTTATCATGACTTACTATGATTAATGTCTTTCCTTTAAAAACATCAACAATAGTTGCAACTATAGCTTCCTTGTTTTTATCATCAAGCTTTGAGGTAGGTTCATCAAAGAGCAGAATATCCGGATCCGAAAATAAAATACTTGCAAGTTGAACCCGTTGCCTTTCACCACCTGATAACATTGCTATTTTTCTATCCTTTAGAGATAAGATACCGACCCTAACTAAAATCTGTTCCATAATAATTTCAAAGTCTTCAATTCCCTTTTCTAAGGTACAATACTTAATAAATAGATTTTCACTTACAGTAAGATTCGAAAACAACATCTCATCCTGAAAGAAATATGCTATTTTTGGGCTTTTATCAAATATAATACTACCTGAATCAGGTTTAATATATCCTGCTAATATATTTAATAATGTCGTTTTTCCTTCTCCGCTTTTTCCTTTAATTAAATATGTAATTCCTTCTCTAAATGTAAAATTGATATTTTCTAAAATTGTTACCTTTTCAAATTTTTTACTTATGTTTTTAAGTTCTATACTTGCCATTACTTGCTCTCCAAATCTATTTTTTCTATTCCCCCGAAACAATAAACTGTTAGGATATTGTTATTTATATCGTATCCTATAACATTATCTACTGTTTTTTGAATATTTTTCGATTTTGTATTAACTATATCAAGTTTTAATAAAGCTCTTTTCTGATCTACACCTATTTGTAATAAAACATTGTTTGTATCATCAAAATAATTAAGTTCAGCCTTTTTAAACCTATTATGGTCATTGAATATTTCTTTTTTTGTAGATTTATAAAGTTCATCATTATATGAATATATATCTTTTGACTCTAGCCCATCTTCAATTAAAGAAGGCTGGTTTGAAATATTCTCTATATTTACAGAATATAGCGTATACTTTTCCTTTTCACTTTCATATACTGTATAATACAGTGTGTTTCCTATAATTACTCCTTTTTCAATGCATCCTTTTACATTATCAAAATAGGCTAGCTTCTCACCATTAAAGTCAGCTATTTTTCTATGCAATTTATCATTGTCATCCTGTATCATAAATATATTTTTTTCCCCATTTGTAGCAAATGGAAATATGGCTTGACTCTTACTCTTCAATTCATAGACGACTCTCACTAAATTATTTTCCTTTTTTAATATTTTGAAGCCATTATTTATACTATGCCCAGAAGTGTAGTAATTGCTTCTGGTATCAAACTCAAAATAAAAGAAGTTATCTACCGGCTTAGAACTTTCAATTGAATGGTTATTTTTATTATATAAAACTAATTGCTGGTCAAATTTATCATATATAATAATATTTTCAGTACCATTAGCCTGTAACACAGTATTATTAGATTTTGCTTGTTCACATGAACAAATATTTAAAAGCATTAAAATCAGAAAAAATATTAGCGCAGTTTTTTTCATTTGCTACCTCTCTTAAAATAATATCAAAGCAACAATGCTTTATAAAACATTGTTGCTTTGACTTGAGTTAAATAATAGATTTATACACTGGCAGTTATTGTATATGGTTTTGCATCACCACTTACAGTTACTGTTGCTGTGTTATATGTACAAATTGTATCAGCTCTATAATCTACTTTAGGGCCTATAGCGATATTTGATCTGTCCCATGAAGAGGTAGATCCATTTGAATTAGTCCAAGTGACATTTCTGGTTGTAGTAGTCTGCCAAGTAGAAGAAGCTCCAGCAGAAATAGAAGCTATACCGCCATCTCCAACTGAGAATGACATGTTTATAGATGCACTATTTCTTAATGAAGCTGATGAGTACCAAGCAGCCTTAATACTTTGTACTGTTCTGGAGCCTGTATATTTGGCAGTTATCTGGTAATCCCACTGTAAAGTATTCCCTGAAGTTGTTTCCGTAGTGCTCCTCCAAACATCAGAAGTAAGCGTTCCTCCATTTGAAGGAATTGTTAATGATTGACTATCACTTGTAGCAAAAGCAGGAACTGATAGTATTAAAACTAGAGAAAGTACTAAAAATATTGAACATACTTTTTTCATGTTTTTTTACCTCCTATGACGTAACTTATTTCCATTCTAGAATGTTTTTTGTTATAACAAGTATAAATTTACCATAATGTGCACTATATGTCAATTACTGTAAGTTATATTTTTCCAGACTCAACCTCAATTAATATTTTATGGCCTTGAGAAAGAGTTTCACAGGCTAAAACAACCCCATGAAGTACTCTATTAGAGTGTTACATGAGGTTGTTTATAAATAATCAGATAAATACACTACTATTTATTAAATAGGTGCATATGTCCTGTTTATAAATCTCTAACAAGTTTTCTCCACGTGATTTCATTACAAACTCCACTTACAACTAAACCATGATCATCTTGAAAAGCCCTTATTGCATTATATGTATTAGTACCAAATATTCCATCGGTAACCAAATTGTACCCATACGCATTTAAAAAGTATTGTAAAGATTTTACCAGATAACTTTGATTGTAATAACCATATCCTACGTTCTCAGGTAAAAAGGAAGCGCTACTTCCATCAGAAACGTAGTAATTTATGGCCCAGTACCCGGAATTATTAACATTTTCGGTTATGGATGCTGAGGTTACATAAGGATAGCTGGCAGCAAATACTTGGGTTGATGATGCAATTACAAATGCAAGCAAGACACATAAAACTAATAATTTGGGTTTGAAAACTTTTATTTTGTTCATTATAAAATCCTCCCGTTCTATTTGTTAAAATAATACATTTATTGAAAATATTATATAATTTTTTATGTAATATTGTCAACTATTTGGAAATACAATAACTAATATTAATTCCAGGGTCGTTGATACACAGTTAGTTGTAGTAGCATACTAATAATTGCAAACAAAAAAATAGCTGCTGTAAAACCTTTTTTCTTTTTGGCTTTAAAGCAGCTATTCTCACTTAAAAATTTACGGTTATTGTGTTACTGCAAATGCAGCAGCTATTGCAGCACCCAACCCTGAACCGTCCTTTACCAGTTTTATTTCAATATTGGATGCGTCATCCCCAAGTGCCTCTTCAAATGCCTCTTCCATAAGTTTGGGAGCGTTAGGCATCTTTTCATATATTGTTCCGTCTATTGCAATTACATGCTTATTCTTGACCGAAGTACCGTTGTTTTCCTGATGGAAAAGTATTCCCATGTGCGACACAGCTACAAGCCTTACTGCCCTTTTTAATATGGCCTCAGATATCTTCTTTATTACCTCAGCATCTTCTAATGTGCAATTATATTGTTCTTTTGTATTGGATGGATAAAGGATAAAATTCTCAACCATTAATGCATTAATGTCCTGGCTGAAAAATGCATCCGTATCGACATCCTCTGATGTAAATATTGCTTTGTTTTTATATAAATCCTTACAAGCCTCTTTTAAAAGACTTCCCATATAGTAACCTGAAACCATTTTTTCTAGAAGCTGCGCTCCCGGTACCTGACTGTTTTTATCTATTATCTCATCATACTTGGTTACAGGAAGTCCCACATTGTAGCTGGCTGATTCAGTGTTTACTATCATCTTCTGACCGTTAAGAGGATGGTTGTTTTCCAGATAACATGTATTATGTCCCGTCCCCATAATAGAGCCTATATCCGCAGTCTGATAACTGTACATAGCTACCAGCAAGGTACCTACAGTATCATTAAGTATGGCAACCGGCTTAACATTTACGTTTTTAGCCTTCAAAGCTTTTTCAAGCAACTTGTTTATATTCTCACCCTCAACTCCGGAGGTGGTTATTTCCTTTGTCCACTGAATGAGGTAAGCATCACTTATTCCTTCTTGCCTGCATGGAAATGAAAATGTATTTCCAAGATACAAAGCTTCTTCCGGCTCAAGTAATTTACCTATACATTCAGCCATAAAGCCAAACAGTTGCGTTTCATCAGTATTTGACTTTGTAAGGTCAACATTTTCTTCCTTATTGATAAGTTTATGCTTTATTTCAGCAATTTTTTCAAAGCTTCCGTTGCTGATTTTATACTTCAAACATCTGAAATTAGTACCTCCCATGTCAATAGCCATAAAAGTACCTTGCTCTTTTCCTGTAGGCTTTCCAATGTATGAAGGAATCATTTTAAGACAGGTTTTTTCACCATTCAGGCTTTTTTCCATAGTTTCTTTAAACAATACTGCTATACGCAACATACTTTCTCTGTCAACCTCAAAATCATTAATAACATCTTGTATTATTTCAGATTTGAACCCCATTACGCACCTCTCGAATATGTATTTTTTATTTTTATACTATTATATTGACTGATTGTAACTTATGAAAGCGGTCAAGCTTGGATTACTCCATTTATAAATGACATCGCTTTTAGAAGCTCATCAGTTTTTTCATTTTGGTAAAATAACTCAAAGGTTTTCTTACAGCAGAACATATATTTCAATACCATTCCCTTATCCGTTGATTCTAGAGATACGTTTTTTATTGAATTTAAAGGTATAAATATCAAATCTCCGCATATATCCTTGTCGTCCATTGGCTCATACTTTTCCTTGAAAACCACCATTTCATTATTGCTTACAATAGAATAGTGAGTTTGTGTAATTGTCTTCCTGAATATTGACCAGTATCTGTCATAGACTCTTTTTTGATAAAGTTCGCAGACCACTGTCTGATCTTTAAATAATGCTTCGGTTGTCAAAACTTTACCCATATACCACGGCTCACCGGCATTGTATTCAGACAATCTACCTTCCTTATTTGAATCTCCGTCCTGTATAATAAGCTTCCGGAGTTCCTTTACCAATCTGTTCACGATTTCTTCTGCAAAAGGATCAAAAAATATTCTTTCCCCGCCTTCTTCCTTATAATAAATGCTCAGACATCCGGGCCTGGGAAGTCCTTCTATAACTATGTAATTAACATCGTTATATCCAATGTTGTATTTAGATATGCTTCCGTTCCCTTTTTCTAAAACTACAATTCTATCTTCATATATCAATAATATTTTTTCAAATCCATTATCCGTATCGTTTGTAAGAGACGAACAAAGTATTATATTTACCGGACTGAGTTCATTCTGTGTAAGAGTGCTATAGTATTCTTCATATTCATTTTTAAGAAGCTCTATATCATTCTCAATAAAGTCTTTTGCATTTGACCCATCGGTATAAAACATATCTTCTCTCCTTTTACAACGGGGATTAAAAATTCTCCGCCAAGTATAATTGTACAAAATTATATAATATTTGTAAAACAAAAAAATATGTCCGTTATTTTTGATTTACATATTTAATAAGCCCTGCCGTAATACCTTCTACCATTTTGTTTTGGTATTGGTCAGTATTAAGAAGTTTATCTTCTTCCGGGTTAGTCATAAATCCCATTTCCAGAAGAATTACAGGTACCCTCGACCAATTAAATCCTGTTAAATCACATGTCTCTTGGATACCTCTTGATTTCGATTTTGTATAACCTATAACCCCTTCCAGAACAAGTTCTCCTGCTTTTCTGCTGTTTTTCAGAATTTCTGTATCCTTTATATACTTGTTTCCGGGTATCATCATCAGTACACCGGATACACTGCTGTCATCTGTGCCATTTCCGTGTAAACGTATGGTAAGGTCAACTTTAGAGGAATTCCAGAATTTTGCCCGTTCTACATTTGTGAGTCCGCACTCCTCGGTTTCCCTAACCATAATCACTTTTGCACCGTTTTGCACCAGTGAGTCTCTAAGCTTTTTAGCTACTGTAAGATTAAGTTTTGCTTCTGATATCCCTGTAACTACTCCCCTTGTACCGCTTGCAATTGCTGCTTTTTGAATTTCAATGCCGGGTGCCAGAGGTTCAGTTTCCTTATTTGAACGTGAGGTTTTACCATGCCCCGCATCAATACAAACAGTAAGGCCTTTAAGGGGGGTACTGTTAACGGTCTGAACCTCTTTATCTGCTTGATAGATAAAATCCTGATTTGTGCCAACACTATTGGCAACCCCATATCCTAATACTATAGATACAGCTAGGGCTATTACATATATTTTTATATTCTTCATTATATAAACTCCCTGTTATTTTTTTAGTATAATGGTTAGTTTTTGTATTTATATATAATTTTATTATAAAAATAAGATATTATTAAACTACATTGCAAAATTCGCCATTTTTTGATAAAATATGACTACTTTCTCGTGTGATCATTTGTTTTCTTATCTCAGTTTAAAAATTTAATATAGCTTGAAAGGAAAATATTCATTATGAATTCTATTTTAAAAAAGCAAGAGAAATTCGCTAACTCAGTAGCATTTTACAGTGCATTAATCAGTAGTTTAGGTGTTAGTGTATGCTTTCTGGTATTGGCTAAGAATTATATGGTTAGTATGATATTTTTAGCATGTATTATTATTACTGTGGTAGGAAGACTTATAGAGAGGAGCACAAGGGTATTATCCAATATTTCCAAGTACATATACTTAATGGTATTTGCCTTTGTTCCAACCGCTGTTTTTTATATGCTAGAAGTAGCAGGAGGTTCAGGAATTCCTTCAATTGCCTTTAGTTTTACGTGCATATTTATCGTAATTATGTACTATAATACTAAGCTTGTTTTACTGTATTCAGGTACTACTCTTTTTCTCTATACCGCTGCAATTTTTGTTTTTCCCAATGAATTCTATGGTGGCCCAGGTAAGAACTCTATAAGCTGGATTTGTTTTGGGCTTGCATTTGGTATTTCTGTTTGTGTTTCTACTATACAATCCCAAAGGTCTAAAAGCATGATTGTAAATATAGAGGATAAAAAGAATGAAAGCGAAGCCCTTACCGATTTATTGAATAAATCAATTACCGAAGCGGCAGAGAGTTCTAAAACTATATACGATATAGCCAAGAATCTTAGTGACGGATTAATAGAGGTTAATAAAACATCCGAGCATACAATGACATCAATTATTAACATTGCACAAGGTACTTCGCTACAAAGAGATCTGACAACAGAATCCTATAATGTTATAAATGATATTTCCAATAAGCTTATGAATATTGCAGAACGTATTCTGACTGTTTCTCATTTCGCTCAGGATTGTTCTGTTATGACCAGCAACGGTAATAAAATAATAACTTCTGCCATTAAACAAATGGAACTGATAAATACAAATTCGGACAGGCTTACAAACGCAATTAATATATTGGGAAATAAATCCGCTGAAATCGGGCAGATAACTGCCATGATAAATTCAATTGCCGAAAAAACAAATCTGCTTGCTCTCAATGCCGCTATTGAAGCTTCAAGAGCAGGGGAATCTGGGAAAGGTTTCTCTGTCATATCTTCAGAAATACGCAACTTAGCTGAACAGTCAAAATACTCAATAACTAAAATCAATGAGTTAATTAATGAAGTTCAAAGCGAAATTAATAACACTATTGAAATTACAGATGAGAGTAATATTTCTGTTAACGAAGGTAAAGATATAATTACAACTGCAGGAGAAATTTTTGGTAAGATACTAGATTCAGTCAATGAAATTTCAAGTTTTTCAAAATCTGTATCCGAGAATGTACAGAATATTTATAATAATTCACAGACTGTCGTTACATCAATCAGCAAGACGAAAGACGCTTCCGATGCAATTTCCAAAGCATCACAGGAGGTTGCAGCAGTTTCAGAGGAAGAAAACGCAACCTTAGAAGAGATTCATTCTATTGCTGACACTCTTTATAGTATGTCTTCTAAGCTTAATAACATAATACAATTATCATCACCTCAACAAGTGCGGTAATGATAATTGACCTTATACAAAATTTTGGGAGCTGTAGCAAACCTTATTTGTTTGCTACAGCTCCTTTTTGATTTTAAAACGTGAATATCACTTTGAAATCTCCATGTTTCCCGGTAGCATGTTCAAAAGCTTGTTCCCACTCTTCCAGCTTAAAGTACCTTCCGATTATTCCATCGGTTTTCAACGTCCCATCAGCAATATGATCTATTACAAAAGGGTAGCAATACGGTGATAGATGTGCCCCAAGTATATCAAGTTCCTTACTGTCTCCAATTATGGACCAATCCACTGTAGTTTCTGAACCAAAAACCGAGAACTCTACAAAGCGTCCCAATTTACGAATCATTTCCAAACCCTGAGTTACACTGGAAGGGTGTCCTGTAGCTTCAATATAAATATCACAGCCGTAACCTTCTGTTAAATCCATGATTATTTTTACAACATCCTCTTTTCCGGGGTTAATCACCATGTCAGCACCAAATTCTTTAGCCTTTTCCAAGCGAGAATCCATCATATCAAGGACGATTAGTTTCTCAGGGTTTTTCATACGTGCATAAGTTATCATACCAAGTCCCAGGGTACCTGCACCCGATATTACTACTACATCCTCGTTAGTGATTTGTGCTCGGTCTACACAATGCTTTGAACATGCGTATGGTTCTATCAGTAGAGCCTTTTCAAGTAGTAAGTCTTTTGGGACTTTATGTATTACTGCAGTTTTAGGAAAGCGAACATATTCAGCCATTCCTCCGTTATTGTCTTTCTGAAAGCCAAAAGTGGCATGTGGCTGGCACATCCAGTAGCGACCCGTTTTACAAAACTTACATTCGCCGCAGGGAACAATCTGGTCGGAAGTAACTCTATCTCCTATTTTATATCCTTTTACATTTTTACCTATTTCTACTATAACACCAAGGAATTCGTGACCGGGTATAAAAGGTGGTTTTACCCAGGATTCTTGGTTATTGTTGCCCCAAAAACGGCCAGCCCCGTGCATACACTTTAAATCACCTGCGCAAATACCACAGCCTTCGGTTTTTATTATAATATCATCCGGCCCGCATTCAGGAACAGGATATTCCCGTTCAAAACGATAATCTCCTTTTCCGTATGCAACTAATGCCTTCATTGTCTTTGGAATACTCATATAATCCCGCCTTTCGATCCTATTTCTGAAATATATTTCTCTACTTCTTCCATTGAGGGCATGGATGACTGAGCACCTTTTCTGGTCACGGAAATAGAAGCCACATGATTTGCAAATTTAACCGCAGCTATAATATCTTTTCCTTTTGACAGGTACAGTGCCATAGAAGCTATAAAGCTGTCACCTGCTGCAGTAGTATCTATTACCTTTACATCCTCAGTACTGATATGCTTTACAACATTGTTTTGGCCTGAAACAAATGAACCTTTTCCACCAAGAGTCACTATTACGGTTTTAACCCCTTGTTTTTTTATCGTATCGACAGCTTTATTCATGCAACCGTCAACCTCTTCTATACCAGTGAGTTTAACCAATTCTGTTTCGTTAGGCTTGATTATATCAACGTTAGCCAGAAGGTCTTCCGGTATACTATCCGGTGCCGGAGCAGGGTCTAATATAACGGTTTTCCCAAGCCCTTTTGCCTTTTTTGCCGCATATGCAACAGTATCAATAGGTATCTCTAACTGAAAAATAACTATATCACTTTCTTCAATTACTTTAAGGTTTTTATCAATGTATTCACGACTTACATACTTATTAGCGCCTTGGACAACTATTATGCTGTTGTCGCCCTTTTCATTGACATTTATCAGAGCTATTCCTGTATTAACGCCTTCTATTCTTTCAATGTGAGTTGTATCCACACCCACAGCCTTTAAGCCTTCTATTTGAATGTCACCGTAGGAATCATTTCCTACAGCACCCAGCATTGTTACGTCTGCCCCCAACTTCCCTAAAGCATATGCCTGATTAGCACCTTTACCTCCGGGAATAAATTCCAAACTATCTGCCAATAGTGTTTCTCCAACTTGTGGCATATGTTTTACATTAACAACAAAGTCCATATTAAGACTTCCTATAACTAATATTTTGCCCATTTATACACCCGCTTTTCTAGTATTAATTATCCTTTGACACCGCTGCTTGTAATTCCTTGTACAAAGTACTTTTGTGTAGGCAGGAACAAACCCAGAGGTACAAGTGCAGATATCATTGAACCAGCATAGAGGCACGACCATAGTGTAACCCTTTCCATTTTAAATGAAGACAATGCAATTTGTATAGTTTGTATGTCTTTTGAGCGTGCAACAAGTAATGGCCATAAATATGAGTTCCACTGATCCATAAATATTATTAAGGAAGCAGTAACAAATACAGTTACCGATGAAGGTAATATTATCTTTAGAAATATTTGAGTCCAATTTGCTCCATCAACTCTTGCGGCTTCTATTATGCTAGGCGGAATATCTTTAAAGAACTGTGTGAATAAAAATAATACCAACCCGCTTGCGATTGTAGGAACAATTAAACCGGCATAAGTATTGACCCATCCCAGATTACTGACAACTTTGTATAAAGGAAGAGAAATAGATTCAAAAGGAACCATAAATGATACTAGAAATATACCGAACAAAACCTCTTTAAACTTAAATTTGAAGCATGCAAAGGCAAAAGCCGCTATGCTGTTCAAAAGACAGCCTCCTATTATTGTTACAAATGAAACGAAAATTGTATTAATAATTGGACGTGCAAAATTAAATTTCGTAAACAATTTTATATATGAGTCCATTGTAAAATCCACAGGTACAAGAGTATTAATGGAAAATGGCGTTACATATTTATAAAATTCAGTATCACTTCTTAATGAGGCTGAAAGACACCAAAGCAGTGGAAATATTGTTAATATAGTTATTATGATCAGACCGATATAAATGAAGAAATTTTTTATAATCATATTTTTACTCATATCTTACGCCTCCTTTTTTTCTGACATAAGCCTGAACTGAAGAGTACATACAATTGCAATAATTACAAGCAAAACAGTGACAATAGCAGCTGATCTTGGCCGGTCAGCCATTTTGAAGGCGGATTTATATGCTTCATACATCAAAACATTTGTGCTGCCTTCAGGTCCTCCCTGTGTAACTATCTGCATAGGAACAAAAAGCAGTATATTGATAGAGGTATTAGCAACAAATACGAACAGCAACACTTTTTTAATTAATGGTATTGTTATACTAATTACAGTTTTCAACCAATTGGCTCCATCAATTTTTGCTGACTCGTAAATACTGGCATCAACATTCTTTAATCCCGCCAGAATGAACATCATCCAGTAGCCTACACCTTTCCAGGTAGCAATTAAAACAATACACCAAAGTGCCTGAGTTTTGCTAACTAGGAAGTCCTGCTGTGAAATACCGAAAATACCGAGAATACTATTTATAACACCACCATTTGGACTCAGCATGAGATTCCAAACAATGGTTGCAACCGTAAGTGAAATAGTTACAGGCAAATAGAATATGGTACGAAACATACCTATACCCTTAACTGTTGTATTAACCAACAGAGCCAGACAAAATGCTATAAATATCTGTAATGGAATCATTACAATGTTTATTTTCATTGTGACCCATAGTGATTTCCAAAATATCTTGTCTTTGAAAAGTGTTTCATAAGTGTCTAGTGTAAATGTACCTTTTACCATCAAACTTTCTAGAAGGGTTGAAATTATTGGATAGATTTTAAAGACTATTATCAAAAGAAACGCAGGTAATATAAATATATATGGTAAAGCCTTAAACTTCCCAAACATGTTATTCATTTTTTCACCTCAATAAATGCCCAATTATATACTATACTGAAAATCATTAGATACAAATCTCTAATCAACAACAAAATTGTGTAGTTTTATATTTACAGCAACTGTGTACATGCTTGGTATATATGTAGTATTTAAGAGAATCGGCGGTAAAATAATATTACCGCCAATCCCCAGGTATAGTTCAAATTTGTTATTACTTCTTATATTTTGCCATAGCACTGTTGATCTGTTCTACCGCACTGTTAAGGCTATCCTTGACATTTGAACCGTTACGGATATTTTCAAAAGTTGCATCCATTACTGAACTGTATTCGGAATACCCTGGTGTTAAAGCTCTTGGTACAGCTGTATTTGAGGCTTCGTAAGCTCCAACCTTTAAATATCCGGCAGCATTTTTATCGTCAATGAGTTCTTGTATCTTTGACTTTCTTGCAGGCATATCACCACTCCACTTGAGATACTTATCACTGCCTTCACCAAGACTCATGTATTTGATAAACTCAACTGCCGCATCAACGTTTTTAGATGCTGCATTAACACCAAAATGCCAACTGCCCGTACCTGTACCTACATTCTTTTCAAATCCCTTGAAGGCAGGAGCATAAGTCCACCCATAATCCTTCATGCCTGCTGTATCACATGCAGCAGCAGTCCATGTACCACCTGCCATGAATACAATTTTTCCTGAATTGAAATAGTTAGGAACTTCATCAGCTGTAATGCCCTTTTGTGAAAGGCCACTGTTATAAAGGTTCTGCATCCAGGTCATTGATTTTATCCACGCATCATTGTTTATAACTCCGTCAACGGTATATCCGTCATCTCCGATATTTTTACCGCCCATACTGTTTGCAAGGGCACACATCTGATATGTACGGCTAACCTGTTGGAACTGTATCCCTGAAATGCCCTTGGACTTGTCAGGGTCAACTGTGGCAACTGTTTTCTTTGCCATATCTTCTATCTCTTCCCATGTAAGGCGGTTATTTTCGTCGTTATCGCGAATGGTTACGCCCGCTTGTTTTAGTAAAGCCTTGTTATACCAAAGGAGCTGAGCAGATGTGGCCTGACCAGGTGCATAGAATTTACCATCCCAAATACCGGCATTACGACTGGAATCTATAAACTGTCCCTTTTCGTCATCAGTAAAATATTTGTCCAGTGGCAGTATGTAACCTCGGTTTGCATACGCTGCTACCATCGGCCCATCTACACTGATTACATCGTAGTCTTCTGAGCCGGAAGCAATTTTTATTTCAATGGATTCAAACAAGTCATTAAATGCCAGATACTCACCTTTTACTTTAATACCTGTTTTAGCTTCAAATGCATCAAGTATTTCCTGGTTTTCCTTTGTAGTTTCAGTCATCCAGACAATCTCTTTTTTCTCGGCTTTTCCCGTACTTTCAGTTCCGGATGTTTGGGACGTCGTTGTTCCTGCATCTCCTGAACCTCCTGAACATCCAAACATTGTAGTTACCATTGCCAATAGAAGAATAATTGCATTTAATTTTTTCATAATGTTTGCTCCTTTTTTGGTTTTATTTAACAGCTATGCTGCTGTTTACAAATGTTTACTTAACAAGCTTTGAAAATAAGTCTCCGAACAATTTATCCCGGTTTATATGATAAATGTACTTAATAAGATGTCTGTCTTTGTTGAAAGAGTATGTATCATCATATTCAGGGATAGGACTTGTTTCAAAACGTTCCAGCATAAAATCCCCTTCCAGAAGCCAGGCTACTGCAGTAACATCCCAAATAGGACGTGTCCAGTATTCTCCGCCATTACATCTTTTAGCCTCTGCTGTTGTTACGTCAACCAAATAATCACACAACTTGTTTTTTCCACGTAACCAATGTTCCAGCTCAGGCCCCCCCGTGGTAAAAGCAGAAACCACTCCCATACATGGCAGCTGCACCATTGGAACGCCACAACCGAAAACAATTCTCGCAGCCGCAATATCCTGATACAAATTAAACTCTTTGTTATCAGGCCAGTGGTGTGCATTCCCGCCAAGCCATATAAGTACTATTCTGTCTTTTATTTCTGGCTTAATAAGCAGTGCAGATGCTATATTGGTGATTGCACCTACCGCAATAACATACAGCGGTTCTTCCTCGCTATATTCCATAGCAAGTTCCACGAGATGGTTGGTAGCATCAGAAATTACAGGTGTAATCTCATCAGACAAAAATCTTTCAGAACCTTTGTGCACTAATCTTTTAAGCTCGTCACGTTCCATCAAAGACAGTATATTCATTATCTCTTGGTAGCTTTTATTCATACCCTCTTCAGGGCCGGAACTTTTATCATTAAAGAATGGTGCTGCATATATGGCTTTTATATTAAGCTTTTCCGGGTTCTTAATAAGATAAGCCAATGCATACTGATCATCAATTTCATTAAATGTATCCGTATCAAAAACAACATCTACTTTTCCTTTTGGTTTTTGCAACCGTTTCATCATATTTTCATTATTTATAGTCATAGAAAATTAGCTCCTTTCTCTAATTACACATCTAATAAATCCAATGTGCTTTTATCTACCAAAGCAGGGGGTACTCCCTGTGTAGTTATGGAAAAGCCTGATGCATATATTGCATATTTAATTGCAGTGCATATATCATAATTTTTAGAGAGATAGACTGCCAACGTTGAAGCAAATGCATCTGCGGCTCCGGTAGTGTCAACAGCTGTAAAATTAGCAGCCTTAAAGTACATTGAATGTTCACTGTCCTTTAAATAGCATCCATCACGATCCAAGGTAATAATTACGCTTTTTGCACCGCGGTCTAAAAAGTACTGTGCTTTCTCCTCAAAAGTTGGTCTATCAGGGCAAAGTAGCTGTATTTCGTTACGGTTTGGCATAAATATATCAACATTTCTAATAAGGCCATCACTTATCTCAGTTACTGCACACGGCTTTAGAATAACTTTTGCTCCGTACCGCTTTGCTGTCTTTGCAGCACTTTCTACTGTATCTATATTTATCTCTGTCTGCAGTAAACAAAAGCTTGCATTTTCAAACATATTCTTATAAATATTAATATCATTTGGAGACAATTGTGTATTCGCACCTTCATAAACAACTATTCCGCTTTCTCCATTTTCTTTAACGTAAACATATGCATGGCCTGTAGCTACTTCCGGACTGGTAGAAACTCCTTCGATATTTACGTTATTGACTTTCAGAAAATCATATAATACGCTTCCTTCATAGTCCTTTCCCAGTTTTCCTATTAGGTACACCTCTGCTCCCAGCTTTGCGGCACCGATAGCTTGATTTACACCTTTCCCCCCGGGTATAGCTGCACGTTTTTTTGTAGTAATGGTTTCTCCTATATTCGGAACTTGTCCAAGGTTTAAAATTGTATCCATATTTATTGCACCAACAACTACAATTTTTTTATTTCGTACTGTTATAGGGATATCAATACTGCTTAAATCTTCAACCTTTTTATCACTCTTAAAAACAAGTTCAGGAACCCGTGTTTTTTCAATCCTAGCCACCAATCTGCCACAAGCACATTCCCCTAGCTCAAAAAAAGGTAATTGGATTGAGGATAATTGAGGAAGCAAGTATATTTCTTTTGCGTCATTAACCAGACTTACCACTGAAATATCTCTGGGAATTTTTATATTGTTGTGAGCTGCCTGCTCATAAATTTTCCCTGCCAAATTTGCATTAAAACATACAATACCCGTAAAATTATGCATATGAGTCATAATATTAAAAGCATCTTCCTTTGCGATACAAAGCATATTTGCATCAAATGGGAGCTTATTATCAAAAAGACATTGTTCAAAGCCCTTTTGAAATCTACGTCCTCTATAATCGTTATTTTCAACTAAGCACCCTATTTTTTGGTGTTTACTTTTTACCAATGCTTTTGTTAAGTTATATGCCAGTCGTGAATAGTCAAAAGCAAATCTTTCAGGTGTTTGGGTATTATAACAATCAATAACACAATATGGTATGTTTTGCTCGATTAACTGGGCTTCTGATTTTTCATGGGAATCCTGCAGTTTATCCCACAATATTCCATCTACATTGTGAGTACATAGCATGGCAATACTTCTGTATTCATCTTCCGGGGTCTCTGCATAACTTAGGACAGTGGCATACCCATTCCTTTTAGCTGTTTCAACAATACCTGAAAGAAGCTTTTCATGCCCGGCCTGTTTACTAATAATTACACCGATCAAAAAAGATTTCTTGCTTTTAACGCTATGTACTCCGGCGTATGGGATATAGTTGCACTCCTTTACTACCTTCATTACACGTTCTCTTGTTTCTTTACTTATATTACTATCTTTTTTGTTTATAATTTTTGAGACAGTAGATACAGAAACACCTGATAGTTGTGCTATTTCCTTAATATTCATTAACTACTCCTCACTAAGAAACGTTTTTCCTAAACCTGTTTTCTAGGAACATTATCTATAAATTTCGACAATTGTCAAGGTATTCTTGTATATAATTTTATTTTATTATAATAATTTCGTCATTTCTCAACATAAATAGTAAAATAATGTATACTAACGGTTGGGAAAACTGTTTCCTTAAGCTTAAAATATAAAAAGCCAATCACTGATGTGATTGGCTTTTTGTATTTATTATGTTAAGTTAATTTTGTACTATTTGGGGAACAAATTACTCTGTCTTAAATTTAGAAATCTGACTTCTTAAATCACCGGACAGGTCATTAAGTGTTTTCGCATGGTTTGCCAAATCCTCGGCAGACGCCATCTGCTCCTGAGTGCTTGCTGAGATTTCTTCGGTAGTAGCCGCGGACTCTTCCGCAACAGCCGAAATATTCTCCATGGATTCCATTACCTTTTCCTTTGAAACCATTATATTCTCAACTGATTTTCCTGTTCTTTCGATATTTTTAATAACATCATCCATAGCATTGAATACAGTTTTGAACAATTCCTTGGTATTATTTACTGCAGTTATCTGCTCACTTACAACCTCATTTGATTTTAGAACTTCCTGTACGGTATCATTGGTTTTTTGCTCAATATCAGCTATTATACTATTGATACTGCCGGTAAATTCTTTTGACTGGTCAGCCAGCTTTTTAACTTCGTTTGCCACAACTGCAAATCCCTTACCTGCCTCTCCTGCGCGTGCTGCCTCAATAGCTGCATTAAGTGATAAAAGGTTTGTTTGTTCCGAAATATTTACCATCATTTTTAATATCTTTTGTATTTCCTTCATGCTGGAACTTAAATCATTTATATTTTCAGAAACCTTAGTTGTAGTATTGCTCACCTGGCCGGACTTTATGTTGAGTTCCTGTATAGTGTCAGCCGCTGTTTTGTTTAACCCGCTGATTTCACGTGCAATAGACGTAACCTTGGACACGTCCTCTTCGACATATACAATACCTTGGGACAGTTTGTCCATATGGCTTACACTTTCGTTTATCTCTTCTGCCTGGTCTGTAGAACCCTTTGCTATCTGTTCTATTGTAAGCGCTACTTGTTCCGATGAACTATATGCTGCTTCTGAGGCAGTTGCTATCTTTTGTGCAGAATTAAGCACACCCTGAGACGAACTTCTTACACTTGCTACCAGCTTATTTATATTGGTTATCATCTCATTAAAGTTATGACACACATTAGAAATTTCGTCATTCTCATTATCATTAATAGTACCTGTCAAATCGCCGTCTTTAGCTCTTTTCATTGCAGCCGTAAGCTTTTCTAATGGTGTTGAAACACTTCTTGCAACTACAATACATAGCAATATAGCTATCAGTAAGCATATAATTCCGATTATAATCGTCTTATTTTTAAGGCTGTTTGCATCTTTGTTTAAATATGAATAAGGTACAACTGATGCAAGATACCAATCTTTATTTCCTAATTGAGTATATGTAATCAGGCTGTTACTTCCGCCCATCTTCAAATCAACATGTCCGGCCTTTACATCACCCTTTATTGCCTTGGTGATGTTTTCAGCCAATTTTTTTGATTCATCATTTGTATTATTAACAGGATATTTGTCTTCCGTTCTTGAGGATATGATTTTACCCTTGGAGTCTACGATTAGTACAGGAAAACCCTTACCCTTGTCATCTTTTCCGGTATCCATATTTCTATAGCTATCTGCAAGGAAATTTACTTTAGGTATAAGAATTACTTTTATAATCTCTTTACCAAAAGTCATTGATTTTACACTGGCTGCTATCCCCATGTAGGTACTGGTGGATGTAGTGTCCTTAGCTTCAATTTCAGCCCACTTGAGTTTGAGCTCCGCCTGTTTTATTGCTTTTTCTCTGTTTACTTCCAGACTATTATTGGAATATACCTGTGATTTCGAAAAACCATCACCGTACATAAAAGTGCAATTCAATACCTCCGGTATAAGTGTAAACTTATTTCCGAGAATTGTACTTAATTCTCTGTCCTTGACTAACTTATCAAATTGCTCCCCTGACTCATAGTTGTTAAGTATATTCTGCACTGCTGTGCTCATACCAACATCGTTTATGTAACTTTCCATACTTTTTATTTGGTTATTCAATACTACACTTGTCTGTTTGATTGTTTCCAAAGAATATGTCTTTACAGTACTATCTATTGTATTTGTAGAACTAGTATAAGAAAATATACCTGTAACCAAAAGCATAATTACCAGAAGTAAATTGAAAGATATTATCAATCTATTCTTTATCTTGAATCTTCTCAAAAAGACCGACTTACCGGAAGTCCCTGAACCTACAGTCCCCCTGACCTTAGATACTTTACCTGCCGATATTTTTTCTAGTAATTTCTTCACAGTTGATGTCACAGCCGATATAGTAGAAGAAAGAAATGATATGATTTTCTTTCCGATACCGTTAATTTTCATATGCTTACCTCCACAATTTAAACTTGATTACAACGATTTTTAAGTTTTCTACAATTACTTTGTCTCTGGTACCATAATTACATAATATAACCTGTGGAACATTAGCAGAGCATTCAAAAAAGCCAATAATATCATAATACTCATTGGGTTTTACAATTCTATCATACTTCACCAAAGGTATTTTATCAAGTACTTTAGTCATTTATTAACATTTCTGAGCAATATGACAATTTTATTTAATGTCATTTTTTGACAAAATAATTATTTTTTTATAATTTATGGTAACATTATAGGTAAACATGCGGAATTTTATTCCATATTTAATATATTCTTGATTTTTAAATTGTACTCTCCGAGAAGAAAATACCCCGGATCCTTTATTCCCAGCCTCAATACACCACCATCCGATTCATCCAGACTATAATCTATTGACTGTGGAATTCCTTCTTTGAGGTTTGTAGAGTATCCTCCGCCCTGCTCCATACCGAGTATATTCACTCTTCTGAATTGAGCATTGAACATTACCATGTTTTTGTCCTCATTTTCAAATTTAAAATATATCCTCAAAGCTCCGTTAGGGTCTCCATTTTTTATCCTTTGCACATCACTTATAACCATAGTTGAATTCTTGAATTTCACCTTTTTATTTACTGTGACCCGTTCCCCCTCTTCAGGTATTTTAAGAGTAACTTTTTTCATTTTTTCCTGACTTTTTACAATTAAATAAGGTATTTTCAGTGTAAGATTTTTTTCTTGAGACATGACATTAAAATAAAATTTGTTATTAACGCCCATAAAACTACCAGGTAGTGTGTATGAGTGACTTGTTTTGTCTGTTTCAAGTGTCAAATCCTTTTTTTCATAGCCGAAATCGTATTCCTTGGTGAAAGAAGTTATTGTCAGGCCACTTTTATTAACAGGGTACAGCTCTACAAGGAGTTTATTGTCTTGACGACTGGATACTGCTGTTATGGATATATTGTTTTTGGTATCTGTTGGCCCTATCTCTTCCAGAGAGTCATAACCCTTTGGACCTTTTAGTCTGAACTGTACTGAAAGATTATATTTTTTATAGTTGAATGTATAGATATTTGTAGTGCTTAAATTATCCTGTCCAATTTGGTAAGCAGCCGAAATATATTCCGTTTTTCCGCCACTTCCGATGTTGCAACCTGAAGGACGATACTCTTTTCCGTTCACAGCAATTACTAAATCGTTTTTATCATTATTTATATCGTTTTCAATATTTGATAGGTTCTTTTCCTCATGGATATTCTTCAAGTTAATATAACAATTTAGAGTAAGATTATTTTTCGTTGCAATTACACTATTTATTGTAAGCATTGCCTGACTGTTTTCGGTACTTTTATTGTGTCCGTCTATGACATATTGGATACTTTGGTTGTCTTCCATTATCCCGTATCCAGGTATAAATCCAAACAGCCTCCCCATCGCACTGACCACATTGTCAAAACCTATTGAAAATATTGAAACCACAATTATTATTATTGCTGCCGCTATGGCTGATAGCCCTCTGGTCACAAAAGGTTTCCTCCTCATTACTCCTGCTTTTGAGTAAGTGGATTTTTTAATCCTTTTAATGCTATTGGAATCAAGCTTAAATTTTAAATCCTTTTCAAGGAGCTTATCCGTTTCCTCTATGTCAAGTAAATCCAATGCGTGTGATATTTTTTTATCCATGTCATTTCCCCTCCCTTTCTTGAGGCTTTTCCATATAGCCCACTATTGACCTTAGCTTGGACAACCCTCTTGACAGCCTTTTGTCTATTGTATTTTGCTTAATTCCCATCAGTCCGGATATTTCCTTGGAGTTCTGACCAAGGTAATATTTGCGGATAAATATTTCAGTATCAGGTTCACCCAAGGCTTTTACTGCCTGAATAAGCATATCTTTAGTCTCGGTATCCACTTCATCTTCAACACTAAAAACCCGGCTCACAGCACCACTTTCCAAGTCTTGTATTTCAAGAGGTACCAGATTTGTCACATGCTTTGAGTTTTTTCTAAACAAGTCTATTGCCCTGCGTTTAGAAATAACAGCAATATAAGCCCTCAGCGTTCCTTTTGAGAGATCTATTTCACTTCTGTTTTTATATACCTCATAAAAAACCGAGCTGACACATTCTTCTATATCCTGTACTGGTAAGTATTGATTTAGCTTGTTATAAATTATTGTATACACCAGACCTGAATAAGTATTAATAAGCTTTTCCAGACCTTTCTCGGGTTTATTATTTAAAAAATCCAGCAATTTTTTATCCAAAATCTGTACCTTCCCTTCAAAATTGAAACCGGTTCACTTACTAGTTCGCAGATAATAAAAAAAATCTGACATTAATCACTATTTTAAAAATGAAAAAGCAGCCCTATGCGAGCTGCTTCACCTTTTACATATCATTTTTCTATAAATCGCCCTTATTTAATTCTTCAATTGATTTATAAATACTTTGCATTTTATGATCAGTTTTTGCTATAGTATCTGCACACTCCTGCAACTCTTTAACAACAGACAGAGGCACGGTGTCATTGGTTTTGTATCTCAGCTGATGCTCAAGACTGGCCCAGAAATCCATTGCCATTGTTCTTATCTGTATCTCTACAGGTACTATTTCCTTCCTGTCCGAGAAGAACACAGGCACTGACAAAACCAAGTGCAAGCTGCGGTAACCATTCTCTTTTGGATTCTGTATATAGTCTGTTACCCGCAACAAAACAATATCATCCTGCTGTGTAAGCATTTTTGCTATCATATATATATCATCAATGTAATAACATACCACTCTAATTCCGGCTATATCATGAAGATTTGCTTTAGCAGACTCCAGGCTTATATCATGTTCTCTTCGACTTAGCTTTTCAAAGATACTTTTTATTGATTTTATACGGCTTTGCATGTGATGTATGGGGTTTCTTTTATGTGTAACCTGAAACTCATCATCCAGAATTTCTAATTTTGTACTTAGCTCACGTATAGCTGATTGATATAAATGCTGCATCTCAAAAAAGCTCTTTTTTAGGCTCTTGATATCTTCTCCCGTAAATAATTGCTCCAGACCGTTTAAGGAGCTGATAGTTGCGGTTTTTTTCATTATCATTCTTAATTGTACTCTCCTTTGTATTCGATAGGCTGTTTGCCTATACCATTCGTACAGTATGGGACAAAATTGTGTCCACTTATATTATATCGGTACAAAGTTAAATAAGTATGAAAAAAATATGAATATTTTATTATAACTAATTTTTTTGCCACGCGGGCAACTTGCTCATCATTCCTTGTGCAGCAGAAACAGCAGCCATTTTATCCAATCCCTGTGTCTTAATTATAAAATTGGTCAAGGATTCCAATTTTTCTTCATAAGACTGCATGGTCCCGTCGGGACGTACACAAAATTTGCAATAATCTTTCGTTATATCACCTGATGCGTAATCGGAATCTTGTTGCATAGGCATTCCACAAGCTATACATTTTTTCATTTTAAACATCCTCTCTTTTATTTATGTTTACCATATTGAGGTAAAATTCTATCATTTTTTCCCCACAAGCCTTTAAAACAGAACTCTCCGGTGCAAAAAGGTCATTGTTGGTAATATAGTAATGGACAAGACCTGTCCACCCGTTGAAAACCATATCCTCAGGAAGCTTTTTAATACTGCCTGCCTCCACTTCCTTTTGGATTGCCTGACTAAGATGAAAAGATACAGTTGACTGAAGCATTAAAAAAGTATCCCTGGCTTGTTTCGGCAGCAGTCTGTTTTCTATTACCAGTCTTGTATAAAAGGACTCAAATTCTGTTAATACATTAATATGAGCCTTAAGAGCAAGATCAAAACCTTTTTGGTCACAGGCAACCTGGTGGAGACGTGTGTTAATTCTCTCCCCTACATCTTCTATGACCGCAGTCAGAAGCTCTTCCTGAGTATGAAAGTGTGCAAAAATTGTTCCGTGGGACACACCTGCTTCCCCGGCAACATCTGCGGTACGCGTGGTTGTCAGACCGTTTATGGCAAACTGTCTGACTGCTGCTTCAATAATCTTTTGTCTTGTTATTTTTTTTTGTAACTGTCTTTTGTTTTCTTTCACTTAATCACTTCCGATTTCCTGTGTTTTGATTGACTCGCCACTCATTGACTACCCAATCAGTATACTCTTTCGGTCAGCCCCTGTCAATACATCTGCAATGTTCCCTTGTTAAATCTGGAAAGGCATATTTGTTGCACTGTTGAGGTTTTTTCAGGTATAATTTATATATACGCGGTTTATATTTTTCTTTTACTTTCAAAGTATTTCAAGTCATAATTTTAATCACTTTATGATAAGTTTATTTAATATTAGTTGGGATTTAGTGGGAGAGGTCTATGAAGAATTTTGTAAAAATGTGCTTTGTACTTATATTGATAGCGTTTATTGCAGTTTTGATTGCGGGGTTTTATTTTTATGATATCTCTGTTGCCCGTACAAAAAAGACATTTCTTGCTCAGGATGAGGCACTTAAAAAATCTGTTACTGTAAATGCTGAGATTAAACTTCAAAAAAACTCATCCGAATTAATAGATGATGTGGATTGGTTGAGCAGACAGTCCTATGAGATGGTTGATATTGTCTCTTATGACGGTTTGAAGTTAAAGGGCTATTATATTAGTGCTGAAGCTCCTACAATGAGAACTACAATACTGTCTCACGGTTATTCCTCCAAGGGGCTTTGGATGGGATTATATGCAAAACTGTATAATATGATGGGTTACAACGTTCTTATGCCTGACAGCAGAGGACATGGCGACAGTGAAGGGAATTATATAGGTTTTGGCTGGGTAGACAGGAAGGATTATTTAAAATGGATTGATTACGTTATTAAAAAAACCGGACCTGATGCCCAGATAGTTCTTCATGGTGTTTCAATGGGAGGGGCAACGGTTCTCATGACAAGTGGCGAAAACCTCCCTTCCAACGTGAAGGCTATTGTTTCAGACTGTGCGTACACGTCGGTTAAAGATGAACTCTCCTATCAAATGAAGAGAATGTACCGTCTTCCGTCTTTTCCTCTTCTAAATGTCACAAGCCTTATTACCAAAGCAAAGGCAGGATTTACCTTTGAGGAAGCATCAGCCCTCAAACAGGTTAAAAAAAGCAAGACCCCTACACTTTTTATCCATGGTGGTAATGATGAATTTGTCCCTACCGGTATGGTAAATAGGTTGTTTGATGCATGCAACAGTGAAAAGGAACTTTTTATTGTTCCCGGAGCCGGCCACGGAGCTGCATTGAATGCAGACCCCGATGGTTATATTGCAAAGGTAAAGGACTTTACCGAAAAATATATCAATAAATAAATTAATCATTATAATATGCCCTTTATGGTACTGCCATTTCAAATGCTACACAGAAGTTTGGAAGGGGCTTTCTGCTACCAAATCCCACAAATGGGTCTGAATCCCGTAGGAGCCCCCATCTGCATGTTCCTCCTGTTCTGTTTGTTCCTGCTGTTAAAGCATATCCGACCTTAACTCCTGTTGACGGTACTTCTCCGTCACAGGTTATTTTCACTGAATCACCTATTATTTCAACTGATTGGATGGTTATTCTCTTACTTTGTGTATATACTTCAAAGCCTTTTCCGTTTTTCCATTCTGTCAGGGTGCTTTGATTCGGTTCTGGCAGAGAAGTATCCCAAACCAAAGGCCCAACAGGCACGTGGAATCTCACCGTTATAGTATTTCCGCTTCTTTCCACCACTGTAGGTTGCAGAGGCTGCCAGTCATGCCCAAGTACTACCCTTTCGTAATAAACCTTTGCATACTGCTCTCCTAACTGCTGATACCCGTTTGCTGTCAAGTGTACCCCGTCAGCGGCATATTGTCTTTGATAGTTTGGCCCCACGCAAACCATATCTCCGGGATAATCCAAACCTGCCTTCCATTGCACTAGTGTAGATGTAGCTGTTCCGACACTTCCACATGAGTTCTGCTGAACAATGAACATAGGTATGTTCTGGGTTTGCCCGGTAATTGCCTTAATATCCTGATTGTAGTCTGCCCATAATGTGTGCAGCTGATTTTCATAGTTTGTGTTGCCTGCATCTCTTTCACCATGAGTCATTATAACAGCACCTACTCCATAGGTTTTACCCGCCTGCTGCGCAAGGCGTTTTATAGCTTGGACTTCAAATATAGTAGCTGCATATGCACGTCCTGAGTAAGTTGTTTCGGGTGCACCCTTGCTAAGAGCATCAATACCCTGTCCTGTTTCGCCAACCGCTGTGTGTACCGAAACATAGTCTTTTCCCGAGGCATTTCTGACAAGAGATGTTATTTGGTTAGCCATTGCTGAATGTGGTGTTTCTCCAAATATGTTCCCCGGATAAGCGCCTCCATAGTAATAGCCGTATTCCCTTACGGGTTCAATCAAAGGAATCATCTTAAACAGGCTATTATTAGAATCAAACGGCGGAACCATAACCTTTTCCAATGAAAGTTTAAGATTGTTAAAAGGCTGTTGGGTTGTAACCGGAGGATTTCCTTCCGCACCAACCGCAAGGCTTTGTCCCGTACCCACAATTCCTGCCCAGTCCCAAGGGATTTTTACATTGCTGATTGATTCCACGGGAAATTTGTTAATAATTCCAAGTATATAGCTTTTTAATAAAGCATAATCCAGAACATCAACAACCCCATCTCCGTTTAAATCTGCATACTTAAAGCGATCATCTCCCGGGAGGCCCCTGTCATTATCCAATAAATAAATTTTAAATACTGCGAAGTCAAGTCCGTCAACACTGCCATCACTGTTCAAATCCCCATAAATATCCGTTGATACAGCAGCACCGGAAACGGAAATATTACTTGTGATAGAGCAGATAAGAGCGAAAATTGTTAAAAAGACAAGAACCTTTTGACTTGCTTTTTTCATGATATCCACGTCCTTTTTGCATTTTTGTTAATTCTTAGTTTTACATACATTAAATGTACCCGTTTCCATATTCTATAGCAGTTATAATAAATCCTCCAAAGCAATATCTGCAAATTAAAGTTGTTTATTAATTGAATTACAGCCGTATGTATGTTATTATTCTATTAATAAATGAATGATTGGAGTTGAAAAGATGAAGTAAATATTTCTTGCTGATTTTTAAACATAACCAAACAATTATATTAATGGGAGTAATCCCTTGTTTTGTTGTGTTCGCAAGAAAGTTACTTATTCTTTTTGGCTCATTCGGCATATACTTTATTCCCTGTCTTCGGAAGACGGGCCCTTGCTGTATTTTTATGAGCTACGGAAAACTAACTTTCTTGTAGCTTATATTTTTTTGTACAGGAGGTATTTTTTATGTCTTTAATTAATGTCACAAATCTGACTTTTGCCTATGATGGCAGTTATGATAATATATTTGAAAATGTAAGCTTCCAGATAGATACTGATTGGAAGCTGGGCTTTACGGGGAGAAATGGCAGGGGAAAAACTACCTTTCTCAATCTCCTGCTGGGTAAATATGAATACAGCGGTAGCATATCATCAAAAGTTCCCTTTGAGTATTTTCCTTATGAGGTAAAAAACAAGAAAAACAATACCATAGATGTTATTGAAGAGATTTTTCCAAATTATGTTCTTTGGGAGGTCATGCGTGAGCTATCCCTGTTGGAAGTAGACGATGATGTCTTATACAGGGCCTTTGACACTCTGTCCAACGGAGAACAAACAAAGGTTATGCTTGCAACACTTTTTCTGAAAGAAAACAGTTTCTTGCTTATTGATGAGCCTACAAACCATCTGGACATTAACGCCAGAATGGTTGTCAGCGACTATCTTCGTACAAAACACGGGTTTATTTTGGTATCCCATGACAGAGCCTTTTTGGATAATTGTATAGACCATATTCTCTCAATAAATAAGACAAACATCGAAATTCAAAAGGGAGATTTCTCCTCCTGGTGGGAAAATAAAGAGATGCAGGATAACTATGAACGTTCCGAAAACGACAAGCTCAAAAAAGATATCAAAAGACTGTCAGAAGCGGCAAAACGGACATCTGAATGGTCTAATAAAGCTGAAGCAAAAAAGATTGGCTTTGACCCTACCCAAACTGAAAAAAATATCGGACGCAGGCCTTACCAGGGTGCTAAAGCAAAAAAAATGATGAGCCGTTCAAAATCGATAAAAGAAAGGCAGCAGTCGGCAATAGAGGGTAAATCCAAGCTACTAAAAAATATAGAAAACTCGGAAAAGCTAAAAATTTCACAGCTAAAGTTTCATACAGACAGGCTTTTAGAATTGGAAAATGTGTCTATATTCTACGGTGATAAAACGGCTTGTGATAATGTGACCTTCACCATAGAACAAGGTGACAGAATATCCCTTATGGGTAAAAACGGTTCAGGCAAATCAAGTATTATAAAGCTTATTTGCGGTGAACAAATTAATTATACCGGGACTATGAGGAAGTCAAACCAACTAAGGATCTCCTATGTATCTCAGAATACTACACATTTATGCGGTAATTTAAGCGACTATGCCGTAGCCAACGAAATTGACGAGAGCCTTTTCAAGGCTATTTTAAGGAAGCTGGATTTTTCCAGAGTACAGTTTGAGAAAGATATTTCTGATTTTAGCGGAGGACAAAAGAAAAAGGTATTGATAGCTAAAAGCCTGTGTGATAAAGCCCACTTGCATATATGGGACGAACCGCTGAATTTTATAGATGTAATTTCACGTATGCAGATTGAAGAACTGCTTTTGGAGCATCAGCCGACGATTCTTTTTGTAGAACATGATATTGAGTTTTGCAATAATATTGCCACAAAGATTGTCCAGCTGTAAGTTGTGCTACAGTGAGCTGTCGTAAAATTGTTTTTATCTCTTTTAACCTGTACGCGAGTATTAATTATATCAATGGAAGCTTGGTTAAAGATATTTGCAGTTGTTTCTCGGCGAACACGGATATTTTACCGGAAAACCTTCACGATGTAGGTTTTAGCGACACAATGAATCATGGACGGTGAATGTGAGCGACGGTAAAATATCCTAAAATGAGCCGCTAGAAACTTTTGCAGATATCTTGGAAGCAAACATTGATATAATTTTATACGGGAGTACCAGTGTTAAAACAGAAAACTTTTTTTGTTTTGCAATAGCCACTTTTACCGTTTATATGAAATCTGTTATTGGCAATACTGAATATAAGGAGAACAGATATATGAAGCAAGATTTTTCACCTGTAATATGGCCGGAAGAAAAAGTACCGGAACAAGCAGCCCACTGTCAAAAATGTGAATTACACTGCCAGAGATCCCGTATTATATGGGGCGAAGGCAACCCCAAAGCTCCAATACTAGTATTGCTGGATAACCCGGGAGCTCGCGAGGATAAGTCGGGTATTGAATTTGTTTGTGGCACCAGACAGACCCTTCAACGTGCAGTTTTTGAAGCAGGCCTTCAAATGAGGGATTTATATGTAACATATGTTCTAAAATGCCGTCCTTTACGACGCTATGATAAAGAAACAGCAAGAAGTGTCTGCATTAAATATCTTGTGCAACAAATTGACCTACTAAAGCCAATGTTCGTATTCTGTCTCGGTAATACAGCCACACAGTGGTTTTTTGGGGAAAAGGATGCAGAGGTCAAAAACCTGAGAGGTACATGGCATTTCGTGAGAGGATATACCACAACCGCTACCTACCATCCCCTTGCCATAAGAAGACGACCCAACTTATACCCCACCTTCCTTAATGACTGGAAAATCCTGGCAAAACGTTATTTTAAAGAGAAACCTTTAACAAATTAGCCTTAATCAAACCTCTTCTAATCTGAGGGCCTGCAAAAGCAGCTATCAGAATTTTTATCATATCTCCCGGAATAAAAGGGATTACTCCCACAGATAATGCAGCCCCTAAAGACATATGTGCCTGATAAGCCAGCCATATCGTACCAAATAAATAGCAAACTGCTGTACCCACAACCATTCCAATTAAAGACAAGTACCACTTATCCCAAAATCTATCTATAAACCAACCTCCAATTATAGCCATGAAAATGAACCCTAGTATATAACCCCCGGTTGGCCCTGCAAGCTTTGACAGGCCTCCTGTAAAACCCGAAAACACGGGAATACCAACCAATCCTATCAGCATATAAACTATGTAGCTGAAAGTTCCCCTTCTCATACCAAGGGTATAAAGTGCAAAGTATATTGCAAGGTTTGTAAAGGAAATAGGCACTACACCTATAGGTATGGATAATGGCCCCAAAATACAGATTACAGCCGTTATAACCCCTATAATTGAAATTTGACGTATATTCATTTTGTTTTCCATAGCTCTCCTCCGAAAACTTAATATATTATTTATATTACCTGGTAATATAAGTATAAAATTAAAAGAGGCTATTGTCAACCAAAATTTTTACATTGGTTGACAATAGCCTCTTTCATTAAACGATTTGCTGAATTTACTTAAAATAGAACGGGGATTTTTTCGAAAATCGGAGTTTTCGGAAGTTCCTCAAAAAGGGGTCTGAAAAATACTTCATATCTGTTTTTTGCTGGCTCAAAAACTATTATTTGTTGAGTACTTGTGTTATACAAATCTCCTTCTTTCTGGGGCCCCGGTTTCTCACCCTGATAATATGATGCCACGTCTTTCATGTTATCAAAGGTAAACTTTTCACCTTGTTCCTTTAGTACTTTTTTCATACTGTAAAGCCTGTTGGTATTGGAAGGATTATCTGAGTGGTTATCCAGATTTCCCTTTGTAATAAATGAATTTACACAACCTGTTGCGTTCTTGATATCCCATGAGATACCTTCATTTAATTCTGACTTATCAGTCCTGACCTCTCTAAGGCTGTTTTCTTTGCCACTTATATTGTTTTCCAATACCTTAGTTACTCTAGCATCACTTAAAAATATTAAATGAGCATATGTATAATTTCTAACGGGAGATTTAAGATAGGCTGCAACCCCATCCAGGGTGGTGTAATTTTCAAGTGCATATCTTAAGTCAAAGGGATATGAACGTTTTCCTTCTGAAATGTATTCTTCTCCCGTACTTGAATCCAAAATTGCACCAAACACCTTATTATCATTGAACGCAGATATACATCCCATATATCCCAAATACCCTATAGTACAAATGGACTTTTTCGAATTTTTGAAAGTAACCACTGATTGAATTCGTACCAGCTGGTTTTGAGACCCTGCATGCCAATCCAAAATTCTCATACTTATATTATCATTGTTTTCAGATTTGTCTCCATATACTCCTGCCGCACAGCACTGTGAAGGCCTGACTACATCGGGACATAGATTCATTAAAAACATCTCATCTGTTGAGAGTTTGCCGTCCCCTCTTACATTGTCATCCTTCCCTGTGAAATTTGATGCAATTCCCTTTATTTCATCAACATAGTCTTTACCTACTTGAGGTATAATGTCATTGACCCTTTGCAGCATTAATTTATATACTTCATCATTTGCCGTAATTTCCGCCAGGTATGAGTCTACAATGACTTCATATTGCGGAACTGATTTTAAAATTTGTGAACCATATTCCTTTCCTATTTTTTCATGTGATTTTTCACCTTTAAAATTTAGTATTACTTCATAGTGCGACCCCTTTTCAGTGATAGTAACTCTTTGGGTTGTTTCTGTTGCATTAATTGTAATGGCACCTAAGTTTAATCCCATAGCCAAAACAATAATTGATAGCAGGTATGCTAGCTTTTTCATTATGTTCCTCCTTTTAGTTATTTTGTTACATTATAACATTAATTTAGTATTTTCTTGATTTTTT
>JAEZUC010000099.1 GCA_023443515.1 Bacillota bacterium
TTTGACTCTGGCATTTCGTTGGTTCGAGTCCAGCCATCCCAGCCATTTGACCCATTAGCTCAGTTGGCAGAGCACTTGACTTTTAATCAAGGTGTCCGCAGTTCGAATCTGCGATGGGTCACCAAAACCTTTCAATCATAATAGATTGAAGGGTTTTTTTCTATGCTAAACTTTCCTTTCCATTAACTATAATGTATCATATTAATATCATGTGCAAATTACAAAAAGACGAAAATAAAAAGGTGAGTAAATGAGTCTTCATTCCAATGTAAAACATCCAAGCGAAGATATTATGAAAGAATTAATAAGAACGTATTATTAGTTGAAGATTTTTTAATTGATAAAATAAAAGACTACTTTAAATAAAATCTACCTGATATTCATATTCATTCAACATTCAATTCCATATAAATTGTGACCTTGACAACTCTAAATTGCATATGATATTCTGAAATAAATTTAACATGGAAGGAAGGTTTTGATGTCGGTATTATCTGTAAAGGTGATTAACAACTAAATAGTTGGAAAAGGCTCTATTTTAGTGTGCCTTTTTGTTAATGATACTGAATTTTGGTATCATAGGACACCTGTATCTTGCATTCTGAGTACATTACAGATATGCTTCAAAACCATATTTACTAATATATAGTTTTTAGCTATGTAGTTTTAGTTGTATACAAATGATTTTTAGTAAAGCGTGACGGGTTTGGTTCTGTCACGCTTTTTTGCTTGCTCTGGATAACTTTTATACAAGAACAGTGTCCTCTTAATTATAAATAAAATACACGCAGATTGGACATACCTCTCTGCTGATAATTGGAGGTAATTATGAATAAATATGCTGTAACACTTGAGTTTAACAAAATTATTGAAATGCTTTTGGACAATGCAGTTTCCCCAAAAGCACAAGAAAGGCTTTCGTTGCTCAGACCATACCTGAACGAAGGAGAATGTAAAAGAAGAATGAAGGAAACCACCGATTCAAAGAGGCTTCTTGAAAGCTTGGGTACTCCTCCTCTTTCTTCAATGAACGAACTAGATAAGATTCTTGATTTATGTTCAAAGGGAGCAATGCTTGTTCCGGAACAATTTGAGGAGGTTTCACAGTTTCTTCTGGCCTGCAGACGAATGAAATCATATCTTAAAAGAGCTGAAAGTCTGAGTAATGACATTGCTTACTATGGAAGTTCAATAGACGCTCTTAACGACTTATGTGAAGAAATTGAACATTCTATTAGAAATGGCCGAGTTGATGATGCTGCTTCACCAAAGCTGAAAGATGTACGTAGAAGAAAGGAAAATGTACACCAGCAAATCCGTTCCAAGCTTGAAAGTATTTTAAGGGGTAAAAAGGAATGGTTTGCAGACAGTTTTGTCTCAATGAGAAACGGTCATTTCGTGCTACCCGTTAGAAAAGAATATAAGAACATGGTAGCCGGTTCCCTGATAGAAACCTCGTCCACAGGAGGAACATGTTTTATTGAGCCTTCTGCTGTCCGTAGGCTCCAGGAGGATATATCAACCCTTGCCGTTGAAGAAGAAAACGAAGAAAGAAAAATCTTGTATACTCTGACCTCATTAGTAGATGAACAACTGCCGGTGTTTAAAACCAACATAGATATTATGGAAACTTTAGATGTGATTTTTGCCAAGGCCAAGCTTTCGGTTCAAATGAAGGCAAATCCCGCTGTTATCAATATGAACCGCAGAATTATTATTAAAGCCGGTCGTCATCCTCTTCTCAATCAGTCTGAATGTGTACCTCTTGACTTTGAAATCGGTAATGAGATTAGAGGAGTTATTATAACGGGCCCAAATACAGGCGGTAAAACTGTTGCGCTTAAAACTGTAGGGTTGCTGTCTATTATGGTACAAAGCGGACTCCATGTTCCTGTCACTGCTGGAAGTGAGTTTTCCATGAACAATATGATTTTGTGTGATATTGGCGACGGGCAGAGCATTGCCGAAAATTTATCAACTTTCTCGTCACATATAATCACCATTAATGATATCCTAAAGCAATCCACAGGAGAAAGTCTTGTCCTTCTGGATGAGGTGGGTTCGGGAACCGATCCGGCAGAAGGTATGGGCATAGCTACAGCAATATTGGAAGAACTAAAAAACAAAGGCTGCCTATTTGTAGCAACTACCCATTACCCGGAAATTAAAGAATATGCCATGAGAACACCCGGCCTTGTAAATGCAAGAATGGCTTTTGACAAGGAGAGTCTGAAGCCTTTGTATAAACTCGAAATTGGTGAAGCAGGAGAAAGCTGTGCCCTGTATATTGCAAAAAGGCTCGGCTTTCCCGAACATCTTCTTAGGCTTGCTCACGATGCCGCTTATAAGGAGTACAACTCTAGCAAGGTTATTGCTTCGGAAAATAAAGAATCTTTTGTGAACTCTGAATTCACCCCGGACTCGGGAACCCCTGTACTAATTAAGGAAACCCCCAAAAACCCAATACCCCAAAACCGAAGCAGCAGATTTAACATAGGAGACAGTGTTATGATCTTTCCTCAGAAAGAGTTAGGGTTGGTTTATCAAACAGCAAATGATCATGGCGAAATAGGAGTTCAGATTAAAGGGCAAAAAAAGCTTATTTCACACAAAAGAATAAAACTGCATGTGTCTGCCAGCGAACTCTACCCGCCTGACTATGATTTTTCAATAATTTTCGATACTGTAGAAAACCGTAAAGCCAGACATAAAATGGGGAAAAAACACACTCCTGAGCTGGTTATAGAGTATAGTAATGAAAATAAGCAAAAGTAGTAAAAAAAGAAGCCGATAAATAAATTTATCGGCTTCTTTTTTATGGGGTGAATAGTGGAATTCGAATCCACGGCCTCCAGAGCCACAATCTGGCGCTCTAACCAACTGAGCTATACCCACCATTTATTAGTGTGTCCCGCAAGACACATTTGATATTTTACGGCACAATGTTACTTTTGTCAATAGAAAATAAATTAATTTAATTAATTATTTTTAAGATTAGTTTTTATACTGTAAATATGTTTACAAATTTCTAAATTTATTCAATAATTGTAATTCTATTTATTGTTTAAATTGTTATTTTTTTCTTATTTTTTTTAAACTCCCTTGCTTAATTTTTTTCCAAAGTGTATAATAAAGATGCAAAGCTTATAATTTCTTATACTGATTCATAACATCCTTTTTGACCCGTAATGTTTAAGTTCTTATATGCTCAGCAATAAAATTTTATAGGAGGTAGACCCATGGAAGATAAAACACTTACTTGTAAAGATTGCGGTGCAACTTTTACATTTACGGTTGGAGAGCAGCAATTCTACGCCGAAAAAGGATTTACTAATGAACCAGCTAGATGTCCCGATTGCAGAAGAGCTAAGAAGGCATCACAGAAAAGCTTTAATGGCGGGTTTAACAGAAGGTAATTTCTTAACTTAGACAAATTTGAAGCCCCTGATTTCTCAGGGGCTTTTTGATTTTTATTTATTTAGAAATTTATAAATCGTTACATAATGATACTTTTCACTGGCTTTAAGAACCGGTGAAGGAAAGTTCTTATGCTTCATTGCATTTGGGAAAAACTGTGTTTCAAGACAAAGGCCTGTTCTCATATTGTAAACAGTATCATTTTTTCCAACCAAATGTACCTTTTCATTTAAGTGGTTTCCTGAATAAAACTGCATTCCCGGTTTTGTTGTGAATACCTGCATCGCACGGCCACTTTCAGGGTCACACAGCTCACAGGCAACTTCATTAATATTTCCTTTAGTATTCAGTACCCAGTTATGGTCATAACCTGCACCGTATACAATCTGCTCGTCACCGCTGGAAATCCCTTCTGCAAAACTCTTTAATTGAGTAAAATCCATTACAGTACCTTTAACATCCCGGATTTCTCCGGTAGGAATGCATTCATCATTTACAGGGGTAAATTTGTCTGCATTAATATATATCTGGTGTTTCAAAACATCTCCGGAATCATGTCCTGCAAGATTAAAATACGCATGGTTTGTGAGGTTTACAACCGTGTCTTTATCAGAAACCGCATCATAGTCTATTTTTAGCTCATTTTCTTCTGAAAGTGAGTATTCTACCTTTACCTTGAGATTGCCGGGGTAATTTTCTTCACCGTCAGGACTTGTATGAGTCAGGACTAACTTTTGAACTCCATTTTCTTCTTGTATTTCTACATTCCATACTACATTATGAAAACCTATTGTACCCCCATGAAGGTGGTTATTTCCGTCATTCTTTACAAGTTCATAAAATTTTCCGTTTAATTCGAATTCCGCACCCTCAATACGATTGCCATGCCTTCCGATTAACGCTCCCATATATGCATCATTTTCCATATATCTCTTAATATCATCGAATCCCAAAGCAATATCCGCAATCTTCCCGTTCTTATCCGGCATAAGTATAGAGACAATAGTTCCTCCGTAGTTTATTATGTCAACAGACATATTGTTGGAATTTTTCAAGGTATACATATCTACTTGAGTTCCATCAGGCATTTTTGCAAAATTCTTCTTAGTTATTGTCAATGCTATTTCCTCCTACAAATTTTATATAGGCTTACCTTCTATTCTATAATAGTTCATTTATGTATATTTTGTAAATAAATTTTATGGCTTTTGCCATTTTCCGCTTGCAGTAATGAGGGTCAGCATTTTTATGCTATCTCCATAATAATCATATATTTCAGTGTCAGATGAAGCAGACCAAAGTGCATCCACCCATTGCTGAGCACCTTGTACCGAATTGTCCTGACACATTGCAGCTAATAAGAACGGCAGAGTAAAACATGTATCATTATAATTAACAAGGGCATTTCCTTTAAGGTCATAAGTCCCCATTATTTTCTCAGGATTGCCACCTGTAGACTTTGTTATCCAGTTGTTTTGCATATTAAGAATTTCCTTTGCCCTTTGGTCTCCTGTCATAATATAATCAGTTGCAAATCTCCAAGGAGTACGACATGAATTATATGCATAATCGTCATCATTTACACCTTCCAGGAAATTCTCATAAGCCGGGCCATATGTTCCATTACTTTTCTTAATTACAAAGTCCGGTAACAAACCGGTATTATATCCACTGCCTTTCACAATATCTAATGCAATAGAATATGAAGCATCTATTATTTTATTCCAGTCATTATTACCTGTCACTTCAGCAAATGCTTTAAGTTGCTGCATTATAAAATCGGAACATCTTGTTGCCGTATAGTAGGCGTCATTATAGTTACAAGTACTGCACCATGAGCCTAATTGTAATGTCCAGTCTTTCTTGTTGACCTCATAAGTCATAATGTCATTAATAATTGCCAGTGCAGTTCTTTTATAGTTAATTTCACCAGTACTTCCCCACTTTGCATCTGCAAGCAGCAGAGCGTATGCAATATCGATATCTCCATCTGTTGCAGAATCAGGAGTGTTAGTAGCATTGTTCCCGTCATTCTCACAATCAAAAATCTTTTTGCCATTATCTGCTTGCTGCCATGCCATCAGATTCGGACCGATAGAACTTGGGTGTGCTTTATAAAAACGGTAAAGACCGTCAAAAATACTCTTTGCACCATTATCATAGTCTGCCATCAAGGCTGTAATAAGCATTCCATATCCTTGAGCTTCTGAAACAGTGACAGCCACGCCTGCTCCTGCTGGAGGATTATTCGGATTATATGACTGACCGCTGTACCATACATAATACTGAACATCCTGAGTGTATGGGTTTTTTACTATATAGGTGTTCTTCCATTTATCATAGAATTTCTCAGTGGTCTGCGTCATAGCATTTATTCCTACGCCGGGCAGCAAAACTGTATTTCTTGGATTAATAGGTTGAGGAGTACGATTCTCCAATATTATTAGTTTTAAGTTTGCAAGATCAATAGCATCTATATTGTTGTCAACATTAATATCTGCGGCTTCCTTGTTTATTGAAGCAACTTTTCCTAAAAGATACGACTTAATTAATGCAAAGTCAATTGAGTCTATAAAACCGTCTTCATTTAAATCACCATAGTATTTAGTTTCCACTGAATAGTTCACATTTGCTTCAATACCTGCCCCCCACAGATAACTTAGCAGGATTGTAATTACCAGTAAAATTGTTACTGCTAAGTGACTTTTCTTTCTTGTGTTTTTCAAATTCATTTCTTTATCCCCTCTCTAATGTTTAAACTATATCCTGTTTTTAACTATACATGAATGATGATTATTCTTTAGATAGAAGACAATTACAATAGTTTTATAATATGATGCCTTAAAGAATTGGATACTTTCAATATTATATCATATTATTCCTATTATTACATTATATTCCGATATTCATTTATTCAAATACATAGTATGACCTTTGTGTGCAAAATTTTACATATTTTTTTATTTTTTCTAATTTATATTGATTTTTGGTAATTATATTTGTTATTATTTGTGTTAATAACATAAAGGAGGCTTTAATTAAATGCTAAGAAAATTTTCGGCTTTAATCACGGTAATTATATTATCAGTTACTTTTTTAAGTACTACCGTATTTGCCAATACTACATATCAGATGAATAAAAAACATCTCGTAGTTTTGGTTGAGTTCACTGAGACACCTGAATCATTAAGTACATATCCTAATAATGTCAATAGTGACGGTACACTTAAATATGACGGAACTATCAAGCAGGATGACACCTATTACAGCAATCTGTTCTTCGGAACTACCGGAAGGACCGTAAGAAATTATTACAGGGAAGTATCAGATGGAAAATTAGACTATATACCGGCAGAAGAAACATGTGGGTTTGGTAATGATGGTGTTGTCAGGGTCAAAATACCTATTCCGTATCCAAATGAACACGAACAAACCGGCAGTAGTGTAGGCTGCTTGACCACACTTGCCAGAAATATGATTTTGGAAGCTCTTTTTACTGAGGGTCTGACATTAGACAACAGTGTCAATTTTTCACAATTTGATGTGAATTCTGATAATAACGTAACTCTTAGTGGAATAGACGACGATGAACTGAATATTTCACTTGTACTTGCAGACGGAGAGTTTGGACCGCGTACCCGTGCATTCTGTTATACGTATGGTTTCGATTTTGATAATAAACACATGGTCGGGGATATTGCATTTGAAAATGCTAGTTCAAGTTTAGCGACATTATGCCACGAAACTGCTCACTTACGTACAGCAATCGACTTGTATAATCTGGGTTACGATACATACATAAACAAACTGTCACCAATGGATTCTGCTGCAAATTCGCATTTGGATCCCTATAACAAAATAAAAATGGGATTTGTAACTCCTACATTAGTAACCTCGTCGGGTACTTATACAGTTAATGCAACAGACCCGGAAAATCCCGGTCAGTACAATGTTTTAAAAATCCCTATACCTTGTGAAAATAATCGTGAAGAATATTTTCTTGTAGAAAACAGACAAATGACCGGCTTTGATTCCGATCTTAGATTTTATGAACCAGGTGGTATTGCTATTTATCATGTGAAAAAAGCACCAAGTTACTTGGTGAAAATCCGTGTAGAACGTGCTCATGTCGAGTACATAGGCCAGAGTGAAATAGGTGAAGTATTTTACTGCCCCTATATGTACGATGGAAGTACAGGAAACAACACCTTCGGCCCAAATACCTCCCCTTCCAACAGCAAGAGTTTTTCCGGTGATAATGGAATAGTAACCCTCACAATTAATGGTCCCAGTTCAAGCTCTATGTCAGTCAACGTAAAGCTTCTTACTCCTCCACAGAATTTTAAGGTGACATCAGATGATACAAATATCAAGCTTTCTTGGGAGCCCCATGAAGATGCAGTTGAATATGCAGTAAGTGTAGATAATGGTGAATTTGTCAGTGTCGGCTCCGCTACGAGCTACTTTCTTCCACCAAGTATCTGCAAGCATTCATATAAGGTAAGAGTAAAGGACATAAACGGTGGTGTTGTTGAAACAAAAGAGCTCGATACAAAGGGAGTTATATTTGGAGATGTAGACAGGGATGGTGCGGTGACTACATCCGATAAGAGCTTGATACTTGAGTACCTACTTGACACCAACTTTTCCCTAACTGATACGCAAATACTGGCTGCCGATGTAAATGGCAGTGGCAACATTGACGCAATGGATTATTCATTAGTAACCTCATATCTGGATGGATCCGTATCCCAATTTCCCGTTGGACAATTTAAAGTTATTACATACGGTGATGTTAATGGAGACGGATTAATAACTATAGAGGATTATAACATAGTTAAAAATAACCCTGACGGCCCAAACGGAGAGCATACACTAACCGACTTTACACAACGTATTGCTGCACAGGTAAGTTATTGCGACTGGACTGAAGTCTATATCACGTCTACGGATGCAAGTTTAATAAAAGAGTATCTGGACGGACAACGGAGATACTTCCCTATATTAATAGATAACTTAGATATATAACTTTTTATAATTAGAATAAAACCCTTTTCAGGCGTTATTAAAATATCCTTGAAAAGGGTTTTATTATGTATACTTTTATATATCGTTATCCTGCTTCCATAACACTGAATTGAGAATTATATAATTTATAATAGTATCCTCTTGTCGCCATCAGCTCATCATGGGTTCCCCTTTCAACAATTGAGCCGTTATCAACATACATAATACAATGGGCATTTTTAATTGTTGAGAGCCTGTGAGCTATAATAAATGAGGTTCTTCCAACCAGAAGGCCCTGTAACCCTTTTTGCAGTGCCAGCTCCGTTCTTGTATCAATGCTGGAGGTTGCTTCATCCAGTATCAGTATCCTAGGGTCTGCCAACAGTGCTCTGGCAAAGGATATAAGCTGTCTTTCGCCGATTGAAAGTCTTGTACCTCTTTCATTTATTTCGGTGTAGTAGCCATTTGGCATATTCATAATGAATTCATGTGCACAAACTGTTTTTGCAGCTCTGATTGCCTCTTCATCAGTGGCATCCGGCCTTGCATATTTTATGTTACTCATAACTGTACCTGAGAAAAGGAAGGTATCCTGCAGCATCACTCCCATCTGTTTTCTCAGAGACTCTAGCTGTACTTCTCTTATGTTTATGCCGTCTATCAGCACTTCTCCCTCCTGAACATCATAGAACCTGCTCAGAAGATTAATTATGGTACTCTTACCTGCTCCGGTGGGGCCTACCAATGCTATTGTGCTTCCCGGTTGAAATTTGAAATTTATACTGTCAAGAATCTTTTTGCCTTCTTCATAGCTAAAACCCACATTTCTGAACTCTACAGTTCCCTTTACCTCAGGCATTGGAACTGCTCCCGGCAGATTCTGTATAGAAACCTCCTCATCCAGCGTCTCAAATATTCTTTCTAAATATGCCATGGCATTTATCATTGCGTTGTAGAAATTCCCCAGATTAGTTATAGGTTGCCAGAACCTTGATATATAGCTTGTAAAGGCTATCAGTACACCTATGGTTATGCCCTTCACCCAGAATATCCCGCCAAAATACAGTATTATTATACCGATTGTTGAAATGGTTTCTATTATGGGCCACAGTAAGAAATTGGCTTTTACAAATCTCATCCATGCCCTTCTGTAAATCTTATTTAGTTCATGGAATATACCCTGGTTCTGTTCCTCTCTTGCAAAGGACTGAGTCACCTTTACACCGCATATGCTTTCATGTATGTATGCGTTGAGGTTAGACTGCTTCATACTCAAGGCCTGTGTATTTTTTCTCTGAATATTTTTAATCAGCATTATACATATAAATAATGGAGGAAGCCCAATCATACTGATTAAGGTAAGCTTAACATTTATAAATAGCATGAAAACTATAATGCATACAAGAGTGAACATGTCAGTTATAAAGTTTATAAAGCCGTTTGTAAGCAGGTCGCTGAGTGAATTTACATAATTCACAACCCTTACGAGTATTTTCCCATGGGGACGACTGTCATAATAAGAGAAAGGAAGTTTCTGAATCTTATAGAATATGTCTTCCCTAATCTTTTTAACTACATTGTTTCCAAGCTGAGACATGAGTATTACCCTGAACTTAAAACATATGGCATTTACTATCAGAGTTACTACGAAAACCCCTGATAGAATAACCAGTCCCTTTATATCACCGGCGGGTATCTTGTAATCTATTGCATTCTGTACAAGTAAAGGCCCGATAAGGTTCGCAATGCTTGCAGTAAGCATCAATATAACTGTTATAAACATTGTAATCTTGTATGGCTTCAAGTATCTTAAAAGCCTTATAAGGTCTTTCATTTTAAATTTTGTTAATAATTCTTCATCAACATCATATTTGTTCCTTGCCATTTAACCCACCTCCTTTTCATCAAGTCCGTCAAAGTCTCCGTACTGGCTTTGATAAACGCTGTAGTAATAGCCTTTTAAATTCAAGAGTTCCTTATGTGTTCCCTGCTCAATTATCTGTCCGCCATTCAATACAATAATTTTGTCTGCATTTTTTACGGATGATATTCTGTGAGCAATAATAAAAGTAGTTTTATTATTATAAAATGACCTTAATGTCCTGTGAATTTCAAATTCTGTTTCCATGTCAACACTGGAGGTTGTATCGTCCAGTATGAGGATAGACGGGTCTTTAAGTATTGCCCTGGCTAAAGCGATTCTCTGTCTCTGACCTCCGGATAGTCCGACCCCGCGTTCTCCTATGATGGTTTCATAACCTTCAGGTAAGGATGATATGAAATCATCGGCATCCGCTATACCCGCTGCCTGCTTTATTCTCTCATAGGGAGCATCAGGCACACCATAAGCGATATTCCCTTCTATAGTATCTGAAAAAAGGAACACATCCTGCATTGCAACTGAAACTTTTGAACGCAGTGTTCTCAAATCCATATCCTTTACATTTACATTGTCAATCAATACTTCTCCTTCGCTGCAATCATAAAATCTGCATATCAGGTTTACAAGGGTGGATTTTCCCGACCCTGTGGGACCGATTATTGCAACTGTTTCTCCCGGCTTGGCTTTCAGGCTGACATTTTTCAATACTTCGTCATTATCATAACCAAAGCTGACATTTTTAAATTCAACATATCCCGTTATTTCATTTTTAGCGGGTTTTTCTATATTGCTTATTGCTGATTCATTATTCAGATACTCACGTATTTTGTCTGCGGACGCATTAAATCTTTGTATGTCATTAATAAGCCAGCCGAAGTTCCTCATTGGATTACCCAGTGCCCATACTATAGAGTTAAAGGTTACCAACTCACCTATTGATATTTTATTATTAATTGTAAGTATTCCCCCTACAATCAAAATAATCAGTGATAGAGTTCCTGCCAGAGTATCTATTATTGGAAGATATTTTGACCATACTTTGGCGGAATCCATGTTTCTCTTTCGATAGGCTTCGTTTTCCTTGTCAAATTTGTTTATTTCTATGTATTCTGTTGCAAAAGCCTTTATTACCCTGTTTCCGCTTATATTTTCCTGTACAACGGAATTGAGCCTGGAAAATTGTTCCCTTATTGCAGAGAAAGTTGGTCTAACGTCACCTGCAAGTTTTATTGCAGCCCATGCGAGAAAAGGTACAACTAAGAGCATGACCAGAGTAAACTGCCAGTTAATTGTGAATAACAGTGATACTGCAAAAATAAATATTGTGGCATTTTCAAATACCATGTAGATTACCCATGCAATAAGATGGCGCACTGTCTCCATATCACCTGTCATTCTTGCCATAATGTCACCGGTTCTGGTTGTATCGAAAAAACTGAAATCCATATTCTGAAGCTTTTGGTACATACTCTCTCTGATTTTCATATAAGCTCCCTGAGATATGGTTTCAAACATAATCTGATACGAAAACCTGATTATGGATTTTATCACCGTAGCTACCAGCATAAGCATACACAGTGTTAAAAGCATGTCGTGACGGCTTTGCTTAATTACCTTGTCAATTATTATGCCGGAGACATATGGGGGTACCATACAAAGAGCGGAAGCCACCAATACAAATATCAAGGCAATACACATTCGGAGTTTATATTTTCTGATATACGCCCAAACCCACTTTACATTTTCCATAATAAATCCCTTTCACAATGCCAGTAATTTTCTTATTAATTTTCCTTTTTAATTATAATTGATAAGCTTTCTTATGGAATGGATATTCTTTATCTGGTAATGTACATTATTATCTAGATTAATTGATTGTAATCTCTTAGTTTTCAGATTGGATTAAATTTTAGTTTGTGGTAAGATAGGATTACTCTGTACCATATTTATTGTAAACAAAAGGGGTGATTCTTTTGTGTAAGCCGGAAATCTGTGCCGAAGATTTTAATCCAACATTGCTGTACGCATTCATTAACCGGGTCAATACTCAAAGCCATGTTACACTACATACACACGACTTTACCGAAGTTAAAATTATTCTTTCGGGATATTTTACATATCTAATAGATGATAAATTATATGAAGTAGCCAAAGGGAATATTATTATTATAAACCCCGGTGTGAAACATAAGAAGATTATTCCTGAAGGAGTAAATATAGAGGAGTTTAATTATGGATTGAGCAATCTACAGTTCAAGGAACTGCCTGAAAATTTTCTTATTGAACCCTCCACCCAACCAGTTTTTAGTTTGCCCATTCATCAGCCTGAAATAGTAAAGTGTATTAATGAAACAATAAGCGAACAGGAAAAAAACGAGCCTTACTGCGACTTGTTTATAAAAAGCAACATTATGAAATTGACTGCACTGTTACACAGGGGAATGACTGCAAATAAGAAGAGAAGTGAAAAAACAAGGCTGGATATTCAGACCTCTGAAAAGACACATATTGTAAACGACATTCTTGATTATCTTAGTTCAAATTATATGAAACAGATATCACTGTATAGAATAGCTCACAATATGTATCTGAGCCCTGTTTATATCTCTAAAATATTTAAGGAAGAAACAGGCGAATCGCCAATAAATCACTTGATAAGGATTCGCCTTACAAAAGCAAGAGAACTGCTGATGTCAGGCGATATGCCTATTAAAACCGTTGCAAGAAGTGTAGGGTATGATGATGCCTTTTACTTCAGTAAACTTTATAAGAAATACTACGGAATTCCTCCTTCAATGGAAAAAAGGAAGAATGCCGGTTGATATTTTCCTATCCGAGGGCAACATCCAGTATCATCATTACCGTAAAACCTATAATACAGCCTGCGGTGGCCATATGTGTGCTTTTGTGGCTCCCGCTCTGGGCTTCCGGAATAAGTTCTTCCACAACAACATATATCATTGCTCCTGCGGCAAAAGCAAGTGCATACGGAAGAATAGGCTGCACATACATTACAAGTGCGGCACCCAGAACACCAGCAATGGGCTCAACAATGCCGGAAGCCTGTCCGTATAAAAAGCTTTTTGTACGGGACAAACCCTCCCTCCTTAATGGTATAGATACAGCGGCACCTTCAGGGAAATTCTGAATACCAATACCCAGGGCAACTGCAATTGCAGATAACAAGGTTATATCGTTAAGTCCATTTGCTGCGGCTCCGAAAGCTACACCCACGGCAAGGCCCTCAGGTATATTATGTAAAGTTATTGAAAATACAAGCAGTATACTACGCCTAAGCTTTGTTGATACTCCTTCGCTTTCTCCATCTTTTGAATTAAAATGCATGTGCGGAATAATCTTGTCAGCCGCATACAGAAAAACCGCACCTCCTACAAAACCTAAAGCAGCAACAAGCCATGCAGGTATTTTTGATGAATTTTCCGCCATTTCTATTGCAGGAGCAAGCAGTGACCAAAAACTTGCAGCAATCATTACACCTGCTGCAAAACCAAGCATTGTATTAAGGAGGCGTTGTTTTATTTCCTTGAAAAAGAAAACCATTGAAGCTCCCAATGCTGTTAGCGCCCAAGTTGCCAATGTAGCAAAAAGCGCTAGTAATACAGGATTTTGACTATTTAACCACTCCATAAAGTCCCACCTTTTAGTTTATTTTAACAATATATTTATTACCCCTATTTATTAAAAGTAAACAATACATCGCTCAAAAACAATAAAATAAATAGCAATATTAACTAGCCTGCAAATGTTTCAAAAAAAAGTCATAATCTATCTATCCCGCTGTGGGTAAGGCCTGCACCTAAAAACAATGCCGTCGAACAGCTACGTGTATAGTTACTGTAAATAATTGGGGGGTTGTTACATTCGGACATGAGTGTTAACATAATGTCCATACCCCGGTAGGCTGATGAATATTACGCTGATAATTCTTTTGGCAGAAGCAACGTCGCAAGAACGCTGATTATGGGCAAGAAGAAGGAACGAACGTAAAATTAATCGAAACTAATGGAGGTAAAATATGAATAAAAAATCATCTATAGTAATTTCAAGTGTAGCTGCATGTGCAATTTTCGCATCAGCCTTTGCTTTTAACGGTTTTGCAATCGGAAATACGAAAGCTGAAAGTATTGCTGCACAAGATACAACAAATATCAGCCAATCAACAACAGCACCATCTAATGCACTAGAGTCAATTATATCTAAAGTTTCACAAGCTACAGCACAAAATAAAGATGTGTCTGGCTCAAATACAGCGGCAGTTAACAAATCAGCAGTTAACAACGTGACCGCCAATAATTCAAAATCAACAAATTGCCCAACTAATAATAATGTTGATACAACTAAAGCAACAAACAATTACAATCAGCCGACTACAGCTACCAATAATAATATCGAATCAGCAGATATTATGGATAGACTGCAAAGAATAGCATATACAAAGAATTGTAATAACACTACTGCCAAAAATACGAATTACACAAATATTCAGTCAGCATTGAATTCATTTTTCAATTCGGGGCCATCAGCAGCTAAGCCTGCTCCTTCAAAACCATCAGCTTCGAAGCCATCAACTTCAAAACCATCAGCTTCAAAACCGGTAGCTCAAAAACCTGCAGCAACTCCTGCAGTGAGCGGTGACTATGCAGCTTTCCAGAAGAGAGTTGTTGAACTTGTTAATGCAGAAAGAGCTAAAAATGGATTAAATCCTTTAAAAATGAATGCCCAGGTTAATAAAACAGCAACCCTTAAATCACAGGATATGGCTAAATTGGGCTACTTTGATCACAATTCACCAACTTACGGCTCACCGTTTGATATGATGAAGAAATATGGAATCAGCTACAGAACAGCAGGAGAAAACATTGCAATGGGACAAACTACTCCAGAACAGGTAATGAAGGGTTGGATGAACTCACCCGGACACAGGGCAAACATCCTTAAATCATCCTTTACAGAGATTGGTGTAGGGGTAGCGAAGAACTCCAGCGGAAGATTATACTGGACTCAGCAGTTTATAGGCTAATAACTCTATAACAATAAATTAGTATTCCTCCTTTACAGCGGGCTGCTGTACAATGAATAATTTTTATTCACTGTGCAACAGCCCGCTTTTTATCCCCAAAATAGGTGTTACCTTCCCTTTCTCAGCAAATCCCTGATTTCCGTAAGCAGTATTTCTTCCTTTGAAACTTTTTCTTCCTTTATTTCTTCTACTTCATCTTCCTTTTTTCGTTTCAGCATGTTTATTAACTTTACCATCATAAAAACAACAAAAGCAATTATGAGAAAATTAACTACTTGCTGGACAAACGAACCGAAATACACGGCTACTTCAGGTGTATCTCCCTCTGCCTTTTTTAGAGTCCATTTAAAATCAGAAAAGTTTATGCCGCCTATTATAAATCCGATAACAGGCATAATAATCTGATTCACAAGTGAATTAACTATGGCTGTAAATGCAGAACCAATTATGACACCCACAGCCAGATCGACGACATTTCCTCTAGAAATAAACTCTTTAAATTCAGATATAAATTTTGATTTTTTCATAACCAGCATCCTCTTATTATTTATTTGTTTATTAAGTAAAATTAGTATATACAAGAATTATACATAAATTAATGTGATATGTAAAACTTATGCGAACTGCGGGCTTATTCTGCAACTGAAAATATCAGAACAGCCTTACTTAATAAAAAAAGCCCAACCATCTATGACTTTTGTAATCATAAACGATTGAGCCTCAGTATTATTTATTATATTGGGAGAATCCGGCCCACCCACAGCACTATGCATACGGGAAGGCCGGAAAAATTGACTTTTAGCTTATCCGAGAATCTTTTTCAAGTCCTCATCCGGAGTAGAAATCGGACTGATATTGAATTTTTCTACTAATATATTTAATACGTTTTGTGAAACAAAGGCCGGTAGTGTAGGCCCAAGGTAAATGTTCTTAATTCCCAGAGAAAGCAGTGTCAGCAGTATGCAGACAGCCTTCTGTTCGTACCACGAAAGAACCAGTGAAAGAGGCAGTTCATTGATATCACACTCAAAAGCGTTAGCCAGAGCAGCAGCCACCTGTATTGCGCTGTATGCATCATTACATTGTCCCATATCCATGATTCGCGGAAGTCCGCCTATTTCTCCGATATCAAGGTCATTAAAACGGAATTTTCCGCAGGCAAGTGTAAGTATTACAGTATCCTTTGGTGTTTTCTGAACAAATTCTGTGTAGTAGTTTCTTCCTACCTTCGCACCGTCACAGCCTCCTACTAAGAAGAAGTGTTTTATTGCTCCTGCCTTAACAGCATCAATTACTTTATCTGCTACGGACAGTATAGTTCCTCTTGCAAAACCGGTTGTTAATGTATCACCACCGTTGATGCCTGTGAACCTTGTGTCTACCTTGTATCCGCCAAGTTCAAGTGCCTTGTTTATTACAGGAGTAAAGTCCTTTTCGTCTCCTATATGAACCATTTCAGGATATGCAACTACCTCCGTCGTGAATACTCTGTCACTGTAGCTTGGCTTTACAGGCATTAGACAGTTTGTTGTAAACAATACAGGAGCCGGAAGATTATCGAATTCCTTCTGCTGATTCTGCCAAGCTGTACCAAAGTTACCCTTTAAATGAGGATATGCTTTTAATTTAGGATATGCGTGTGCAGGAAGCATCTCACCATGAGTATAGATGTTGATTCCCTTATCCTTTGTCTGCTCCAAAAGAAGGTATAAATCGTAAAGGTCATGACCTGAAATTACAATAAATGGACCTTTTTCAACAGTCATTGGCACGGAAGTCGGTACAGGCGTACCATAAGTTTCTGTATTTGCCTTATCTAGAAGAGCCATGCACTTTAAATTTACTTCACCTGTTTCCATAACAATCGGGAGTAGCTCGTCAATAGACATATCACTTCCTACGGCTCTCAGTGCCTTATAAAAGAAGTTGTTAACCTCATCATCGGAATAACCCAAAACCAACGCGTGGTATGCATATGCTGCCATTCCTCTGATTCCGAATAAAATAAGGGACTTAAGTGAACGGACATCCTCATTAGCATTCCATACATTTTCCATATTATAGTTGTTCTGTGCTACAATTCCGTTAACCAGGTTTAATTTTTCACTATTAACCTTTTCGATATGTGCAAGGATTGATTCGTTGTCAAAGCTTACGTTGGTTATTGTTATAAACAGACCTTCGATAATTGTTTTATGAGTACGGTCTGTTGGTTGAGCATTTTGTGCAGTTTTTGCAAGCCCTATCATGGCTCCTGTAAGTAAATCCTGATTATTTGATGTATCTGCTTTTTTGCCACAGACACCTGCACCTCCTGTGCATCCTTTTCCTCCTGCGGTTTGTTCACACTGAAAACAAAACATATCTGACATAAAATAGCTCCTTTCAAAACTTTTATTTTAATTTTTGTTTTTGTACTTAATTGACTTTACGAGATGAGTATACTAAACTTAATTTAATAAATCGGTTGCATTTGCAACAAGGAGTAAAATTTTATGAATAATTCAGTAAAAGTATTAAAACAGGTGGCAATTTTTCAAAATGTAAGCGAAGAAAGTATTCTTAGCATGCTGAAATGCCTTGAAGCCTATGAGCAGGTTTATTCTAAAAATGATATCCTGTTGCTCTCAGGAGACAAAGTATCCTCTGTAGGGATAATTCTTGCTGGTTCTGCCCAGATTGTTAAGGAAGACATTATGGGTAACAGAAATATTGTATCTGAAATCGGTATGGCAGACATGTTTGGAGAAGCTTTTGCATGTGCAAATATAGCGAGAAGCCCTGTAACAGTACTTACTACCACGGGATGTACTGTAATTTATATCAGGTTTAGCAGGATAGTTACAACCTGTTCTTCCTCCTGTAGCTTTCACACCAAGCTTATCTCAAATATGCTCTCACTTATTGCACAGAAAAATATCTTTCTTAATAGCAAAATAGACATTCTGTCACAGAGATCTACCCGCGAAAAGCTAATGGCGTATTTTTCATTGCAAATGCAGAGAACCGGAAAAAACCGATTCAGAATTCCGTTTTCACGTGACGAACTTGCAGACTTTTTGTGCGTAAACCGAAGTGCTTTATCAAGAGAATTATCAAAGATGAAACAGGAAAGCATACTTGAGTTTGACAGGAATGAGTTTGAGGTATACCCGGTGGAGTAACAGCCTCAAAGGTTCCAATGACCATAATTTCCAAGTTAAACATCATGTAAGATTTCAATAGATGTATTAAAAAGACTTTAAAACGGTAATGATGCTCAAAAGCTTCATTACCGTTTTTTTATATGTCTGAAATTTCTCCAAAACTTCACACTATAAACACACAACCGTTAAATTATAAACACAAACCGGAATTAATATTTTTATATACACTTTAAGGAGGTATCTCAATGACAGAAAGCAAAAGTAGACGTGTTTTATTGATCAGTCTTATTTCAGCATTTGTAATCGGTCTGATTCTATTCAGTCTGGCAAATCGTTATCTAATTGAGCATGTGGAAGTGACCAATGCTATTAGTTCCACATCCGGTAATTCAATTAATAAACAAAACTCGTCAAAAGAGTCTTATACCTCGGATGACTGGAATTATAAAAGTGATACTAAATCTATAACAATAAAAAAAAGGATCTCAGGCTCCGGTGATGATAAAATTACATACTTTGTAGCCGACGTGCAGCTAAAGAGCTCAAGTGACCTGAAGTCTGCCTTTGCAAAAAATGAATTTGGAAACAACATCATAGAGTATACTTCAAAGATTGCAAGTGACAATAATGCAATCCTTGCAATCAATGGTGATTACTACGGATTTCGTAACGATGGGATTGTAATCAGAAACGGAAAGCTTTTCCGAGATATTCCCGCAAGAGAAGGACTTGCATTATATAAAGATGGAACCATGAAAACTTATGATGAGACCACTACTTCAGGAGAAAAGCTGTTATCTCAGGGTGTAACACAAACCCTTTCCTTCGGTCCTGCTTTGGTACAAAACTCCAAAGCAATTACAGACTTTGGTAGAACTGTCGTCGATACCAATTTCGGGAACAGATCGATTCAAAATGCAAATCCCAGAACTGGAATAGGTATTATTTCTAATAATCATTATGTTTTTGTTGTTGTTGACGGCAGAAACACCGGATACAGCAGGGGCATGACTCTTTCCCAATTCTCTCAGGTTTTTGAAGATCTTGGCTGCACCGATGCCTACAATCTTGATGGCGGTGGCTCTTCAACCATGTATTTTATGGACAGAGTTGTCAACAACCCGCTGGGAAAAGGCGAGGAACGCGGTGTCAGTGATATTTTGTATATAAATTAGAAAGCAGGTGAAATCCATATGACAATAGTAATTCCAGCATACGAGCCGGATCATAATCTTCTTTTTCTTGTCCAGTATATTAATGTTAACAGTAGCTATGATATCCTAATTGTTAATGATGGAAGTTCCTCCAAATTTGATTCTATATTTGAAAATGCCAAAAGTATGGGATGTACCATTATAAATCATAGTAAGAATCTTGGTAAAGGTGCTGCTCTGAAAACCGCTTTTAGTTATATCCAGAAAGAGAATACAGAAAAAGAAGGAGTTGTATGTGCTGACTGCGACGGACAACATACGTGGAAGGATATATCCGATATAGCTGAAAACATAGATTACCACAAAAATGCAATTGTTATGGGATGTAGGGAGTTTACCGGGTCAATTCCGCTACGTAGCCTTATTGGAAACAAATTAACCTGTTTAATTTTTTCCTTCATATCTGGAAGTAGTGTTTCAGATACCCAAACCGGTCTTAGGGGATTTTCTATTGAAATGCTGCCTTGGCTTCTAAGTATAAAAGGAGATCGGTATGAATATGAGATGAATCAATTGTTGGAGGCCCGACCTTCAGGATATGATTTATTCAGCATTCCTATAAAAACAGTTTATGAAAACAAGAATAAAAGCAGTCATTTTCGCCCGGTACGGGACTCTATTAAAATTTATCTTCCAATATTAAAATTTGGAATGTCTTCTGCATCCTGTGGAATAATTGATTTCATATTGTTATTTATTATAAACTGGTTAACAGGTAACCTGCTTTTGTCTGTAGTTGGTGCCAGAGCTATTAGCTCTTTCTGCAATTATATACTGAATAAGAATCTTGTCTTTAAGGCTTCCTCACATAAATCCGTAAAGGCTCTAGTACAGTACTATGAACTGGTTGTTATTATTTTGCTGTGCAATTATTTATTTATAAGCTTGTTCTCAAGATTTCTGGGACTGTCACTTTTAGCTGCAAAGCTAATTACGGAAGGACTTCTTTTCCTAATTAGCTATTATACACAAAAAAAATATGTATTTGGCCATTTCAAAGTCGGCCCATAAATTCAAAGTATTGAATCAATCACCTCAAAACCTAACGTATTTATTCTACTTTAATTTTAATATAATTTATTATTTTGTAGAAAATAAAGATTGCAAAAGTGGTATGTAAAATCATATGTGATTGCCCGGAGGTTTTGAATGTCAAAAAAGGCTAAGCTATTGTTAACTGTAAGTGCACTTTTCACCCTTGCAATGGGTATTTCGAATGTTTTCCTTAATATTCTTTTATGGAAAGAGTCAAAAAACTTTATAGTTTTGGCAAAGTATAACCTTATGCAGTATATATTTCTCCCCATTACCTTTATTTTTGCGGGATGGCTGTCCAAAAGAAAAAACGGTATCTGGTCGCTAAGGTTAGGAATACTTTCTTTCATTATTTTATTTGGGCTTATCCTCTTATTTGAAGATAAAATCTCAAAATTTGTATTGCTATTTGGCGTATTATATGGTGTAGCAGCAGGTTTTTACTGGCTTGCCTTTCATGTTCTGAGTTTCGATTTTACGTCAACTAAAAACCGAGATACCTATAATGGTTATAATGGTTCCATTGCAGGAATCTGCGGTGCTATTGCCCCTATTTCTTCGGCTTATATAATTAATAAAAATTTCTTAGGTATGGGTTACACTATTGTATTTTCTATCTCATTGTCACTTTTCGTAGTACTTATATTGGTATCCCTTTTAATAAAGGCTGAATACTATGGCAGCAAAATAAACTATAAAAAAGTTTTTGGAAGTAATTCGCAGGACTGGAGCCTTTTAAGAAAAGGCTTGTTCATGTGGGGATTCAGAGATGTTATTATAGGGTTTCTTATAATTGTCCTTGTTTTTAAAAGTACAGGCAGCGAATGGTCTGTAGGTACCTTTTCCCTTATTGCTTCTGTAATTTCGTCAGTAGCATACGTTGTTGAACAAAAACTCGTCAAACCAAAATCAAGGTTAAAATCAATGCTCATAGGTGCTATACTGATGTTCACCGCAGTTTGGGGATTGGTTGTAAACATTCGTTACGGAACACTTATGTTGTATATGGTAGTTGAGTCTGCATCTCTGCCCTTTTTTCTGGTTCCTTTTTCTTCTGCCAGCTTCAACATTATAAGTCTTCAGCATCAGGATGATTTACGGCTGGAGTATATAATAAACAAGGAAATCATGCTTAATATCGGCAGAATAATAAGCTTGACTGTTCTTATAGGTTTGCTCTGGTTTTTTAAATATGATAGGAGCCTCAACTATTTCCTTTTACTCATAGGTTGTACTCAACTCATAGCTCTGTATTTTTTAAGAAAAATGAGGGTTTGGAGGATGTAATCTAAAAAATGAAATACATCCTCCACGAAATTCTTATTTTTCATATACCTCGGTTGTACCATAGGCAGCATTTGAAACTCTTGGTGAGAATTCTTCAATCTGTACCCCATCCTGACACATTTGTTTAAATGCATTATAGCGAGACTGACCGTCGGCAGACTTCATCAAACCACCGTAGTTTTTATTCAGGGTCAGCTTTATAAGGTGTACATCCAAACCGCTTGATTGTTCAGCGATGTTTGTTTCATCAAACCATTTAATTATCTGGGAACTGTTAAATTGAGCTTCATTCCCTACCCATAAGTATCTGGTTGCCTTGTACAAGTCGTCACAAAGCTCCAAGTTAAGCCGCTTATTCTCTTTTAAGGCATTCAAGCAGCTTTCATTACCCGCTCTTAGTACCAGTATCAATACATTTTGTTCCGGTGAGCGGTAAGGTGTATGAACATTAGCATTTTTCTCTTTTCTCTCTAGGGACACTTCCTTTTGGTCATTGTTATATTTTTTTTGATAGATAAAAATCATGGATATTCCTACTATCGCCAGACCCGCTATGAAAAGACCCTTCACATCTAATCTTCCTTTCTTCTTGTTTATAGTCATATATGGTTTAAGTAATTTGGAAACAATATCAGTACAGGTATCGATTATTTTTCGGTTGTCTTCATCTGATACGTTAAGACGGAGAATAATGCTTGATAATGTTTTTACAGCACATTTTAATGGATCTTTTTGTTTCTCGCAAGGATGCCATTCTTTTTCAAAATCTTTTTCCCATTTTTCAATATTATCGCCTATTTCCATCTTAAACCCCATTCCCGTCAACAGCAACTTCCTTAATATTATTGGATACCGCCGAAGCGTTATTGGCTTGAAGTAAAATTTTATTCCATCTCCCGATTTCCTCTTCATGCTTTTGCTCGCTCATGCTTATTTTCGATTTTATTGTTTCATTTACTGTTGTTATAAGAGTATTTATTGAAATTGAGAATGCATCAGAATAACTGTTCATCTGCTCAGCCATCCATTCAAACATATACTTCCAGAATAATTCTTTAGCATTGGTTAAGCCGTAGTCCCATTTCTGTTTCAAGCCTACACCATTAGGAAAATAATACTTATTGCCTATGACATCAACATTCTCATTATAATACTCTGTGTATTCACTTCCACAAAATGAACTTTTTTTCACTCTTGACTTAAGCACTTTTTTGCTTTCAATACGAACTTTTTCCTCAGGAGGTTTTGAAGCAAACTCAAAAATTCCGTCAGGCAAAGACAGTTCATTAATATCTACAGCTTGAAGTATATTCTCAATTGTTTCAGTCATTTCAAGATCATTAATCCCCAGCTTTTTTCTGCATATTTCCGCTATCTCTTCTATATGCCCCTGAATCATATTTCTTAGTGGAAGAACCAACTCATTTGAATACGATTGGAGAAGAAGCCCGGCTCTTGCTGACAGTGCCTTGTTTATTGCTACATCTAAAAAATCGTAGCGTTCTATATACTTCTGAATTTCTTCGGTTTTATTTGCGGCTTTCATAACAAAGTGATTGTTAACGACTTCCTTGTCCCTTAGTCCGCCAAGTATGATCCTGCTTACATAATCATATGCTCTTGCAAGTCGGGAAGACACTTCAGCAGGAAGAAAATCCATTTTTCCCAGCACTTCATCGTATGTATCGTTATTTATAATTGAATCTCCTATAATTTGTATTATTCCTAGTCTTAGCTCATCCGTCAGGTGTGCAACTGAGTCAAACATGTTGGAAAAATCCTCAATACTTCCGAATATTTCTTGATGTTCATCAACAAACTGTTCTGCATCATATGTTCCTTTTCCCTCATTTATCTTCCTTGTTATTTCCTGAAGATTTTCCTGAAATTCCTGCTTTTTTTCACCTATCCTCCCGGGTGAAATTACAATCTCCTCCTTTAATGACATGACCTCCGACTTGACTTTGTCAATTCTGTTCCTCTCCCCATCGGGTATATCCTTACTTTCGTATTCTGCCAGTTCATCCAATATTGAATTCAAGTCGCTTTTTATACTATCGGCAGCTTCTTCACTATCACAGCCTATAAGTTCGGCTTTAAGTCTTACAGTACCGAGATAATAATTTACAAGCCTAAGCTTTGATTTTGTAACTCTTATACTTCCAAGAGTTTTTAAAGTACTGTGTAGAGCACAGAATATTTTAAACAATTCACATATTGCAGGCATTATAATTAACTGGGAAAAACTATTATTTAAACGCTCCTGTATTCTCTCAAACAGCAGGTTTCCGTTAGTGCATTCATATGTATAGTCAAGAAGTTTTCTTAAATCCTCTTCCTTCAGATCATGACCGTGTTTTATACTGCTTCTCAAATCTGCAAGCCAATTTTCAAGTTCTTCATTATATGCATTGCTGTCATAAATATCATAACAATCCTTCATTAAGCTTTTGAGAAACCATTTGTAGTTATATTTTAGAGCATCATTTGGATATTGAGGCTCCTTGTTAATATTCTTATGTGAAACAGGCCCCCAAGCACACTGTGCATAAAACAGGGGGAGGGCAGTAAACGGTATTATCTCAGGCTCGTTTTTCAGAGATAATACTTCCCTTATCTCTTTTTTGAGATTAGATATATTTAAATCAAGTTCTACATCTGTCTCATTTCTCAAATCGACTCTGTTAAGCAGAAAAATTATTGAATCATGTCTGCCTCCTAAAAAATTGACAATATCCTTTAGTTCTCCCAGAAGCTTTTTTCTGTTCTCATCATCCGTATGACAATAGTCCATGGCCACAAGACACAGGGATCTTGTCAGCATTTCCTGTATAACACTCAGATTCTCCTTGTCCCCGCTGTTTTTCAGGCCGGGCAGGTCCACAAGTTCCACACATATATCTTCCGGAAGGTTAAGTATTTCAGGTGATGAACCTATAAGCAAAGGCCCTTTTGAGTAAATCCTCGGAGGTGCAGAATTTTTTCTGTTATCAAAATATGTTTTCATTGTGTCACTATTAATGTTATATGCCTCTTCATCTGAAATATCCTGCTTAATTTGTCCGGTCTTCCACCTTGCATTTTTTGTTTTTTCTATATAAAGAGACCGTTTGTTAGAATTTTTCAAAACTAGGATTCCGGCACTTTTTTCACCGGAATCTATGGGTGCTATCATTTTTCCTGCCAATGCATTTGTAAGTGTTGATTTTCCCGATGAAGTAGTACCTATAGTAGCAATAGAAAGAACGGGATTTTTTATCCTTTCCATAGCACGTTTATGTTCTTCAAAAAAACTTTTAAATTGTGTAGTAACCAGCTCATCCCCTAAAAAGTCTTCCTTGTATTCGTTAAAAAGAGCCGTCATACCATTACCCAAATCCTCTAAAAGTTTCTGAGTTGACTTTAGTTTATCACTGTTATACATTAACATTCCTCCTTATATCTCTTTCTAAATCTTATACAGGTCACTGTAGAGGATAGGCCGGGTGGTGAATAGACTTTAGTACCGAATTTATTTTATCCAAAAAGCCTTTGTCCACATTTGATACATTTTCACTCAAGAGTTTATCAAGACTTTCATCCAGACTGCTGATATTTTGGATTTTTGCCTTTGTCAAGGAATTACAATTACCATATGTAAACAGATTTATCCCCCTGCTTAGCAGAGGCTTTATATACTTGTTGACTTCCTCGTAAGTAGCTCCCATATTGGCTAACGCATTTGCTGTATCCGCATAAATAGCAGGCAATACTTTACTATAATTATCTATTTGCTCAATTTCCGAAAGCAATGAAAAATAAAAATCTCCTATAGAACGTCGTATCATTTCAGCCCCCGGTATGTTTTCAACAAGTAAAGGAAGTTTGGGAACAGTTCCATACTCCACCAGATGATATGCATCGGCATACATCCCTGCACAGCAGGAAAATATACCTGATACCTGCTCAGAAATCTTCTCTTTTACAGCATCCCTTATTTCACCGGCTTCTGCTAATTGTGAATATAACTGCTGGATAATTTGCTTTTTATCTTCGACCTGATCACCAAGCTTTTCAATCATTTTAATAATCTTTATGTTATTATTTAATTTTTCAGAATAAAACCCTTCTGATTTAATTCCCAACTCCTGTACAAGTTCCATGCTTTTTTTACTTTCTTCATATAAAGCATTTAAATACAGAGGTTTAATGTTAATCCTTCCAAGCTCAACCCCCACGGGAAGATTCACCTTTTCACCCAGCCCCCATGACCACATTTTCAGAATTATTGTTTGCCCGTCATTAATAAATTCAGGTGTTAAGACTAGAACCGGCTGGCCTTGGAGTCCTGAAAACAAATAATTTACCGATGCATCGTTAGAGGGTGCATCCTCCCTCCAACTACCTATATCTGATATAACAGGGTGAGTGCTTACACTGTTATAATGTGTTATAAGAAAAGAGGATAAATTTCCGTTGATGGTTCTCGCAATAGGATGATCTTTATCCTTTAATGACGTTATTATTCTGCATGGAATTACCTCTTTGCCGTCTATATTACAGCCTTCAAAGGGTGTATTCAAAGCAAAATGCATATCAAATGGTTCTCTTAAAGGCCAACAATTGGAATAAAAGGTTTTTTGCTTCCATTCATCCATACGCATTTCAAATTGTGTCCTTGCTTCCGTCAACCTGAGCTGATGATCAATCAGCTGTATCTTGCTTTTATTATCAAAATTTATGTTTGCTTCTTTCTGTTTTTTATCTATGTCCTTTTGTTCGGCGCCTGTAAAAAAGTCGTATGCCTTTTTTGCAGCTGAGGATATTGCTCGGGTTGCCAATCTCGACACAACCAAAAGAGCTATATCGTCTACTCCAAATGCCATAATTTTATCCCCCTATGTATATATTATATAGATATCCTTACCAATGATCGCTATAGTTGTGTCCACAATTACTGCAAGTGTTGCCCGATATACTCTCGTAATGCTGACAGTTGCAGAGATAACGCATACATTTTCCATATCCGTGAAAACTTGGACTATTTGAAGAATGCTGTTTTATTATACTGTTTTGAGCATAACTCCTTGAGACTTCGCCGGTATCCGTGTTTTCAGTTTTCTCATTCTCTGTATTCTCATCAGAGTCATCTTCATGATTTATGTCATCATCATTGTCATCTTCTTCTGAATCTTCATCTTCATCAGTCGCATCCTTAGTATCGTAATCAGTGTCTTCCTGATGGTTATCATCAGTGTAATCGTAATCCTCATCATCCTCCCAAAAACCGTTACTCATTTGCATTACCTCCAATCAAGTAATATCATTAGAATAATTATATATTAATTATATTTATTTAGGTACCATGTATTTCATATTTTTTAAATAAATGTAACTTAGTTAAAAATTTGTCATTCATTATGACCACAATAAAAAATTTCTTTAATATTGTGTTGACAAAACAATCAAATGTATTTATAATAGGAACTGCTCGTGCGGATGTGGCGGAATTGGCAGACGCGCTGGATTTAGGTTCCAGTGGGCGACCGTGGGGGTTCAAGTCCCTTCATCCGCACCAAAAAAAGAGTTTCACAATTGTGAAACTCTTTTTTTATGCCGTGATATTATTTGGATTAAAATTGACACATTTTGGTATATAGTATATCATTTCTAATAAAAATAAATACAACAGGAGACAATACTATGAATGAAAGTATTTATACCAAAGTGCAATTTATCGGTCATGTGTTAAGTTCTACCCCATTGCTGAAGGAGTCCGTTGAAGAAATGAGCGATTGGGGAATCTATCTTGGCCTTACGAATGATAGCGATGACATCAACGCCCGTTTGCAAATCGTTTCAGATGTACTAAAGCAGGTAATCAGCATTGGTGATATCAGTAAAGATCCATCTACCTTGAAAGTATTCGCATTGCCTGAATTTTTCTGGAGAGGGATAAAGGGCGCATATTTAAATTCACAAAAAGCAAACGATGAAATGTACAAAAAAATCAGCGACGGCCTTATTAATATTGTTAAAACCCTTGAAAAGCAATATGACTTCAGCGACTGGCTTTTCTTATTCGGTTCCATACTGACTACCTTTGATATCCCCGACTGCATAACCTCTACAGACAAGACCCTTTCCAAGGTTGGTGATGATTACTTAAACGTATACAGCATACTAAAAAAATCTACAAAGAATAAAAGTATTCCGAAGGTCTCTCACTTGCTGAAAATCATTGATAAAAAAGTATCATCAGAAAACAGCTACGACCAGGAGCTATCAGATTTGCTCTGTGACATATTGAGTATGAGTGACGGTTTAGCCAATAAAATGGTTTATAACAGATGTTTTATCTATTACAGGCAGAATACTAATTCCATACAGAAGCAATTCAAGTCCAAGGAAGACTTTATTTTAAACAATCCTTCGGCTTCAAAAGGCATAGTTGAAAATTACCTGCAAACCATGGTTAATTACCCTCCTGTGTCAGATACAAACAATCCTGTGCAGACAATAACCTACTCTACTTTTAATTGCGGAGGATTAAATATAGGTGTTGAAATCTGTCTTGACCATAGTAGAAAAAGACTTCTAGGCTATTTATCCGAGAAAAGAATAAAGGAATTAGACATTCAGATAGTAATATCCTGTGGCATGTCTTTGAGAAAGGATTCTGCTGCAACAAAACAAGGCGGTATACTTTTTAATTGCGACGGAGAATATGTTATTGACGGGGACGCTCAGAACGGAGATTGCTGTCATTCACAGCTAAAGACTTTCACTTTTGATGCAAGCTGTGGTCCAAGACTTTCTGACCATATTCCAGCTTCAATTGTTACAAACGTTAATGCTTCGACCCCAGGACAAGAACTTTATCCTCACGGTCTTGGGCAAATACACGTTTATAATCCCCAAAAAATAAAATAATTTTTTGTTATACTAAATAAGCAGAGATGACTTATTTTAAGTCTCTCTGCTTGAATCAACATGATGATACTATAAAGTAATTATTGCAACTTTCCAGATTTATTTCTTCATAGGGATATTTTGAAGTTCCGTCAGTGTTTAATATCAATCTGACAATGGGAATATGCGACTTGTTCAATCCGACAACAATCCCCTTTTCTCCGCTGCTCATAATAACCTCGGTACCAATAGGATATGGCGGAATAACGTTAAGGAAGCAACCTAAAATTTGTGAATCAAGGAGCAAATTATTAATAGATTCCAAATAATTTATAGCATTAAGCGTTCCTATTTTCTTACGGTATATCCTGTCCGAGGTCAAGGCATCAAATATATCGGTCACAGCCACTATTTTTGAATACAAATGAATCTCTTCCTTATGCAAAGCCATTGGATAGCCTTTTCCGTCACATCTCTCGTGATGGTTCAGTGCAACCATTGCTGACTTATCACTAATGCCCGGTATATTTTTCAGGATATCATAACCCAGCTTTGAATGGCGCTTTACAACTTCAAATTCGTCATTTGAAAGAGAAGACTTCTTATTTAGTATATCTGTAGGTATCAAAACTTTACCAATATCGTGTAAAAGTGCACCTACTCCCAATTCCTGAAGTTCAGCCTGTCCCAATTTTAGTTTAATACCTATTATTAAAGACAGAATACATACATTTACACTGTGAGAAAAAGTATACCCGTCAAAGGTCTTTATATCCATTAGATTAACAATTATTTCTTCGGAATCAAGGATATCATTTAAAATTTTATCTACAATCGAAATGATATTTCCGGATGGTGGCATACCTTCCAGACTATACTTCTCCATGGTCTGTTTCATAAAGTGAATGGCTTCCACTCTGGTAATATCTCTAATTACATCTTTTACAACTATATCTTTTGAAAAATTATCCTGAATATACAATTCAGTAATACCCAGAGAGGCAATTTGTGCTAAATGCGATGGTGTTAATACCGTTCCCGTATCAATTAACATTGATGAACCATCATAATATACAGCCTTCCCCAATGTCATTCCTACCTGGCAGTTTGAAATATTAATCTTTCTCATTGTTTCCTCTTCAGCAAAAACCGTGCGCTAAACCAGACATACCCCTTGGCATAACAGCTTCAGCACGGTCTTATTTTTTAGTATTCCGGGACATTAAAATAGAAACATTATCTAAAGCTTAATTACACTACTACCGAATTACGTTGTATTTTATGATTTGACTATTAATTAACCCCAGTTGTTACTTGATGTGACAAAATATAGTATCTACCAAAATAATTATACTTTTTTTCCCAATTAATATCAACAGAATTTTGTTTTATTTTACAAATAAAATTTTTTAGAATATACTTATTTATAACCTTACTTTAAAAATGCTCTTTAAGGAACAGGAGAAATAAATGAGTTACATTATAATAACATGCATTGCAGTACTTCTATTAATCTATATGCGTTTTGAAACAACTCTGCTTAAAAAGAATTATATCAATTTTAGTAAAAGCTCAAGGGGTCTTAAAGTTGCACATTTATCCGATTTACATGTAAAGCAACTTCATATAGGAATAAAGAAAATTACAAGTGCTTTGAGAGACGTTAATCCAGACGTAGTTATCATCACAGGAGATTATATTGAAACAACTGATGATATTCCTAAAACCCTGAATTTAATAAAAGCAATCGCTGATATTTTCCCCGTATACCTTACACTTGGAAACCATGACCATAAAGCCCTTATCAATAAAAAAGAGGGCATAGAAGGCTTTATTATGCAACTGGAACAAACCGGAGCCATTGTTCTGAACAATGAGTTCAAAAGTATTTATAAGAATAATACTACTTACAATATTGTTGGTATCGATGACTTGAAAAGGGGTAAACCAGATTTGGATAAAGCATTCGGAAATATAGATTCCACCCCCGGGGACAGTATTAATATTGTATTTTCCCACAACCCGGATATGGTACTTGAATTACCCAAGGATAAAACACATTACTTTCTATGCGGACATTTTCACGGAGGCCAGATATGGATGCCTTTTCATCTGGAATTCAGGATTTTAAGGAGGGAACAGCTTTGTAAAATGGGTTACAGAAAGGGACTTCATAAAATCAACGGTATAATCGTTTATATTAATCGAGGTTTGGGGAACGTTCTATTTCCTTTTCGCTTTCTTTCAGTTCCTGAAATTGCAGTTTTCCAGCTTCCCTAGATAAAAAGCCCTTAAGACAGGTGATAAACACCTATTTTAAGGGCTTTGCTAAACTTAAATTATAGAAGTGGCTTTATGACATCCAGAACTCCCGCTTTAAGCCTTTCAAGCTTATCCTGAGAAAGTTCAAGAGTCTTGTCAGATACTCCGTAATAAATCTTTATCTTAGGTTCAGTTCCTGAGGGCCTTACACAGAACCATGAACCGTCCTCCATTTCAAAATAGAGAACGTCGGACTCAGGTAAATTGATTTTCTCTGTATCTCCGCCTAAAACATATCTTTCTGACTTCTGGTAGTCTCTTATGGCCTTAACCTTGATACCTCCAAATGCTTCATATCTGGTATTTCTCATGGTTGTCAGGGCTTGTTTTATTTTGGTAACACCATCCTTCCCCTCAAGTGTAAAGGAACTGATGCCCTCAATAAAGTAACCATACTTTTCATAAACATTTATAAGTGCGTCATACAATGAAATACCTTTTGCCTTGTAATAAGCAGCCATCTCCGCTACAAGCATTGATGCAACTACGGCATCCTTGTCTCTCACGTCAGTTCCTGCAAGATAACCGTAGCTTTCTTCAAAACCAAACAGATACTTCTGTTTTCCGGTTTCGTCTCTGAGCTTGATTTGTTCTCCAATAAACTTGAAGCCTGTCAGAACCTCTACCAACTCAATATTATAAAAATCAGCTATAACCCTTGCAAGTTCAGTTGTAACTATTGTTTTTACAACAAAACCGTTATCAGGAAGCTTTCCTTCTTCCTTCATTGCCGTCAGAATGTACTCCAACAGCAGACAACCAGTCTGGTTACCTGTCAGGACTGCATATTCTCCGTCATCTTTCCTAACAACCACACCTACTCTGTCACTGTCCGGGTCAGTTCCGATAATTAAATCAACATCATTTTCTGACGCAAGTTTGATGGCAAGCTCGAAGGCTGATCTTTCTTCAGGATTAGGGGATTTCACAGTTGAGAACTGTGAATCTGGAAGCTCCTGTTCCTTGACAACAAGCACATGCTTAAAGCCACTTTCTGCAAGTATTCTTCTTACAGGCTTATTACCTGCTCCGTGCAGTGGAGTATAAACGATTTTAAAAGTATCTGCTACCTTGGAAGCAGCATCCTTGTTTATTCTTAATTTCTTTAGCATTTGGATATATGCATCATCGATTTCACTGCCTATAATTTGAAGGAGGCCTTTACTTATCGCTTCTTCCTTTGAAATTATGTTAACTTTTGTAATGTCTTCAATCTTATTAATTTCATATATAACGGCATTAGAACCGTCAATGGACAACTGTCCTCCGTCTTCTCCGTATACCTTATAACCGTTATACTGCTTTGGGTTATGACTTGCAGTTACAACTACTCCCGCAGCAGCTTTCAAGTATCTTACCGCAAATGATAATTGTGGTGTAGGTCTCAATTCATCAAACAGGAAAGCTTTGATACCGTTTGCACAGAATACCTTTGCAGCTTCAAGTGAAAACTCCGGTGACATAAAACGTGAATCATATGCTATAACTATACCTTTGTCCTGGTTTCCCAATTGGTTTATATAATTTGCCAAGCCCTGTGAAGCAACTCTCACTGTATAGATATTAATTCTATTTGTTCCGGCTCCGATAATACCCCTGAGGCCTCCGGTTCCGAATTCAAGGCTTTTATAGAATCTGTCTTCCACTTCCTTGGCGTCATTTTTTATGGACAAAAGTTCATTTTTTGTGTCTTGATCGAAATATTCATTATCCAACCAAAAGTTAAGTTTTGATAGGCATTCCATTATTTAAGCAACCTCCTAAAAATTTCATTTGAGTACTAGTATATCATAAATGTAATCAAATTCAATGAGGATTAGAAAGTCGAATAAAAATCTAAACTGTAAAAATTTTATTTATCTGTGAAAGTTTTGAGGCTATATAGAAACTATACACAATATTACGCTTTATAAGTCTGTAGAAATGATATAAGGTATATGCCACTTCATTTACAGTGCCTGATTTTTCAAAAAAATCTTCTGCATCATAATTAACACCAGTAATAGGCTTGTAGGCGTTTAAGCAACCGCTGTAAGTAGCGTATTTTTCAAGAAGCATATGAATTTCGTCGGGAATAATATTTTTAGATGTACATGTATCCCATAGAACATTACCTTCAACAAGAGTTCTTACTACAAAATCAGAGCATGTATATGCCTTGTAGGTATCAAATTTACACCCCAGTAGAACTCCTAGTGCAGCTAAAGAATTATAAATGTTCTCTTCACTGTCATTTTTCATTTTATATATGAATAATTTAATGGTTTCATACTGCTCTTCTGTTACGGGTATACTGAAGACCTTTATACAAACATCCTCTTGCTTTCCAAGAGTAAACCTTTCCGGGAACTCTTTTACAAATCCTCCAACAAGAGGATTGGAAGCTCTATAGCGTGCAAACGAATACATCTCGTTGAGATTTTCCGTAAGACTGATAGAAGAATGGTTATAAAAACTTCTGGTAAATACCCTTATTATTTTTCCCATCATAGTAGGAGTTGAAGATAATACAACATAAATGTTTTTCATATTTTCACTTCCTTATAGTACATTTTCTATAATATTGTACGAAAATAATTCAAACATGTATGAAACTTGTCTTGTATTAAAAGAATCCAAATTTAAACAGTATGGTTGCAACTATAACCGTTACTAATCCGGCAAGCCCAATAGCCAAGCCGCTCATTGCTCCTTCTGTTTCACCAATGTCAACGGCCTTAGTTGTTCCCAACGCATGGGATGAAGTTCCGATAGCTATTCCCTTTGCTGTTTTGTCCGTTATTTTACAAACTTTCAATAACCATTCTGCAAACACAGCACCAAATATACCGGTTATTATAATGGCGGCTACTGTTACGGAGGGTATTCCTTTCAATTGGGTTGATAATTCGATTCCAAGGGGAGTTGTTATAGATTTTGGTATCAGGGATGCAATCAGTTCTTTAGAAAGTCCGAAAGCCTTTGCCATAGCCCATACACTTAAAATTGCAGTGACTGAACCGATGATTACACCACCCAGTATGGCAACATAATCTTTTTTTAAGGAATTTATATTTTTATACAATGGAACAGCCAGTATTACTGTTGCCGGTGTTAAAAAGAGGGATATAAAATCTCCTCCCCTCTTGTAATCCTCCAGTGGGATATCCAATGCCAATAAAGTTCCGATAACCAATGCTATTGCAAGCATTAAAGGATTGAAAAATGCTATCCTTGTTTTTTTATTTATAAAAATACCTATCTCATAGGCCAATATTGATAAAAGCAACGCAAATAAAGGTGACCTTAAAATGTCTTTCATTTACTCTTCCTCCCTTTAATCAGTTGTATGGTCCAACCGGTTACAATCATAACCACAAAAGTTGTAACAAAACATATAATCAATATAGGAAGGATACTTTTCTTTAAAACCCCTGCGTAACCAAGCAGTCCCACTCCTGCCGGAATAAAAAAGAATGCGAGATGATCTATTAAAAACTTGCTTATCTCGTCTATTTTTTCCAATTTAATAACTCCGGTTATCAGACAAATAAAAAGCAATATCATTCCTATGATACTGCCCGGGAGCGGAACATGCACAACTTTGTTCAATACTTCCCCAATAAAGCAAATAATTAGTATAATTAAAAACTGCCTTAGTAGTTTCATTACTTCCCCCTGAGTGATTCTATCTTATCTCTTAACTCCGCTGCACGCTCAAATTGTAAATCAGTTGCTGCCTGCTTCATTTCCTTCTGCAGTTTAGCAATAAGTTTTTCAAGTTCCTGTTCGGACATTTGAGCCGCTTTCTTTCCTGTATAATACTTGTCCTCTTCTTCGGCAACCTTTGTGGCTTCCAGTACATCTCTAACAGATTTCTGAATGGTAGTCGGAACAATTCCATGCTTCTTGTTGTAATCCATTTGAATCTGCCGTCTTCTGTTAGTCTCACTTATAGCTCTGTGCATTGAACCTGTAATATTGTCAGCATACATTATAACCTTGCCCTCAGAATTTCTGGCAGCTCTTCCTATAGTCTGTATCAATGAGGTTTCAGACCTCAGAAAACCTTCCTTATCCGCGTCCAGTATGGCAACAAGTGAGACTTCCGGGATATCAAGACCTTCTCTCAACAGGTTGATACCGATAAGAACATCAAAAACTCCTAACCTTAAATCTCTGATTATCTCCATTCTCTCAAAAGTGACAACATCGGAATGAAGGTACTTTACCTTTATATCCAGCTCCTTCATATAGTCCGTCAAATCTTCCGCCATCTTTTTAGTAAGGGTTGTTACAAGGACTCTTTCGTGTTTCTCTGCTCTAGCATTGATTTCACCTATTAAGTCATCTATCTGCCCTTTTACGGGTCTTACTATAATCTCAGGGTCAATCAACCCTGTAGGTCTGATAATCTGTTCGACTATCTGAGTAGAATGTTCCCTTTCATAAGCAGCCGGTGTTGCACTTACATAAACTACCTGATTCACCCGTTCTTCAAATTCATTAAATTTAAGGGGTCTGTTGTCAAAAGCTGACGGCAGTCGGAAACCATACTCTACAAGGGATTCCTTTCTGGAACGGTCCCCGTTGTACATAGCACCCACCTGTGATACCGTAACATGAGACTCATCTATAACAAGCAGATAGTCATCAGGGAAGTAATCCATCAATGTATATGGTGCACTTCCGGCTTCACGACCGCTAATGTGGCGAGAATAGTTCTCTATCCCTTGACAAAAGCCGATTTCAGACATCATTTCAAGATCATATCTGGTTCTCTGCTCCAATCTTTGAGCTTCCAGTAGCTTGCCTTCCATCTTGAACTGCTCCAGCCTTTCCTCAAGCTCTTTTTCAATAGTTACCATGGCACGGTCCATTTTAGGTCTGGTGGTAGCGTAGTGGGAAGCCGGGAAAACAGCTATATGATCCCTGGTTCCGACTATCTCGCCGGTAAGATAATCTACTTCGGTGATTCGTTCTATCTCGTCACCGAAAAATTCTACTCTTAATACCTTTTCGGAGCTGTTTGCAGGGAATATCTCAAGAACATCTCCCCTTGCCCTGAACCTTCCTCTTCTGAAATCAATCTCATTTCTTTCATACTGTATATCAACCAGTTTTCTGATTACTTCATCCCTGTCCTTCTGCATACCTACTCTAAGAGACAGTAGCAGATCGGTGTAGTCCTCCGGGTCACCCAGACCATAAATACATGAAACACTGGCAACTATTATTACGTCCCTTCGCTCAAACAGAGCAGCTGTGGCTGAGTGTCTCAATTTATCAATCTCTTCGTTTACGGAGGAATCTTTTTCAATATACGTATCAGTTGACGGTATATACGCTTCCGGTTGGTAATAATCGTAATAACTTACAAAATATTCAACTACATTATTGGGAAAAAACTCCCTAAATTCACTGCAAAGTTGGGCTGCAAGTGTCTTGTTGTGTGCAATTACCAGAGTAGGCTTTTGAACCTGTTCTATAACTTTAGCCATTGTATATGTTTTACCTGAGCCCGTTACCCCCAAAAGTGTCTGGTGTTTTTGCCCTTCTTGTATTCCATTACTGATTTTTGTTATGGCTTGGGGTTGGTCACCCTTTGGCTCGTACTGCGAAATTACTTCAAATTTGTTCATAAAATTCAAACCTTTCTATACCTACCAGCCGGTTACATCAGTTAAAACTGCTTCATTACCGGCAACATTTATCCCTCTTTATATAATGATAAAAAATATTATACCATATATCATAAGAAAAACAAACGTATGTTTGGTAAATATATCTAGCCTCCGAAGAACATATGCTGTACAAATATCTTGACACCTATACCTATTAATATTAATCCGCCGACTATTCCTGCGCGTTTTCCCAATAAATTACCAAACCTTTTAGATACCAATATTGCTACTGTGCAGCATATGAAAGTAATAATACTGATAATTGTTATTGAATATAAAATATTTACATTGAGGGCAGATAGGCTCACCCCTACCGCCAGCGCATCTATGCTTGTTGCAATTGCCTGTATTAAAAGCATTTTGAAGGTTAAAGCAAATAACGAGCAATCCTGTTCTTCATCAGCAGTTATAGATTCGTGAAGCATCTTTCCACCGATAATGGCAAGTAAAATGAATGCTATCCAATGATCGAACCTTTCTATAACGGTTTCAAAGGAATTTGCCGCATAGTACCCTACTAATGGCATAATACCTTGAAACAAGGCAAACATGATTGCCATCTGCAGAATATGTTTTATTTTTATTTTTTTAATACATAATGAATTTGATATTGATACGGCTGAAGCGTCCATAGATAAACCTATCCCCAGCAAAATCAGTTCTGTTAAACTCATGTAAGCCTCCATTGAACTAAATGGGTAAATTGTTTCTGCTTAAAAAAACAGGGAGTCATTTCAATATACTACAAGAAATGAATCCCTTATATATATTAACCTCTAGGCAAAAGACCAATTTTCCTTTGAACTTTTGAAAGGGTTTTTCTTGCCATGTAAGCAGCTTTCTCTGCGTTTTCCTTTAAAATTAAGTTCAGCTGTTCCTTATCAGATGAAAACTCGTTGAATTTCTGCTGTATCGGAACAAGCATATCCACAACCGACTGTCCTACCGTTTCTTTTAAATCGCCGTAGGATTTTCCTTCAAATTCCTTTTCTATGTCAGTGATACCTTTTCCGGTAACGCTAGAATATATACTGATTAAGTTGCTGACACCGGGCTTGTTTTGCTCGTCATAGCGTATTTCACGCTCTGAATCGGTAACGGCCCTTTTAAATTTACGCATTACGGCATCCTGTGAGTCAAGAATCAGAACAAATGCATTTTCATTTTCGTCTGACTTGGACATTTTCCTTTCAGGTTCCTGAAGACTCATTATCTTAGCACCTATCTTAGGTATGAAGGCTTCCGGAATTGTGAAAGTATCCCCATATATATTATTAAATCTGTCGGCTACATCCCTTGTAATCTCAAGATGCTGTTTTTGATCCTGTCCAATGGGAACAAGATCAGCTTGATAAAGAAGGATATCTGCTGCCATAAGTACAGGATATGTGAACAAGCCTGCATTTATGTTGTCACCGTGTTTTTGTGACTTGTCCTTAAACTGGGTCATTCTGTTCAATTCACCCATATATGTGTAACAATTGAGAATCCAAGCTAATTCTGCATGTGCACTGACATGTGACTGCAAAAACAATATGCTTTTTTTGGGGTCAAGACCACAGGCCATATAAAGTGCCAGAAGATTCAAGCTTCTCTGTCTTAATTCGGCAGGTTTCTGACGAACTGTAAGTGTATGAAGATCAACTACACAGTACAGACATTCATATTCATCCTGCAAAGGAATCCAATTCTTTATGGCACCCAAATAATTTCCTATGGTAAGATTTCCTGAAGGCTGAACTCCACTGAAAATCCTCTTCTTTTGTTCTATCTGTTCCATTTAAAACACATCCTCCTTTATTTCATACCTAAAGATTTTATCTTAAAACATAACCGATAACAAGGTATTTTATCACAAAAATTCCAACTCAATCCTTACTTTGAGATTTTTTATATGAATAATATATAATATAGAAGCCTACTGCAGCTACCAAATAAAATACACCTGAATTTACCCGGCCTGAATTGATGCGCAGGATTCCAAAAATCAAAAGGACGATTGAAAAAAATAAACTTCCCAGTCTTAAAATCTTATTCATGCCGGAATCACCCCCGTTACAATAAAATATTAACATTAAACATATTTTAGCACAGAATTTATATTATGTAAGCATTGAAGCAGAGAATTTTAAAATTATAGCCGTAAAACCAAAGATACATGGACTTTACGGCTCTTATTCATTCTATCGCTCTTCTCTGAAGTAGGGTTCCCCAAGTGCTTTTGGCGGTTGGTTCTCCTTGGATTTTTTTATGGAAATCATAATAAGAACTATTATTGTAACCAGATATGGAAGCATGTCGAAAATACTCTGTGGAATAGGTACATGGCTTTGTAGATACAAACCCAATATACTCAGACCACCGAATAAATATGACCCCAGCATAGCTTTAAATGGATTCCAGGTTACAAAAATAACAAGGGCCACCGCAATCCAACCTCTTCCTCCCGTTACACCCTCCTGCCAGGACGGTACTGTAACCATTGACATGTATGCCCCTGCTATGCCACTTAATGCACCCCCCAAAAGTATATGGAGGTATTTGTACATAGTAACGTTTATTCCTGCCGTGTCTGCAGCACCCGGGTTTTCACCGACAGTTCTCATATTCAGGCCTATTCTGGTTTTACACATGTATAACCCCAATAATACAGCCACCACATACCCTGCGTACACAAGTATATTCTGATGGAAGAATGCATTTCCTATGACGGGAATGTCTCCGAGCAAAGGAATCTTTATTGGTTTGAAACTGTCTCTTACTGAATCGGATAAAGCCTGTCCGATCATCTTTTGTCCTAAAAAGCTTGAAAAGCCTGTACCGAATATCGTAAGGGAAAGACCCGAAACGATTTGGTTTGCTCTTAACGTAATTGTCAAAAATGCAAAAATCAATGCACCTCCGGCTCCTGCAACCATTCCTGCAATCATACCAATTGCCGGATTACCAGTAGACAAGGCAGCGCCAAAGCCTATAACTGCACCGATAAGCATCATTCCCTCAACACCAAGGTTTAACTGACCAACCTTTTCTGTAATAATTTCTCCTAAGGTTGCGAATAGTAAAGGAGTTCCTGCTGTTACGGCACCGGCTAAAATAAATGTAATCATATTTACAAAACTCATTTATGCCGCCTCCTTTCTGATTTTATGTTCCATATTCCTGTTGCGCACAAGCTTGTATTGAATAAAAAATTCACTTCCCAGAACAAAGAACAAAATCATTCCCTGAAGTATCTGAGCAACTGATGCATGAATACTAAATGCAGTTTGAATATATGTTCCTCCCTGTTGCAGAACTGCAAAAAGGAAACATGCAACTACAATAACAGGAGCACTCAACCCCGCAAGCCAAGTTGTTATAATTGCTGTAAAGCCAACCCCGTTTGCAATCTGATAACTAAGGGTATGATTTACACCGGATACCTGAAACATACCTACTATACCGCACAAAGCACCACTTAGTAAAATAGAAGACAGGATTATCTTTTTTACATTCATTCCGGCATATCTTGCAGTATTTTCACTTTCACCGATTACTTGTATTTCGTAACCTCTTTTTGTTTTATTTATAAAAATATACATTAAAATTACCAACACAATGGCAGCTATCCATCCTATATGAATTCCAAAAACTTCAGGAAGTGCGGCATTGTCAGAGAACATTGCAATTTTACCTGCTCCAAGGGCATTAGGGTCCTTCCATGGACCATATTGCAGGAACATAAGGAATTTTTGTGCAATATAATTCATCATCAGGGTAAACAGTGTTTCATTAGTGCCGAATTTTGCTTTAAAATACGCCGGAATCAACGCCCATATACCTCCCGTAATTGCCGCAGAAACAAACATTAATAAAAGCAGCAAACCTTTAGGGATGTTTGAATAATATAAAGCAAAATAACTGGCAGCGAAAGCACCCATTATTATCTGCCCTTCCGCTCCGATATTCCAGAATTTCATTCTGAAAGCTACTGATATACCAAGGGAGGTAATAATCAGAGGGATAGCCTGTATTATTGCTTCTTTGAATCTATACATGGAGCCAAAGGAACCGTCCAGCATTGATACATAAACATCTATGGGGTTAAACCCTATGAGCATTATAAATATGCTGGTGGCAACAAGTGCTCCAAATACTGCAATGACCCTGAATAAAACCGATTGTTTTTTTGTAAGGTCTGTCCTTTTAATAATTCTGAACATTACACTCCCACCCCCATTACCTTTTCCATCTGCTCCCCTGCCATCATGAGACCCAGCTGCTCCTTAGTTATCTTTGATGCTTCGGCAATACCTGTTATTCTGCCGTTGCAGATAACCATTATTCTATCGCAAAGCTCTATTAGAACGTCCAAGTCTTCACCGATATAGAGTATACCCACACCCTTTTCCTTCTGCTCGTTCAATAGGTCATAGATTGTGTAGGAAGCATTTATATCCAGTCCTCTAACCGGATATGCGGTTATAAGCAAATCGGGGTTTGACTCTATTTCACGGCCCAGAAGAACTTTTTGTATGTTTCCTCCCGACAGCTGACGTACAGGATGATTGATTCCCGGAGTGCTTATTTCCAGCTTATTGATTAGTTTTTGTGCCAGATTCTTTGCAGTCTTCTTTTCTATAAATACACCCTTTTGATTCTGGTATTCTTTTAGAATCAGGTTATCAACCATTCCCATAGAGGCTACCAGCCCCATACCTAATCTGTCTTCCGGGATAAAGCTCATACTTATACCCATTTTGATTATGTCACGAGGATTTTTTCCTACGATATTTTCACCTTTGTATTCTATAGAGCCTGAAGCGATGGGATATAGGCCTGCTATAGCTTCGCACAACTCTTTCTGTCCGCTTCCTGCAACACCTGCAACTCCTAGTATCTCTCCTGTTGAAAGGGAGAAGCTGATGGCATCAAGAGCTTTAACATTTTCTTCATCTGTTACTGTAAGATTTTTTATATCCAATATAGTCTTATTATTTTTGTTTTCAACCCTATTAATTGAAAGATCAACAGCTTTGCCTACCATCAGGTTTGTAAGCTCAGCGGCACTTGTATCTTCTTTGTTTACAGTACCTACCGTTTCACCTTTTCTCAAAACAGTTATTCTATCTGATATTTCCATTACTTCATTAAGCTTATGAGTAATTATTATAACTGAACAACCTGACTGCTTCATTTTCCTAAGTATGTTGAAAAGTCCTTCTGTTTCCTGTGGAGTCAGAACTGCTGTAGGTTCATCAAGAATTAGTATTTCTGCACCCCTGTAAATTACCTTTAATATCTCGACAGTCTGCTTTTCACCTACCGACATATTATAAACCTTCTTATTCAGGTCTACTGCTAGTCCGTACTTTTCAGAGATATTTTTAATTTTCTGGGTAAGCTGTTTGCTTCCTAAAAAGAAACTTTCCTTCTGTCCCGCTATAATATTATCTTTTGCAGTTAATACCTCTACAAGCTTAAAGTGCTGGTGAATCATGCCTATACCCATAGCCATGGAGTCTTTAGGAGTCTTGAACGTAACCTGTTCTCCCTTGATGTATATACTTCCGCTATCCGGGGTGTATATACCTGAGAGCATGTTCATTAATGTACTTTTGCCCGAACCATTTTCCCCCAGCAAAGCATGGATTTCACCCTTCTTTACCTCAAGGCACACATTATTGTTGGCGACAACAGGACCAAAGGTTTTTGTTAAGTTGTCAATTTTTATATACACTTGGTTATTCACAGCATCACCTTTTCATAATAATTATTTACCTGTTAAATTTTTAGCAGTAGCCGATTACCGACTGAATCGGTTCTATCAACTACTGCTAAATTGTCATTACTTCAATAATATCTAATCCCTTGATTAATTGTCTATTTTACCGTTTACACCTTCAACAAACCATTTGCAAGACTGTTGTTCCTGAACTGTCATAACTTTTCCTTCAGGAATCTTTATCGCACCTGTCTGATCCTTGATAGGACCTGCAAGGACGTTAAAAGAGCCGTCAAGAATCTTTTTCTTTGCTTCTTCAACCTTAGCCTTTATATCTGCATCAACCAAATCTGTCATTGGTCCTAAATCAACAACTCCATCTTTCATTCCGCCAAGGTAGTTCTCAGCTTTCCAGGTTCCGTCAAGAATTTTCTGAACCTGATCAGCATAGTAAACTCCCCAGTTCCATATAGGAGCTGTCAGGTATGCTTTAGGAGCCGCCTTGCTACTGTCTGAATTGTAACCGATTGCAAATGCATTCTTTTCTTGTGCTGCAATTTGTGGAGCAGTTGAATCCTGGTGTTGAGCTATAACATCATTTCCTTCGTTAAGAAGTGCTGTAGCTGCGTCCTTTTCAACCTGAGGATCGTACCAAGTGTTTGTCCATTTTACATTTACTACTGCATCCGGGTTTACAGAACGAACACCCAGTGTAAAGAAGTCTATTCCTCTTATAACCTCAGGAATCTGCATTGCTGCAACATATCCTATTTTATTTGTTTTTGTCTTTAATCCGGCAACTATACCTGACAGATATCTTCCTTCTTCAATCTGTCCAAAATAGTTTACGAAATTAGTACTATTTGATTTATATCCGGAGCAGTGGAAGAACTTAACATCGGCATGCTCTTTAGCTGCTTTTTCAACAAAATCCATATATCCGAAGCTAGTAGCAAATATAGCCTTACAGCCTTGATCAATAAGGTTATTTATTGCTTTTTCAACTTCTGCTGTTTCAGGAACATTTTCAATTGTCAAAGTTGTTACATTCTTATCCTTTAGCGTCGTTTCAAGGTATTTGCGGCCCTGATCATGTGCATAGGTATATCCTACATCCCCAACCGATCCGATATAGATGAATCCTACCTTTAACCCGTTACCATCTGATGCCGTTGAACCTGATGCTGTTGAAGCTGATGATGTAGAGGTAGATGATGAATTTTCACTGTTGTCTGACGCACTTAATCCACAACCGGATAATATTGCCGTACAAACAAATACAATTGTTAGTATTAACGCCGTTAATCTTTTCATTTTGTTATCCCCCTATTTTTTAATAAAAATTATATATTTTAATGTTTCTTTAAGCGAAACATCAAATAACTATTCAGCAAAACTAAGCTTTCCGTTTTGCATACTGCTGACAATTGCAAGAGACTTAACATCAATGCCTTTTTCCCTCAGCAGTTTTCCACCATCCTGAAAACCTTTTTCGATAGCTATACCTATGCCTCCAAGCTTGGCTCCCGATTGTTCTACTATATTTGCAAGTCCTAAAGAAGCCTTTCCGTTAGCCAGAAAGTCATCAATTATTAAAATGGTATCTTCTGAATTTATATAGGTTTTTGAAACCCTGATTGTATAGGTTTTTCCCTTGGTAAAAGAAAAAACTTCACTTAGATAAGCATCACTGTCCAGATTCCTTGATTCTGTTTTCTTTGCGAAAATAACAGGAACATTGAAATATTGTGCCGTAATACAGGCAATACCAATACCCGATGCTTCTATGGTAAGAATTTTTGTGATTTTTTTGTGGGCAAATTGATTGTAAAATTCCTTGCCCATCTCATTGAAAAGAGCTACATCCATTTGGTGATTCAGAAATGAATCGACCTTTAATATGTCGTTTCCAATTACTCTTCCGTCTTTTAATATCCTCTGCTTTAAGAGTTCCATCTTATCCTCCGGTAATATAAATGTCATTAATCGCAGTAATATCCATACCTTCACAAATGATACCAATTCCCATATCTGCTGGAGAAGATACCATAAGTATTTAAACATTACGGACTTACGTCATAAATCTAAAAAACTCCCAATCAGAGATTGGGAGTTCAAAATCTTATGACAAAGTGCGATGTCTAAGATGAACACCCGTAGCAAAGCCATTTACGGCGGCTTCGTAGAAACTGTCGGACCATATTACCGAAAATATACGGGATACTTTTCCTTAATTTAATTTTATAGTTAAAAAAACAAAAAATCAATTATTTGGAAAATATCTGTATTTAAATTTTTTAATTAAACAAAACTAATAGTATTTCGACAAAATTATTTTATATTAGACAAAAGAAAAAATCAAGACAAATGTGAACATTTTTAAGAAATATGTTTAAAAAGTTCGTTTATTTTTCTTGTTCTCTCAATAAGAAACATTAATGGTAATCCAAGGACGTAACAAGATAATACCTGTCCCACCCCCACCGATAGGATAGTAGCCAAAAGAGGCAAATCAGAAAGTACGCTAAGCATAATTCCAACTGCTACAGCATTTACCAGTACTGCCGGAAGAGGCGCCAACCATTTACGCTTGGGTTTGTTATAGGTCAACTTATAGGTAAGGTAAGCCGCAAGAAGAGATGCAAGACTTCCTACAACCACATCCCATATTCCGTTTCCTCCCAGGATATTTGCCAGAATACACCCAACAAATAGGCCGGGTATGGCTACCGGTGTAAAATAAGGAAGCACTGTAAGTGCTTCAGCAAGCCTGCTTTGAAGGGGTTGAAAACTTGTTAAATAAAAAAGCATTGTAAGAACTAAATACACGGCTGCTATCATTGCTGCTACCGTTAACCTTCTGATATTTCTATTCATTTTAACCTCCATTGCCGTGACAAGGTTCCTAAAAAAGCCTTTATACAAAACAAAATACTGCCCTGCAATTAAAGCAGGCAGCCTCGCCATAGTTTTGTTTTTAGACAGGATGGTCACGAACTGTCTTTTTATTTTGTGTAGATTATATCACTTTTAATATTTTAATTCAATTATTTAAACTGAAAGTTACATAATTACATTTTTCCATTTACTATTGTGTTTATGTAATGTATAATATATTATTTGGGTAGACATTCTACCAGCTACCATTTGTAAAATAAAAAACTGACATTTTGTATATGGAGGGTTTACATGAACAATTCAATGTACGACGTTGTAATAATCGGTTGCGGTATATCCGGTATCTTTGCAGGATATGAACTGACTAAACAGAATCCCCAACTCAAGGTAGTGATGATTGAACAGGGACATGATATTACTAAAAGAACCTGCCCGATTGTTGCTAATAGGACAAAGGACTGTATCCGCTGTAAAACATGCGATATAATGCGTGGTTTCGGTGGTGCGGGAGCATATTCCGACGGTAAATTCAACTTTACAACTGCTTTCGGCGGCTGGCTGAATGATTATCTGCCTGATGACGAAGTTATGAATCTTATCAATTATGTTGACAATGTAAATGTTGAATTCGGAGCAACAAAGGAAATGTTCTCCACATATACAGATGAAGCAAAAGCTATTGAAAAGAGAGCATTGGAAAATGATCTTCACCTTTTGCAGGCATCTGTAAAGCATCTTGGTACTGAAAACAATCTTGAAATACTTAAAAGACTATACAATTATCTGCTGGAACGTCTGGAACTTATGTGCAATACACAGGTTTTGAACATTGAACCCTGCAAGGACGGCGGTTATGCCGTAGAGTTACACGACGGACAAACCATTCACTGCAAGTATCTTATTGCAGCACCCGGTAGATCCGGAGCTGAGTGGTTTTCACAACAATGTAAAAGGTTAAAACTTGACCTTATTAATAATCAGGTTGATATCGGAGTTAGAGTCGAACTGCCTGCCAAGGTATTTGAACATATCACCGATGTTGTATACGAATCCAAGCTTGTGTACAGGACAAAGCAGTACGGTGACCTTGTTCGTACCTTCTGTATGAATCCATACGGACATGTTGTTTCAGAGAATGTTGACGGAATCGTAACAGTTAACGGACACAGCTATACTGATCCAAAGCTTAGAAGTGAAAATACAAACTTTGCACTTCTGGTTAGTAACAGGTTTACATCACCGTTTAATGAGCCTTACCAATACGGAAAGAGAATTGCCTCTCTTTCAAATATGCTTGGCGGAGGAGTACTGGTACAAAGGTTCGGAGATTTAATCAAGGGCGCAAGAACCAACCCTCACAGGCTGGGCCAGAGTTTCACTCACCCGACGTTAAATGCAACACCTGGAGATTTAAGCCTTGTCTTAACCAAGAGACATCTGGACAATATCATTGAAATGATTTATGCTCTTGACAAGATTGCTCCGGGTACGGCGAATTATGATACACTGCTTTATGGTGTAGAGGTTAAATTCTACAGTTCAAGGCTTCAGTTGACTAATGAACTTGAAACCAAGCTTCCAAATATGTTTGCCATAGGCGACGGGGCCGGTGTAACAAGAGGACTTTCACAAGCCAGTGCCAGCGGTGTTCTTGCAGCAAGAACAATTATAAACAGAATCAGTAATTCTTAATTTTTAAGCAAAAAGCACTTTGTATCAAACCATAATGGCATGATACAAAGTGCTTTTTTTGTTGAATAGTTTATACCTTTTCAGGTTCAGGGTATTCTACACCAAAAGTTTCAACAGTAACCATCTTCATTACCTGAGGCTCCTTTGGCTTGTCATTGTAGTCAGTCTTTACGCTTACTATTCTATCAGCTTCTTCAATTCCTTCGATTACCTTACCAAATGCAGCGTATTGACCGTCAAGGTGAGGTGCTTTTTCAACCATTATAAAGAACTGTGATCCGGCAGAGTCGGGTACCATTGTTCTTGCCATGGAAAGAACTCCCTTGTCATGCTTTAAGTCATTTTTAAACCCGTTTGTTGAGAATTCTCCCTTGATACTGTAATCAGGTCCGCCCACTCCGGTTCCCTCCGGGTCTCCTCCCTGTATCATAAAACCGGGGATAACCCTGTGAAATATAACACCATTATAAAAGCCCTTATTTATAAGAGAAATAAAGTTATTTACGGTATTGGGAGCAATTTCAGGATACAGTTCAGCCTTCATAGTATTCCCGTTTTCCATTTCAAAAGTAACAATAGGATTTTTGTTCATATATCAGCATTCCTTCCAAAATATATATTTTTTAGCTATACTTATTTTATAGTTTTATCCACTGTTGTCAAGTATATTCTGTTATGCCATAATTCCAAACTTGTTTTTGTAAGAAATGCCAGATACCTAACTCCTGATGCCGCCAATATGAAAACGAAAATCATTTGAAAGTCCCGGTACCTGGACTGAATTTCTATAATTGAATATACTCCAAAATTGGCAAGGGTAATTAATAAAATTGGGATAAACCCTTTTGTGTACTCTCTTTTTTTAATTTCTGTCAAAACTCCTATTACCGCCAAAATAAATATGAAGCAATAAAAAACCTTTTCCAGCTTCAATATTCTTATTTTAAAGTTCTCATATTCAATATGCTTTCCCAACAATGTTATGCCACTTTGATTTAAGTATTTGAAACCCCAATCGATTGACCCATCCATTTTTACCCACATTTTTTCATGTTTTCTAATCATTAAATCTTTTATTTTTTCTCTATCTGTAAGCCTTTTTTTTATGATTTCTAAAGCCAGTTGGTTTCTGAGTTTACTATCTTTGATTGAAACAAGTTTTACAGCGTCCTCATTGGAATAAAGACCTGCAGTCTCATTGTTTAAGCCCACCACTATTTTATACAAGGGAAAGTTGTTTTCCAGCCCGTTCTGATTTACGCCTGAAATTTGAGTTGCCAAGGACATACTTTTTCCTACAAGTAAGTAAACCGCCACAAAGCTAAAAATACTTATTGTTTTCACCTTCACTTTTTTATCAGCGCTTTTGTGTAATAATTCTATTACCGCCCAAATAATAAATGCGACAACAACTACTATTCCCTGGGGACGTAAAGCATTTCCAACAGCAATCATTACAGCTGACAATACACTATTGCTTACAGTTTTGGTTTTTCTGAACAAATACAGGTAAACTCCCAGCAATATAAAAAAATTGGATACATGCTGGTTTGTAAGCACGGAACACAAGAAAAATGCAGCAGGGTAAAAAAGGTACGTTACAGATATAAGTCTTCCGTACCTATCACCAACAAGCTTTTCTGAAATCATATATATCAGTACATTAACGCCTGCTATAAACAAGCAGTTGCATACTTTTAGACCAATCACATTAAGGCCAAGTTTAAGAAGAAAACCATAATACAAAACAATTCCCGTCTGATATGACCATAATCGGAAATACGTTGTATTTGCAAAAGAAAAATCGCCTTGTGCCAGCTTCACTGCTGCATTGTAAATTAATTTAAAATCTGATTGTGGAATTGCATTATAACGAACCGCAACAAAGCCTTTTAGACAGAAAGCCATAATAAACAATAGTATTGCAAATATTCTTTTATTTGCCTTTAGTCTATAAACTACTAAACACACACATATACAAAAAAGCTCTAAAGGGAAAATATAGACCGACGCTTTATTTTGTATTACAAATATAAAATTCCAGATAGATATGATTATCAGATACACTAAACAAAATAATATTAATGTTCTTTCTGTGATTTTTTTTAACATATACTTCGTAACCTTTCAACTATGATAAATACTATATATATTTACTTGTTTTACCATTATTGCACTAGGTTACCATATATGTCAATTATGTCATGTATTCTTAATGAAAGATGTACATAAATGTAATATAAAAAAAGTACCTAACCTCAGGCTAGATACTTTTTCGTTTTATTCCAAATCAAGACTCATCTGTTTTTCAGGCTTGTCCTCTTCTTTAATGTAACAACCTATTGCCGGAATATTTTTTGTTCTGTAATAATCAATATTAGACAATGTCATTTCATCCAGTCTTTTGATTCCTGTCATGGTACTGCCCTTCTTTGACGTAAGAATCTGAACTCCCTGTGAGTTTTTTGTTGTTTTAACATTAATACTATCTGTATTAAACACAAGTAACTTGTTAATGCTACTTATCGCAATCAGTTCAATATCCTCGGTTACAAAAAACATTCTTATAAGTGGCGAACCATTGTAGTAAGCATTCGCAAGCTTTTTGCGGTTTGTCTTGGTAGCATACCCTGAAAGATCAATTTTTGCACCCTTGCCATTTTCATAGAAAAACAGCATATATCCCTCGTAATTGTCAGTGGCTGTAATGTAAATTATTTTTTCGTCGGTATCAAGACCAAGAAAATTGGTTAGGTATTCTCCCAGACTGCTTGCTTTGCAATCCGGTATCTCATAAATCTTTGTTTTATATACGTTATATTTATTGGTGAACAGCAGCAAGTCAGCCTTGTTATGCGTCTCCACCTCCTGAACTATGGTATCATCATCCTTTAGCTTATGTTCAGGGTTTGCTCTCAGAGAAACCAATGGTATCTTTTTGAGGTAGTTGTGTTCAGTAAGGAATACCTTCAGGTTATAGTCTTCTATAAAGTGTTCAGTAGTTATTTCCTCAACTTGTTCATCGCTTATGATTTCAGTACGTCTTGGTTTTCCAAACTTTTTAGCTATCTCACCAAGCTGTTTCTGGATTATTTTTTTTACTTTCTTTTCGTTTCCATAGATGTCTTTAAGTTCAGCTATTTCTTTTACGAGATTATCCGTCTCCCCTACCCTGTTTAGTATATACTCCTTGTTAAGGTTTCTCAGCTTAATTTCTGCTATGTAATCAGCCTGTATCTGATCTATTCCAAAGCCACCCATCAAATTTGGTACAACCATTGCTTCCTGTTCAGTACCTCTGATAATCTTAATTGCTTTGTCAATGTCCATGAGTATTTTTTTGAGGCCCATTAACAAATGAAGCTTGTCGCTCTTTTTTTCTATATCATAAAGTATCTGGCGCTTCAAACAGTCGATTCTGAAGGACAGCCATTCATTCAAAATAGTTCTGATCCCCATTACTCTGGGTCGTCCATGTATGAGAATGTTGAAATTACAGTTAAAGCTGTCCTGGAGCGGAGTAAGCTTAAACAGCTTGTTCATCAGTACGTCCGGATCAGTATTCTTTTTAAGGTCAAGGGTCACCTTCAGACCGTTCAAATCCGTTTCATCCCTGACATCGGTTATTTCTCTGATTTTACCACCCTTTATCAGCTCGATTATCTGGTCGATAATAGCCTCAACCGTTGTTGTATAAGGTATTTCAATAATTTCAATGCAATTGTTTTCCTTATCGTACTTGTATCTTGCGCGAACCTTGAAACTGCCTCTGCCGTTATTATATATATCCCTTATTTCCTTTGCGGAATATATAAGCTGTCCTCCTGATGAGAAATCAGGTGCTTTAAGATAGTCTTCAATTACAATGTTTTCATCATCTATAAGTGCTGATGTTGTTTTACATATCTCTTCAAGATTGAAACTGCAGATATTGCTGGCCATTCCAACGGCTATGCCTTGATTGGCATTTACCAGTATACTTGGAAAAGTAGTTGGCAACAAAACAGGCTCTTTCATTGTTCCGTCATAGTTGTCAACAAAATCGACTGTATTTTTATCAATGTCCTTGAAAATTTCCTCACATATTTTGTCAAGCTTGGCTTCGGTATACCTGGGCGCTGCAAACTTCATATCTCTTGAGTACTGCTTTCCGAAGTTACCTTTTGATTCTACAAATGGATGAAGCAAAGCATTATTACCCCTGGTCATTCTTACCATTGTCTCATATATTGCCATATCTCCATGGGGATTCAACTTCATGGTTTGTCCGACAATGTTGGAAGACTTGGTTTTAGCCCCTGTCAGCAAAGACATCTTATACATAGTGTACAGAAGCTTTCTGTGGGAAGGTTTAAACCCGTCAATTTCAGGTATGGCTCTGGAAACTATAACACTCATGGCATAGGGCATATAATTACTTTCCAGAGTTTCTGTAATATTTTGTTCAACCAGATTTTTATGAGTCATTTTTTGCCTCTTTCCTTTATTTCTATATATTTAAAGTGCAGTAATTCTATTTATATTAGCTGACATCTATCATATCCAGATATTTACTGCCGTTATCCTCTATAAACTGTTTTCTGCCTGGAAGATTTTCTCCCAGGAGTATGTCAAACATCATAGTAGTTTTCTCTACGTCACTTGGCATTACCTTTATTAATCGTCTTGTAACAGGATTCATAGTTGTCTGCCACATCATTTCGGGCTCATTTTCTCCAAGTCCTTTTGAACGTTGGATAGTGTACTTACTGCCTTCAAGCTTTGCAAGAATTTCTGCTTTTTCCTTTTCCGTATACGCAAAGTAGGATTTGTTTTTGCAGGTAATCTCAAACAAAGGTGACTCAGCTATATATACCTTACCAACACTCAAAAGTGTTGGAACAAGCCTGTAAAGCATGGTCAGAATCAGCGTTCTAATTTGGAAACCGTCAACATCCGCATCTGTACAGATAATTACCTTATCCCATCTAAGATTTGCTAAGTCAAAGGTATTTAAATCCTTGTTATGCTTTGATTTGATTTCCACCCCACATCCGAGTACTTTTAATAAATCCGTAATTATTTCATTTTTAAAAATACTGTCATACTCGGCCTTAAGACAATTAAGAATTTTTCCTCTTATAGGCATAATAGCCTGGAATTCCGCATCCCTTCCCAATTTACATGCTCCAAGTGCAGAATCTCCCTCAACTATATATATCTCTCTTTTGGTTATATCCTTTGTACGGCAGTCAACAAACTTCTTTACCCTGTTGGAAATATCCACATTGCCACTGAGCTTCTTTTTAATATTGATTCTGGTCTTTTCGGCAGTTTCTCTGCTCCTCTTGTTAACTAAAATCTGCTCTATAATTTTATCACTTTCAAGCTTGTTTTCTATAAAATAGATTTCCAGCTGTTGTTTAAGGAAATCCGTCATGGCTTCCTGAATAAACTTGTTGGTTATTGATTTCTTAGTCTGATTCTCATAGCTGGTAACTGTGGAAAATGAATTGACAACGAGTATAAGACTGTCTTCAATATCTGCAAAGGTTATTTTTGATTCATCCTTGTTATATTTTCCCCTTGCTTTTATTGACTTGTCAATTTCATATATCAATGCATTTTTTACGGCCTTGTCCGGGGCACCGCCATACTCAAGGTAACTGGAGTTATGGTAATATTCCAGAAGGTTTGTTTGATTGTTGAAACAAAAAGCAATCTGCATCTTTACTTTGTATTCCGGCTTGTCTTCTCTGTCCCTGCCCTTTGCAGAACCCTCATAATACTGAATATCAGTAAACCCTGTATCTTTTGTTATCTCCTTTACATAGTCAAGTATTCCGTTCTCATAAAGGTAAATAAAGGTTTCCCCGGATTCTTCATCCTTTAATATAAATTTAAGTCCTGCATTTACTACTGCTTGTTTTTTTAATACCGTCTGATAATGTTCCAACGGAATATCTATATCGGCAAAAACATCTATATCAGGTCTCCATTTCTGAATAGTAGATGTTTTGTCGTATTTACATTTTTCTTTTTTCAAGCCTCCGACATTTTCACCCTTTTCAAAGTGAAGGTCGTATCTGTATCCGTCACGGAATACAGTAACATCAAAATATTCTGAGCTGTATTGGGTTGCACACGCTCCAAGACCGTTTAAGCCAAGACTGTACTCGTAGTTTTCACCGGAGTTATTCTGATACTTTCCTCCTGCGTACAGTTCGCAATAAACCAGCTCCCAATTGAAACGTTCCTCTTTGGTGTTGTAATCAACAGGCAAACCTCTTCCCCAGTCCTGAACCATTATTGATTTGTCTGCAAATCTTGTGACTTCTATAACATTACCATGGCCTTCCCTGGCCTCATCTATTGAGTTTGACAAAATTTCAAAGAAAGAATGTTCACAGCCATCCAACCCGTCCGAACCGAATATAACACCCGGGCGAAGTCTTACCCTGTCAGCTCCTTTGAGTGATGAAATACTCTCATTACCATATTCGTTCTTTCTTATTTCCTTTGTCATTTGTAAAACCTCCATAAAATACTTGTATATTAATCCACCTAAACATTATTTATCAAACTTGTGTTCTCTGTCAAGTGTTATAAACTAACTTTAAAGCTGTACGGTGTATTATACCGCCTAAAAATAAAATATTTATGACAAGAAACAAAGTTTATATTATAATATTCCTACGGGTAAATTGGTACAATTTTCCGTAATATTAAGCTTATCCAAGCGGAGGAAAACAGTATGAAACTTAGAATAACTGAAAATGATCTTGCGGAACTGACAGTTGAACAAAAGCAAAATCTGTGTGATTTGTGGATTCCACAGGCGTATGATGTTGCTGTTGCCAATGTCTGTGTGGATGCCGCCGAAGAAAAATACAAGCAAATAACATTTGTTATAGGAGGACTCAACATAACCAAGCGTAATGATATAATTCTATACGATATGAAATTTTTGCCTGACAATCTCTTCACAGTAACGGAAAATGAGGAAAATGAGGCTTGTGCAGAAGGTTCCGTTGAAGATACCGAGGATACCCTTAATGATGACTTTTCAGAAGACTTCTCTATCGATGAAGATTTCAGCTTTGAGCTTCAAAGGCCTGAATCCTTTAGTAAGCAGGATTGTCTGCCATTGTTGGATATAGGACAAATGATAGATATCTTGGAACGGAAGAACTTCGGTGACTGTGAGTTTTCTTTGTCAGTTGCCTTTGATGATAAAAACTTTGATATGGCAAAAAATGCTTCGTTGCCTGAAATATATTCAGGTGAAAATAATAACTGCGAGCTTTGTGACATTTTATGGCTTTCACTAAAAGCAGTTTTATAAGAGTTTATTTATAAAAAATGCCGTTCATACCTCTATACAAAGTTATGAACGGCATTTTTTTATTGTCTGTCAACTTCTGTATTCCCAACACCCGTGCTTACGTTTACCTCCGGGCCGCCTCCATTTATGTCTCCGTTAAAACTATTTTTGACTTTTTCATCTGAATCTACAAAGAAACCTGATAAATGTCCCAGACCGGTTTCTGCACTAAGAGACATCTTTGTATTTTCAGGCACTTTCAATCTAACATTTCCAACTCCTGTTGATGCTCTGAAAGAAGTAACTTTGTCTATATCTCCGTCAAAATCTACGTTGCCTGTACCAGTTTCCAGTGTTGTTTCTTCGGTTGCCGAAACGCGATCAAGTTCAATGTTTCCGGCTCCTGTATTGGCAGTAATCATAGCAGATACTTCTTTAATATCAATATTGCCCGCTCCTGTCTCGGCATTTATTGCCTTTACTCCTTCGGGAACCGATACGATATAGTTTATACTACATTTTAAAAGTTCTAAATCAAGTTTATTCCAGTCCCAGAAATCCTTACCGTTTTTTGTCTTCAGTACTACATTTAAATCCTTCCCATCTCTCTCTAAACTCAAATTCATAGTACGGAAAACGTCTTTTATTTCTTTAGAGGATACTCCCCTAATCTTTTTTTGAATTTCAACAACAAGCTTAGTATCATCAGACTTTTTAATAGTAATGTTCCCGGCATTATTGTGAATGTTCAGAACATCTCCGTTCCCTATATCCTCAACTATCTTAGTGTTTCCCTCTGCCGTTTCACTTTCATTATTTCCGGCAGCTTCTTCTGTAGTGACTGTATTTTTATTATTGTTATCTTCATTATTTGCTTTGAATATTGTATAGTCCTTACCGTTTATCCTTACACCGCACCCGGCTGTCACAAAGAGCATACTAACTATAGATATAAATGCAATGGACGAAATAAGCTTTTTTTTCAAAATTCCTCAACTCCTAATTATCGTTTATAATAAATACGTAATAGCTTTTAAAAAGTCTTATTAAATATTAAAGTACTTTTTACTGTAGATTCAATTGTACGCCATACATAATATATTAAAAACGTTTGTATGGGCAACATTATCATATCCTTAACTATTCTGGCACTTAAAATGGCAAATGCCCCCTTGTTTGTGATAATCACCAGCCAGATGGTATTTAGCCCCACGGAAATTACAATCAATACTGTGATAACTGCAAAAAAACATCTTTTGAGAGTTATTCTCTTTTTGTGAAGTATGACTCCATACAAGAAACCCGATACAAATGAGCTGAATGTGAAGCCCGGGAAGTAGGCTCCTCCTCTAGAGAAAATCAACATACCGAAAATATCTGCTATAGCAGCTACTATTCCGGCTGTATAAGGGCCAAGTATAATTGCTGATAAGGCCAAAGGGATAAAGTCCAGTGAAATTCTTATAATGGGAGTCTGAATAGATAAAAATCTTGTAGTGATAATTTCAATGGCAATAAAAAGACTTGCCAAAACCATTTTTTTGACATTTCCGTACACTATGTATACCTCCTTTTAATGTGCAGGGCAAAATAAAAAGCCCCTTTTAAAATACTTGAAGCCACACAAAAGAGGTATTCTCTTTTAGTGGCAGCGGAATGCGATATTTGCACCGCAAACAATAAAATTTATTGTTTTTCGTCCGAAAGGCAACTTCCCGTCCTCCCGGCACTTAACGCACAAAAATCTACTCTGCCAGTTTTATTATTTTATTTTAACTCGTTTTATAATAAAAATGCAATATGCATAATTATACAATTATTCCATAAAAAAATCCGGGAATATATACATGTTTATACACCCGGATTTTATTATTCTATTTCTTTGCTTTATCAAGTGCTCTCTGTGCTGCTACTGTCCAATTCTTTGTTGTCAATGTGGCACTTGCTATAGTATCAACCTGTGCACTTTGTTTTTCAACCATTTTCTTTGCCATTGTTTCTTTAAATTCCTTCAAATTTGGGTACTGTTTTCCATTATGAACCTTACCGTCAAACAAGCTGTAATCAACTTCAGCTTTACCATCCTTGGTCAATCTTTTTAGTGATACATCAGAAATTTTACCGTCCTTAACTGTTACCATAGCTTCTTCCTGTCCATTTTCCCATGGATCACCTTTTGCAGAAAAGGTTCCATCCTTATAGCTTCCTGCCTGAGCTGATTTTGTAGGAGTAGTAGTTGTTGGTGATGGGGTTGCTTTTCCAGGTGATGGAGAAGTTTGAGCAGGTGATGTCGGTGTTGTAGGTGATGTAGTGGTCGGTGTCTTTAAAGTCGGTGATGGTGATGTTGTTGAAGGTCCCGGTGTAGCGGCCTTATTACATGCTGCAATACTTAAAACTAAACCCAAGGTTATAACTAATGCTAAAATCTTTTTCATAAAAGTTTCCTCCTATATAATGTTTTTTATTTATATATAATCCTCTTGTATAGGATCATAAGGCGTTAAAAATAATTACTAATCGCTTTTTACCAATTTCACAATCATATTGGCAAGTGTCTTTTTTTCCTCATCATCTCCTACTTTCCACAGTTCCCTCAAAACACGTTGATGAACATTGTTCGGATCAACAACTGCATTAAGTACGTTACCGACTCTGTATGCAATACTGTCAACTGTTCTTTCTGACATACCTGCTGCCTCTGCTGTATTCACTACCTTTCCCAGGCTTGATTTCCATTTATCCCATTCAGAAGTATCTGAATCCGAATGCATTTTTTCACCTCCAAGCTATTGTTGATATTATTATTAGTAAAATGAGCAAATATATACAATTTTTCCATGGAAAATTTTTTTCTTTTTTTACGCCATAAAAAAGATGTAATCCTGTGTGTCCTACAGGATTACATCTTTTTGTTTCAAATTTATTTCTATATTTAAACCTATTTCATACTGATGACTATTGTCTGAACCTTTCCTCCGTTATTTAGAGGCCTGTCACAATACAGTTTCACAGACGTATACCCTGCATTAGTTCCGGTGATAATATCTGCCGCTTTTTTAGTATTAATATTGCCTGCGTAGTCTATTACATATACTGTCATATCCGGGTTGAACATATATACCCAGTTATTCAGCATAATACGTTTGCTGTCCACTGCTTGAACAAACCACCCCATTGCCTCCGGGTCTTTAATTTGCTCAAAGGAGTTGATACTGTTGTTATACATTTTCATTTTGAGAACTGTTCCAACAATTGCTCCCGGTATTTCAGCTTTTGCAGTATATGTGTACTTGTTTGAGCCTGATATTAAAGTATAGGTGTATGAATTTACCCTTCCGTCAGGAACCTGTATTTTCTGGACTACACAATTTTTGTACTGTTCTTCAAAAACATCGTTTATAAGCATTAAATTGATATCTGAAAAAGCACCAGTAGTCCCTATAAACTGTACCTTTCCCGCCTTTAGTATTCCGTTTGGAATATCATTTAAGTTCACAAGTCTTACTGTAGAATCCGTGTAACTAAATATTTTTATGTTGTCTGCAGCATAGCCTTGATTAATCTTCTTTTCGTATTTATCTACCGTAACATCGGTTGGAGTCATATAATTAAGGTTCATCAGAGTTATTGTATCATCCGTAACAGCCGAATATTTTACTAACCTCCACTTGTATTGTCCGGGGTCCTCTTTTACCTTATAGGTCTTTGTAGTACCGTCTACATGCATTAAATCCACAGTATAATAAATCTTTCCGTAGTCTGCTGCATCCTTTGATACTATTGTTGAGGTATTTACCACAAATGCATAATCCTTATTATCCGAATTGTCGGTGTAATACGCTTCTACAACTTTTCCGTCGTACCCCAAAACTACTGATACTGTATCTCCCACCTTAAAGGCTCCCTTTGATGAATTGAACCTGTTCAGGTTTGCATAATCCCCAATCTGGTATTCCGCATTGTTTATTTTTATTGATTTGGGTGCATATTTGCTTGGCAGTATACTTTTAATCTGACCGTCAACCTTATTGTCTACAACAAGATAGTAAATCAGGACATTCAGCTTGTTATAGACCGGGTACACAACATCCTTGTCTTTAATATCATTTAAAGTTATAGATTCCCCTATAGTGCTTTCAGCAGGACTTACCGAGTTATTTACCGTATTTCTCAATAAAGGTAGATTCGTATTAAAAGTTATACTGCCCAACTTATTGGAGCCGGGTTTAAAATTAAGTGCAACCTCAGGTTTTCCATATATAAGATTACTTTGGTCATCAGCCAGTCCAACAGAATCTTTAAGTGTTTTGTCGCTGTCTCCGGGATTTACTTTTTTTGTGTATGTATTCATCGTTCTGTCAACAACAACTATTGCGGTTGTTACAGGAACTGAATCACCGCTTTTCAAGGTAAACCCTTTTGTAATTCCAAGGCTCGCAGCTTTCTCTATAAATCCTGTAGGCCATCCTCCTACAATATCGTCATCTGTATAACCTAAAGCCCTGATTACCGAAGTACATAGCTGAGCCATCGTCAGTGCATTATTGGGTTTGAAGCTCCCGTCAGCTAATGCAGACATATAGCCCTTTTTGACTGAAGCATTTATATACCCGCAGTATGCCGATTTTGTTGAAACATCGGCAAATGTTGAAGATCCTGCCATAGATTTTGCCATTTCAATGTTCCCCGTGGCATTTATAATAATCTTTGAAAATATTGCTCTTGATATGTTTCCCGTTGTCTTTATGTCTGAATCAGTAACCACTCCCAAGGATTTAAGCTCGGCTAAAGAATCCTTCCAAAGGGTTTGGGACGTTGTGGTTGCAGCAAATGTAATGGTTGACAATAATATGATAGCAGTCAAGGTTAATGCAAGTATTCTTTTAATCATTTTTTACCTCCTGATATGTTTTTTCTATTCAAATCTAAGGGCGTCTATAGGGTTAAGTCTGGCAGCTTTGTACGCTGGAAACATTCCGAATATTACACCGACCCCAAGTGATATTCCAAATGAAAGCATCATCCAGAAGGGTGAGTATACCGGGGTAGTTATGTGGAAACCTCCTATTATAAACCGTATACAGAATAACCCGATTAAAATCCCCAAGGCTCCGCCAATACCTGTTATCATAACTGCCTCTATTAAAAACTGAATCATTATGTTTTTCCGTTTGGCACCTATTGCTTTTCTTATACCTATCTCCCTTGTCCTCTCTGTAACCGAAACCAGCATTATGTTCATAATTCCGATTCCGCCTACTATGAGGGATATGGCTGCTATACCTCCTAGTACAACCATAAGCGTATCTGTGATGGAATTCAGAGTGGAGAGCATCTGCGCTTGATTAGTTACGGTAAATGCAGCAGTACTGCCATAAATTCCGGTCAAATATACATTAAGTTTAGCCATAGCAATTTCTACAGAAGCTGCATCCGCAGCCTGAACCGTAAAGTTTGATATTCTGCTGTTTTTGCCTAATCTCTGTGCAACAGTAACAGGGATAATTACCTGATCGTCACTTGAAGAATCCTGCCCACCGTCAATCTGTTGTAATACTCCTACTACCTTGAATACCTGGCCGTTTATTTTCATTGTCTGTCCCACAGGATTCTGTCCTTCAAACAGGTCATTGGCAACAGCCGTTCCTATTACTGCGGTTTTCAGCTTGTAATCATTGTCAAAGGATAAAATAAAACGCCCTGACTGTACATGCCTGCTTCTAATATACTCGTACTCCTCGCTGGTTCCAATCACCGTTGAATTTCTGCTTTTTGTACCTGCTTTTAAAGTCATACTGCCATTAACAACAGGGGCAATCATACTTATATTATTGGAATTTTCGTCTGCAAATGTTTTGATCTCATCATATGTTATATTTCTATTGCTGTTTCTTCCCGATATATTTATTGAAATCAGGTTGCTGCCCAATCCTTCAATTGAATCTGTTATACTTTTTGTACTGCCTTGAGCAAATGCCACAGCTGTTATAACTGACCCAACGCCTATTATTACTCCAAGCATTGTAAGAAATGATCTCACCTTGTTCCCGGCAATACTCTTTAAAGCCATTTTATAGGCTTGTAAAAAGCCCATCTACACCGCCTCCTTATCCCCAATAATCATGCCGTCCTGAATTTTCACAATTCTCTGGGCTTGGGCAGCTATATTATTATCGTGGGTTATCAGCACAATTGTATTTCCCTTTTGATGGAGTTCATTTAAGGTTTTCATGATTTCCGTACCTGATTTGGTATCAAGGTTTCCCGTAGGTTCATCAGCAAGAATCAATGGTGGGTTACTGACAAGTGCTCGCGCTATTGCAACCCTTTGTTGCTGACCACCTGACAATTCATTTGGTGTGTGGTGAACTCTATCTCCCAGTCCCACCAGTTCCAATGCTTCTACACTTCTTTTATGCCTTTCCTTGTGACCTACTCCTTGGTAAATTAAAGGCAATTCCACATTTTCTATAGCCGTAAGTTTTTTCAAAAGGTTAAAGCCCTGAAAAATAAAGCCTATTTTCTTATTCCTTATTTCAGCAAGCTGACTGTCGTTTAACTTGCTGACCTCATTACCGTCTAAAACATAATTTCCGGTTGTAGGCACATCCAGACAGCCCAGCATATTCATCAATGTAGACTTGCCTGACCCGGACGGACCTACAATGGCAACAAATTCGTGTTTATATATGTGCAATGAGACATTATTGAGTGCATATATGAAGTTTTCTCCCATTTGGTATGTCTTACACATGTTGGATATTTGTATCATTACTCTTTAGCCCTCCACATTCCTGCTTCAACAGGTCGATAATTTTTTCCTAATTTCCGGGTATCGGCTGTCTGCTGCCGGAATTGCCGCCTGAATTATTTACTCCCTGATTATTACCCTGCCCATTGCTGCCGGGGTTGTTTGTGCCTGAGTTATTTCCTCCGGAGGTTCTGTTTGGACTTCTGTTACTGTTTCCGCCTCCAAAGTTTCCTCCCATTGGCCTGTTCATACCACCCATACCACCAAAACCACCGAAGCCAAAACCTCCCTGCGAATTGGTATTTCCGTTTACAGTGTTTGTAACCAATGGTGGAAGCACAACTATTTCTCCTTCTTCAAGTCCGCTTTTTATTTCAACAAATTCATCATTGTTCAATCCCACTTCAATTTGTTTCATAACAGTGTCCTTGTAATATTCCTGATTCTGTGTAATTGCGGCTGACATTCTGGGTCTTGAGGAACTTGGATATTGACCATTTCCTGAACCACCGGCATTACCCGGTCCTGCGCCCCTGTTTCCTCCGCGGCCCGAATTTCCCGGGTCTTGCGGATCTTCTTCACCATTTGACAGTATTCTTACAAAAGATCTGTCACCCATTTTTGTCACTGCTTCAAGAGGGATTCTGAGTACATTTTCAGATTTGTTAAGAATAATATTTGCATTGGCATTCATTCCTGCAAGAAGACCCTTTGTCTCATTTACTTTTATAGTCACATCATAGGTGGCTACTCCATTTGATGAAGTACCTTCCATAGC